>CAZKYC010000013.1:0-64497 GCA_964556895.1 uncultured bacterium | reverse complement strand
TAGTCGCTCACATTGGTCATAAAGTTCTGTATTGAGCGTATGATACTTTCACTTGATTAGAAAAGTATCACAAGCGAGTGTCAAACGACTACCAATTTCAAAGTTTATTTGCGGGGTGAATAATTCAACGTGTTGAAAACGAAGAATTAAGAGAAACGCTATATAGAATGGAGAGGTTTGATAGGTCTTACTATAATTCTACTGAACAGCTGGGTAAAAATAACTGAGAGAGAAATACACTGCCGCTCCGACAGCGGTGATAGCGATGAGGATCGCCAATACCTTCATCAAGCCCGAAGATTGTCTGTCGGAGGCCAGCTCGTCTGCGGGGAAGGCTTGTTCCCACTTGTCATCGGTCATCTTAAAGCGCGGTTCAAAGTTGGGGCTGTCTTCGATTGGCCCATCCGGCAACGGCGCCGGGGCCTCTTCGCAGCCTTCGCCTTCTTGTTCTTTTCGCGTCTTGGCGATGGCTTTGAGAATCAGTTTTCGTTCAGGCGGGGTTTTTGCATCGACGTCTTTGACGCTATCAAACACCAGTTGGGTCTTTTGGTGGTTGGGGTCTAACATCAGGGCGGTTTCATAATGGTGTTTGGCGTATTCAAACTCTTCAAGCGAGCTGAAACTCAGCCCCAGATAAAAATGTAAATCAGGATTTTCTTTATCATTTTCAAGCGCCAACAGAAACGCGTCGAGCGCTTCTTCGAAGCGCCCCGCCTGAGCATACCGTTTTCCTTTTTGCAATAAATCCATTGTGAACCAACAACCTTTTTACTTGAGACATATAAGTGATTGTATCGTGGAAGTCACTTTGTCCAAACCTCTTCATTTAATAGCGTAGGCGGTTTTTTGCCCTCAAAAAAGGCGATCAGATTATCGACGGCGATGTTGCCCATTTTGGTGCGGGTTTCGATGGTGGCGCTGCCCAGGTGGGGCAAGAGCAAGGTGTTGGGCAGTTTGACCAATTCAGGATGCACCACCGGCTCGTCTTCATACACATCAAGCCCGGCTGACCAGATCCACTGTTCTTTGAGCGCTTTGACCAGCGCGGCTTCATCGACAATTGGCCCGCGCGCAGAGTTAATTAAAATCGAATGCGGTTGCATCTGTTTCAGTTCGGCTTCGCTAATGAGGTGATGGGTTGAGTCCATCAATGGAACGTGGACGCTGACGATGTCGCTGGTTTTCAGCAATTCATCCATCTCGACGCGGCGGGCTTCGAACGGATAGTTTGATTCGAATTCTTTGTTGTCAGCGGCGTCGGTATATAGAACCTTCATGCGAAACGCGGCGGCGCGTTCGGCGACCGCCTGGCCAATGCGTCCCATACCGATAATGCCCAGGGTGCGTTCGGTTACGTCTTGGCCTAGCCACAACATGGGCCCCCAGCCGGTGTACTTGCCTTCGCGAAGATAGACGTCGGTCTCGGCGGCGCGGCGCGCGGCGCCCAGAATCAGCGTCCAAGTTAAGTCAGCCGTCGCGTTGGTCAATACGCCGGGCGTATTGGTGATGGCGATGCCGCGTTTGGTGGCTTCTTCCACGTCAATGTTATTAAACCCGACCGCATAGTTGGCGAAAATTTTGGCTTTATTGGCGTGGTCAAACACTTCGGCGTCGATGGTTTCTGTCAGGATGCACAACACGCCTTCGCGGTCTTTGACCGACTCAAGCAAGACTTCACGGGGGATGACCTGGTCTTCGGGGTACATGTCATAGTCGATTCCCGCCTGAGTGAGGCGGTCAAGTGAATTCGGTGGAATCTGGCGAGTGACAAAGACGCGGGCTGGCATAAATCGTCTCCCTTAGTTGGTGAAAAAAACTCGTAGGCCAAACACGAAGTGTAGCATGTTGACTAGCGGGGGAAAGGAGAAGACAACCTGGATTACCGTGTGCGCTTGTCGATGCGGTAAATGCTTTTGCGGTTTAGGTCATCCTTCATGACTGACTTGGTGAATTTTTTCATTTCAGCGGCGAGTTCGGTCATCTCTAGATAGGTTTTAATGTCGCGCTTTTCGTTTGACACCACCCCGATTGACACCGATGCCAGCGGCAGGCGCATCTCTTCGCCCTGGCGGTTTTTGGCGAGGATGTGGCCATTGTTCATGTCGTCTTCCTCATACTGAAACGGCGCCAGCGCGTCAAAACTGCGAATGGCGTAATTACAGACGGCGTCGATGTTATCGTAATTCACCACCATGACAAAATCATCGCCGCCAATGTGGGCGACAAAGTCGCCTTGTTTTCCGTTCATGCTGACCGCTTCGTGAAGAATGGTCGCCAAGATTCGAATCAAATTGTCGCCGCGCGAATAGCCATAGTGGTCATTAAACGCCTTAAAGTTGTCTAGATCAGCGTAACACAACGCGGTCGGGGCGCCGTCTTCAAGGCGCCGGGTGACTTGTTCTTCGATATACAGCGCGCCGGGTAACCCGGTCAGTGGATTCGAGACCTGCAGGCGGATGTTGCGGCGCATGCTAGTGTGGATGCGCGCCGCCAACACATTCGGCGAAAACGGTTTGACGACATAGTCTTCGGCGCCCGCTTCTAACACCGCGATCTCCATCAACAAGTCATGGCTGCCCAAGACGATGATGATGGGCATGGTGTAGGTCAGTGGGTTTTCTTTGAGCTGTTTAATTAATTCAATCGCTTCATTGCTGAGCACGTCAATGTCAATGATTAACACATTAGGAATTTGAGACAGGATCTGTTCGTAGAGGTTTTTGCGCTTGCGGCCATTTTCAATGATATAGCCGAGCTCGTTGAGGTATTGCAGCGACTCTGCTTCAGAATCATCTAAACCCAAGGCGAGAAGAGTTCTCGGCTTATCGAGACATTGAGATTCTCTAAGCGATGAAAAGTCTATGGGCGCTTCTTGTAAAGTAATTGTCATATCATTTGAATCGCACAATGTTAAGTATGGCTACATTGTAGTAACTATCTTAAGAAAAAGAAGTAAATTTTTAGAAACCACTAAAATAAAATAGTGAATAAAATACAACAAATAGTCAACTATAGTTACATGAAACTAACGGACTATGCCTCTTATTACCCGGTTGTTCTTTGAATCAGCAATATATACCTGGTATCTGGAGTCAATCAAAACATCTTTAGGCCGATTCAGGTTACCAGGGTTCGAGCCGGTTCCACCTATCAAGACAACTTCGTTTCGTGTCTTGAGAAAGGCATGAATCATGTTGGCCGTTGAATCGGTCACAAAAATGTTGCCCGCTGGGTCAAGCCCAATATACGGCTCTATCCACTGCATGGCAACCTCGCTGTTGGGGGCCCAGCCATAGACGGTCCAATCTTTGACAAATTGGCCGCTTGGGTTGACGGCGACGACCCGCTTGCCCGCTACGTCACAGACATACACCGTATCGTCTTTTTTATCGATGATGACGCCCACGGGCTCTCTGACAATGTTTTGTAAGAACACGCCTAAATACGTCCCGTCTGGGGCGAAGCGGACGATGCGGTTCGCCCCTGTGTCAGCGACATAGAGCACGCCCCGTTTATCGACCGCCAAGCCGCGCGGGAAGAAGAACGGCCCGTCAGGTGGAACCAGGCTGGGCAATGGCTCGCCGTCTTTGGTCAAGCGGACGATGCGGCCAAAGATTTGTTCATTCTGGTTTTGAACGTAGCGCCAGGTGTCGGTGATATAGATTGTGCCGTCAGGCCCGACGTCGATGCCGCCGCTGGGGCCGTGGTCATATTGCGAGACGCCGCGTACGCTAAGCTGGCCGTCGCCGGTTCCCAGCTCGCCAAACGAAGTGACATAGCGAAGGTCGTTTTCACAATCAAACACCTGAACCCGCGCATTGTGCGCATCGAGAACATAAAGCGTTTTCTCGTCAGGCGACAGCGCAATGCCGCGCGGTTCGTTAAACTGGCCGGGGCCGGTTCCAAAGCCGCCCACCTGGGCGGTGATTTCGAGCGGGCGCGGTTGTTGGTCATAGCCCTTCGGCAAGTCAGGCGGGGTTTCGGGGTCTTTGAATGGATGGCGGCGATAGACCACCACATCAGACGATCCGGGTTTGAGCAACGGGTCATTTTCGTTCCACATTTCACGACGCAACATATAGCGCCACAAGGCGCCAAACGCTTCGCCAATCGGGCGGTTGCGGTTTTGGTAATATTCAAAGGGCAGTTCGCTTTGGCCGATCGGCCACCAGACGCGGTGGGGCATCTGTTGTTTGATGTACTTGCCTTTAGTCCAGGGCGCCATGCGTTCTTGAATGCCCGGATTCAAGATCGCAAAGGGAACGCCTTCCGCGTTTGACGGCGGCAGCTGTTGAGAACTGATGGTGATGAAGTTGTAGTTGCGCAGGTACCAACTATAGGGCCATGACGCCGGGTCGTCGTGAATGACGGCGATGGGCTTCTTGGGGCGGGCTTTCGAGTTCACCGGGCGGTAGTCAGGGCCTAACTGATAGGCCGCGCGTTCCATCTCATCGACCAGGCGTTTGACGCTCTGGTCAGATTGAGTGTAGACCATCAGCTCGCGCGGGCTGTCTGGGTTATAGAAGTTGAGCAGGATCGACGTACGCGCTTGAAAGGCGCACACCACCACCACCACTACAAGAAACGCGTTTCGCGCTACGCCGGGTTTCAATCGCACAAACACATCGCCTAAGAAGATGCCCGCCAGAATCAACAACGGGAACGCTTGGTGGGTCAGAAGCCAAGGCACTTTTTCATGCAACATGGCGTAGATCAAAACCGATGTCAGCGTCCAATAGATAAACAGTGAGCGAACGCCGTCGAGCGCGAAGGCTGGCTCGTGTGCGTCATTCTCATTGCCCTGGCGAAATGGGTTGAAGAAAAACGCGCCCACCAGCGCCAACCCAGAAAGAATCAGTAAGATCGCCGCGACCAACAGGGTTGTCACCAGGCTTGAGCCGGGATAAAGAATCACACGGCTGTAGGTGTAAATCGCCGCGGCGATGACGAATTGAAAACTGATGCACCCCGCCAGGCCGAACGCCCGCAGGGTATAGACCAGGTAAGCGACGCCGCCAACCAACACAGCAGCGATTTCATAAATAAACAGGCGAGGTAAAAAGTAAGTCGGCGCGCCGGCGATGCGCGGGTTGTCTTGCTGGCCCATCCAATAGAGCAGGTAGTCGATGACGCCCGCTTTCATTCCGCCCGGGTTGTAGCCCATCGTGGTGAACAAAAACGCGTAGGTAGTGAGCGCGACCAGAATCGCGGTCAACACGCCGACGTTGTGCTTCGCGATTCGCGACAGCCATGGCTCTGACGGGTCGGCGGTTTCAAGGCGGCTGCGCACCCAAGCCAGCGCGATAATCACCATCACGGTGACGCCGCCAAACAAGAACAGCCAAAACGGCTGCACCCAGGCGTGTTCAGAGATATATTCGCTCCAGGCGGTGCGCAGGTTGTACATGTGCGACAACGCCAGAGATGAGTTTGGATTTTTTGGATACGCGCCGTCAGCGAAGCCGCGAGTGACGTAATAGACTAGGCTGAAGGCGCCGCAAGAAAAGATGGCGTAAAACGCGGTGAGTTTTACGAAGGGGGCGCGGTCGACGAAAACCGCTTTGAGCGCGTCGCTTCTCATCAGGCCGCCGGCGCTGATGATGAGATAGGCGCCGTAGACGGTGACAAACGAGCCTAGAATAAAGCCCGTCATATACGAGTTTTCTTTAATGCAATACATTAAAGCGAGCCAGAAGGTCATCCAGACAAGTTGTGAGTGTTTGCGGTCGCGAAAATATTCGAGCGCAAACAACAACACCCCCAGCGCGGCGGTGGCGATATAGATGTCATTGCGGGCGAAGCGCGAAAAGTATGACATCGTTGGCGAGAGCGCGACCAGGGTCATTGAGAACAACGCGCCATAGGTCCCGATCCAGGGCCGCAGCCGCCACACGAAATACATCATCAAAATACCAAATGAAACAAAGGGCAGGCGGGCGGCGAAGTCGCTGTCGCCAAACAGCATGAAGAACAGCGCGCCGTAGTGATATAAAAACGGCCCGTGATAGGTCGGGTCATACTTGTAAGCGGTCATGACGCCCTGATAAATCTGGTGGGCGTAATAGGCGTGGATCGACTCGTCGTGGTGAAACGCCATGTAGTCGAGTTGATAGAGGCGCAAGAACGCTCCAAATAGCGCGATGGCTGCGACGATCCAGGCGACGCGCGTTGACACTGGCGATACGCGCTCGGTTTGATGTTCTGGCATGACTCCCCGCTCCTTTAGAAACGCCCTTGGTTTTGAATCAGCGAATGAGTAGGCGACTAACAAATACGATGGCCTGTTTGATCAAGATACAATAGCCCGTCCGTAGGGTTTCGTCACTGGTACGTGGTTGATTTGGCTAGGCGAATACCTGCGCCGACACTTTGGGAAACACATGCTGCAATTTGGGCGGGATAGCGAACATGGCGGCGTAGGTTTCAGGGGTGAGAAGTTCGAGGCCGGTCAGCTCGCGTTCGTCGATTCGTTCCTGTAAGGCGCCCGGGCTGGGCAGCAATTCGTCTCGGTTCTGACAAATCATAAAACCCATCATCGAGGCGTAGCTAGGGACATACTGAAGATAGGGGTCGGCGCGGTGAAACGCCTGGTTGATTTTCGCCGCCGCCCGGGCCGATTCTTCTTCGATGATATAGGGCGAGCCGACGTGAAGCCCCAGCCAGCCGTCATCGGCCAGACAACCCGAGAGGTCGCGATAAAATTCCTGGGTGAAGAGCGGCTCGCCGCAGCCCACTGGGTCGGTGCTGTCGACCAAAATCACATCATACTGGCCGTCGAGATGACTGAGGTGGTCTTTGGCGTCTCCGATACAAATCTCTACCCGCGAGTCGTCTAATGCGCCCTGATGAAGCGCCGATAGCGTTGTGCGCGAGATATCGACCACTTCGGGGTCAATATCAACAATGACGCAGCGTTCGACCGACGGGTGACGCAACACCTCTTTGGCGGCCACGCCGTCGCCCCCGCCGCAGATCATCACCGTCTGAGGATTGGGATGGGCCAACATAGGGACATGCACCAATGGTTCATGATAGAAGGCGCTGTCGGCTTCACTGACCTGAAAGACGCCGTCAATGACCAGCGAGCGGCCAAACACGGGAGTGTCGGCGACGGTGATGGATTGAAATTCGCTTTTGCGCGAGGCGATGAGTTTGTCGATCTCAACGTAGTAGCCATGGCCCGCGACCAGCTTGTCTTGCAGTCGCGGGGCCATGCTGCTTTCTTCGACAAGATGACGTTTCGGTTGAAACACGCGGCGCAGCTCGTCGGCGAGTTTCAACGTACGCTCACGATTGGGGCGCAGAAAATCGCATACGCTGACATTGACCAACACCAGGTTGTTGAATTCGGGCCAGGTGTGAACCACCAGGTGAGATTCGGCGAGAACAATCGCCAGGGTATAGCCGCCCTCGTCAAACGCGTAGCTGGCTTCGGTCAAATCTTGAAACCCGACCGACTGAACGGCCTTGCGCAACAGCGGTGAGGCGGCGCCCGGTTGTCTCAGCAGGCCGTCGCCGCATTGGCAGTCTTGCAGCAGGATACGCAGGTCAGTGCCTGAGGGGTAGGCGGTCGGTTCAGTCATTCAAACGGCTTCTTTCAATTTGGTTCAGCGGCAAACAACCATTATGACACGCTTTATGACAAAACCAAAGCGGAAAAAAATCGAAAACACAGGGTTCTATTCTGTTTTTACTATCTTCTCCGTATACACCAGATTGAGGCCTTTGAGGGTGAGGGTGGGGTCGAGAATGTCAAAAACGTTTTCTTCGGCCAGAAGTTCGCTGATGCCGCCGGTGGCGATGATCTTGGCGCCGTCGCCTAGTTCTTGTTTCATGCGGCGCGTCATGCCTTCGATGAGGCTGAGCGAGCCGTAATACATGCCCGATTCCATGTGGGCGAGAGTGGTTTTGGCGATGAGGCGGTCGGGCTTTTTCCACACCGCAGGCGGCAGCAGCGCGGTTCGCTGGCTGAGGGCTTCGAGCGAAATTTTCACCCCGGGGGCGATAGCGCCGCCCAGGTATTCGCCGTCAGTTGAAAGGGCCTCGAAGGTGGTGGCGGTGCCCATGCTGATCACGATGGCGGGAGCGCCATAAAGATGAAGCGCGGCGAAACAATTCACCACGCGGTCGACGCCGACCGTCTCAGGGCGGTCAACCTTGAGCGGTAGCAAGTCTTGTTTGAGCGGCTCAACTGCGATTGGCGCCAGGCCGGTTTCGTGTTCGATGCGAGTGACGATCAGGTCGCCCAGGCGCGGCGACACCGAGGCGATGATCGAATCGGTGAAGTGGAATTCTTCGTTCCATAAGGCCGCTTCGTGACAGATTTTTTCGGCGTATTCAGGCAGCGCGGGCAGGTAGTCTTGGCGCAACAGGTCGCCGTTGCCAAACGCGGCGAACTTGAGGCGCGAGTTGCCGATATCAATGGCGAGCAGGGTGTCGACCATGGCCCGCTATCCGTTTTGAAAGACGCTGGAGGTCAACGGCGGCGGGGCGTTGTCGCGGTTGATGCGGGCGCGTTCGGGCGGAACGCCCTCTAACAGGCCGACCCGGCTCAGCGGCCAAAAGCGAAAAAACGCCTTGCCGACCACGTTCTCAATTGGGACGCCCTCCCAATCGCGGCTATCGCGGCTGTTGTAACTATTGTCGCCAAACACAAACACCTCGCCCTCAGGCACAATAAACCGTGATCTAGACCGATAGGGAACGTAATAATTTTTTAAGAAGAAATCCGGCTCGCTGAGCAACTCGCCGTTGCGGTAGATGAACCCGTTGTGAATGCGGATCTCATCGCCGGAAAGGCCAACCACTCGCTTGATGTAATAGGGCTTGTCGGCTTCATAAATCTCTTCGATTCCCTTGGTGCGAAACACGATCACGTCGCCGACTTCAACGTCGTTAAAATTATACAAAAACTTGGCGACAAAGATGCGGTCGCCTTCGAGCAGGGTGTCATGCATCGACGCCGATGGAATCTTGTAGGCGATGATGATATACGCTGTTACTATCAAGACGATGACCAACGAGGTATAGAGCGCCTCAAAGTTGGCGTAAAACCATCTGTGGCGCGAGATGTGGTTGAGCGCGGCGCGCCCCCACAAGTAGTTTTTCATCTTTTCAGCAACATAAGCATAAAAGCGCATCATGGCGATATCCTCATTAGTGCTACTCAATCTTAGGTTTCATTCAACCAAAACGTCATGGCGACTTCTAGTCAAACTCCAACTGGCGGCGTACGCTGGCGCGAACTGGCGGCGCGCCCTCAATCAGGCCGACGCGGTCAAGCGGGAAAAAGCGAAAAAACGCTTTGCCGACCAGGTTCTCAATTGGAACCCCGCCCCAGGCGCGGCTGTCATGACTATTAAAACTGTTATCGCCAAAAACGTATACCTGTCCCGGCGGCACTTCAAACAAACGCTTGAAATTATCAATTGGGATGTAGTAATTCTCGCGAAAAAACGGCGGCGTTTTAGTCCGCTCGCCGTTGCGATAGATGTAGCCGTCGCGAATTTCTACCAGATCGCCGGGCAGGCCGACCACGCGCTTGATGTAATAGGGCTTGTCTGGTTCATCGATGGGGGCGATGCCTTTGGTTTTGAAGACTACGATGTCGCCGACTGAGACGTCCCATATGTTGTACACCATCTTGTTGACGAAGATGCGGTCGCCTTCGAGCAGGGTGTCATGCATGGACGCTGATGGAATCTTATAGGCCTCAAACAGAAAACTTTTGATGAACAACGCCAAGATCAGCGCGATGTAAAGCGCTTCAACATTTTCATAGACAAGCCGATAGCGCGAGAGGTGGCCAACCAGCGCCCGGCCCCAGAGAAAGTTGTTTAATTTATCTGTCGTAATCTGATAGAACCGTCGCATAAAGTCAGTATCGAGACTGAATAAGCCGTTGATTTGCCCCCTCCCCCCCTCCAACTTTGGGAGAAGAGGAACTAGAGGGGGCCAGTATTTTCTACAAAAAATGCACCAGGGCTTCGTTGCTGATAAAGTAGGCCTCTGGCGTCAGCCAGACGCGCTGGCCGTTAGAGCCAATTAACCCTCTATTTTGCAATGTTTGAATGGCAGCGCTCCAGCGCTCAAACGGCGTGAATCCATACCGCGATTCAAACGCGGCCAGGTCAACGCCGTCTGTCATTCGCAGCCCGAAGATCATAGCATCTGACGCCGCTTCGTCTGAGGAGAGCGTTTTGTGTTCGTCTAACAATGGTTCTCCAAACGGTAAAACGGTTTGGTCAGGCTTTGAGTTTTCGATGAGTTCAACATATTGATTGGGGTTTCTGACCAGGCCATAGCGCAACCCATTGATCCACCCGTGGGCCGAGACGCCAAAGGCTAGATAGTCATCGCGCCGCCAATAGATTGAGTTGTGTTCACAGCGCCTACCGGGTTTGGCCCAATTTGAGAGTTCATACTGCTCGAAGCCCGCCTCGGCCATCATCTCGCGAAGGCCGATATACATCGCTTCATAGCGCTCATCGTCTGCTGGAGCAATCTTGTTTTGTTTAAGCAGGCGGTGAAGCCGCGTGCCCTCTTCATATGACAGCGCATACGACGAAAAGTGGTCGATGCCGCAGGCGATGGCGCGTTCGACCGACTGGCGCCAGCGCCCTTCGCTTTGATTGGGCAGCCCAAAGATGAGATCGAGCGAGAGGTTGTCGACGCCCGCGGCGCGCGCCGCTTCGATAGCGCGGTAGACGCCGGCAACTGAATGCACTCGCCCCAGCCACGCTAACTCGTCCTCATGAAACGACTGCACGCCTAAACTGACGCGGTTAAGGCCAAGCGGGCGCAGCGCCTCAACCAGTTCCTGAGTCGCGCTTTCGGGGTTGGCTTCGATGGTGATTTCTGCCCTGGCTGAGACTGAATACGCATCGTGGACGGCCTCGAATAATCGCACTAGCCGCTCAGCCCCCATCAGGCTGGGCGTGCCGCCGCCAAGAAAAACGGTGGTTAACTCGCGATCTTCGGCCAAACGCGCGCCAGACCGCAGGTGGACAATCAGCGCATCCAAATAGCGGTCGATCTCGCTGTCAGACTGAGGCGCGCCCGATACAAACGAACAATACGTGCACTTTGTCTGGCAATATGGCAGGTGAAGGTATAAGCCCAATGGTATGGCGAAGGCTGTATCAGGAAATTTTTGACTCATCAAGTCTGCGTCCGGAAATAATTGCCATAGGTCAGGCGTATGACCTCATTCGGGGCTATACCGCATCCTGATTATAACTCGCTGAAACAAAAAAGGTTACAAACTTCTCTTTTTTTCATGCCGGCTTGGTATGGCGGTTGCCTTATATATATGCGTTGACGATTCTGGAAAGCGCTTCAGGTATTCGGGTGCGACCGAACGGGCTCCGCATTATCGCTTGAAGCGCCCATCAACAATGCGGGGCCAGTTTCTTCGCCGATTGGCGAAGACTTGATTGAGGTTTTGAGGGAGTCGGATTGGTTCGACGACACGCAATCTCTGGTTGCGTTACCGAGCGAAACACTCCACTGTGTGAACACAGTATCTGTGATGCGCTAAGCAAAACGTGTCGTTCGGGTTTTGCTTGCTGTATCCAGCGCTGGGCCCTTTCGGGCGCGCTGATACTCTGCGAATCACAGCGGCAAAGTGGACGATTGAAAGAAGATATGACGTACATTCGGACCAATCGCCGGCGTTTGAATGTAGGGGAAAACACGGAGGTTTTCTCCTACATCGAGTAACAACACCACTGTGTGGTGATACGCGTTCGCTCCCGAAGTAACGTTCGGGGAAACGGTTTCATGGTTCTGTCTGGGCGACGCCGTGAGACATAAGCCGTAGTTGTTTGATGAAAGAGGGTAAGACCATGTCCAACGAAAAAAACCAAAATCAGAGCGAAATGTATCTGATGGCCACCCGCAACCCGTGGTTGGTATGGCGCCTGAAGGCGCTTGACGCCGGCCATGTGCCGCCGCTGTTGCCGGGGCGCATCCCGCCCGAAATGGCGCAAGTGGCGTTTGGGCCTGAAGACGAAGCCTATGAAGCCGACGTGTTGGCCAAACACGCGCGATGGTTTACGGACAACCAGCAGCGCTACATTCGCCGTGGGTTTGCGGTCTGTCTGGTCGGGTTTCTCTTGGTCGCTACGGTGGCGTTCTTGTATATCTGGAAGGTCGGCAACGACTATCGCTTTGGGTTGATTGACTCGCTGTTGCCGCGAATTGAACGCACCCAGCCGCCGCAATCGATCTAAGCGCCTGTTCCGCCATGAGGCGCTGGTCTAGAACGCCGTCAGCCAATCATTTGACTGACGGCTTTTCGGTATCCCGTCACGATTAAACCATCGGGTTTGGCCTCGACAATGGCGTATGAGTTGTTCGCGGCGCCGCTGCCTTCGACCATCGCCTTGAGGGTGTAATAGTGAACGCCGTTGATCTTGGTGTATTGTCCCTCATGATGATGGCCCTGAAATACCGCTTGGACTGTTTGTGATTCTTCGAGAACGCCGCGCACGTCCTCTGCGTTCTTGATATAGACCGACCCTTCACCGTCTAACAGTTGATGAGTAAACACCACACACGGCCCCTTCGCTTGGCGAAGGTCTTGTTTGAGCCATTCGAGTTCATCGGGTGGAATATTCGCGTCGGTCCAGTCAAAGTTGCCGTGGTCATACGCGGCGCCGCTTGAGGTGTAACAGGCGTCGAGAACAACGAAATGGACGCTGCCGCGGTCAAACGAGTAGTAGGATTTTGTATTCGGTACGCCTGTGTTTTTAACACGGCCAAAAAACTGCGGCTTTGAGATGCTGTCGAGGTCATGGTTGCCCAAGACGTGGTAGCGCGGGCCATTGAAGCGGCTGAACTCGGCTTCGATCTGTTCTAAGTAGCGGAGCGTATTTTCTTCGACGGGCGTTAAATCCTGGTCTTTGAGGTCGCCCAGTTCAATGAGAAAGTGAACCTTTTCATCATTCATGAACTCGGCGCATTCGCGCATCTTAGCGAGCGACTCGCGGTAATGGCGTGATCCGCGCGGCGCAACGTCGCAATAATGGGCGTCGGCGACAATGCCGAAGCGCAGCGGAGGTTGGGCGTTGGCATGGAATGAAAACGCGGGCGCCAAACAAGCGGCGCCCGCGAACGATAACCAGTCTCGACGGGTAATCTCGTATGGATAGGCCATGTTAGTTTTCTTCCGGCAGCGAATAATCCAGCGGCTCCAAATGGCTGGGGTCCATATCCCAAAAGTCGTCATAGACTAATTCGACTTTGTCAGGATCAACCATTTCATCGCGCAGAGATTGGTAATACAGGTTTTGCGCCATTTGTTTAATTCGTACATTGATTTGTTTTTGAACGTTGTCTGAGTCGTACGGCTGAAATTCGTCGGGCAGCGTTTCAACAACGGTATAGAGATAATAGGCCTTGTCATATTTTTGCGGCCCGTCGGGCAGGGCGTTGACCCCTAATTTTAAGGCGCGTGACACAATGGTGCTGGGCAGCAGGTCGGTTGACGAATCGATGACGCCTAAGTCGCCGCCGTCAGCGGCGGTGTCGCTCTCTGACATTTCGCGGGCGACGTTTGAGAAGTCTTCACCGGCTTGAAGGCGTTCATAGGCTTTTTGGGCTTTTTCTTTGGCGGCGGCGTCGGCTTTAAACTGCTCATACTTCGATTCGGGTTCATATGCAGGCAAATGGAAGGTCATCTCTTTGAGATGGACTTTGGGGCGCTTGCGAAACAGTTGCTTGTTCTTTTCATAAAACTCAATCTTCATTTCTTCCGTGATGGGGTTTTTCTCAAAGTGTTTCTCCGCCTTCTTATTAAACCATACCTGTTGCACCTTACCGACGACATACAATCGCGACAGCAACTCAAACGCCGGGATTTGTTCATACCCCTTGTCGCGGGCCAGTTCGCTGAACAACATCTGGGCGATGAATCCGGTTTTATAGGCGTCAACCACCCGCTCTTGATATTCGCTTTCGCTCTCGCCCTCTTGTTTGGCGGAGCCGGCGGGGCGCGAGTTTTCGAAATCAAACTTTGTGACGGGCGTCGAACCGATGGTTGCGACGACGGCGTCGCGTTCGGCGTCTTCATCAAAGATCACATCAGGCTTGAAGTTCTTGACCATTGCGTCCCACTTACGATCAATGAGTTCCTTGCGCCAGGCTTCGAATTGTTTCTGGCGAAGTTGGGCCTTGAGGTCAGTCGCGACTTGGGCCAGTGGTTTATAATTGGCGGGCTGCAGCGACACGAGTTCAAGAATCTCATAGCCATATTTGGTTTTGATGATGTCGCTGACTTCGCCTGGCTCGAGCGCCAATAGCGCGTCTTCAAGAATGGGGTTAATCGCCTGTTCGGGCGCGTCTTTGCGCGACTTTTTTTTGATGACGTCTGCTTTGCGTTCTGAGTCTGAGTATAGTTCCGTGACCGTCGAGAAGTCTGAACCGCCGCGAATCAGCCCCGCCGCTTCTTTGGCGTTTTCTAACGCCTGGCGTTGCTGGTCTTCGGGCAGGTCGATGGTCCTGAAAAAGATGTGGCGGAACGAGAACGAAAGCGGGTCGTAATATTTTTCTTCTTTGACTTCTTCATAGAGTTCGCGAAGTTCATCGTCAGTGGGGTCAAATGTCTGGGTGAATTCTTTAAAGGTGTATAGCCGGGACAGATAATCTGACTCCATGATTTTTTTGTTGCTGACATACTCCGGGTCGGTCGCCATGCCGTTTTTCATGGCGTCGGCGAGAAGCGCGAATTCAAAGAACGTGCGTTGGATGAAGTTTTTGAGTTCGTTGCCGCGAGCTTCTTCAGGGGCTTGATAGAGCGCCCGCAGCCCGTCTTTGTTGTGATAGAAAAACTCGCCAAGCGTCAATACCTGGTCATCATATTTGGCGAGAACTGTATCGAGGGGGATTTTTTTTGCGCTTGCGGGGTTTGCGTCAGCGCTTTCTTGTGCGTGGATCGGCGCCGCAGCGGCTGCCAGTAAAATCCAACACGCCGCGACCGCGGCCAAGGGCCTGAATCTGTTCATTTTTTCTATACCTCCGACTTTGTTCGGTGTAGCGAATGAGTATTGTACACGCATGACATTGGGATGGAATGTCGCCTGCGCGCCCATAGAGCCATGCGCCCATTGTGCTAGGCTATAACACTGCATCTCTGCACTCGGCATCCAGGGAGGACGAATGAATGGACCGCGAATGAGGAGTCTTGAATTATGTCGAGTGATAAACACGCCGCAACCATTGACGCGCTGTTGGAAGAAAAACGCCACTTTGACCCGCCCAAAGAGTTCGCCGAAAAAGCCAACGTAAACGACAACGCCATCTACGAACTCGCCGCCAAAGACCGAATCGCCTATTGGGAAACAATGGCGAACAACCTCGATTGGTTTCAACCCTGGGACAAAGCCCTCGAATGGGACGCCCCCAACGCCAAATGGTTTGTCGGCGGAAAACTGAACGCCTGCTATAACTGCGTTGACCGCCACATCAAAAACGGCCTGAGAAACCGCGCCGCCATTATCTGGGAAGGCGAACCCGGCGACCAGCGCACCCTGACCTATTGGGACCTATACCGCGAAGTCAACAAGTTCGCCAATTGCCTCAAGTCGCTGGGCGTCAAAAAGGGCGACCGGGTGACGTTTTACATGCCGATGATCCCCGAACTCGCCATCGGCGTGTTGGCCTGCGCGCGCATCGGCGCTGTTCACTCCGTGGTGTTTGGCGGGTTTAGCCCCGACGCGCTCAAAGACCGCATACACGACTGCGAATCGACTGTTCTGATTACTGCTGACGGCGGCTACCGCCGCGGCAACCTGCTGCCGCTCAAACACGACGCTGACATCGCCTTGCGCGAATGCCCGACCATTGAGCATGTTGTTGTCGTTAAACGCGGCGACTTTCCGCTGCATATCAAAGAAGGCCGCGACCATTGGTATCACCGCCTCATGCAAGAAGCGGACACCTACTGTGAACCCGAACCGATGGACGCTGAAGACCTGCTTTTCATTCTTTATACCTCAGGCACTACCGGAAAACCCAAGGGCATCATGCACACCACCGGCGGCTACCTGACCGGAGTAACAGCGACCACCGACCAGGTGTTTGACCTGAAACGCGGCGATGTGTATTGGTGCACCGCCGATATCGGTTGGGTCACCGGCCATAGTTATATCGTCTATGGCCCCATGGCCAACGCCGCCACCCAGGTGATGTATGAAGGCGCCCCTGATTGGCCCGACCGCGACCGCTTCTGGGAAATCGTCGAGAAATACGGCGTGTCAATCTTTTATACCGCCCCGACCGCGATTCGAGCCTTTATGAAATGGGGCGAGGAAGAACCCAAGAAACACGACTTGTCGTCGTTGCGGCTGTTGGGTTCGGTCGGCGAGCCGATTAACCCCGAAGCGTGGATGTGGTATCACAAAGTCATCGGCGGCGAACGCTGCCCGATTGTCGACACCTGGTGGCAGACCGAAACCGGCGCGATCATGATCACGCCGCTGCCCGGCATCACCCAAACTACGCCTGGCTCGGCGACGACGCCGTTCCCGGGTGTGACGGCTGATATCGTGACAGAAGAAGGAGATCACATTGACGTCGGCGGCGGCTATCTGGTTCTTACAGAGCCGTGGCCTTCCATGCTGCGCGGCATTTGGGGCGACCCCGAGCGCTTTAAAGAGGTGTATTGGAGCAAATATGACGGCGTCTACTTCGCGGGCGACGGCGCCAAGCGCGATGAAAACGGCTATTTCTGGATCCTGGGCCGTGTCGATGACGTGATTAACGTCTCCGGCCACCGTATCTCGACCATGGAAGTCGAAAGCGCGCTGGTCGACCACAATGCGGTCGCCGAATCGGCGGTCATTGGCATCGAACATGAACTGAAGGGGCAAAGCATCGCGGCGTTTGTCACCATTAAAGAAGGCTTCGAAATGGGCCAAGCTCTTGAAAAGTCATTGAAAGACCACGTCGTCCAAAAAATCGGCGCAATTGCCCGGCCTGAGAAGATCATTTTCTCGGCTGACCTGCCGAAGACGCGCAGCGGTAAGATCATGCGGCGGTTATTGCGCGACATCGCCGAAGGCCGTGCCCTGGGCGATACCACTACGCTCGCTGACGCGTCGATTGTTCAGAAACTGCAACGCAATTACGAAGAATAGAGTTTTCGGCTTCGGGTGTGCCTCTCTTCGCTTCGGTGTGGGCTGCCGCCCATTTGCACAGGCGCTCACAGAGACGCCCCCCCCAAAAGCCGTGATGAAAAGTGCGCTGAATTTAGAATTGCTAACCCCGCTCTTGTGTATTCAGGGGCGGCGTTTTTGTGATTGCCAAAATACGTCTCAACTTTGTTTATTCTTATTCGATACTTGAATATACGGCGAATTGCGCCTGGGGATGATGTTTCGACGTGGTGGGGTAAGGCCTAAACTGTTGATCCCCCCTGGCGCTAGGCGCCTTCCCCCCTTTTTAAGGGGGGCATGGTTGGGAGAAATTAGGCTGGTTGATATGTAGTAATCGTGAAACCTTGGTAGGGTGGGCTCGTTCGCCGCAGCGAACAGCCCACCAAAAAAATGACAAGCTGAATATCCGCGCGCCCGAAGGGCTGAGTGATACATACCGATTGGGTATGATGCCAGAATTGTGAATTAAGCGAAACGCAACAGGCGGCGAGGCCGCCCTGCGCGCTGTGTTCGCAAGTGATTGAGATGTCTCGTTGATCCCCCCTGGCGCTAGGCGCCTTCCCCCCTTTTTAAGGGGGGCATGGTTGGGAGAAATTAGGCTGGTTGATATGTAGTAATCGTGAAACCTTGGTAGGGTGGGCTCGTCCGCCGCAGCGAACAGCCCACCAAAAAAATGACAAGCTGAATATCCGCGCGCGCGAAGGGCTGAGTGATAGAAGATGAAATGAGTGGAAACGAATTATGCAATCAGTTCTTGATAGAAAGATCGTTTGATAAGCAGAGTATCCGCGCGCCCGAAGGGCCCAGCGTTAAATACAGATAAAGATTCAATATAGATTAGCTGTACTAGGTATCAAATAAACTATGTTTTGGAAGAAGCCGGTAAAGAAAATTAAGCCGCGGCCCAAGGCGACCAAGGGCGACCCCAATTCGCCCGTGAAGCCCTCGCCGCGCCGAGAGAAAAAGCGCGAGAAGCGAATTGACCTTCAGCTGAATTGTTTTGTGTTTGTGATCGACACCGAACAGGTGGTGCAATGCAAGACAGTCAACGTCAGCAAGACGGGCATGCTCTTGAAATCCATTCACGCATTGGCGACCGGGCAGGACGTGATCTGTGTCTTTTCTAACAAGAAGACCATGTCGAAGCCTATGATTCAGGCGGACAAGAATTCGATGAAGGGCCGGGTGGTTCGCGTCGAGAAAGAGCCGTATATGTTTAAGATCGCGATTGATGTGACTTTTGGCCGCGTCGACCCCACTGCGATTCTTGATATTAACACGGATATGGTGAAATACTGGTGGTCGCGCCACTGGTCATGATGATTGGTTATTTGCTTATGCGAAACTGTTTGGGGTCAATGCCGTGTTTTTTCAGTCGAAGCCCCATCACGCGTTCGGTGACGCCAAGCGCTTTGGCGGTTTTGGCCTGATTTCCGCGCGCCGCTTCGAGCGCTTCCAGAATGATTTCCCGCTCAACGTTATCTAAAATCGCCTGTAGGGTCTCGTTTTGTCCATTTGAGAGACCGCCTGTGTTTTGTAAGGCGGCGGGCATGTGGTGGGCGTGAATCACGCCGTTGTTAGACACTAGGGCGGCGCGTTCGAAACAGTTCTCCATCTCGCGCACGTTGCCCGGCCAGTCATAGCGCATCAGCAGGTCGATAGCGGGCGACGAGATGCGGTAGATGCTCTTTCGGTTGGCGCGGCTGAATTTATCAATAAAGTAGTCGGCCAACAGGGGGATATCGGTTTTTCGCTCGCGCAGCGGCGGCAACGCGATGGTGAACACCCCCAGGCGGTAATACAGGTCTTGGCGAAAGCGGTCTTCGCGACAGAGTGATTCTAAATCGCGGCGGCTGGCGGCGATGATGCGCACGTTGCCTTTTTCGACGCCGTCGCCTCCGGTTCGTTCATAGGCGCCTGATTCTAAGAAGCGCAATAGTTTGACTTGAAGCGCAGGGGCGAAGTCGCTGACTTCTTCGATGAACAAGGCGCCGCCTTCGGCTTGTTCGATCAGGCCGAGTTTTCGGGGGGAGCCATTGTCGGCGTTTTGTCCGAACAACTCGCGATCGAGGCTGTCTTCGGTCAGCTGGGCGCAGTTGAGAATAACAAAGGGGCGTGCGCTGCGCGGGCTGTTGCTATGAATGACGCGGGCGGCGCGTTCTTTGCCAACGCCGTGCTCGCCGCGAAGCAACACGGTTGATTCTTTGGGGGCGATTTGGGCGATGCGGTCAAACACGCGCAACATTCCATCTGAGTTGCCCACCATATTGTCGAGGCGAAAGCGGGTGTTCCACTCATGTTGAAGCGAAATGGTTTCTTGCACCATGCCCATGCGTTCTTCGACGGCGGTTTGGCGCATGCGCACTGGGTGGGCGATCATTGAGGCGATGATCGACAGCAGCCTCATGTCGTCTTCGGTCGACACTTCGTCTTCAAGCAGGCGGTAGGCGCCTAGGGCGCCGATGGTTTCGCCGCCCCATTTAATGGGTACGCACAAAAACGCTACGTCTTTCTTGCGGGGCATCTTGGCGGCGCCCGCGCGGTTTAAAAACTCCGGCTCTTCAGAGACGCTGGGTGAGACGATTGGCTGTCCGGACTGGACCACGCGGCCGGTTACGCCTTGGCCGATGCGGTAGCGGCCGCGTTCGCGCTGGCTGGTCGAGAGGCCATACGATGATTCGACAACGACCTCATTTGAATAGCGGTTGTAGACAGCCACAAAACTCTGTAGCAGGCCATATTGGTCGGCGAGCGCTTTTAAGATAGGATCAGCCATCGACTCAAGCGCAGCATTTTCGTCGAGCTGTTTGCTGATAGACGACAACAACGATATATCATTTAGATGAGAAGACTGGTTGAATTCATCTCGCTTACGAGCCGCTTGTTTGGATGCTTCTGCAATCATAAATACGCCTCATACCTACTGTTCACAAAGTATTGTATGCTCAAAAACAAACAGTCGAATCCACCCTTTTTCACCAAAGGTTTTGTCGTGTATTCCATTTTGATTACTTACGGCATTTTCGTGTTGTATCTTAGAATCACTTTACTTAGGAGCCTTGAATCTTACGAAAATGTCGGAACTTGCTCAGATATTACACACCTGAGCGCCGTCATTATTTATACATACATGAAAATACGGCGCCAAAATGGTGACGCTTCTTAGGGGAGTCAGTCTGGTTGGGCTTTTCCGGTCATGGGGACAAAACGAACCGGCAGGATATTTCGCTGAACCACGCCATCGTCGTTGCGCTGAAAAATCATTAAATGTTGCTCGCCTTTTCCAACTGGGATGACCATACGCCCGCCGACTTTGAGCTGGTCGATGAGAGGCTGGGGGACTTTCTCAGGCGCCGCGGTGACGATGATACCGTCAAAGGGGGCGTGTTCGGGCCAGCCTTCATAGCCGTCGCCAATACGCACGTTGATGTTGGAATATTCAAGTTGACCGTTGAGCAATTTTTTGGCGCGCTTGCCGAGTTTTTCGACGATCTCAATGGTATAGACCTGGTCGACGATCTCTGCCAACACCGCCGCCTGATAGCCTGAGCCGGTGCCGATTTCTAAGACCACATGCTCCGGTTTTGGGGCTAACAACGTCGTCATCAGCGCGACGATGTAGGGTTGTGAGATGGTTTGGTCTTCGCCGATGGGCAGCGGGTGGTCGCGATAAGCGCGGTGAACCAGCCCACGGGGCACAAACAAATGGCGCTTGACGTTGCGCATCGCTTTGAGAACAGCTGGGTCTTTGATGTCGCGCGCTTCGATCTGGGTGCGCACCATGGTTTCACGCTGGCGGTCAAGCGTTGATGTGTCGATCTCGGCCTGGCTGAATACGCTCCAGCCAAACACCAGGGTAATGGCAATCACGGCGACCAGCGCCGCGTTGCCGAGTGAATACATCCAAATTGGCGGTCGTTGTAAAAGGCCCATAGTTTTATAACCACCTAAAGCCGCATTCAACAATTGGCTCTGTGTTGAGATGGCTTTCTGTTATTCTTTCCCTTTTTTGCTAGAACTCCAATAGGCAATTTCAAACCATAATGCCCTCAAAAACATCCCGGCCAGCGCGCCCCGAATTTGCCGCGGCGGACAGCGATAGATGCAGTTATGCGCCTTCAATCCACACGTTATATTGACAACGGCTATAAAAGTCTCGCCTATAATAATGAATAGCCGTTTGTGTCGGAAAGGAGTGGTTGAATGCCTGAGCCAAAGCAGGGCATTGTCTATATCGTCGGCGCTGGGCCGGGCGACCCCGGTCTGTTGACCATCAAAGGCCGCGACGCGCTTCAACGATGCGGCGTGTTGGTCTATGACAACCTGGTCGCCGACGAAGTTATCGCCCTGGCGCCGCCCTCAGCCGAACGCATCTATGTCGGCAAGACCGCCGGGCGCCACACCATGCCCCAAGAGGCGATCAACGAGCTGTTGGCCCAACACGCCTTGGCGGGCAAAACCGTTGTGCGGCTCAAGGGAGGCGACCCCTTTATCTTTGGCCGCGGCAGCGAAGAGTGTATCTATCTCAACCAGCGCGGTGTTCGGTTTGAAGTCGCGCCTGGCGTGTCGGCGGCGGCGGCGGTGCCGGCGTACGCTGGGATCCCTTTGACCAGCCGCAACCTGTCGACATCCGTCCATATCATCACCGGCCACGAACACGCCTTCAAAGAGAACGCATCCGTCAACTGGGCGTCGCTCGCCAAGGTCGACGGCACGCTGGTGGTGTTCATGGGCGTCTATGCGATCCAATCAATCGCTGATGCGTTAATCCAACATGGGCGCGACCCACAAACTCCCGCCGCTGTCATCCGCTGGGGCGCGACGCCAGAGCAGCAAACCATTACGGGGCCGTTACAAACCATCGCGAAACAGGTGGAAGACGCAAATCTGCGTCCGCCAGCGCTAATCGTCATCGGCGACGTGGTTGGCTTGCGCGAATCAATGCAGTGGTTTGAGACCCGTCCCTTGTTTGGGCGCACCATCGCCGCGCCGCGCTCTCGATATGAAGAGCCGCGCTTGATCGCAGGATTGCGCGAACGCGGCGCCAACGTGATCGAATTGCCCACCTCAACTCCCTCTGAGAACTCACATGACGATTGCCATGCCGAACAACTGCTCGACTGGAACACGCTTGATTCTTATGACGCGTTTCTGTTCGCTGGGCCAAGCGCGGTGTCTCATTTCTTTCAGGCGATGCTGAGTGAAAACGTAGATGCTCGTTCGCTGGCGGGAAAACAAATCATCGCGGTTGGCGCGTCGGTCAAGAAGGCGCTTCAGTCATTCGGCCTCACGCCCGACTACACCCAAGACACCTTGTGTCTGCCCGTTCAGGTCGGCCAGTTGTTGGCGTCGGTTTCATTACGCGGAAAGCGGGTGTTATCGCCCGGGCCGCCGTTGTTGCCTCAAAACCTGGTTGACTCGCTTCAAGGCCATGGGGTGAATCTCGACCTGCGATTGGCCCGTGATGAGGGCAAGTCTGAGAATCCTGGCTCGGTATCAGATTTGCAATCAATTTCATTGATTGCGTTTTCGTGCGCGTCGATGGTTCAGCGGCTTGTCGATGACACGGGAGAAGCGTTCGTCAGAGAATTGGCAAACGCCGTCCCCGCCGCCAGCATCAGCCCCAAAGCGACGGGCGAATTGCGCCGTTTGGGCTTTGTTGTCGCCGTTGAAGCGTCCCACGCCAAGGTTGAATCACTGCTTGACGCGATTGACAACCATTTCAGAACGAACTAGAAATAGAAAACCACTCGGGAGGCGGGCCATGAGCGCAGTCGAACGCTGGCATTTAGTGAATGAAGAAGTCGAGTTGTATGCGCCTGACATCAGCCGCGACACAACGCCCGATGAGTTTCTCGAAACGTCCGAGCGCCAACACATCATTATGACTTTTGATAAAGTTTTGGTGGGTTGTAAACAATTCGATAACGCCGAAGAACGCAACGATTGGGTCAAGCGCCACCCGATGGGAAAACGCATCGAACTGATCAATCCCGAAACCCAAGTGCGAAAAGCGGGCAACATCGTCGAAGTCAAAATCGGCGCGCCGCCTGACGAGCGCTACGCCGCCATGGTGATTTATATTGAGCGCGAACTGCCGCCTGAACATGTCCAAGACTGGGTGATCTAATAACAGTCCACATGGTCTTCTGTACTGTTGGATTGAATTTTTACACCCGAATGAGACCGACAACCCAAACCATGGGTTGTTAAATATGGTTCTTCCGATATTTGAGTACTTCCCTTGTTGGATGACCTGGAATTGGGTCAAAAAACGATATTCGTCCTTTCAATAATAGACAATCCAACTCAGGCATGGGTGCAACTCAGGGAGCGCCTGTGCAAAAAGGCGGAGCCGCACTGAAGCGAGCAGAGTTGTACCCATGCCAAATACAACGATAAAAAAATCATCCCTGAGAGCGTGTCTGGAAATTTTAATTCAATTTGAGAGAAAATATCCAAATCCCGGATGAGCCTTAAATATGGATCCCGACAAGAAAAAATAGAGCAAAAACCCGATGGACGGTTTTATCGCCCAACCGCCAGAGTGATTAATACCTCGCTACTTTGGGGTCGACGTCAAGCGACCAGGCGTGAATCCCGCCTGACATGTTCTTGCAGTTTTGATAGCCCAATCCCCACAATTGATGCATCACTTGCATGCTGCGTGAGCCGTGGTGGCAAAAGACAATGATCTCGGCGTTGGGGTCGTCAGAGATTTCTTTGTAGCGCTCGTGGACATCCATCATGGGGATGTTCACCGCGCCTTCGATGTGACAGATTTCAATTTCTTCGGGCTGGCGCACGTCGACGAGAATGACCGGCTCGCCCGCGTCGAGTTTTTGCTTCACTTCCGGCGGTGAAATTTCGGGCGATTCATAGTGCGGTTGTGGTTCGGGTTGCGCTTCGGCGACTTCAGGCATGGTGGTTTTTTTGGGTTTTCTAACCAACCAATCAAAGAGTCCCATGGGCCATTATCCTTTGAATCAAATGTGAAACAGAGAGTTACGGCTTGATGATGGGGTAGTGTAGCCGCGCTTTTTGTCATCGGCTACGGCGTTTGAGAAAATGACGATGATTTGCCCAATCAACCAAACGAAGACGAAACATAAACCAGAATTCAGCTATTCTCACCTGGTGCGCCAGGCGCCGGCGGATCTGGTGTGGCGGTAATGGCTAAAGCCTGACAATACTATTCACAAAGCTCTCTAAACGAAAAAAGCCGGAGGATTTCTCCTCCGGCTTTCTTGTAAACGAGTTGCAACAATGCGTTATGGTCCAACGCGCATGATGTCGCCATCACTGGTGATGCCATTTGACGCGTTGTAGATAAACTGTGAAAGCAAGAACTTGCTGTCACGAATACCGACCTTGCGTGTGTCTGTGAAACGCGCACCGGTGTATTCACGTTCATCAAAGCCTTCACCGCTGCCAAGACCGTCTTGTTGGTCTGGGCCCCAGCTGGACAGAATGTAATAGCTCTGACCATTGGAACCGTACTGATAGCCCCATGTGGCGCCATCACCGTGGAACGGGTCAAACGGAAGCGACGAAATGTACGCGACCGGGGTGGTCAGGTACAAACGACGGGCGTTAGAGCCAGTACCGATCATGATGTGAGCAACATTCACGTCAGGCTCTTCCAACCCTTTGTACTGACGGCGAGCGCGTAAACGGTCGCTGTCCATGAATGGATAGCCGTTGTTATCAATGAAGAACGATTCCAGAGAGTTCTGGATGTTCCGCATTTCCGACTCTGCCCGAGCAACTTTGGCGCGGACCTGCGCGTTCATAAAGTTAGGAACGGCGATCGCGGCCAGGATGCCAATAATGGCAACGACGATAAGCAGCTCAATTAGCGTAAACCCTTGCAGTTTCTTCATCCCATTTCACCACCTTTCTGATTTTGTAAAACGATACGGTTTGCTTCACCCAAGGGCGAAGCCCCTTCTCTTACGACGCAGTTTGGTCTGACAAAAAATAATTGATAAAGCCGTGACATTGCTCTGCGTCACAAGAGCATGGGATGGAACTGCACTTGCATGAGGGCTTACGCAGTCCTCCCCGACGAATTGATACTATGTTCTACCACATAAAAAAAGTCAAGTCAACTGGACATTTAATTCAAGTTAGGGTTTTTTTTCGTAGGTTTGGTTCATCCGGTAGATAAACGCCAACACTTCGGCGACCGCTTTATAGAGTTCTTCTGGAATCTCCCGGCCTAAATCAATGGAACTTAATACTTCAATCAGGTCAGGGTCTTCATAGAGTGGAATATCATGGTCTTTAGCCAGCGCGATGATGCGTTCAGCGACTTCGCCCTGGCCTTTGGCGGCTACGGTCGGCGCGCTGCTTTGGTCTGAGTCATAGTTGAGCGCCACGGCGCGTTTTCGTTTGTGGCGGGCGTCCATGACAATTGGTTAGGCGATTTCAAAGGAGAGGTTTAAGCGGTTTCGCAACGCCTTTTGGGTGGCGACGCGGACGTTGCGGTCGGGGTCTTGAAGGAACGGCATCAAGGCGCGCAGGTCTTCTTCGGAGCCCTTCAGGCCGATGCCGCGCACCGCCATCTCACGGACGGAAGACCGCTTGTCGTTGGCGGCTTCGCGAAGATTGTCGACCAGATGGTCCATGCCCTTGGCGACGCCCAATACCCATAGCGCGCTGGCTTTGGTAAATTCATCATCGCTTTCGAGAAGTGTTAACAGTTTCTCTTCATATTCTTTAAAGCCCCAGTTTAATAGTTTGGCCAAGGCGCTGCCGCATTCACGGCGGTTGCCTTCTTCAGCCGCTTTTTTGGCGAGTTCTATCACCTCGTCATTGTCGGGCCTATCTTCAGGCAACAAGTCAAACGCATTGGCGCGCACCCGCGGGTCAGGGTCAGTAAAGAACGGTTTGGCCAGGCGAAAGCGGGTGTCAGCGTCTTTGATGCGGCCAAACCCGTTGATCGACGTCGCGCGAATTTTTGGGTTTTGGTCTCTGGCCATACGGCGGTATTCGGCCATGGCCTCGCCCAATTCACAGGCTTCAAGCATTTTGAGGTAGCGAATGCGGTCAATCTCATCAGGTGATTCTGAGAGATACACAATCTCTTTGAAGAAATTGGGTTTCATCTTTTGAAGCCACTTGAGAATCTTATGGCGCTTTTGGTTGGTGAAGGTGTCAAAGTTGGTCAACAACATTTCTTTGACGATCTTGAACATGGTGGTGACCACGCCCTGGCGAACTTTCTTTTTCTTGCTGCGCGTCAGGTGAGAGATTTTTTCGAGGATCGACAAATCGCCCTTTTTCTGAAGGTAACGAAACGTCGCCAACAAGACCTGTTCATCGGTGTCGGTGAGAAACTCAAATACCTCATGGCGAAGGCCCAGCGTCTCGCTCTCGCCGAGAATCTTTAACACCCGAATGCGGATGCGCGAGTCGTCAAGTTGGAGGCATCTCAACAAAAACGCCAGGTTTTGTTCTGCGCCGACCGCCTCGAGAAGGTCAAACAACACGATGCGGTCAGGTGGGTTCATGTGTTTGATCAGGCCCTGAAACTCAACCAAAATGCGGTAATGTTGTAACACAAACGCCACTTTAACGAAGTCATCGCGGTGTAACTTGCGAATGGCGTTTAAGTGGTGGGTCACATTGTCGCCGCTGTTGCGCACCGCAATCGCCAAAAAGCCTGTCAAACGCGAAACGATGGATTCATTTTGTTGTAGCAGGCCGTAATACATGACTTCTAACGAGCCGTTAGTCTGGTAGCGAATTAACTCTTCGTGAAAGAGAGAGTATTGGGGCAACTCAAGATTTAAATACATCTCCCAAAACAGGTCTTCATCAAGCGGCGCGATCTTAAACAAAAACTGAAGCGCCTGAAACTTGGGCGACCGTTTTGAGGCGTACAATGGTTGGTAGAGAGAGGTCAGCGCGTCTTCGACCTCTTCGCGAGGCAGCTCGCCGCGCTCGCGGCGGCTGTGCGCGTTTTGCACCAGAATCGTCAAACTGCGCTTGGTTTCGTCAATCACTTCCTGGTGATAGTCTTCAATGCCCGACACTAGATACCGGACGATATCCAAGCGACCGCTTTTGGCGAGCAACCGAATGACGCCAACCCTCACTTGCCACATCGGGCAGGAGAGTTCGTTCATCAACATATCAAAATCAACTTTGGAGTGGTCAAGAATTTCCCAACAGCGGTCGCGCATGTCGGGGTTTTCACTGGCGAGCATCCACAACAACAAGCGGTGGTGCCACGCCGATTGTCCTGGCGCCGAGATCGCGTCTAGCGCTTCCCAACGTTTTTCTTCGCCATACTTTCCGAACAGAGTTTGGGAAATACGGTCGGGTTTACCGCTTAGTGTGAACGGCAGGTCGTTCGAGCGGGAAAACGGGTTCTTCACAAAATCAGTCTCGCACTTCTTGATATGCGGCCTTAAAGCCGCCTGACCACTATTAGGGCATGCCCTGAAGCGCCCTTATGTAAAATATCACTACAAGTCAAAAAAACGCTTAAAAAGGTGTTATAAACAATGTCATCGCAAGTTTTGTGCAAGAATAGACAAAACCATCTTTAAGTGAGAATTTCCAGGTCTTTTAACGCATATTAAAAGAAAATTAGCGTAAATGCTAATTCTTTTACAAAAATAATAGCATGTAACAAAATAACACTTTACAAGCGAATAAAGCGCACATGAAAAATATTCCCGATGAATTATAGAAGGGGTAAATTATTCGTAAATAGATGCACCGTTGTCAATATATAGAAAATTTAAGTGAAGGACTATCCATATTTAGGGTTGCGATACTTTCTGGACAAATGGTTAGAGGGCAGGTCTTGTAGATTCTGTGAATCTGCTTTTATATATAAGGTAAAAAGAATTACGCCATTACTTGCTATCGAAGTCGTGTGGCTTTCTATGCAGCTTCTGCTTGAAACGAATAAAAAAACTTTGCACATTTTCATTTTCATCTACTATATAGTTTCTCATTCTTACAATCGAGAACAAATTTCGTATCAATTTCAAAAAACAACCTGCGTCAAAGAATGTGACATAGGTTGTCGTCTGTAATTCCATTTTGATTTTGTTCAGTGTTGTACGATCATTAAAATAGGCTTTTATCTGAACAAATGTCATAACACGATAGGGTGAACCAACCAATGAGAGACGCACAATCATTTAAACGCGGCTCATCGTCGAACGACCTCGAAGACCGCCTGAGAAAAGCGCTTGAGACCCGAGACCGGGTCGAACAAGAGTTTCGAGACGAAAACCAACAACTATGGACCATCATGTTTATCGACGTGTCGGCTTCGGCTGACGATGTTTGGAAGTTAGACAGCAACGCGGCTGACGCCATCTTCGCCGACTACCAATCTCACGCCCGCGAACGCTTGATGGAACTTGGGCCGACCTTTATCGACCCGACCGGCGGGCCGCAAATCATCGCCTGTTTTGAAACGCCGGAAGCGGCGTTAAAGGCCGCCGACTCAGTACTTGAAGTGATGGATGAATGGAACGATTCGCGTCCGGCGGAGACGCCGCTGGTCCCCTGTTTTGGCGTTCATCAAGGGTATGTGGTGTTTAAAGACGGGGCGCTTCTTCAGTCAAACACCGCCAACATGGCCGCCCGGGTGAAAAGCAAGGCGCAGCCCGGCCAGATTTTGGTGTCGTCTCAAATTCATAAAATCTTGCGAGCGTCAGGCGATTTTAATTTCAAAAAGATTGGCGCGTTTGATCTCAAAAACATCCCTGAGCCTCAAGACCTCTACCAGGCCTATCACGAAGACAATTTGGCCCCGGCTTCGCCCAGCAAAAAACCCAGCATCAAAGAACAGCTGGCGGCGCTCAAAAAAGACAAACCCATGACAGCCGTCGTAGAGCGTCATAGCCATGACTGGGCGATGGTTTACATTGACGTGTGCGGCTCGACCAAAAAGTTTTGGAGTTACGGCGACCGCGAAGCCACCCGCCTGATTGAAGAATACCAAAAAATCTGTAACAAGACGTTCACGTCGCAGGGCTGCGAATTTTTGCGTAACTGTGAGGGCGACCAGATTATCGCGGGGTATGAAGTCGATAATATCGACCGCGCCGCCGTCGCCGCGATTCAAATTCTCCAGTCGCTGTTCAAGCGCAACATGCAGGTGAGAGACGTCCAGAAAGTCCAAGCGGCGATTGGCATCCATGTGGGCGAAGTGGTGTTTCAGGGCACAGAACTGCTGCAATCGAAGGACATGCGCATCGGCAAAGCGACCCAGTCAAAAGCCGAGTCAGAAGAGATTTTAATCACTCAAGAGGTGTTAGATAAACTCCATCCTGACTTACACCAGTTTATTGAAGACTATGATGTGGTCGCGTTTGACGGGTTGCCTGATCAATTTGCGCTCCACACAATCAAATGGTCGCGCACCCAACTCAACTCGACCTACTTGCGCAAGTTGCTGACCACCATGCCGCGCATTACAAGGCCAAAGTATAAGTAGAGAACAATTGAATTCAATTTAGGGAGGGCGAGTCTCCTGGCGTGCTGCGATATAGAAAAGCAATTTCATTTCAGTGCGGCTCGTCGGGAGACTCGCCCTCCCCCTTTTGCCTTGCCGCCCAAATCAATAAAGCGAACAAACAGAGTTCTGGCGGAACAATAATTGACAAGCCGATTCAGGCATGGGTGCAACTCTGAGAGCGCCTGCGCAAAATAGCGGAGCGGCGCTGAAGCGAGCAGCGTTGTACACAAGCCATGCACATAAAAAAAATGAGGTAGATACTGGTTGCTACTCGATCACATCAAGTAACGAGATGGTTTTGGGCGTCTCCTCGGCGTCTTCGCTCTCAAAGAGCGGAGGCGCCGTTTCGGTGAATAGCGGGTTCCAGCCTGTTCTTCCAGGAGGGCGCTGTTTGGGCGGCTCTGGCGCAAAGCGGCCTGACGCCATCCAAAATTTTGGATTCAGAAAATCGCCAAAGCGGTGAAAGCGTCGGCTCATTCCGAGGCGGATGTCATACTTCGACTCAAAATCCAAGTCGGTCAGTTTTGACCCTTCATCAAACGAGTCGCCGCGGTCGCGCACGGCGTAATCAATCGCGAACGGCTGAGAGCGAAACAGCTTGCCGGCCCGCATCGGTTTCAACACGTCTGAGTAGAGCGTATCAACCCCATGGGCGCTTTCGGCCATAAATACATTGACGCGCGCGCCCAGCCCAAGCGGCAGCCTGCCTTCAAAGGGTTCTTCATGCCGCGTTAGTTCACCTACCGATGTGGGCAGCCTGTTTCGTTGTTCATTCAAATGAAACGATTGGTTATTAACCAGGGGAGCGCTTGAGCATCCAGTGAACGCGAATGCTGTGAGTGTAAGCAGCGATAAGGCGCGGGTATCCAACGGTCTAAAACGATTCCATCCCATAATCCACCTCGTAGGCGCCTCACCCACTGGCGAATACAAATGAGTACACGTTGCCCGCCAGCATGTATACACTATCATAGTCGACAGGTTCAGTCACTGTTACTTTAGCCCCATGCCAGAAAACGATACACCGCTCTCGCGATATGAAGCCCAGTTTGTTAGGTCTAACGATAGACATGGTACACATGAAACGCTCGTTGATTCCAGACGCAGTGGTTCGGCTGCGCGAGATACTTGGCCCCGACAACGTCTATGTTGTGGGCGGCATTTTGCGCGACTCGATCGCCAATCAGCCCCAGTCAAGCGAGATCACTTCAGTCTGTGGAAACGATTGGGACCTCGCGACCTCGCTGCGGCCCAAAGACGTGATGAAGCGAATTCGAAACGCCGGCCTGACTGCCGCGCCCGTCGGCTTTGAACACGGCACCGTCGCCGCGGTTATTGATAAAGTCCAATATGAAATCACGACGTTTCGTTTCGACTTAGAATACGCCGATGGGCGCCACCCCATCGTCCAGTTTGCGGATACAGTAGACGATGACTTGAAACGCCGCGACTTCACCTTTAACGCCATGGCGATGGACATCGACACGGGCGAAATCATTGATCCATTCAATGGGGCCGCCGACTTACGCGCGGGGTTGGTGCGTACCGTCGGCGCCGCTGAAGAGCGCTTTTGCGAAGATTATTTGCGTATGCTGCGGGCGGTGCGCTTCGCCGCCAAAATTCAGGGCCGCTTAGATGATGATGCGTTTAGCGCCATTGTAAGAAACGCCCCACTGATTCAACAGATATCCGCCGAACGGGTGCGCGATGAGTTGCTGAAACTGTTGGGGTATGACAAGCCCTCGCACGGGTTTGAACTCATGCAGCGATGCGGCCTGTTGGTGTATGTCTTGCCTGAGCTGGCGATGGGATTTGGCGTCGGCCAGAACCGCTTTCACGCTGACGATGTCGCCATACACACCTTGCACGCCGTTGACGCCGCCCCCAAAGATGAGATCAACTTACGCTGGTCGCTGCTGATGCATGACCTCGGCAAGACGCCCTGTAAGCAATACCTCAAACGCAAGGGCGACTATGTGTTTTATGGCCACCAATACGCCAGCAAGCGCATGGCGAAGCGTATCATGCAGCGCTTGCGTTTCTCAAACAAAGCCATCGAAGACGCCGTCGTCGTTGTCGAAAACCATATGTATAACCTCCAACCTGGGCTGTCAGACGGCGCTATCCGCCGCTTTGTCCGCAAGGTGGGCCGCCACCGCATCGCCGGGTTTCTGCGGCTGCGCATGGCTGACCGCCGCGGCAACCATCTCAACCACGACGGGTATGAAATCGGGCTGTTTCATTTCGTCCGGCGCCTACGCCATATCGAACGCGCTGACGACGCCCTCAAAATAACCGACCTGAACATCAACGGACGCGACCTCCAAGACATGGGCATGGCGCCGGGGCCGGCGTATGGGGTAATCTTAGACCGCCTGATGGAGCGCGTGTTAGACGACCCATCGCTAAACCATCGCGACTGGCTGCTGCTCCGCGCCAAAGAACTCATTGACGACGTCCGCTCGGGTACATTGCCTGTAACAAAAGTTCAACCCAAAGCGGATGAGGAAGAGTAAGAAAAACAGGGGGATCAATTGCAGACTGCTTTTTTTGTATGTACGATAAAATTATGGATTTCGAATGGGGCAATGCAAAACCGCTGAAAAACGCGAAGTTGGGTTCGCACCCATTCACAACCGACTTTAATGTGTAGTTTTCACCGTCCGAAAAATGCCATTCGAGTCATTAGTTTACGCAAGGCAAATAGCAAAGAGGTCAAGAAATATGAACAAAAAATTGAAAACTCCACATCCTAAAGAAGATGAGGAGATCAATCTCGGTATTCAAAATGATCCGAGTAATCCTGAGTGGACCGAACAGGATTTCTCACGTTCTCGCCCGGCAAAAGAAGCGCTAGCGAAGATCGTAGGGAAAGCGAATGCTACCTCTCTATTAAACCGCTCGCCTGGGCGACCACCCAAAGAGAACCCTAGAAAGCGAATCACAATTCGTTTAGACGCTGACTTAGTCGAATGGATAAAAGAACAAGGGCCAGGCTACCAAACCCGCATTAATACAATTCTAAGAAATGCAATGGAACATCAGTAAGTGAATTCATTTCGTATTCTCAGACGTGATGACATGAGAAACTAAGACTGTGTTTACCGTATCATTCACAAAGACGAAACAACACAAATTGGGGGGAGACGAATGACAACACTTAAAGCCATCATCCCATGCGCGGGCCGGGGCAAGCGCCTCAGGCCGCTGACCTTCACTAACTCCAAGCCGCTGATTCCTATCGCCAACAAGCCGCTGGTGTTGTATGCGATTGAAAAGCTGAAACGCGTCGGCATCGAAGAAATCGGCATCGTGGTCAGCGACAACACCCGCGATATGGCCGACGTTATCGACGACGGCGCTGACTTTGGCGTGAAGATTACCTATATTCAACAGGAAAAACCGCTGGGCATCGCCCATACCATCATGGTGTCGCAGGAGTTTTTGGGCGACTCGCCTTTTGTCATGTACCTAGGCGACAACCTGCTTCAAGAAGGCCTCGAAGGCGCCGTCAATCAGTTTGAACAATGCAAAGACGGAGCGGTCATCTGCCTGCGCGAAGTGGAGAAACCCGAACTCTACGGCATCGCCCTGATGGAAAACGACCGTGTTGTGAAACTGGTCGAAAAGCCCAAAGACCCGTCGACCAACCTGGCCGCAATCGGGATTTATGTCTTCTCGCCCAATGTTCACAAAATACTCAAAGACCTCAAACCCTCTGGGCGGGGTGAATATGAAATCACCGACGCCATCCAAGGCCTGATCGACGGCGGCTACCCGGTCGGCCACCAGGTGTTAGACGGCTGGTGGATCGACGCCGGAAACCCCGACGATATGATCGAAGCCAACCGCCTGGTGTTAAGCGACATCGACCAACCCGAAAACCATGGCGTGGTCGACGACGGCTCTGACGTACGCGGCGATGTGGTCATCGGCAAGGGCAGTAAAATCGAGCGCAGCACCATTCGCGGCCCGGTCGTCATCGGCAAAAACTGTTTTATCCGCGACGCCTTTGTCGGCAGTTTCACCTCAATCGGCGACAACTCGCGCCTGTTGAATTGTGAAGTCGAATACAGCGTCATTATGGAGCACTGCCAAATCAGCAACGTTGATGAGCGCATCGACCACAGCATTCTGGGCCGCAATGTCACTATTAGTTGCAGCGACCGTCGCCCGCGTTCATATAAACTAGTCATCTCAGATGAAAGCGAAGCCATCTTGCGATAGACGTCTCGGCTCAGATTCCATTTACTTTTTCTCTGTGAAAACTCTGAGAAAGCCAGCGGGCGTCATTGCGAGGGAGCATCGCGACCGAAGTATGGGGAGGGCGAGTCTCTCGACGAGCCGCGAAGTATGATACGTTTTCACTTTATCGCGGCTCACCAAGAGGTTCGCCGTCCCCAGTTATTCGAGCTCGCCGCGTCGGCCTTCGCCTGTGCCTGTCGTAGAAAGGGGTAGGATGAGGGTAAAATTGCATTGCGTAAGAAATCCATCATTGATTTGAAAGGGACAGTAGAATGACAGGCAAGGCTTCGATGAAAAACCTAAACCGCCGCGATGCCATAAAAACAATCAGTTTGGGCGCCGCCGCATTAACCGGCGCAGGCCCCGTCAACGCCAAGACAGACAAACGCCCCAATATCGTCTTCATTCTGGTTGATGACATGGGCTGGTCTGACATCGGTTGTTACGGCAGCGAAGTGAAAACGCCCAACCTCGACCGCCTCGCCCGGGGCGGGGTGCGCTTCACCCAGATGCACAACACCGCCAAGTGTTTCCCCTCACGGGCGTGCCTGCTGACCGGGCTGTATGCCCAACAGTGCAACATGAGCAAGAAACACAGCCATTTCAAACATTGCACCACCATTGCGGCGGCGCTCAAACAAGCCGGGTACCGCACTCTGATGACGGGCAAACACCACGGCCTCGACAACCCCGTCGACTTTGGCTTTGACCGCTACTTTGGCTTGCGCGACGGCGCCAGCAACCACTTCAACCCCGGCTTTCAACGCCCCGGCGAACCTGACCCCGCCCGTAAGCGCGACGGCCGCGCCTGGTGTATCGACGACAAGACCATCGAAGGCTATACCCCGCCTGAGACCGATTTTTATACCACCGATTATTTCACCAAGTACGCGCTTGAGTATTTAGATGAATACAAAAACGAAGACAAGCCGTTTTTCTTATATCTCTCCTACACCGCGCCGCATGACCCGCTGATGGCGTGGCCGGATGACATCGCCAAATACCGCGGCAAGTACAAACAAGGCTACGCCGCTCTCCGCGCCCAGCGTGACAAGCGCCAGCGCGAGATGGGGCTGATCGACGATACCTTCAAACAATCCCAACCCGAACACAAAGATTGGCATTCACTCACCCCCGAACAACAAGACCAAGAAGACCTCAAAATGGCGGTCTATTGCGCCATGATTGACCGCGTCGACCAAAAGGTGGGCGAAGTCGTCGACAAAATTCGTGAATTGGGCGAAGAAGACAACACCCTCATTCTGTTTGCGTCAGACAATGGCTGTTCGGCTGAGATGGTGACGAAGGGAAAAAATTCCCCCTGGACGGGCGAGATCGGAAGCATGGAACGCTGGACCTCGCTGGGCCGCGACTGGTCAAACGTCTGCAATACGCCTTATCGTTTCCATAAAAACTACAGCCACGAGGGCGGGGTGTGTACGCCCATGATCGCCTACTGGCCTGAACGCCTGAAAACCCCAGGCCGTATCAACAATTCCACCGGGCATTTCATCGATGTGATGCCGACCCTGCTTGACGCCGCCGGGGCGGACTACCCCCAAGCAGGGATTCATGGCGAGGCCATCCCCGCGATGGAAGGCGAAAGCTTTCTATCAGTGATCGACGGCGAAGACTGGACGCGCCAGCGTCCCATCTTTTGGCAATGGGCGCGCGGCAGGGCGGTGCGCGCCGGAAAATGGAAACTGGTGTCGTGGCAAGACAACTGGGAACTCTTTGACGTGGACGCCGACAAGACCGAGACCAACAACCTCGCGGCAGAACGCCCTGAAGTCGTTCGCCTTCTCAAAGCGCTGTATGACGAATGGTGGCTGCGAGTGAAACCGGAAGCGTAGTTCCTTCGCGCTATCATAGTATCTAGCGGGTTATATGCCCGAAAGAGAACACCTTCCCCCCCAAGATGGGGGGGAGAGTAAGAGGAATTTGAGTGTATCGCCATGTTGTTAGAACAGAGAACGTGAACGATGACCCTATCGCCAATTACTGATTACATCACTCAATGCCGGCAGCTGCTTGACTGTGTCGAGGCCCAGCGCGAGGCGATTCACCAGGCGGCGGAACTATTCACTCAAAGCATTTTAGCGGGGCGTATGGTGCACCTGTTTGGCTCTGGCCATAGCCGTATTCTGGTCGAAGAGATGTGGCCGCGCTATGGGTCGTTCCCTGGGTTTAACCCCATTGTCGAACTGTCTCTGACTTTTCACCACCCGGTCGTGGGGCCAAACGGCCAGCGCCAGGCCATGTTTTTAGAGAACGTGCCGGGTTTCGCTGAGCGCATCCTGCGCAACTTTGAATTTTCGTCAGACGACAGCGCGCTGGTGGTGTCGTCGAGCGGGGCCAATCTGGTGCCGATTGAAATGGCGCTGGGGTTCCAAAAACGCGGCATCAAAGTGGTCGCCATCGTCAGCAAGAAACACGCCGACGCCACTCCCAGCAAACACCCGGACGGCGTCAAACTTCAGGATTGCGCCGACATCGTCCTCGACACCGGTGCGCCGGTGGGCGACGCCATGGTGAAGGTCGTTGGGCTGGAGACTCCCGTCGCTCCCGGCTCGACCATTGGGGGCTGTGCGATCATCAATTGCATCAAGGCCGAAGTGGCGGCCCATCTCACCAACGCGGGCCAGCCGCCCAAGGTGTTGACTGGCGCGGCGGTCATCGGCGCCGAACGCGCGACCGCGTTATTTGAATCAGCCTACGACGAACACGCCCGCCGCCTCGCCAAACTCTACCAAACCATCGGGGAGTAGTAATCTGTCCCTTTTACCCCTGTTTTATTTTATTGTATCGTTTATAATTTCATTACTCTTATCAAAATAAACGAATAATATCGTTTATCTATCTTGTTATTATAGACTTATTTATTTTATTTCTTAAACGTTATGACTTCTAAAAAGTTTCCATGGATTACGTTTACACTTCAATTAAATGAAGCGCCGCCCAAATTGTGGATGGACTTAGGAGAAGCAAAATCAAAGTGTGAACATATCGCTGGTGTTCCTTTACGACCCAATGTAGCAAAAGAACTGCATCAGATTTACCTCGCGAAGGGCGTTCAAGCAACCACGGCGATTGAGGGAAACACATTGTCGTTTGAAGAAGTTAAGGATCGAATTGACGATCCCAAACCGCTGCCTCAATCCAAAGAATATTTAGGCCAAGAAGTTGATAACGTGATTGGCGCCTGTAATACAATCAAAGAAGGTCTAATTCAAAGCCCAGAGGCGGCAATTACGATAGATTCGGCGTTAATTCAAAGTTATAACGCGAAAGTGCTTCATAAACTTGATGGAAAAGAAGAGGTAACCCCAGGGCCGTTTCGATTGCATGAAGTTGGGGTCGGGAATTATCGCGCTCCCGACGCGAAACATTGCAAACAACTCATTGACAATCTTTGTGATTGGCTAAATGGGCCTGAATTTAAAGCCGATGATGAATTAGCAATTGTTTATGGAATTCTCAAAGCGATTATTGCCCATATTTATATCGCTTGGATCCACCCATTTGGCGACGGGAACGGAAGAACAGCGAGATTGCTCGAATTTCAAATATTGCTTGAAAGTGGAGTGCCAGCCCCAGCGGCGCAACTTTTAAGTAACCATTACAATCAAACACGGACCAAATACTACCGAGAATTAGACAAGACCAGCCGGAGCGGCGGCGACCTTGTTCCGTTTATACACTATGCGGTTCAGGGGTTTGTTGATGGGTTGAAAGAACAACTGGCTTTGATTCGTCGTCAACAACTCCATGTTGCTTGGTTAAATTATATTCACCAAAGTTTTTTAGACCAACAAACCAAAGTGAAACGCAGACGCAAACAATTGGCGTATGATTTATGTAACTTCTCTGAAGAAGTGCCCTTATCAAAAATTAAAGATATCAGTCCAGCCGTCGCCCGAATGTATGCAACGAAAAAAGAAATGGTGATTTGGCGTGATTTAAATGAATTGATTAAAATGGAAATTGTCGAAAAAACGGAGAAAGGGTATCGGCCAAAACCCGAAACCATCCTCGCGTTTTTGCCCTTTCGCAAAACATAGCGTTTGTCTGTAGTTACTTCCGGTTTCTTGGGTGAAATTGCTGGTGTAGTTCTGACATGCGGCGTTCGTCGAGGTGGGTATAGATTTCGGTGGTGTTGATGCTGGCGTGGCCCAGCAGTTCCTGAAGCGAACGCAGGTCAGCGCCGTTCGCAAGCATGTGGGTGGCGAAGGTATGGCGCAAAGTGTGCGGCGTCAGTTCGGCGGTGATGCCCGCCAAGAGGGCGTATTTTCTGAGGATCTTCCAAAACCCCATACGGCTTAACTTCTTGCCAAAACGGTTAACGAACAGCGTTTCGCCGTCATTCACTTCACACAACACCGGACGGCCCTGTTCGAGGTAGTCGGTGATCTTGCGGGCGGCTTCTTCATGAAAGGGCGCCAGGCGTTCTTTGTCGCCTTTGCCGACGGTGCGCAAAAATCGAAACTGAAAATTCAGGTCGCCGGGGCGCAGGTTCAACAGTTCCGACACGCGCAGCCCAGTGGCGTAGAGCAACTCAATCATGGCGCGGTCGCGTAGGCGCAAGGCGTCGTCGCGCTCTTGTTCGGTGGCGTCGATCAACCGCTGCATCTCATCGGCTGTCAGCGCCCCCTTAAACCGCTTGGGCGCGCTGGAGCGGCGCAGCAGGCGGGTCGGGTCTTCGCTGATGTATTGTTCTTGAACCAGGTATTGATAAAAGCGCCGCAACGCCGAGGTCTTACGCGCCAGGGTCGAGGGGCGCGCGCCTTCGATGAGAAGAGCGTCAAAGAAATGCGACACCGCCTCACAGGTTACGCCTTCCGGGAACGCAATTTGTTGCTCTTCGAGCGCGTTGATGTGTTGAGTCAGGTCGCGGCGGTAGGCGTCGACCGTTGCTTTGGCCGAACCGCGCTCTAGGCGCAGATGGTCGAGAAACTCCCGCGCATAGCGGTTAATGGGTTTGGGTTTGGCAGCGGCTAATAGTTGATTCATGTTGTTGAATCAACTTTGTTGAGGATTGCAGTGTTGCCCCTCCCCCAAGATGGGGGAGGCTGGGTGGGGGTTGGTTGAGATAGATGGATCCCCCCGGCGTCTGTGACGCCGCTCCCCTTAAAAAGGGGGGCATTCGTGAGGCGCTGATTCGCCTCGGCTCGGCGGGAGCCTCGCCCTCCCCAGGTAAAGCGGGTAGGGTGGGCTCGCGAAGCAGCCCACCGGACTACCTGTAATAGTTTTTTTGAATGTAGATTCGTCATCTAAACCAAAAACGGGTTATTTTGTTTTTCGCCGCCGATGGTGGTCGACGGCCCGTGGCCCGGATACACAATAGTATCGTCTGGTAAGACCAGGAGTTGACTGCGAATGGCTTCGATCAAGACTTCATGCGACGCGCCCGGCAGGTCAGAGCGCCCGACCGATTCCTTAAACAGGGCGTCGCCGACGAATAAGTAGTTTTCGATATGAAACGATACGCCGCCCGGGCTGTGCCCCGGGGTGTGATAGGTTTTGATGGTTCGCTCGCCGAATTCGAGTTCGTCTCCATCATTTAACTGCCGGTCGGCGGCGGGCGATGTGATGGGGACGCCCATGAAATGAGACAAATTCTGTTGAGGGTCGGTCAACATGGGCGCGTCGCCAGCGTGAATCATCAACGGAACGTTATACAACTCTTTGACATGCCGATTTGCCGCGATATGGTCGCCGTGTCCGTGGGTATTGAGAATCAAGAGCGGATTAAGGGCATGTTCGCTGATGACCGCTTCGATGCGTTCGCCGTCCGCGCCAGGGTCGATGATCGCGGCATCATTGGTTTCGTCGTCATACAACAGGTAACAATTTGACTGCAGCGGCCCGACGGCCAGGGTGATGGTTTGTAGCATGGTGTTGTCCTCAACCAAGAATAAAAAAAGCCGCGAGGCGTTCGCCCGGCGGCTTACAAGACTTTCGTTGTGTTTCTGTTACCCGCCAATCTGGGTGCGGGTGATCTCGCCTAGGCTAAAGGTGCCGTTGGTGGGGTCATACTCGACCACGCCCAGTTCGTTGCCGACGCCAGACAAGCGGCCCAGGCCTTCATCGCGATAGTCGGTCTGGTCGGGGCCGATGCTGTGCATGAACCAATACTTATTGGTACGGAAGGCGCTATTGCCAGACGTTTTTGCCATGTTTGATGCGTGAAAGTAGTTAAAGCGCTTGTCAGACGGGTTCACATAATCATACCCAAGCACCGAATTGGCGTATAAACCGCCAATTCCAGACAGACCTTGTTTGAAACGGTCAGTTGGTTCTTGGGTGAGAAGTTCGGTTTTGATCAGACGATTAAGCGGTTTTGGGTTATCGTATGTAGGTGACTCAGGAAAGTCGCTGTGTTCGAGGTGGTATTGAAGCAGCGCGTTGCTGATTTGGTTTAGCGACACCCGCACGTCGACTACCTCGGCGCGCACTTTGGCGTCAAGATAACCTGGAACCGCGATAGCAACTAAAATCGCAGTGATTCCCGCAACTAACAACAATTCGATTGCGGAGAATGCTGGCTTGATGGGCACCCGTCACCTCCCCGTGACTTTTATGGCGCGTTATGCCCTCTTATCACTCGGTGTATTCAACCAATCTACTACTTAAAGTCTAGAGAAAATCATGCGCTTGTCAATACGTTTTAATCGTTTAAAACGTACCACCTGCCTAGTTTGGGTGTCTGTAAAGCTGCGTGCTCTAGGGCTATATATTTCAACAAGATAACTTTAGGGCAGGTAAGCGAAGAAAATAAAGCGGTTTAGTCCCTGTCGGTATAGCCAAACTCACGCAGGCGGCTGGGCTGTTTTCTCCATTTGGGGGTCACTTTGACCCAAAGTTCTAAGAACACTTTGCATTCAAGCATCTGTTCGAGTTCTTCACGCGCCTGGGCGCCGATGTCTTTTATCATGGCGCCGCGTTTGCCCAAAACGATGCCTTTTTGTGAATCGCGCTCGACATGCAGCGCGGCTTGGATGTAGGTAACGCCGTTGTCGCGCTCTTTCATTGTTTCAATCTTCACGGCCAGCGAGTAGGGCAATTCATCTCTCAATAATAAAAACGCTTTTTCGCGAATGGTTTCTTCGACAAAAAATCGTTGGGTGCGGTCGCTGAGTTGTTCGGACGGGTAGAACTTCGGACCATGGGGCATCCGCGAGATGATGTCATTCAGCAACACTTCGACGCCGTCGTAGTGAAGCGCCGCGATGTAATGGGTGTTGACCGGTTTGAGTTCGCTAATTTCTTGTTCGTACTCGTGAAATTTCTCGCGTTGTTCCATGGGCACAGCGTCCATCTTGTTGAAGACAACGACCAGCGGGATGCTGCGGCCTTTCAGCGCTTTCATGGTCAGCGTGCGCTCGGCTTCGGTCAGGCCTTTGAGGCCGTCGATAATCCAGACCGCCAAGTCACAATCGTCCAGCGCGGCGCCTGCTTCAAGAAGCATGAAGTCATGCATCTTGTCTTTGGGTTCGAGGATGCCAGGCGTGTCTTGAAAGATAATCTGACAGTTGGTGCGGTCGAAGATGCCGAAAATGCGGTTGCGCGTGGTTTGGGCGTGCGGCGACACCGCCGCCAGTTTGTGGTCTAACATGCCGTTTAACAGCGTCGACTTGCCGACATTGGGGCGGCCAATGAGCGCAACGAATCCCGAGCGGTGTTCATCATTCATAAGGAAAGCCCTTCTTCATTCACTCATTGTACAGACGAGGCCCGCTTCTCGAAGCCGCTCATTGGTTGTTCTGACTCACATTGGCGAAAAAAACCAGCCGATTGGCGACGCTGTCCAATAAAACCGCGTCGTCCCACCCATCGTTGTTAAAGTCGGTTGAGGCGATGTTAAATTCTTGCCCAACCGGGAACGCTTGCGGGACCGGGACCGGGATGACAGTCGAAAACGCCGCGCGGCCGTCTCCACACACCACCGCCAGCGAACTCTGTTGTGTGTTAACGTCAAACCCGGCGAGGAGATATTCGATCTCGCCGTCGCGGTCAAAGTCGCCCGCGTCAAAATCATTCACGACAAGCGAAACAGGCTCTTGAAAAATCGATGGTGCATAATGTGGGCTAAGCAGGGTGTGGATTTCTCGATTAAAGGTCAGTGCGGCGATGTCAGGCAGCCCGTCTAAATTAATATCAGCCGTGAGAATGTCTTGGGGATCATTCCCGAAGAAGTCGACGCTGAGCGAGTGGTCGCTTCGCAAGCCCATTCTGTTATTTTTAAAATGAAACAAAAGAATCCGTTCTGGGTCGGCGTGAGCCGCGGCCAATTCATCTACCCCGTCTCCGTTCAAATCAACCGCAGATATTTGGGTGTAGAAAAATGGGGCAGCCTTGCTGTGCACCATCTTGAATGAGTTGTTTTCGAGTTGATAAAACACCGTAATATTCGATAGCGCCACAACGAGCGATTTAGGCTGGTCTTCAAAAAACCTGCCGGTGGTGATTAAGCGAATGCGCGACCGCTCAATGCGCTCTTCAGGGAGATAGATTATTTCGGGCAGGGTGAGTGTGATCGGCTCATCAAAGCCATGTTCGTTCGCCTGGTAGTAAGTGATGGTTGAGTCATACCCGCCGAGTAAGATCACATCGACAAGCCCGTCTTCGTTAAGATCATCTAACCCAACATTCAAACAGCCGTCGCCGCTTTGCAAATCCTGTTTGGTGAATGAGCCGTTTTCATTACTAAGTAATAACGACGCGGTCGACTCGCCATAATTCGCCACCAAATAATCGAGGCGCGCGTCGCCGTTGGCGTCCGCCCACACCATTTCATAGGGTTGAGCGCCAACTTCGATTTCGAGCGTTTTTGAAAACGCCAACTCGCGGCCGCAGGCCTGCGCTATGATCACCGGGGTCGGAGTTGGCGGCGTTGGCCTTGTCGTTGGCGTCACGCTTGGCGTGGGGATAAGCGGTGTTGGCGTCGGGGCCGGACGAACGACGCGCTTCGCCAGTATTGGCAGTGGTATTGGTCGTGTTGGCGGGTTTTCTCCAACAATAATCTCGACTCGCCCATCATCAAGAATGCGCATCTGTTCAATGCCAACTGGTAGTGGTTCGGTGATTTGCCAGTCGATCTCGCTGATTGGGAAGTCAGGCGGCTGTATGGAATCAAACAATGAATACGGCGTGATGTATCTCTCATTCACCCCCAACCCAATGGGCGGCAGGCGCAAGAAGCCGCCCATCCTGAAACTCGAAATTTTTATGGTGATCTCCTGCATCGCCTGATTGTGGTTATCTGAAAGCGTCAACCGCGCTTTGTATTTCCCTACGCGCTTTGGCGCTTCTACATACAATTGGTTGCCACCGTCAATCGACAGGCGCAAGCCGTCTGACAAGGGCCGCGCGTTCCAGGCCAGGTTCTGTCTCTGTGTAAGGCGATCAAGCGCGTAGTCATCCAAATCAAGTAACGGCTGGCCAGTTTCATCAATCAAAATTCGCAAGTCAGGCAAACGCTGGATCACGGGAGGCTGTGGCGGCGCGGCTGTCATCGTTGGCTCAACTGTTGGCTCAACTGTTGGCTCAACCGTCGGCGCGGCGGTCGGCGTAATGGTTGGCGCTGGCGTGTGAGTCGGCTGAAGAGTTGCCGTCGCTGTGGGCGAAAGCGTCGGCGTCACAGTCGGTAAAATGGTTGGGGTTGGGGTTGGCGTCGGCGTTGAAGAGGGGGTAAGAGCAGGCGTACTCGTTGGCTCGATGGTTGGCGTATTGGTTTGAGTCACAGTCGGAACTGGCGTCTGCGTTGGCGGTTCTGCCAAGATGCGAAATGATAAGGTTTGCTGAACGTCAAATACGCCGTCGCTGGCGGAAATGGTGATCTGGTAGTCTCCCACGGGTAAATTAGATTGGAGAAAAAAACGGACCCCTGAAGTGAATAGGTCATTGGTTTCGATCACGCCAAATATATATTCGTCTGGTTCAACGCGAAAAGCGATTTCGTCCTGGTCTGGGTCAAACGCTTTAATCTGAATGGCTACCGTCTCAAATCGCTTTAATTCATACAATGGATGCAGGTTAGGAATCAGCATTGGCGGGTTTTGAATCAAAACGGGCGTCGGTATAGCTGTCGGAGTTTGAGTTGCTGTCGGTGTTTGAGTCTGGGTCACTGTTGGAATCGCCGTTTCGGTTGGCTCAGGCGTTGATGTTGGAGTCGAAGTTTGTGTCGGGGCCGGCGTATGGCTCCGTGTGGGTTCAGCCGTGGCTGTTGGGTTTGGCGTATGGGTTTCAGTTGGAGTTGTCGTAGAAATGGGCGCCAGAGTCGGCGTAGCGGTTGGCTCAGGCGTCACGGTTGGCTGAGGGGTATTGGTGGTTGTCGGCGCTGGCGTGTTTGTCATTGTTGGAACAGGCGTCGACGTTGGCGTGTTTATTATTGTTGGAACAGGCGGCGACGGTAACGGCGTATTGGTCGCCGTCGGTTGTGGAACGGCCGTCGGCGTCGGCGTCGAGGTTGAGGTTGCGATCAGGGTTGGCGTTTTTGTCTGGGTCGGGTCCTGAGACGGGGTGGGTGTGTCTGACGGCGTCGGGGTAAACGCAGACGGCTGAGTGATTGAAGGCTTTTGATAATTTGAATAGATGGATGAAATGTACGCAAAGACAACAACGTATGCGCAAACAATCATACATAGCTGCAGTGCTGTTCGGTTCAAACGACGCCACGTCATTTTAGGCTTCAACCAATGATGAGAAAGTTTTTTACGATTGTCTACAATCTGTTTTATCGTGTCAACAGCGCTCCCCATAAAAAAGAGTTGGTTCTTCCGATATTTGAGTACTTCCCTTGATGGATGACCTGGAATTTGGTCAAAAAAAGGGATTCATCATACCAATACTAGACAATCCAATTCAGGCATGGGTGCAACTCTAAAAGCGCCTGTGCTTCTAAGCGGAGCCGCACTGAAGCGAGCAGAGTTGTACCCATGCCGCCCGCTGCAAATGATCGTTTTTTGAGATGGCTTCTACTTTTTTCTTTCCAGAATCTTAAAAAACAGATACTCTTTATTCACTTTTGGGCCCAGCATGCAGGGGATTAACCCACCGTGAATCATCGTCATCGGGCCCTGCCTGTTTAACTCGGTATCACTGACATATGAAGCCCTCGATTGGAATGGAGAGTGTAATGAGCCACCCCAGCAAACCGGTTCCATTTTTCGAACAGGTTCTTAAAAACTTCGACAAAGCGGCGGCCTTTACGCCTTACCCAAAAGGCTTGCTCGAACAGGTCAAACAATGCAACAGCGTCTATCATTTCGCCTTTCCGCTTGAGCGTGACAGCGGCGAGGTCGAGGTCATTCACGCCTGGCGCGCCGAACACAGCCACCACCGCTCGCCTACCAAGGGGGGCATCCGCTTCGCCGCCAACGTCAATGAAGACGAAGTGACCGCTCTGGCGGCGCTGATGACCTATAAATGCGCCGTGGTTGACGTGCCGTTTGGCGGGGCCAAGGGCGGGGTGAAAATTTCGAAGCACAATTACTCAACCGACGAGTTAGAGAGAATCTCCCGGCGGTATACCTTTGAATTAAACAAAAAGAATTTTATCGGCCCGGGCGTCGACGTGCCCGCGCCGGACTTCGGCACCGGGCCCCAAGAAATGGCCTGGATCGCTGACACCTACGCCACTCTAAACCCCGGTGAATTGAATGCGGTCGGCTGCGTGACCGGAAAGCCCGTCACCATGGGCGGCGTCCATGGCCGCACCGAAGCGACGGGGCTGGGGGTGTTTTACGGCATCCGCGAAGCCTGCAAGATCAAAGAAGACATGGAAGCGCTTGGCTTGACAACAGGCGTCGAAGGCAAGCGGGTTGTCATTCAAGGGTTCGGCAACGTCGGCTTTCACGCCGCCAAGTTTTTGCATGACCACGGCGCCAAGATCATCTGCATTATTGAATACGATTGCGCTATCTACCGCGAAGAAGGGCTGTCGCCTGAGCATGTCTATAACTACCGAAAAGAACAAGGCTCGTTCAAAAATTATCCCACTGCTGAAACGGTTGACGACAAAGACGGCGCGCTTGAGATGGAATGCGACATCCTGCTGCCCGCCGCGCTCGAAAGCGTGATTACCATCGAAAACGTCAACCGCATCAAAGCCAAGATCGTCGCAGAAGCCGCCAACGGGCCGATTACCTCAGAAGCCAGCGAGATTCTTCATAAAACCGGCGTGATGGTGTTGCCCGATTTATATCTCAACGCGGGCGGGGTGACCGTTTCGTATTTTGAATGGATCAAAAATCTTCAACACATTCGCTTTGGACGCATGACCAAACGCTTTGACGACCGCTTTCATCAAACCATTGTTGATATTCTTGAAGAAACCACCGGAAAGAAATTAGACGAGTCGCTCATCAAAAAAATCGGCTGCGGCGCTGACGAAAAAGACCTGGTCTACGCCGGGCTTGAAGACACCATGATCAACGCCTATCGGCGCATTCATGAAACCAAAAATCAAGACAACGGGAATATTGATCTGCGCACCGCCGCCTTCATTGATGCGATTCACAAGATCGTCCAGTCGTACCTTGAGAAAGGCATCTTTCCGTAATGTCTCTTGCTCTTACCCTTTAGTTAAACCTGCTCTCTTTGACACAACGAACACCTTCGCCTTCAGGCGAGAGGGGCTCTCCCTGTCGCTGACAATCAACCACCTGTGAAAATTCTGTTGGGTGCGCCTGTAGTGTTGTACAAGAAAATTCAAAGTTACATCAATGAAAATTTCTACCAACTTGAATCCTGATTGAGATTGAATCAACAACCTTGAAGCCCGGCCCCAGACGCGGTAATTTGGAGTGTAGCCAGACCGTCTGTACTGATTCGGTTGCTTACAAAGCGAAATCAATACAATAACGATAAACGTTTTGGAGGAAGGGAGTATTTATCATGACTGCTTGTTTTCACCCCAGTATTGAAGGCGCGCAACACGGCGCCAAAAGCCTCGACGAATTTTTGGTCTTTGCGAAGGCGTCTGGCGCCGCTGGCGCCCAACCGTCAAACTTCATGTTAGAAGACGGCAAGGGAGGTTTTAAGCCTGCCTCAGAAGTCAAAGACACGTTCGCTAAACACGGCCTCGCCTTAGACGGCATTTCGTCACACTGCCCCTTCTGGGTGCACACCTCCGCCTGGACGGGCACCAAAAGCATCCGCCCGTTTATCCCCGGAGACGTTGCCAAAAAGTCGCTCGGCGAAATCGAACAATGGGCCGAAGATTATCTATTAAAGTTCATGGATTACGCCGCTGAGCTTGGCGTCAAAGTGTTGCCCATGTTTTGGGGCGTTGCCTTTGGCTGGGAAGTCGGCAGCGGCTACCCCTGGGGCTTCTGGGCGGGTGCAGATTTTGATCTAATCAAAGAAGGTCAAGAGCGCTTTGTTGCTAAGACCGCCAAACTGCGCGACAAAGCCCGCTCATTGGGCGCGGTGTTGTGCCACGAGATTCACCCGGGTACGGGCGCGATGTGCGCCGACGATTTCTTGATGTTGGTTGATATCTGCGACGGCGACGCCTCATTGGGCGTCAACGTTGACCCCTCTCACTGTTGGGAAGGCGAAAGTTGGGAAACCCGCTTCTTGAAAGTGGCGAAACACTGCTACGGCTGCCATATCAAAAACCACACTATCCGTCCTGATTTCCCGCTGCGCGCCATGGAAGCCGGCTGGCAACAACGCGGCATGCAGTTTGTCGACCTGCCCTCGGGCGACATTAATATGGTGCGTTTCGCCGAACTAATGATTACCATCGGCTACCCCGAACTCTATAAGAGCAAGATGGGCACAGCCACAGCGCCGTTAGTGGTCGAAGCCGAGAGCGCTCACCGCGACCTCGACGCCTGCAGCGCCAACGGCATCGCCTATGTCCGTGACAACTGCTGCTTCCCGGTGGCCGCCGGCTCGTTTGAAGACGGCATGGGCGCCGACGACTAATCGGTTAGACGCATTCTTTATGAACACCACGCCGGGGCGGCCGTCACACCGCCCCGGTTTTTTGTTAACTGAATTTAGAATAAGCCTATACTTGTTATATAATGATTGGTTAAGGTGCTTTGATAGTGAGGACGACGAAGTATTTTCAATCTATACGGTCTCGCCCTGATAGAGTGATGATACAAGACGCCTGGATTGAAAAAGTCATTGGCGAACCAGAGCATGAAGCAGTTCAATCTGACGGGCGTGTCAGGCGATGGGCGAGAATAGAAAAAATGGAGAAACTATTTAAGAGTTGTTTTACTTTCTGATAGAGAAACCGTTCATGACGCCTTTGTTGACCGGAGGTTCTAACCGTGAAAACACAATATGTTGATGACACCGATACGTTATATATTGAATTTCGAGACTCTGAAATTGTAGAATCAAAAGATTTAGATGAAAACACAATTCTTGACGCTGACGCCGACGGCAACATCTGTATCTATCGCGACTGAATGTCAGTGTGAGAAAGGCGGCTGAGAATCTTGGAGTCTCACCATCAACTTTCAACCGTTTATTGAATGGCGAAAGCAATGTCTCGCCCGAAATGGCGCTGCGCTTGTCGAAAGCGTTTGACCGCTTTCCAGAGAGTTGGTTGACCATGCAAGACAACTACGATTTAGGGCATGCGCGAAAACGAGTGGATCTAAACAAAGTCAAACAGATTAAACCATTACCAGCTGCATGAATGATAATTCTAAATTGAGAGTTGATTTTTTCCATGACAACTTCCTTATACAACAACATCAATATCGGCGTTTATGTCGACGTCGCGAATATATCGCGCAACGGCGGGTATGGAATTCAATTCGACGTGTTGCGAAACTTCGCCTGCCGCGATAATTCGATCCCGGTGCGGCTGAACGCGTATGTCGCTTATGACCGCTATCGCGCCGACCAAGACCATGCCTACCGTAAGTCGCAGCAGAACTTTTTTTCCGCGTTGCAAGATTTTGGCTACAAAGTGATTCGTAAAGAAGTCAAATGGTACACCGATGAACAGGGCAACCGCTATGGCAAGGCCAACGCCGACCTCGACTTGGCGGTTGACGCCTTGCTTCAATCCAAAAATTTAGACCGGGTGTTGCTGGTGACGGGCGACGGCGATTTTGTTCGGGTCGTGAAGGCGCTTCAGAACAACGGCTGTCGCGTCGAAGCCCTGGCCTTCGATAACATCTCGACCGAGTTGCGCAACGAAGCCGATATCTATTATTCCGGCTATTTGATTCCCGGCCTGCTGCCAAGTGATGATTACACTGGCGCCCGCTGGGGGCAGTTAGGCTCTCGCGTTCGCGGGGTGTGTTATAGTGTTAAAGAAAACTACGGCTGGTTTCGGTTTGTGAAAGACATCCGCCCTGATATGAACGAAAAAGACGGCTATACCACCGTCTTTTTTCATGAATCCAAACTGCCTCATGGGTCGTCGCTGAACGATCTGCCCAGCCGCGCCCATATATTTGAATTCACCCTTGAAACCGGAAACAAAGAGGGATCCTTCCAAGCGGTGGATATTGACCTGGTCAGCAGCCCATCGCGTTAGGCGCTCGCCGTCTCTGGCTCTTCGTCATAGCGATGGAGTTCGGCGTCTTCTTCGAAGCCATACAGGTATTTCACATCTTCGACGATCATATAGAGCGACGGCACCAAGAACAAAATAATGAGAGTCGAGAACATGATTCCAAAGCCGAGTGAAATCGCCATCGGGATCAAAAACCTCGCCTGCACCGAGGTTTCTAAAATCATCGGCGTCAATCCCAAGAACGTCGTCAGCGAGGTCAACAAAATCGGGCGAAAGCGACGCTGCGCGGCGGCGGTGATGGCTTCATAGGGCGTCAGCTGTTCGGTCCACCGGCGGCGGTTGGCGGCGTCAACCATGACCAGCGAGTCGTTGACCACCACGCCGGTCAGCGCCACCAGGCCAAACATGCTGACGATGCTCATTTCATAGCCCATGATGATATGGCCGATAATGGCGCCGATCACGCCAAATGGAATCGCCGACATGACGATGATCGGCTGAATGTAACTGCGAAACGGAACCGCCAACATCGAAAAGATCGCTAACATGGCGAAGATAAACCCGGTCAACAACCCGTCCATGGTGTCGCGTTGCTCGGCTTGTTGGCCTTCGAGCGAGTAGGACATGCCCGGGTAGTTGGCCAGAATGGCGGGCAACACGTTGGCTTCAACTTCAGACAACACCTGGCCGGGGTTCGCGACGCCCGGTTCACAATCGGCGCTGACGTTGACCACCCGGCGCCCGTCGACGCGATTGATGATGGTGTAGGAACGCCCGCGTGTAATATGGGCGGCCTCGCGAAGCGGCGCCTCGCCGCCCCCTGGCGTGCGGATCAAATAGTTCTCAATGTCATAGATGGACGTGCGCTCATCTTCAGGCAGTCTCACCATCACCCAGATTTCGTCGCGGCCGCGCTGTTGGCGAAACGCGCGCGCGCCATAAAACGCGCCGCGCAGCTGCGTCGCCAAGTCAGCGGCGGTCACGCCCAGGCTGCGGGCTTCGTCTTTCAGTTTCAGGTCATATTGCGGCTTGCCTAGCGAAAAGCCGTCGTCGATGTCTTTGACGCCAGCGTAATTTTGCAGGGCGGTTCCGAGTTCAGTCGCTGCCGATTCAAGCATGTCGATTTCAGGATGCGTCAATTGAATGTCGATGTCAGAGCCGCCGCCGGGGCCGGTGCTATATCTGAATTGTAACGACTCAATGCCGGGCGGTTGTTCAATTTCGGCGCGCCATTCTTTGGTAAATTGGGCCGCGGTGATGGGGCGTTTGTCGCTAGGGACAAGATACACCTCAACAGTCGAAAGGTGGCTGCCCGCGCTGCGGCCTTCACGGCCCTGGCTGCCGTTGGCCAAAAAAGTCATGATGCCGCGGGTAATGTCGTCGCCGCCGTGGCGGGCCAAGACGTCTTTCGCCGCTCTCACCAATTCGGCCTGCAGTTTCTTGCTCTCTTCAATTGACGCGCCGAAGGGATATTCACCGGTTACCGCGATCACGTCTGTATCCACCTTCGGGAAGAAGACAAACGAGACATGCCCACCCGCCACCGCGGCGCCGGAGATGATTAACAACGCGACCCCGATTGACAGGGTGAAATAGCGGTACTGCACCGCTGTGCGCATCACCGGGGTGTATGCGGTTTGAATAAACCCATTCAGGCCGTTGGCGAATTTTTGTTGCTGGCGAAAGATCCACCGTTCGATGCGTGTGCGTTTTTCGAGCGGCTTTTGATGGGCCAGGTGGGCGGGCAAGACAAACAGCGACTCGATCAGAGAAAAAATAAATACCGATATAACAATGATCGGAATCACCCGAAAAAACTTGCCCATGATGCCGGGTAGAAACAACAGCGGTGTAAACGCGGCGATGTTTGACAACACCGCAAAGGTCACCGGCATGGTCACCGTCTTGGCGCCATGAATGGCGGCGTCAAGAAAATTCATGCCGCGTTGCCGGTATTCGTATATGTTTTCGCCGACCACAATGGCGTCGTCGACGATGATGCCCAACGTCACGATAAACGCGAACAGCGAAATCATATTGATCGAAGCGCCCGTGTTAGGGAACAACAAAAATGAACCCAACACCGAAATCGGGATGCCCATCGTCACCCAAAACGCCAGGCGAATTTCAAGAAACAGACCCAAGACAAATAAGACCAAAATCAAGCCAAGCCCGGCGTTGCGCAACAACAGGCTGATGCGGTCAGAAAACAGTTCTGACGCGTCAAACCAGGTGGCGACTTCGACGCCCGGCGGCAATTCGACCTTTAACTCTTCAACAAATCTTATTACTTTCTTGGCGATTTCAATCGGGCGTTGGTTGCCCAGGCGAAACACCACCAGGCGGGCGGCGGGCTGGCCGTCAAAATAGGCGGCCTGATCGGTGTCGCGAAAGCCGTCGATGATGGCGGCGATCTCGCCTAACTTCACTTGAGAACCGTCAGCGCGGCTGATGACGGGTACGTTTTCAAACTGGGAGCCATAGTCGCGGCGTTCCATGGTGCGCAAGAGCACCTCGCCGCCGTCGGCTTTGACGCCGCCTGCTGGAATCTCGACCGCGTGCATGCGCACCCGCTGGGCGATTTCGTCAAGAGTCAGGTTATAGGCGCGCAATTGTTCTTGGGGCACTTCAATGCTGATCTCGCGCGGACGCACTCCAGCCAGGTCAACTTGTGTGATGGTTGGAAAATTGAGCAGCCGCTCTCGTACATCTTCGGCGAGGTTACGCAAGACATATTCTTCCACGTCGCCATACAACACCAGCGAGATGACCTCTGAGCGCGTGGTCAACAGGCTGACGATAGGGCGCTCGGCGTCTTGGGGGAACGACTGGATGCGGTCAACCGCGACTTTCACGTCTTGAAGCGCTTTGTTGCTGTTCGTCCCCAACATGAGTTCAATGACCACCGAGCCCATGCCTTCATTGGCGGTTGATGAGACTTTTTTGATCCCGTCGAGGCCGCGCACTTCTTCTTCGAGCGCCTGGATGATGCCCTTCTCGACCTCCGCCGGGCTGGCGCCGGGGTAGGCCACCTGGACCAACACCAGGTCGAGTTCAAACTCAGGCATGACCTCTTGTTTTACGTTTAACGCAAACAGCGTCCCGCCGACTAATAAACAGATCATCAATAAATTGGCCGCGACCGAGTTGCGCGCCATCCATGCGACCGGGCCTTTGTGGGGCGAAGAGGTCATTGGCTTGTCTCCTCTCTGGCGTTGGATGGTTCAGCGATGAGTTGTGGGCCGCCTTCGGGATTCATATCTTCTGTACGCAATTTCATGCCAGGCAACGGCGCGCCCAGGCGGCTGATGATGACGCGGTCGCCGTCACTGAGCCCCTCCCGAACCAGGAGGTATTTTTCTTGCCGCAGCAGGATGTCAATCTTACGAATCGACAAACGGTTGTTGGCGTCCATCACCCACACGCTGTCGCCGCCCTGGTCGTCTTGGCGGACCGCCGCTTCGGGCAGCGAAAACACGTTGTCGGCGCGCTTGCCTTCGATTTGAACTTGGACGTAGGTGTCGACTAACAGAGGCGTTTGGGGGTTGTTAGAGTGGTCTTGTAAATTGAACGGGTCTTGAACAGAGAGTAGCACTTTGGCGTTTCGTCCGACTTGTGAGAGCGCGCCCATCAACCGAATGACGCGGCCCTGCCAGGCCGAGCGCAGCGCGCCCGCGTCATGTATGACCGTAGCCGTTGACCCGTCGCCGTCGCGTTGGGGCAGTTTGATCCAGGGCAGGTACATCACAGGGATCGACGCCTCGATCCATACTTCGTCAGTGCCGATCAAGTCGGCGATGCGGGTTTGGGGGTTGACCAGTTGGCCGATGTCAACAAACTCATCGCGAATAAAGGCGTTAAACGGGGCTTTGATGACGGTGCGCTTGAGTTGAAGCCTGGCGTCATCCAGGCTGCTTTGGGCGGAGAGCAGCGCCGCCTTGGCGTTTTTGATATGCGGTTTGCGCAGCGCCAGGTCGCGCCCGATGTCATCTTGTTCGACCTCGTTGCCAAGCAGGTTCCACTCGCGTTGAGCAATGGTTTGGCGGCCTTGTTCTTCCAACAAACGCAGCTGCGCCTGTTCGAGCAACGCTTTTTGTTGTTCGACGCGATACTCATAATCGTCCGGCTCAATACGCAGCATCACCTCGCCTTTTTGAAAGCGCCCGCCGGGAACCAACTCGCTGGATTGTTCAATAATCTTTCCACTGACTTGAGGGCGAAGGTCGACCATCTGCGCAGGCACGACGGTTCCCGAAGCGCCGATGACGACGTTTTGGCCGACTAGATGAACGGTAAAGACTTCAACCAGCGTGGGCGCAGGCTCGACAATTTCTTTTTTGGCGTGAGGCTGGTGAGTGATTAACCAATAGGCGCCCGCCAAGCCAATCGCAACCACGATCAATGGCGTCAGAATGCGTAAGAGGGTTCGAATTATATGTATCATTACAGCGTCTCCTCAAGTTTGGGCGGCGTGAGTTCGCTCATCCAGCCGCCGCCCAGCGCGGCGTAGAAGTCGATGCGAAAGCCGATGAGCGCGCGCTGGGCGCTGATCAGGCTGCGTTCGACGCGTTGCATCGATTGCAGCGACGTGAGTACCGGCAGGTATTCGCCGATGCCTTGGCGAAAGCGGTTGCGCGATTGGTCAAACGCCTGGCGGTCGTGGTTGAGTTGTGTATTGAGCCGGGTGATGAATTCACGCTGGCGGTCTTCTTGGGCCCAGGCGTTTTCGACTTCTTGAAAGGCGGTCAACACCGCTTGTTCAAATGCGGCGATGCGTTCTTGTTTGACCGCGCGGTTGCGCTCCACTTCGGCCTTGCGGCGCCCGCCGTCGAGAATGGGGGTGGTCAGGTTGCTGGCGAGATTGAGCAGCCAATTCTGAAACACGTCGGCAAGGTCGCTATTTTGAAACTCAGACCGCGCTGACAACCGCAGCGCCGGGTATTGCGCGGCGATGGCGGCGCCGATGCGAGAGTCGGCGGCGTATACCCGCGCCAACGTTGCGCTGACATCAGGCCGCCTGAGCAACAACGACGCTGGCGCGCCCGTCGCGGGCGGCGCTGGGATCGAAGGGAACCCGCTTGGCGTCTCAATCGCGAAGTCCATCGGCGCCTCGCCCAACAACACCGCGAGTTGGTTTTGAAATACGCGCAACAACGATTCTGCGCCAGGCGCCTCAGTCTCAATCGCCGCCAATTGGGCGCGCTGTTGATACACTTCGACCGCGCTGGACCGCCCCTGGCTGAATCGCAGCTCGATCAACTCTAAAAACGTCTTGCTCACTTCAACCTGTTGGAAAAGCAGCGCCAGCCTGGCTTGTTGTTCGACAATCGAATACCACACCGAAGCGATGCTGGCGCTGAGCGAGAGCGCAGTCGCTTCAACATCGGCGCGGCTGGCCTCAAGGTCGAGACTGGCGGCGCGTTGTTGCGACTCGATGCGCTTCCATAAATCAATTTCGTACGAGGTGATGATTGACGCAGAATAGTTTCCTGTCACGGTTGACTGGTCTGAAACCTCATTGCGAAAGCGTGACGCGCCCAAATCAACGGAGACGTCAGGGCTTAACTCTGAAGACGCGGTTTTCCAAATCGCGCGCGCCTGCGCCAGCCGCGACCACGCCTGGCGAAGCGAAAGGTTTCTGGCGAGGCCTTGATCAATGAGCGAATGCAGCGCCGGGTCGTCAATCGATCGCCACCAACGGTCGGGCGCGGGCCCGCCGCCCTGGCTGCGAAACGCGTCGGGAACTTCAAACGAAAGTGGAACGTCTTGTTTGACCTCATGCACAGCGCAAGAAGCGAAGGTGAGTCCTATCAAGATAAAGATCGCTGTGTTTCTCATGCTTCGCCTTTCGACGGCTCGTCATCGTCGTTACGATTGAATACGCTCAGGTTCGACAAAATTTTCGTTAGAATTGAAACCAATTGTTTTTTTTCTTTGTCGCTTACATTCGCCATTAGCCCCTGTATCCGCTTGAAATGGCCAGGCAAAAAGTCATGCAAAAACGAGCGGGCTTTGTCTGTCAGGCGAACGACTTGTGAACGGCGGTCATTCGAGTCTGGCTCGCGTTGAATCAAGCCTTCCCGTTCCAGGCCGTCTAACACGCCGGTGATGGTGGCGCGGGTGACGCCGGTGCGTTCCGCCAAATCAGAGGGGCTGAGCGACCCTTGGTGGTTCATGTGGAGGTGCATCATCAAACTAAACCGCGCCGGCGTGGTCCCATATCGCTGAAAATATTCCGCCCCGCCATTGATCAACTCGCCTGATGTGTGAAGCAGGAACATCAACGCCTCTATCACGCCCGTGTCAATATCCGCATGTTGTTTGGCGCATTGATTTAGCACGTCAATGCTGGGAATTTTTTTGAGAAAAAGCGGTTCTTTCATTCTTGGCCACCACTAATAGGTAGTAAGCAGCCTGATAATTAGGCGCCTAACTAAATGGTAAGGCGCCTAATTAAATTTGTCAACCCGAGACAAAAAAAGATTTGAAGCCTATCAGTCGATCATGAGGTTTGAATATTGCTGAAGTGGTGTGGTATTTTGTTCACAGCCATCTCAATCGGTTGGAATCAAAGAAACAAGGGTATTTTGAATTTCGACATGTTTATCAGGCCTGGGTGCAACTCTGGGAGCGCCTGTGTAAATGGGCCTGAAAGCCCGCACTGAAGCGAGCAGAGTTGTGCCTAGGCCACTCGCTGCACCTTGATTTTGAATTGAGATGGCTGTGAATTGCTTAGAATAAAGGAACTCAGCCATGCGCGTTGTTGTGATGCTTTCCGGAAGCGGCACTACCTTACAAAACTTCATCGACCTGAGTGAATCAGGCCTGTTGCCCATTCAAATCACTAGGGTTATATCAAGCCGTAGCAACGCCTACGGCCTTCAACGCGCTCAAAACCACAACATCCCAACCGATGTTGTCGCCCGAAAGTCGTTCAGCGAATGGGCTGATTACAACCAGGCGTTGACAGCGGCTGTCGATAGTGAGAACCCTGATTTGGTATTATTCGCCGGCTTTATGTCGCTGTTCTGGCCGGGAGACTCATACACCGGGCGAATCATGAACGTCCACCCGGCGCTGATCCCGGCGTTTTGCGGCAAGGGCATGTACGGCCATCATGTTCACGAAGCGGTCATCGAGTCGGGCGTCAAACTCACAGGCTGTACGGTCCATTTCGTCGACGGGCAATATGACACCGGGCCAATCATTCTTCAACAAGCGGTTGAGGTGTTAGATGACGACACCCCCGACTCGCTGGCAGAGCGCGTCCAGGCGACCGAGCGGAAACTTTATCCTGAAGCGGTCAAATTGTTTACTCAAAACAGACTGAAATTAAATGGAAGGCGGGTTAGAATTTTGACTGACTGAGATTTCTCATACTAATAGATTTCTCATATTGATATTATTATTATTCACTTTGTGCTACTATTGGGTAAGAAATGCCAATATATGAGTATATTTTTTTCTTAACTATGTCCTGTTAACTTACTGGTTTTATATAATTTGCCGTATTTTCTAGTTTTGTTAGACCATCAGAATAAATTAGCCCGTTTTTTGCTTTTTGTAGTAAGACAAAAAACGCTCATTGGAACCAGAATGATTATTATCATCGCCATAGCCGTTATCGTTGTGGTTTTGGTGCTTCTGCTCATCGTCTTGGCGTCGCCGGGCGGCCGCGTAGAACAAAAAAACCTATTGGCCGAATTAGGTTTGGTCAACAAATGGTCTGGTGAAAAAACCTCGCCCTTCTACAAATGGGGCTGGAAAAAGGCCAGCGGCGACCGCGTTTGGGGCGAACGGATTGTCAAAAAGGCGTTCCGTGAATCAGGCGTATGGCTCGCCCCCGAAGACCTCAGTTTCTTCAAGCGCAAATGTGAAGAAAATACCTCTGGCAAAATGGTCAGTGACAAAGAGATTATGGAGCGGGTTGAAATGGTGGTGAAACGCACTGACACCATCTCAGACTCGATTGCTCATCAAATACGCGAATTGATTAACCGACTGCATTCCGCCTCCGAAGAAGACGCGGCGAAGTTTCTTGCTGAACTCAAGATTGACGCTGAAAATTCCCCGGTGTTGGCCAAACTCACTGCGGTCGAGTTTAAGCGGTTTATTCGCCACGCGGGCTTACAGATGTTTAGTCCGCTCGCCAAAGGCCTCAAGATTGAAGCCAAGACCGAAGAAGAGTCATTTACTCTTCGCGGCTTTGAGAGTTGGTGTTATTGGTTCACGAAGCTCAAACGCGAGATCAAGTCGCAGCTAGATAAAAACAAGACGCTAAAAAACCACATCGTTGGGCGCACCTTGCAGCAAATCATTCTCGACAAACATATCAAATCGCTCGAAGACGACTACAACAGTTCATTGAGTTATCGAAGCAACCTCGAACAACAAGTCCAAGATTTAGAGATCACTCTCACACCAGACGAAATCGAAAACGCCGAGAACCTGCTGTTTACTTGGCAGTTCACCGAAAAAATGCAGTTCTCCGAATTTGACCATAAAAAGTTCCGTCAATTTATGATCACCAAAGAGCTCTGCCCGGCGTTACGTGAGCGCATTGTTCGTAAACTGCAATCAAATTCCACCTCGCCGCAAGTTATGTTAAAGATGTTACCGCGTGATGTGATCTTTTATGGCGACAATTATGAATTGCGCACCTTCACCGCAAAGATGTATCAAGCCCACCTGAAGGCCATGATCAGTGTGTTCGCCACGGGCAAGGACTCGCTCGACGGGCCTGAAATTATCGCCCTGACGCTGGATGACATTTATAAAGCGCGTAAAGACGTTGATGACAAAATGGCCGAGCTTCAAACCCTGCCGCCCAGCAAGCGCAAAGATGTCGCGATCGATAAGGAATATCTCACCCGTATTATTGATAAACGAAAGCAATACAGCGCGTTTGAGCGTCAGATTGACCAGTCGATCGCTGACGCCTACGGCTGGGTGCTTGACATCCCGCTTGGCAAAGACCTGCGCCCCGATGAATATCGTGAACTCAAATCAGGCAAGTTCTCAGTATATACGATGTTTGAGTGTTCGCCTGAGGTTGAAATCGACCTGCAAAGCAATAGCACATTGGCCAAGAAAAAACGCAACGAGTTTCTGGCCTCTGTCTTCGATGCTGTCGGCCGGACGGGCTCGGGAGGAGACTCTCTCCCGGGGCCCTCATCTCCGGAGGAGCCCGAGGCAGGGCCAGAGACCGGAGAGTTAGCCGATGACGATGCACCGACTGAAGACCCGTCGAGCATAGACATGGTTAAGCCTGAGCCAGTCGAAGAATTAGTGAACTCTGGCAGTTGACCGGCCTTCATGGGTTTGTATTTGGTTTCGACTGCAGGCTGTGCGCCGCTTAAAACCGTCCGCTGTTGGTGAGCCGCCGCTCAAGCATCCGGGCTTCTAACGTTTCCGCATACTCGTCCCGAATCCGGGCCGCTGATTCATGTCTCGCGCTGGGGTCGCCCGAAGACTCATAAAATAAAAGATAGGCGTAGGCTCGCAGCGGCGAATGAGGCCAATCGGACAGCCACGCCTGAAGGCGCGCTTCGCCCAATTCAGGCCGCCCAGAATGAATCGACGCCGACGCCCGCGCCAGCGCAACCACCTCGGCGGCGTCGGGGTGTTGGGCGAGTGGGTGTTGAGAGAGCGACTCTAACAGCCCGCTCAGATTTTGTTGATTGGCGATATAGACAAGATTTAAAAACACCTCTTTGAGCAGCGTCTCGGGGGTTTCTCCCACTTCGGCCGCATCGACCGCTTTAGACAATAAGACGTCTTGTTTTTTCCATATAGGTTGAATATAGGCGGCCCCCACCTCGCCGTCGCTCATTAAAATCAGCGGCGCCAATTCGATTAAGGCTTTTTGCGCCCAGGCTGATTCAGGCCACTGATCAATAACGGTAAAATACGATTGCGCGGCCTGGTTGGCGTCGCCTTCGTTTTGGGCGGCCAGTTGATAAAACACCCGCGCCAGCGGCTTGATATAGCCCGAACTGTTAATCACGCGCAGCAACTGTTCCTTCACCTGTTCAGGCGTTCCTGTCAATGTGAGGCGGTCTAACTCGTCGAGGGCGCGCTGGGTGATAGGGTCAAGCGTGTTGGTGGAGGGGTTCAACAACTGGCCCCGGCTGGCGCCGGGCGCGGCCAACAGCAATGAAACGGCAACGGGCAGAATCCATTTACGCCACAATGGTTTTTACCTGGTCACAGACGGGGGCCCCATATAACGTAAAATAGGCCGCCGAGGTAATCTTGACCGACAAGATATCGCCGATCTCAAAGGGCCCATGTTCGCCGTGCAGCATGACGATGCGCCCGGTGCGCATGCGGGTTTCATAGGTCATGCCTTTTTTGGGGTCGTGATGGGTCTGTTCAACCATGACTTCGACGGTTTTACCGACCACGGCGTCGCTGAGTTGGCGGGCGATTTCATTCTGTAGTTTGATTAACGCGTCGAGGCGGCGCGCTTTGGTGAATTCATCGACTTGTCCGTCGAGTTTGAGGGCGGCGGTGCCTCGGCGCGGCGAGTATTTAAACATATACGCCGCGTCATAGCGAACCTCGCGCACCAGGTCGAGCGTCATCTCAAAGTCTTCTTCGGTCTCGCCGGGGAACCCCACGATCAAGTCTGTCGTCACCGCAGGCATAACCTCAGCCCCTTCAAAGCGGCGGCGATAGTCATGGATGATTTCCATATACTGGTCTTTGGTGTAAAAGCGCTTCATGCGGCGAAGAACACGGTCGGAACCGCATTGCACTGGTAGGTGAAGTTGCTCGCAGACGCTGGGCAGTTCGGCCATCGCGCGCAGCATCGGTTCAGTCGCGTCTTTGGGGTGTGACGTGGTAAACCGCAAGCGCTCAAGGCCGGAGACGGCGTCGACCATTTCTAGCAGTTTGGCGAAATCAATGTCGTTCCATTGATAGGCGTTGATGGTCTGGCCGATCAGGGTCACTTCTTTGTGGCCCCTGTTGACCAGGTTTTCGACTTCTTGAAGAATGATATGCGGCGCCCGCGAACGCTCGGGCCCGCGCGTGAACGGCACTACGCAAAAGGTGCATTTCTTGTCGCAGCCCTTCATCACCGAAACAAAGCGCGGGTAGGCCACCTCTTCATTCGAAACGGGGAACACCTGATCGTAGTCGTCTTCAAGGCCGTGAAGATCGAGCACCGGGCCTTTACCTGACTGGACTTCATCCACCAGGCGGGACACCGAGCCAATCGCTCCCGGCCCCATCACTAAATCAAGGTATGGAACCTTCTCAAGCAGGCGCTCGCCCTCTTTTTGGGCCATACAGCCGCAGATGCCCAGGTATTTAAGGTTGGCGATGTCTTTATATTGCTTCAGCTGTCCGACGCGGCCTCTAACGCGGTCTTCGGCGCCCTCGCGGATCGAACAAGTGTTGAGCAGAATCAGTTCGGCCTCTTCGAGGTTGTCGGTCGATTCGTGCCCGGCGCGATTGAGTAGGCCCGCCAACGATTCGGTATCGTAGACGTTCATCTGACAGCCAAAGGTTTGAATATGATACTTCATTCGTTTTATCGTTCAGTGAAAACCGTTTGGTATGCTTGGATGCCGTTTCTGTGCAGAAACTACTATACTAATTCGCTTTCGCCCTTTACGGGAGGGAGCGAGGTATGCACTTGCCAGGTTTTCGTTGACAGGCAAAAATGCTGATACGAGCGTAGCCATCTCTGTTCTTGTTTTTGGAAAAGAGATTTCCGCATATCATCAATAGATACCCTTTTGATGGCATGGGTGCAACTCTGAGAGCGCCTATGCAAAAACGCGGAGCGGCGTCGAAGCGAGCAGAGTTGTACCCATGCCTTTCACAAGGCATGTATCAGTTTTCTTACTATAGAATTCTTTCAAGAGCAATACCAATGAGAATTTCTGAAATCTACCGCAGCATCCAAGGCGAGTCGTCATACGCCGGGCGCCCATGCACGTTCGTGCGCACCGCAGGCTGTTCGTTGCGTTGTTCGTATTGTGACACCGGGTATGCGCTGGAATTTGATTCAGGCGGCGAGACGCCGCTTGACGACGTCGTCGCCAAAGTCAAACAACTGGGCGCCGACCTGGTCGAGATCACAGGCGGCGAGCCGCTCGAAGAACCCAACACGCCCGAATTATGCCAACGCCTGCTTGATTTGGGCGCGACTGTGTTAATTGAAACCAGCGGGGCGTTTGCGGTGGATGTGTTGCCGCCGGATGTGATAAAAATTATGGATATCAAAACGCCGTCCAGCCTGATGGCGCGCCGCAACCATTGGGGCAATTTGAAATTTTTATCAGAGAATGATGAAATCAAATTTGTGATCGCCGACAAGGACGATTATAACTGGTCGGTCGGCGTATGTCGTGAGCATGGTTTGTTTGAGAAACACATCACCCATTTTTCGCCGTCGTTTGGCGTTCTCGATTCGGTCGAACTCGTCAATTGGATTCTGGGCGACGGCGTCCCGGCGCGGCTTCAGTTACAGCTTCACAAATACATCTGGCAGCCAGACGCGAAAGGTGTATGACTCGCGTGAGCGACCACCAAGACAAACGGGCGGTAATTTTAGTAAGCGGCGGGTTAGATTCTGCGGTGACGCTGGCGATTGCCGCTCATGAGGGCTATGACTGCGCTGCGCTGAGCTTTCGCTATGGGCAACGCCACTTGATCGAATTAGACGCCGCTCAGGCCATCGCCAGCCATTACGGCGTTTCTGACCATCGGATAGTCGATATCGACCTGCGCCAGTTTGGCCATTCGGCGCTGACGGATGCTATTGACGTCCCCAAGGGCCGCTCCACTGACGAGATGGCGGGCGCTATCCCCGTGACTTATGTCCCGGCGCGCAATATTATTTTCTTGTCATTCGCGCTCGCCCACGCCGAAGTGTCTGAACGCAACCATATTTTCATTGGCGTGAATGCGCTAGATTACAGCGGGTACCCTGACTGTCGTCCTGCGTTTATGGCCGCATTTGAAGAAATGGCGCGTCAGGGCCTGAAGACTGGCGTCGAAGGCCGCCCGCTCCAGTTTCAGACTCCATTGATCCATTGGTCAAAGGCGCAGATCATCCAGCGGGGCAGCCAACTGAATGCTCCATTTGAACTCACTCATAGTTGTTATGATCCAACAGACAGCGGCCTCCATTGCGGCCAGTGCGATAGTTGCCTATTGAGAAAGAAAGGGTTTCATGAAGCCGGCGTCCCTGATCCAACAAACTACAAGTCATAATCGATTTTGGTCTATTGCGTTCACAGTCTTAGTTAGTATGGTCGCTTGGTGCCATTGGGCATGCAGCCCGCCGCCTCCTGACAATCCTGTCGCCAAGGCTTCAGCGCTAACGCCTGAGTCCCAAGCGGTTTCTACAACCATTCGCGACACTGCCTATATGATGAACCGCTTGGCTAACCCCGCCTCGATGGCGGTGTTGCATTCGTCTGAGACGGTCCAGTTTACTTCCAGCCACAGCCGCGGCGAGATGTTTGACGTCGATGTCTTTCAAGGGACTTTCGAAGACGATGGGCGCCAATGGAAGGTGTTGTTCGACGGCGAAGGCCCCGGCTGCATTAACCGCATCTGGTTGTCGGGCAATGTAAGCGGTGCGATTCGCATCTATTTTGATGACGAAGAAGATGCGCGCGTCGATACCACCATTGACCTGCTCTTTAATGAAAAAGTAGCCCCCTTTACCAATTTATTTGTCTATACCTCAAGAACCAGCGGCGGCGGCTATGTCTGTTACATGCCGATGCCGTATGAGCAGCGCTGCCGCATCGCGATAGACAGCGCCGCGACGGGCATTCAATACCAGGTCCAGGCCATTCAGTGGGGCGACGGCGTCCAAACCAAAACGTTTTCCCAAGAGTTTGACAAGCGCACCCAGACGGCGAAAAAAACATTATTCAACTATATCGCATCAACGGCTGACCAACACTTCGAAGACCTCAACAAACGCGCGGGCAGCGTCACCATTGGGCCTAATGGGCGCCAGTTGATCGCCTCTCTCAGAGGGCCGGGCGCGATTCAATACCTGCAATTCACAACCCAAGCCTATACCGTAGAGGTTTTTCAGAACCTTAAGCTAACTATGTATTGGGATTCAATGGTCGACCCGGCGGTCGAATGTACATTCGCCGAGTTTTTTAACGTCGTTGACGCCAACCGCGGGTGGAGCAACCCTGCATACGGCTACCTGCCCCATAAACAGATTTTGGTCACTCAATTTTACATGCCCTATCATGAAGAGGCCCAGATTTTTATCGAGTCAACCAACCCGGCGCCGGTTCCATTGAATTTTGAATACCGCCTTGCGTTGGATGAAATTGACCCCAACGCGATGTATTTTTTCGCCAAGCCCACAAAACGGCTTGGAAACATTGCTCATACCTATCCAGTATTTGAGTTTGAAGGCCAGGGCCGCTACATGGGGGCCAGCGTCAAAATGATTTCAACCGAATACGGCGACGAAAAACATTACTATTATGAAGGCGATGATTATGTGTTTATCGACGGCGAACCCGAAGCGACAATCCAAGGCACAGGGCTAGACCAATACATCAACTCCTACAATCGAATCAGTTCAAACTCTCAATTCTGGGTGCCGACCCACGGCTGTCGAACCAAAGACGACTTTGAGGGCGGGCGCTCCTTTAATTTCCGCTACCAATTTCTCGACTCGATCCCCTTTCAAACCTCGCTCTTGAAATTACAAGAAATGGGGTGTCCGGTTCAGGCTTCGGCGTCGGCCTTGCCATCTGATTCGAAAATTCAATTTGAGTGGATGCACTATTGGTATGGTAAGCCCACCACATTACAGGCGCCGCGAAGCGAACAGGTGTTTCACTATACAATTAGCCAGAATGAAACCGACGCGCCCGATAAAGACAGCCCGTTGGTGATTGGCGACTTGTTGTACGCCAAGATGCAGCCGGGCGAATGGTGGATCCATTACGCGCCCATCTGGGACCGGAAACAAGTCAGTCGGATGCAACGCGTCATAGAGGGGCCAAGTGAGTAGAGGAACGTAAAGTTGAATTAGGGCTCATCCGGGATTTGTATACGTTCTCTCAAATTGAATTAAAATTTCCAGACACGATCTCAAGGATGATTTT
>CAZKYC010000012.1:0-72541 GCA_964556895.1 uncultured bacterium | reverse complement strand
ACCCATGCCAAATACAACGATAAAAAAATCATCCTTGAGATCGTGTCTGAAAATTATAATTCAATTTGAGAGAACGTATCCAAATCCCGGATGAGCCTTATTTTTGTTTGTGGTTTTTTGAAGAATTGTAGAGGCGCAGCGTGCTGCGCTTCTACATCAATGCCCTCATTCTTCTTTTCGCTCAACAAAACCAAGCGAAGCTGAGTTGATGCAATACCGCAATCCGGTCGGCGCCGGGCCGTCGTTGAAGACATGGCCTAAATGCCCTTGACACTGGCTGCAGTGAACTTCGGTTCTCACCATACCAAGAGACTCATCAACTTTTTGTCCCACGGTTTCTTGGTTGGCGGTCTGGTAATAACTAGGCCAGCCTGTTCCTGATTTAAATTTGTGCTTCGAGTCAAACAACTCAGCGCCGCACCCCGCGCAGGTGTAGATCCCGTCTTTTTTGTTGTCTAACAGGGCTCCGGTGAAGGCGCGTTCTGTGCCATGGTTGCGAAGAACATGATACTGCTGTTCGGTCAAGCGGTTCTTCCAGTCTTCATCAGACATGGCGGCGATTTGCGCGGCGTCTAATGGCGCCGCAGCGGGTTTGGGTTCTGGCATGGTATCGTCCTTGGTTATGACCGTTTCATTATTCGCAGTGGTATACGCTTCTTGCTGATTGCACCCGGTCAGCGCAAACACAAGCAGCAAACTAAGCGCGAGTAAGAAATAGAGTGAGTTTGTAAAAGGCAATTTCTTCATCAGATTTCTCCGTATTTAATCAGTATCATGTTTGACTATGAATGCAAAATCAATTCAGGGGGATTGAAGCCCACTAACATCCATCAAGGCGTCATATCACGCGTTCATATTCGTCGATGTCGTAGTTCCACACTTTTTCGCCGCAGAAGCGGTCGCCTTCAGGGCAAATCGGCTTGGTCTTTGACAACACCCGTAACGTACACGGCGGCAACAGGTAAGCGCCGATGGCGGGGTTGACCTCGCGAATCTGTTGGGCTTCGTCGACCGACGCGCGCCAGATTTCTTCCTGGGCGTTATAACAAAGCCGCATGGCGAGTTTATGATGAAGGTTGAGCAGGTCGCTGGACTCTGAAAACCTAACCGAAACCGCATTGGGCAATAAGTACTGAACGTATTCCTCTTTCGCGCCCAACTTGCGCAGTTGGTTCATCGCGTCCCACGAGCGCTGCATAATTTCGGCGTATTCTCGTTCGACGCTGTCATCGAGTTTGATCAACTCGGGCGTGATATAGTCGGGTTGGTCGACCATGTGGCCCGCGAGAATGGGGCGCGACGCGGGCGTCATGCGGTGGCGCTGGTCTTGTGAGTCGGCGGTGTGGCTGATTTTTTTTTTGAATGTATACGACGGGTGAAACAGGCAGCGCGACAATTTCGACAGTGTCGTCAAATTGAGCGACTCGCCCAATAGGCGGTTCTGGCCCGGGTCGAGCGCAAGACGAATGGCGTCTCCATCATTGATCACCGAACGAGGGACGCCCAGCGTCTCTCTGACCGAGTCGGCCAATAGTCGTTCGTTGTCGGTTTTGTAACCAGTGAGTTTTGAGACGCGGCCATCAAGTTCGGCGTCAAATTCATCAATAAATGACTGCGCGTGCATCCCGTTTGAATTGTATTTTTCAAAGAACTTCCATTCCGGCGAGCCGTCTTCTTCGAGAGGAATTTCGATCAGGTCGGCGAACTTGGGCTCGACCTCAAGCATCTGGTTGACCATCTGTTGAATGACCAGGGTTTGCTCATGCGGGGCGTCATACAATTTGCAGAGCCGGTTGTAGCGCAGCAGGGTGACCCCGCTGATGGTGTGATACATATAGGCGAAGGTCGCGACCGGCAAGACATAGCGGGCGATTTCTTGCGCCTTGCGTTTGATGTCGAGACGGTATTTCTTTTCGTCAATCGGGCGTTTCGGAAACCGTTTGGCGTATTCGCTTCGCGCCAGTGGTTTTAACCGCTCGGACAAGGCTTGATACGCGCCCATTTGATACTTGATGGTCGAGCGGTAAATCTCTAGCGCTTCGCCTTCGAGCGGCGGCACAGCGGCGTTGCCCGGTTTGACGGTGACATAGCGCTGGCTGACTTGCTCTGAATTATAAAACGGATGGCTATGCAAGAACGACCAGATGAAGTGGCGCGAGACGTTGTCGAGCGTGAATTGAAAATGCGAGTGTTGAAGCGTGGTGTGATGGCCTGCCTTATAGAGGCTTTTGGCGAGAAAATCCCACTTGTCGTCGATCGACTCTTCTTCGATCAGGCCTTTGGACGAGTAGCAGGTACGCGCGGTCGCGAGAAAGTTTCGGTACGCGTCAGCGAACCGTTTGACAAGTTTGACCTGCGGTTCCGCAGAGAGGAACGGCTGTGTCATCGAACGCCCTCAACCTATAAAAATATCATTACCAACCATGGCTGCCGTGTCGACCGATATCATACCCAAAAAGTCGAGGTTGCGCCATCCTTGATTGCGCGGTGAGAAAGCGCCGCCGCCTTATTTACTTTTCGATCAACAACGCGGTCATAAACAATTAAAATCAAAGTAAAATGATGTAGGCTACTACAATACTATATTGATTGAGCGCCAATGATGGGGAAAAGCAAAGCCAAACAAAGCGACCAGATCGCAACCGTCCTGTTGATCTTTTTACTGATCGGCGGGATCATTCAAGCCAAGTATTTGACGGTGTTGTGTGTGTTGGTTGTATTTGGCGTCCGGTTTTTGCATTCGATTTTTTACACTCGCATCCCACCGCTGTATTGGGCGTTTGTGGTTTCAGGCATCGCGCTCGGCGCCCTTTCTGTTCGGTTTGAATTCGCCAATGTGGTGGTCGTCTTTATTTGCCTGGCGTTGGTAGAGGCCTTGCGGGTGTTTTTAATCGCGCTGTTTAACTACCCGTCGACCATCAAAAACCTTGAAACTCTCACTAGCGAACTCGAACATCGCGTCGACCAGCGCACTGCTGAACTCAGCGAGGCCAATTCAAAATTAAAAGAAGCCAACCACAAATTGCTTGAACTCGACAAGATGAAATCGGCGTTTGTGTCGCAGGCCTCACATGACCTTCGCACTCCGCTCACCGCCATCAAGGGCAGCCTCGACAACCTCTCGCTTGGTATTGCGGGAGAACTGACCGAAAAACAGATGCGCATTCTCGAACGCGCCCAACGCTCGGTTGACCGTTTGACAGGTTTGATCAACGACATTCTTGACCTAAACCGCATCGAGTCGGGCCGCGAAAAAATGAACAAGATGAAAACCGGCGTGAATATGATTGTTCAAAACGCCCTACAGGAACACAATCCCTCCGCAGAACAGAAATCCATTGATCTGCACAGCGAGATCCCTGATGAAACGCTGTATGTGTTCGCCGACCCACAAAAGATCGAACGGGTTGTCGGCGAATTGATTGGCAACGCGATTAAATACACCCCGGAGGGCGGCCAAGCGTTTGTGAATTTGTCGAGCGCCAGCGATACGATTGAAATCACGGTCAAAGACACGGGCGTCGGAATGGACAAAGACGAATGTAACAAAATCTGGGAGCGCTTTTACCGCTCCGCCAATTCTCAACACATGGCCAAGGGGTCAGGCCTTGGCCTGTCAATCGCTAAAGAATTGGTGGAGATGCACGGCGGAAAGATTTGGGCGACCAGCCAGCCCGACCAGGGTTCAACGTTTTATTTGACATTGCCTGTCTTTCAACAGAAATAAACTCAAAGCCAGCCCGCCGTAACGAATGCGTCCGAGTTAAGAATATCGACATTGTTTTTTGCTATAATCTTTGCCCCAAAAACAACGCGGTTGGAAGGCTCCATTTGTTTTCTAGGCTGCCGTCGCTATGACGCCGCCAATCTTGATTTGGAAATTTGAAATTTTGCAAGTATAGTCAAAGACGAATCAGATCGCGTCATCGTCAACGATATTGGCCGTTCGACCGAAGACAACCCCTGTATTTCCACGACAATTTCTTCGCCCGGCCGTATGTGTTTGAATTGTTAGATTCCAAGTCAAGCAACAACTTTTCGACAAGAAGTTGTCGGTCAGTAATCCACAAAAGGGGGCTTGTTGTTCTCCATGGGTTTCACGTCCGACGCCGCGCTCAAACTCATGGTGCATTTCGCTTGTTGTTTAATGGAATGGTGTGCCCAAAACGTAACGAATTGGATTCGTTGAATCTGGCTTGATTCTGAGGGGAAACAGGTACACTATTCCTCGATTATTCGGGGTTGTACATCGTAAATTGGTTTGGAGATTCAACCATGAGTTGTATCAAAGACAAGCCGCGTAAAGAACCGAAAGCCGGTTGGTATGTGTGTAAAAAATGCGGTGCGGCGTCAAAGAAGAAGAAGGAAATTTGTAAGCCAAAGAAATTGAAAGAGGATGATTGACTGTTTTTGCATAGATGCTTTTAAGCCTTTGTAATCTCAATTTCATCTGATAATTTATGAGCATAATTGTAAATAGTTGTTTTGAAGGAACTGGGTGTGAACCAGCAACCGATTGATCCCACACTGTTACACCAGTTGTTCGATTCCATGCCTGAGGGCGTATGCCTTCTCAATTCAGGCGGTATTGTCATGTATGACAACACCGCCTCTCGCGAATTCAATGGACGCAAATCATTTTTCAATATCCACTGTGATGAGCTGTTTCAATGCATTGATATTGATAGCGGCGAGTCTCCGATTGAGGCAACCATTCAAGATGGAGAGGTCCGTTCCGCAAGCGGCGTGTTGACCGCTCCGGGCCAGCTGCCTCGAACTGTCTGCTACCGGATTTTTCGCCTTGAGCTTGCCAATCAAGACAACTGGGTCGCGGTGTTCTTTCATGACAACAGCGATGACCTGCAAAACCAAGAACGCATGAGAGTTCTTGAGAACCAGTGTCTGGTCGACCCGCTCACTGAGTTGCCAAACCGAACCATGCTAGAATCCAACCTGTCAACGCGGTTCCATGAGTTTCTGCGGTTTGGCTGGGCGTTTGGCGTGATGATGATCGACATCGACAAATTCAAAGTCTTTAACGACCAATATGGCCATGACATTGGCGACGTCGTCTTGCAATCCACAGGCAGAATGCTGTCAAAAAACCTACGGCCATTTGATATTGTCGGCCGATGGGGAGGCGAAGAGTTTGTCGCCGTTGTCGCGAACATCGATAAATTTGGGTTGTTGAGCGCAGCCGAACGCTCTCGCTTTCAAGTGGAAAAAAACAAGATTTCAATCGCCGGACAGCTTTTAAAAGTAAGTGTCTCAATTGGCGCAACCATGTGTAAACAAGACGATGACGTCGACTCAATTATTAAACGCGCCGATTTGGCCATGTATGAAAGCAAATCAAACGGACGCAACAAAACCACGGTCATTTGAGCGCCAATTTAGCCTTCGCGTTTGTCGACGACGCGCTCTTTACCTTCCAGGCTTTTCGGTTCCACCAGTTTCACGATGGGCTGAAAGCGCAAGCGAATCAAGATGGCTTCTTCGATGCGTTCTCGAAGCGATTCAAGCGGGCTGACCTGGTCATTGAAAATTTCAGGGGTGATTTCAACTTCGATCTCGACCCGGTCCCAGGTTTCTTCGCGAAGAATGATCAGCCGATAGTTTGCGGTGGCGTGTTTTATCTTTGATAAGATGGTCCCGACTTCGTTGGGTGAAAACTCAATCCCTTCAACAATCAACATGTCATCGGCGCGTTCGGTCACGGGCGCCATGCGTGCGAAGGTGCGGCCGCATGGGCATGGCGACGCGTCAATGGAGGTGACCGCGCCGGTTGAGAAGCGAATCAGAGGAAACGCTTCTTTGGTCAGCGTGGTGATTGTCAGCTCGCCGCGCTCGCCGTTGGGTAAGACGTCGCCGCTGGAAGGGTCGACTATTTCTGCGAGAAAGTGGTCTTCATTAATGTGTAACCCGTTGTGTTGATCGCATTCAAAGGCGACGCCGGGCATGCAGATTTCACTGACCCCAAAGTTCTCAAACACATCGACGTATAGGCTCTCTTCAATGAGCGAGCGAGTGATGGGGGAACTGCTCTCCCCAACCAAGACTACAGAACGCAAAAACAGGGTCTTGGCGTCAATGTTGTTTTCTTGCATGTATCGAACAATATGAACCGCGCGCGACGGCGTACAGATCAAGACCGTGGTGCGGTAATTGCGCATGATTTCGATCTGGTCGGCGATGGGTGTATTAAACAAGGGGGTCACGCACGCGCCTAATTGTTCAACGCCATAGTGGGCCGCCACAGCGCCAGGAAACAGGGCGTAATCAAGATAGACCAACACCATGTCATTCTGGGTGATGTCAGCCGCCGCGAACCCTCGCGCTTTCATCTCCGTCCAGACGCGAATGTCATTTTGAGTATGGCCGATCACGATTGGCTCGCAGCGTCCTGACGCGCTGGGGTGGAGCCTGACCACTTCACGAAGCGGCACGGCGAACATGCCGTAAGGTTGTTTGTTGAGCAATGTATCCCGGTTGATGCGCGGCAGGCGCCCCAGATCGTCTAACCAGGCGATTTCACGCGGCAGCCAGTCGGCGCTTTTAAAGGTTTCTTGATAATGAGAGACGTTTCGAACCGCGCGGTTTAACGCCGCCTGTAAGCGCTCCAGCTGAACTTGTTGAATGGCGCTGCGCTGATTGCATTCGTGTTTCTCGTTCAAAATCGGCATGGCGTCTCTCCCCCTACTCCCAGATTTCGCCGCGTCCTTTGCCCATATACGCGCGCTCGATTTCTTGATTGCGCTTTAGGTCTTCACAATCGCCTTCCATGACAATTTGTCCGGTTTCCAAGACGTATCCCCGGTCGGCGGCGTCGAGCGCCAGCCGGGCGTTTTGTTCAACCAGTAGAATGGTCATGCCGCGTTGTTTGAGTTTTGAGATGGTCGAAAAAATTTCTTGAATGATGCGCGGCGCCAGCCCGATCGATGGTTCGTCAAGCAGCAATAATTTGGGACTCGACATCAACGCCCGCCCGATGGCTAACATCTGTTGTTCGCCGCCGCTCAGGGTGCCCGCAAATTGCTTGCGCCGTTCGCGCAGGATGGGGAACAAGTCAAGAATGCCTTCAAGTTGGGTTTCGATCTCGGCTTTGGGTTTGCGTCCGTATTGCGTATACGCGCCCAAAACTAAATTGTCCATCACGCTGAGCGGTGAAAACAACTGCCGCCCTTCAGGCGCCAGCGCAACGCCCATGCGCACCATCTTAGTCGGCGTCATACGGACTAACTCGTTGCTGTTGAGTTGCAGGCGCCCGCTTTTGGGTTGAAGCAAGCCAGCGATGACGTTGAGTAAGGTGCTTTTGCCTGCGCCATTGGCCCCGATCAGTGTGACCATTTCGCCTTCATTCACATGAAACGAGACGCCTTTTACGATCTCTACCCGTCCGATGGCGGCGGTGAGGTTAGTTGCGGTTAACATCGTCCGCCTCCTTTCCGAGGTAGGCGGCGACCACCGCTTCGTTGGATTGAATCTCTTTCGGCGTTCCTTCGGCGATTTTGCTGCCGTGATTAAGTACGCAAATCGAATCCGAGATGTCCATCACCAGCGACATGTCATGCTCAATGATAAGTACGGTCACTCCCGCGTCGCGAATCTTACAGACCAATTCGCCCATTTCGGCGGTTTCGCGAATGTTTAACCCGGCGGCGGGTTCGTCGAGAAGAATCAGTTTTGGCTCAGTGGCAAGCGCGCGGGCGATCTCGGTCTTGCGGTGAATGACAAACGGCAACGCTCCGGGCAGGGAACCATAATCGCCTTCGACGCCGACGAAAGATAGCCACTGTTTAGCGGATTCTTTGATGGCGCGCTCCTCGCGGCGTTCCCAGGGCAGGCGAAAGGCCGAACTTATCATACCGCACCGCGAACGAAGATGGCGGCCAACCATGACATTCTCTAAAATGCTTAAATTGTGAAATAATTCGGCGGTTTGAAAGGTGCGTGAGATGCCCAGCCAGGCGACTTGGTGGGCGATGCGGCCATTGGTCGGCGCTCCATCAAACTCAATCGCCCCTTCGCTTGTTGGAAAAACGCCGCAGATTAGATTGAACAATGTTGTCTTTCCGGCGCCATTAGGGCCGATGACGGCGAAGATGATGTCCGTACCAATCTCCAGGTTAACGCCGCTGACGGCGGTCAACCCGCCAAAACGGCGCGTGACGTTTTGAAGGCGAAGCAACGAACTCATGTCGCCTCCTTGTGGTGCAAGCGTTTGACTAAGCCCGCCGCTTGTTTTAACCCGCCAAACAGCCCGTCAGGCGAAAAGAGAAGAATAATCACTAAGACCGCGCCATAGACCAAGATGTCAAAATCTTCAAACACGCCCAAAAATTCAGGCAGGGATGTGATTAAGACTGTGCCGATGATGGCGCCCCAGATGCTGGACATCCCGCCAATGGCGACCATCACCACCAACATGATCGACAGCTTGAGTTCACAGGCGGTGGGGCTGACAAATGTCATATAGTGGGCGTATAGGCTGCCCGCGAATGACGCCAGCGCCGCGCTGAAGACGAAGATTTGTAGTTTGTATTTCGCGGTGTCGACGCCCATGGCGTTGGCGGCGCTTTCACTGCTGTGGATGGCTTGCAGCGCCCGGCCCATGCGCGAGTGAATGATATGAACCGAAAACAAGCTGACCAAACAAACCAGCGACCAGACGAAGTAATAAAATACCAAATCGTTCTTTAACGAGAGACCGAACAACGAGAGACGTGGAATGCCGCCGAAGCCTGACGGCCCGCCCGTTAGATCGACTTCGGCGGTGAAAACGATCACCACAATTTCGCCGAAGGCCAGTGTCGCCATCGCCAGATAATGGCCCCGCAAGCGCAGGGTCGGGTAACCAATCAGCGCAGCAATAAAACACGAGAGCGCCAGCGACGCAATGATCGCCAGCCAGGGGTTCCAACTTCCGAGCGTGGTTAACAGCCCCGATGTGTAGGCGCCGATGCCAAAGAAGGCGCCGTGGCCGAGGGATATCTGTCCGGCGTACCCCATCAAGAGGCTTAACCCAATGGTGACGATGGTGTAGATGCCGACAAAAATGAACACTGTGATCCAGTAACTCTCAACGCCCACCATAAACGGAAACAATGCGGCGAGTAAAACCACAGCGAACAAGGGGGCGTATTTTGAATACGGCTTCATATACGACTTCCTAAAATTTCTTCAACCGGTCTGCTTCGCGATTGCCAAACAGGCCGCTGGGGCGAACGAATAGAATGACTAACAAGACCACGAGTGATATAGCGTCTTTGTAGGCGGATGAAATTAACCCGGCGCCCAGCGACTCGAGAATCCCTAGAATAAACCCCGCCGCGACCGCGCCGCCGCTGTTGCCAAGGCCGCCTAATACGGCTGCGCTAAACCCTTTGAGCGCCAGCATGAACCCACGGTTGTAATCGACCAGTGAGATGGGAGTAATGATGATGCCGGCAATCGCGCCCACTGCGGCGCTCAACACAAACGACAGGCATACCATGCGCGAGGCTTCGATTCCAGACAATAACGCTGCCGTGCGGTTGGCGGCGCAGGCGCGCATGGCCTTACCGACCAGCGTGTATTGAAAAAACAAGGTCAATATGGCGACCGTGACCGCCATGATGCTGAGAATCCAAAGCGTTTGGGGCAGGACGGCGGCGCCAAATACGTTGATGGCGGTCTCGCCCGAAAAATGAGGCAGGATGTAACTTTCCTTGCCCCAGATCAACATGGCGGCGCCCTTGATGACGATTGACCCGCCGATAGTGACGATAATCATGGTCAAGACGCCGGCGTTTCTGAGCGGATAAATCGCGATTCGTTCTAACAGGCCGCCGATCAGAGCCACAATGGCGACGGTTAAAATAAACGCCGCAGCGACAGGAAGCCCCATCGCTGCGGTGAGTGTGACCATGATCATGCCGCCCAGCATGACAAACTCGCCTTGCGCGAAGTTGATAATGCCAGTGGCGTTATAGATTATATTAAAGCCAATGGCGACCATTCCATAAATGCCGCCAATGCTCAGGCCCGTTACCAGGTATTGGAGAATCTGGCTCGCAAAACTAATTTCCATCCGAAAAAAACGACATCCTTACACTGGGTTGGGCCGCTATATCATTTATGGCTGATACAAAACAAACTTGCCATCCTTGACCTGGATCATTTCAAACGCGTCTTTGGTTAATCCGTTATGGTCTTCAGGAGACATATTGAATGTTCCCGCGGTCCCATGAAAGCCCTGCATCTGCTCAATATGGCCGCGAAGTTTGGCCGGGTCGTCGCCAACGGCTTTCAGTGCGTCAACAACCATGTACATCGCGTCATAGGCGTGGCCGCCGAACGTGCTGGCGACGCCGCCAAATTTGGCTTCATAATCGGCCGTATAATCTAACAACAACTGTTTGCGTGGATGAGAATCAGGCAGCGTGTCCGCCGCCAATAACGCGCCGGCGGGGAAGAGGATTCCATTCGCTGCGTCGCCCGCCGCTTCGACATACTTGATGTTGCCGAAACCGTGGCTTTGGTACAATGGAATCTCCATGCTCAATTGCTTCATGTTTTTGGGCACGATGCTCTGGGCCGCGACGATTGACCAGTTGACAATCGCCTGGGCGTCTGTACCGCGGATGCGCGTCAATTGGGCGGTCATATCGGTATCGGTCGGCGCATAGGTTTCGTCCGACACGATTTCGACGCCCATGTCAGGCGCAATCTTTTTCAGCTGGTCGCGCCCCGCTTTGCCGAAGCCAGTGGTACCCGTAATGATAGCGATTTTGTTGATGCCCTTTGATTTCATATCTTCATAGATACGAATGACACAGTCGCTGTCTTTTTGGGGCGTTTTGAATACCCATTTTTTAACGGGATTCACAATCGCTTCCGCCGCCGCGCAAGACAACAATGGAATCTCGTTCTCTTGCATGATTTCGATGACCGCCATGGTCGTACCGCTGCGCGAGGGGCCGATAATGGCGCACACGGTATCGCGTTTGATCAACTTGTTCGCCGCAATGACCGCTTTGGTGTCGTCGCCTTCGCTGTCTTCGACGATGAGCTCAATCATGCGGCCGTTGATTCCGCCCGCTTCGTTGACTTTGTCGACGATCATCGTCGCTGTGTTGCGCTCAGGTTCGCCTAAGAACGACGCGGGGCCAGTCACCGCAAAGATGGCGCCGACTTTAATTGGCTCGCCGCCGCCTGTGGTTGAATGCTGATCGCTTTGAGAACAGGCGAATGCAAATAAGGCGGCGAGTGTAATGAACAACGGATTTCGTAGCGTTTTCATAGTTCTCCTCACCTTTTTAGAATTTGTACATCAGCTGAAAGCGCGTAAAGAGCGCGTCATCAGCGCCGTCGGCGTAGAAGTCGCCGGGATCAAACCATTCAAATAGCAGGTGGCCGCTTATGTTTTGTGTGAAGGTGTAATTGGTCAACAGTTGTATGTTATGCCCGCGTTCGTCGCCGCTGCCCGGGCCGGTGTCTTCATCAGCCAGAAAGTAGAGGTAGCGAAGCGACTGGGACCATTGCGAGGTTGGTTTGACGGTCAGCATGGCTTCAGGGATCAACATGTTGCCCCACACGCCGATGTCGGGGTCGTTATCGCCTGTACGGCCCTTAAAGCCGTCATAGAGACTATACACATACAACTCGCTGTATTTGGGCCATTGAGCGTAAAAATCGTCCCAGCCTTCATAGTCTTCGGTATTGGGGTCGTCACCTGTGGTGTAGGTGAACGCCAGTTTCAGGCTTGGAGTCCAGGCGACGTCTTTGAAGGTTAACGTCCCGTTGGCCTGGCCGCCCCATGCGTCGCGGTCAACTTCACCCGAACCGGCCATGCGGCTGAATTGCAGCGCGCCGGGCAGGCCGTCCATGGTGTCAAAATCAACCTTGCCCCATTCCTTACCGATCTCGCCCGCCAGAGCCAAATCAACGCTGTCAGAGAGCGCAAACATATGAGTGGCGCGCAAGCCAAGCAGTATGGTTTCTTCGGCTGGCGATGGGTCAAATACGTTTGGCGGGTTAAAGCCGGACAATGCAACCTGGTTTTTGTTCTTGTATAACAAGTAGGGTTCAACGCCGGTGTCGCCAAATTTCAAGCGGTTGTAAATCCCGTAGAGGTCTTCATCGTCCGCCGCTTCAAAGTTGTTTTCTGACAGTTTGGCGAACAGCAAGTCGCTTGCGCCCCAATCATGGTTGACGGTCACTTTGACAGCGTCAAACGAGATAGTTTGCGAGCCATCGTAGGGCGTGCCGTCGAGTAAGACAAAGCCATCGCCGTAGATTAAGTCTTGGCGGCCGATCTTGGCGTCTACGCCTGTTCCAAAAATGTCTTTTGACAGAACCCAGGCGTTATCGATCATGGCGTCTTTGCCTTCGACGTCAAAGCCGGGCATCTCTTCGTCTTGTCCATAGAACCATTCTTTGGTGAAGCGGACATAGGCTTCGAGGTCGTCAGTCGGGTTCCAGTCAAAGAAGATACGGGGGCGAAAACGAAATACTTCACGCTGGTCGCCAGCCAGGTCGTCGTCAAAGTCCCACATATTTTCAAAATACAGCCCACGGAACCGCAGGTCGCCGCCGATGCTTAACGTCCCGCCGGGGCCTATAAGCTTGGTCAGCGTCGACACATCTTCAGCAGACGGCTCTGGCGCCGCCGCCGAGGCTTTCTGCTGTTGCAACATATCTTTCAGTTCCCCCAACTGGCTTTCGAGCATTTGAATTTTTTTCTCCAAATTCTCGATGCGGTCTTGCCCCACTGCCATCAACGGCAAAATACAAACCATGACTGCCGCCAATCCCAAGACACTCAATCGTTTCATGTGCACATCCTCCCGTTTGAATAACTCGATGAAAAAAATCATCAAGAAGGTTTTTGATTAAACTCTTCTTCGTTGACGATTTGATATCCGTTGGTTTCTAAAATCTGAGTCGCCAGTTCCATTTTTTCAAAACGAAAGAACAACAGCGCTTTGTCGCCCGAACGGTCGACGAAGCCATAGAGATACCCCAGGTTGAACCCCTCATCGCTGACTAAAGTTAATAGTTTGCTAAGTTCGCCGGGGCGGTCTTCTATTTCAACTGCCAGAACGGGGCTGCAGTGAACGGTGAAATGATTGTCTCTTAAAATCCGAGTGGCTTGATTGACGTCGCTTACGATTAAGCGGACGATGCCGAAATCATGAGTGTCAGCCAGAGAGATTGCGAGGATATTGATGGAATGAACGCCAAGTAGGCGCGTAACTTCGGCTACGCGCCCGCTTCTGTTTTCTACAAAGACGGAGAGCTGCTGTAGTTGCATGGCTCGACTGCCTGACTCCGTCGGCTGCGATTCTCTAAATTTAGCCGTATATCATTAAGCGGCAAATGAATGACCGCCTGTTATGCAATTTCCAAACTAAAACGGATGTAAGTGCAGAAATTAAAAGGTTGATAACAACCACACACGAAGCGTTTTAACATGAATTAAATGTCAAAGTCAAACGCAACCAACATGTTTTATTCATTTTTTTTACTAACATTTTTTTTGAAAACATTACTCATTTTATAAGCATTAACAGCATTGTTTAACACAGCATATGAGATTCAAATGACATCAAATGGTTTAAAGCAAGTATGATTGATTAGAATCAGCCGTGCATAAAAAATGAGGCAGTAAAGAGTAGTTTATAAAATTTGTAATATTTATAAGCGGTCAAAGTGATAAGGAAAAGTTACTCTACCCACCAAAAAAAGCCCATCTGGGATTTGGATACTTTTTCTCAAATCGAATTAAAACTTCCAGTCACGATCTCAAGGATGAATTTTTATCATTGTAGTGGCATGGGTACAACTCTGCTCGCTTCAGTGCGGCTCCGCCTTTTTGCAAATGCGCTCACAGAGTTGCACCCATGCCTGAGTTGGATTAATTATTATTGATAGATAAAAATCGTTTTTTGACCAAATTACAGGTCATCCAGCAAGGGAAGTACTCAAATATCGGAAGAACCCAAAAAAAAGCCCGAAGGATTTTCCTTCGGGCTTTTACGTTCTATTCAATCTGACTTAGTTTGGACGCGGCGGTGAGATTGTTGTGAAGGCCGCAGTCACCGTACGGAAGCTAGGCGCAACACTGAAGTCAAAGCCGTCAAAGCCGACTTTCAACTTGGTTGATACTGAACTGGGCGCGCTGATGGCAACGAACTGGTCGGCGGCCGCCAAGGTTGTCGGAGCAGCGGCTGTCCAGACGGGGCTGGTTTCGATCGCGACGAAAGTACCCAGCGGGTTGAAAATTGGCTTGAAGTTGTTGCCAATGCGCTTGATGTTGAAATTGTTCGCAGCGCCAGCAGTGTGGGCGTTGCCGAAGGCGTCGAGAACAATATAACCGGCGGTGAAGCGGTTGGCTTCGATGCCGAATTCGTTCGCGGCGTTAGTCAATACAACCAAGTCGCGGGCGATCTGAACGTTAAAGTATGGTGTGCGTGAATTTGATGGCGAGCCATCGTCTTTCGGCGGGAAGGTAAAGGCTGCGTCGCCTACCGCAAACACGCCGCCAAATACGTCTAGCATGTAGAAGCCCTTACCGCTCGGGGTGAGTTCGAGGTCAACCGCAGCGTCGATGCCAAAGTAAGGCAGGTTGGCGCGGTCATCAAACCAAGGTTCGGCGAGAATCGCGTTGTTAATTGGCGAACCAAACTCATCGCGAAGGTCGTCTTGTGTGAGGTTTTCAAACAAGACAGATGGTTCCTTGACCATGTCGCTGTAGAAGATGCCGTCCGGCTTGCCATCGGGGCTGGTGACGTCAAAGTCGAGCGCCAAGCGGCTGGAGTGTACGCCGCCCAAACCGTCGAGAACATAATACCCATTGGCCATCGCGACTGTGCGAGTGTCTAATCCACTCGCAGTTGGGACGGTCATCTGAACGAACTCAGATGAAACTTCGAGGTCGCGGGCGATGTCACTGCCCAAACCAAAGTAGAGAAAAACCGGCGTCGCCGTGTTAACGATCTCGCCAGCTTCTAAATCGTTGAATTCATAAAACTCACCCGGGAAGGCCGAGAAATAATACGCGCGGTTGACAGGGAAGTTAACCACGTCGCCGTTGAGGAAGCCTTCAACGGTGTAGCCTGAACCTGTGATGTCGATCGTGCTTGGGAACGGAGCGGTTACGATTTCAGCCTGGTCAAGCGCTGAAACGATACTGCCGTCGAGGTCAGTCGCTGGATAGGGGTATTTCGGTAAGTTATTCAAACCGACTGAGTGAATGGCGCCGTCTGAGTCGAGAATAAAATAACCAGAATAACCGTTATTTTTCAAGCGCCAGTCTGGAGCCATTTCAAGGTCTTCGACGACATCAAAGCCCCAATAAGGGATGCCTTGGGTTGAGGAGTCATTTTCGCTGAGTTCGAAGGGTGTTGGCAAATTGCTTGACGAGCCTGCCAGGTTCAAGGCGTACTGACCGCCCAACACATCGACGGCGTATGCGCCCATCGGCGCGCCGTTTTCGTCAGCGACGAATTCAATGTCTTTCATAATAGGGAGGCCGAAGTCAAACTCATTGGAAAGCGCTTCCAATTCATTAAACACATACACGCCCACCGCTCCGTTGTTTGACGCGCTGAATACCTTACCAACCGCGTCCAGGAGCAAAATGCCATCTTGGTTGGCGGTTTGAGCCATGGCGCCATTGACGCAAATCACTAGGAACGCGCCGATGCCAACTAGCCAATGCTTGAGGGCCATTTCGACCTCCTTCGAGCAAAAAAGAATTTTCTGTTTGGACTTTAGATCCCAACTGTCTGTTTTCATAGCAGTTTGCCACATGAGAACCAGATTGAAAACCGCATCCAGCTTACACCGAACCGTGTCAGATGACAACGCCAGTGCTTTTTCTTAACCAATTCTCGTGATTTTTACCAATCAAATCTCAAATTTTACTCAACTCTAGCAGCGAAATATGAACGCATAGAGTTTATCGGAGTATAAGAAAAACCTTTCTCTATGTCAAGAGAAAATTCCCACAAGTTCAAGAAAAATCAGTATCTTCGTACCACTCGTCCATGTGAGAAGTCATTCGGTCACCCTTTCACTTGGTTTCCATAGAATTGCATTAAATGTAATTTAATTCAAGTGACAAAAGTTATGGTGTCTTCTGATAGCCCATATTTCATTTTCGGCTGGAGAAAATGAAACCTGAGACTCGTGACGAAAAATCCTTATCCCTAACCCAAAAAGGTAAATAATCGCCTAGATAGAAAATACGACGAATTGGGGTTTTGTCAACACTATCTTGCATTCTGTGACAAAAATTTTTTATGACAGAATCTCACCACTCGACTATCGTAGACAAGATGGGTCTGCAGGCTTCTATAAGCCTGACTTAAAAGACGCATCAAGAACACCGACAAAATCCATTCGGCAATTCCATTCAATCGTCTTGGCCTTAGCCACTTTTTTAACTCAATCATCATTCTCGTTAGACGTCCCTCGGCTAATGACCTCCTCGCCCTTTTGCACGCCAGCGCCTACACCAAACATTCCAGTGGATGGGGAGTATTTGTTTCTCGCATATGTGAAACAAGATAAATTATTTTATCATTGGTGAAGTAAGACGCTGTTTGTGAGCGGCAACGACAAATCCGCGCGGTTTTTATTTAAGCGAAACCTATTCGCTCCCTCGCCAACGCATACGCCGACTTCTACAACTAAACCGGCGATCACTCCAGCGCCAAAACCGTGGATAAATGTCAGCAGCGAGTGCGTAGCCAATCCGTGGACGGCCCCATACAGAATAATTCACCAGAGTAGAGACCCTCTGCGTATATAGATATCGTTTCTAACAGCGATTTATACTTTTTTTCTCAATATTCTTAGAAAACAGAAATGATGAGCCGCTGTATTAATTCGATGTTGTGCATGAAGACAATCTTGATGAACCGATATCAACAGACCCTATGTATGAAACAAAATTTCCATACCGCTCTGATTCATCGGGCATGCTCCAGAATACCAACGCCTATCACACGACAGCCAATGTTCTCGACGAATTGTCTGATGAATTCTTTTTCCCCGCTTGCGACATCGCCTGGGATATCGAACCGATTTACGGGCAATAAAATATATTGATCTCCTAGCCCTTCCCCTTTTTTAGGGAGGTGGCGTCGTAGACTCCAAAGGGATTTGTTTTTTCTTGTATGAATGCCAGCCAATACTACTTTGCAGGTTTAATCGCCCTATTATTCATGTGTTGAGCCAAATAAATTTCACATACTAGAATTTTTATCCACAGGTATTGAATCAAAATCAATTGATATTACACTATCTCGTCAAGATTGATTGCTTTACGGTTGAGGTGCAGACATGGACAAGATCGAAGAAAAGAAACAGATGGCCTTGTTGATGGATGTGTACGGCGGGTTGTTGACCGACCGCCAGCGCGAGTTTTTAGACCTTCATTACAACGAAGACCTGTCGTATGGCGAGATCGCCGAGGCGCAGTCGATTTCGCGCCAGGCGGTGCATGACTCGATTCAGCATGGCAAGAAAGGCCTGTTTCGCTTTGAAGACGAGCTCGGTCTGGCGGCGAAGTCAATTGTGGTTGCTCCGGTTGAGGGGCGTTCACCTGATTTAGGCGCGATTCGCGATCAGGTCAACAAAGTGTCTAAATTGGTCAACGATGACTTGATGTATGACCTTGAGCCGATGAAACGCGCGGTCAAGCAGTTGCAAGAGTTGGTGGGGTAGTTTGTGTCATTGCGAGGAATCGAGAGCGACCGACGCAATCTCAATGATCGAAGGCTTTCAACCCCCCCCGTTTAATCTCCTCCATCTTGGGGGGAGGGGAAAAACGGAATTTGTAGGGTGGGTTCTTAACCCACCATTTAAAATATATTGAAACACTGTATCGGTGTGCTGCTTCGCGAGCCCACCCTACCTTGGATTCATGTGAAGGCTCAGCGATACCAAATATGAACGGTTGATAGTTACAGAAGCAACATCAGCGTAGCGAAGCCAAGCCATAGATTCAGAAAAAGGATTGAACTTAGAAAAACTTTTCTAAATTTAACACGAAATATGTTTGATAGTTTACAGACGAGATTTCAAGATATTTTCCGCAAGATCGCGGGCAAGCCGAAACTTGATGAGAAAACCATCAAAGAGGCCTTGCGCGAAGTGCGCCGTGCGTTTTTAGAAGCCGATGTTAACATCCAGGCGACTAAGGACTTCTGTTCGAAGATCGAAGAACGCGCTTTAGGCGTTGAAGTGACGAAAAGTCTGACCCCGGGCCAACAGGTCATCAGCATTGTTAAAGAAGAAATGACCGATCTGTTGGGTGGTCAAGCAGAAGTGCTTGACTTGCCCGCTGGTGAAGCGCGCATCATGTTGGTTGGGCTTCAAGGTTCGGGTAAGACGACTACATCCGCCAAGTTGGCCAAATTGCTTGCTGGTAAAGGCCGCAAGCCGTTACTCTGCGCGGGCGACATTTACCGTCCGGCGGCGATCCAACAGCTTGAGGTTGTTGGCGAACAGGTGGGTGTCCCCGTGTTTCAAATGGGGACGGATGTTGATCCCGCCAAGATTGCGTTGGAAGGCTCAAGAAAAGCTCGCAAAGAAGGCCTTGATACGGTCATTCTTGATACAGCGGGGCGGCTGCACATCGACGATGACATGATGGCCGAGGTTCAGAAGGTCAAGCGAGAGTGGAAACCTACTCATGTCATTCTCGTTGTCGACTCGATGGTAGGTCAGGACGCCGTTAACCAGGCCCAGCATTTCAATGAGGGGCTAGGCATCAGCGGCGCGATTTTGACTAAGTTAGACAGTGACACCCGCGGCGGCGCTGCGATTTCGATTCGCCATGTGACTGGGCGACCGATTCTCTTCGCGGGTATGGGTGAGAAGTTAGACGATCTTGATCTTTTTCACCCCGACCGCATGGCGTCGCGTATTCTCGGTATGGGCGACATGCTTACTCTTATCGAGAAGGCCCAGGCTGAGGTCACAGAAGAAGACGCGCTGGCCATGCAAGAGAAGCTGGTCAACCAAACGTTTACCTTTGATGACTTCTTAAACCAGATACGACAAGTCAATAAAATGGGGGGAATTGGAAGCATGTTGTCAATGCTTCCCGGCATGGGGTCGATGCAACAAATGAAGCAAGCGAACTTCGGCGAAAATGACATGAAACACATCGAAGCGATGATCTTGTCAATGACGCCATCTGAGCGAACCATGCCCCAAGTGATCAATAGCAGCCGCAAGCGCCGCATTGCACGCGGCAGCGGCCGTACCATGCAGGAAGTCAACCGCCTGCTCAAACAGTTCACCCAAGCCAAAGAAATGATGAGCATGATGGCTGGCGGCGGCGGTAAAAAAGGTAAGAAGTTCAAAAAAGGCAAAAAGCCGAAGATGAACAAAAAGATGATGAAAAAAATGATGCAAATGCGCGATATGTTCCCTGGAATGTAATGCGATTTGATCTAGATTAAGCCTCATAAGGCGAAAGAACACAGGAGAGTATGAATCATGGCCTTGAAGATGCGTCTCAAACGAATGGGTAAAAAGAACCTGCCATTCTACCGCTTGGTAGTTGTCGACCAACGCTGGCGCCGCGATGGCAAGTCGATCGCCGATGTGGGTTGGTATGATCCCGTCAAACAACCGGTCGAAATGGCATTCAAAGAAAAAGAGATTTACCACTGGCTAGAAAACGGCGTAAAGCCTTCACAAACAGTGCTTTCGTTGTTGAAACAACAAGGCATCTGGGCGAAGTTTAAGTCAGATGAATATAAGAAGCTTTCTGAAGACGATATGGTGAACAGTTCTACCAAAATCGTTTCAGATGAAGAAGTTAAGAGCCCTGGCTATAACCCCCCGGCCGAAAAGAAGCCGAAAGAAGAAGCGCCCGCCGAAGAGGCTACAACCGCTGAGGCCGCTGCTGAAGAACCAGTAGCTGAAGAAGCGCCGGCTGAGGCTACAACCGCTGAGGCCGCCGCTGAAGAACCAGTAGCCGAAGAAGCGCCAAAAGAATAAACTTCTGCTTAATTTGAATTGTCAATTGACATTCAGAAAGTCATAACTATGAAAGACTTATTGACATATCTAGCCAAATCGCTGGTCAAAAACCCCAACGAAGTTCAAGTGATTGAAAAGACCACCACTGAAGGCGTGGTTGAGTTAGCGCTCACGGTCAATCAAGAAGACATGGGGCGCGTGATAGGCCGAAACGGCAAAACCGCCCGCGCCTTACGCCAAATGGTTACCGCCCGCGGCGCCATAGACAACATCAAAACTCAAGTTGAAATTGTCGACAATTAATTGCGTTTTATGTCAATCTTTTTTTATTGACAAGAGTATGATTCGATGACTTTACGACGAAAAAAGCCCAAGGTGGATAAAAACAAAATCTACCTTGGGAAAATTTTGCGGCCTCACGCTTTAAAAGGTGAGGTCAAATTGTCTCTATTCGGATGCGACCCGATCATGCTTGAAGAGTTGGAAACCGTCTATTTGGAGAGCTCTGGCCAGGCGCTTCAAATTGATTTTATTCGGGGTACTGATCTTTCGCCTATTGTGAAATTCGTGGGCGTAGATGGCCGCGACGCCTCCGACGCGCTCCAAGGCGAAATCATCTGGGCCAAGCCGGAGCAGTTGCCCAATTTAGACGAAGAATTTGTTTATGAGGCTGACTTTTTGTATGCCCAGGCCCAGCGGTCTGACGGTGAAGTGTTAGGCCGAATCGACCAGGTGATTGAGACGGGCGCCACTGATGTGCTGCTGATTCGCTCCAGCGATGGGCAGGAAATCCTGGTTCCAGCAACCCAAGAGTTTGTCAAAGAAATTCGGCGCGATGAGAGCGTAATCGTCGTTGAACCGCCTGTGCAAGACTGGTCGTGAGATGAGAATTGATATCCTGACCACCTTTGTTGAAATGTTCGCCGGGCCGTTTGACGAAAGCATCATCAAGCGCGCCCGCGAAGCGGGCCAGGTCGATATTCAAGTTTATAATCTGCGTGATTGGACGCGCGATACACATCACAAAACCGATGACGAACAGTATGGCGGCGGCGACGGTATGGTCATGTTGGCCCAGCCGTTGTTGGATGCGGTCAAAGACCTCAAATCTCAAAGCGACTCAGAGCCGCAGGTCATTGTAACCACTCCACAGGGCCGCATCTTTGACCAGCCGATGGCGGAATCTCTTGTAACAGAATCTCACTTGATTATTCTCTGCGGCCATTACAAAGGAATCGACCAACGGGTGATTGATCTCTTACAGCCCGATGAAATATCCATTGGCGATTATATTCTGACTGGCGGCGAGTTGCCCGCGATGGTGATGGTTGACGCGATTGTTCGCTTGATTCCGGGTGTGGTCGGTAAGATGCAATCGGTCGAAGAAGATTCGTTCACCAGCGGGCTGCTTGACTGTCCGAGGTATACCCGCCCACGAGAAATTGAGGGGCTTAGCGCACCCGATGTTTTACTTGGCGGCAACCACGCCGAAATTGAGCGCTGGCGGCTTCAACAGGCGGTCGACCGCACGGCTGAACGGCGCCCCGATTTGTATCAACAATGGCTAAAAACCGCCGACAAGGCCGACATCAAACGAATTGAGTTGCCATGACCGCCCCGATTTACACCGCATTACTTCATTACCCGGTCTACAAAAAAGATGGAGAAGTCATCACCACCTCGATTACTCCCCTAGACCTGCATGACATCGCCCGCAGTTGCCACACCTTTGGCGTTAAAGGGTATTATGTCGTCAATCCTATGCACACCATGCAACACCTGGCCAAGCGCGTGGTCGGCTTTTGGCGCAGCGATTATGGGGCCCAATACAACCGCACTCGCACCGATGCGCTCTCTATCTGTCATATTGTCGACCATCTCGAAGATGGAATTGCGATGATTGAGGAGGAGTGCGGCTGCAGGCCCATCCTAGTGGCGACCACAGCGCGAAAGAGAGAAGATTCGGTATCGTTTCAATCAGTCCGCAATAATTTACAAGAGGATGACCGCCCATATCTTATTCTTTTTGGAACGGGATGGGGGTTGATCGACGCGTTTCTTGAGAAGTGCGATCTTGTGTTAGAGCCAATCACTGGCCCGACGGAATACAACCACCTTTCGGTTCGCAGCGCCGCGGCGATTATTCTTGACCGGCTGCTCACTGAACGGTGAGGGTTTGCCTTGATTTTCTAAATACATGCATGAACGTGCTTTTTTCGCGATAGGCGATTGACTTGACCGTCTCAAACCCTTTATCTTCAAAATCACTAATGATCTCCGTCTCTTTTTTCACATTGATGTGGCTTGGGATTGGTATTGTGCCTTGTTGGACTAAAGCCAATCCATACGGGCGAAGCACACGGGTTATTTCTGTCACTGTTTTTTGGTAAATGTCTTCAGGTAAATGTTCTGTCACGTCTAAACACGAGACGACATGGTATCGGTTGGATAAATCAACATTTGGAAATTGAATGTCGCTGCAGCTGCTTGGCCAGATCACGGCACGATCTTGATAGGGGAAATTCTTTTGGCACCATGTGATTGATTCTACACTAAAGTCGATCATGTGTATGGATTGAATATTTGGGTAATTTTCTAATACGGTGCAGGCAGTCATGCCCAAGTGGCAACCGATTTCTAGCCAATAGATTGGGGCGGTCGGGATTGTAATTTTTGATAAATACTCTAGTAAACGAGCCTCATAACCGGCTTCTCTTGATTCTTGCCGTGCTTCTTCGAAGGTTTTTCGGTTTAAGTTGCAGTCATTTTGGTGGTAGGCGTAGTCATACCACTCCTGGGAATAGACAAATGGGTTGCCGCAAAAGGCGAGCAACTCCTGAGGGCTGACCTCATATTGTTCAGCCATCGACTTAATTGATTCGCCCTGTTGAATTCGTTTTGAAAGTTCATCTGAGTCTAGGTGGCTTAGTTTGTTCATAGAATTCTCAAGTAATATAAATTACAGGCTATACATGTTCTAGTTACTATAATTTATGATTATGTCAGCTTAGAGTGTTTGTCAAAAAAATGTGCGTAAAGCGCGCCCGTATCCGCCGCGGCGGACAGCGATAGATACAGTTACATAAGCTTAATCCGCACATAATTCTGGCAACTACTATAATAACAGTTTGGCTACAGAAAAGCGCTTGACAGCCTTTGAAAATCTTAGTTTTAGAGTATAATCACCGTCTTGTGCGCCCATAGTCTTGTATCTGGGCCAAGCGTTGGAGGACGAATCAATCATGGAACATCCAGGCTTAAAGGCGTTTGAAGAAAGCCAAAAGAAACAGAATCTGCCTCACTTTCAGCCCGGCGACACCGTGAAAGTCAACACACGGGTTATTGAAGGCGAGAAAGAACGTATTCAGGTATTTGAAGGCGTCGTCATCGCCCGCTCTGGCGGTGGTCTCAGCGAAACCTTCACGGTGCGAAAAATCTCGTTCGGCGTTGGCGTTGAGCGTAATTTCCCCATCCATTCCCCAAAGATTGAGTCGATCAGCGTGGTTCGCCGCGGCCATGTTCGCCGCGCGAAACTCTATTATCTGCGCGAACGAGTCGGCAAAGGCACCCGCATTAAAGCGCGCCAAAAGCATTTACGCGAAGATTTGGCCAAGATGGGTGAAGTCGCCAAAGTAAAAAAGGCCAAGCGGGCCAAAAAGAAAGCCGCAAAATAGCCAATTCAAACCATAATCAAAAAAAGCCCTCAAACCTTGAGGGCTTTTTTATTGGCTCATCCGGGATTTGGATACGTTCTCTCAAATTGAATTAGAGCGTTTGTCAAAAAAATGTGCGTAAAGCGCGCCCGAAGGGCTCAGCGATAGATACAGTTATGTAAACTCAATCCGCACATAATTCTGGCAACCACTATAAAAGTTCCAGACACGATCTCAAGGATGATTTTTTACCGTTGTATTTGGCATGGGTACAACTCTGCTCGCTTCAGTGCGGCTCCGCCTTTTTGCACAGGCGCTCCCTGAGTTGCACCCATGCCTGAGTTGGATTGTCTATTATTGATAGGACGTATATCGTTTTTTGCCCCAATCCCAGGTTATCCAGCAAGGGAAGTACTCAAATATCGGAAGAACCTTTTTTATTGGATGATTTTGTTGATGAGTTCTTCTAATTGAGTGAGTGAAAACGGTTTGTTGAGAGACGCGACAATGTTTAATGATTCGTTTTTACTTTTGCTGATCGGGTTTCCTGAACCACTTGAGAGTATGGCCGGGGTGTTGGAGTAATTTCGTAGTTCGGTTAAACATTCAACCGCAGTAATATCTGGCAGATTGTAATCAACAATAAGGATGTCGAACGTGTCCGGCTGGTTTTGTATGGTTATAACGGCTTCAGCGCCCGTTTTAGCGACCACAACCTCACAGTCCAAGCGGTTCAACATCATACTGGCGACGTCAATCACCATTTCGTTGTCTTCAATTAGCAATACAGTGCGTCCAGGCAATCATTACCTCCTTGTTTATGATCATGAGGATTTACTAACATACCATATTCTATCACTGTTTCAATCAAGAAATCTGTGTTTAACGGTGGATTTGTATTTATTTTTCAGTATTGGCGTATTACTATGATGCAAATGTAAACCTTGGAGACCAAGTTGATTCAGCCCGCTGTCGTTCAATATGCGCTTCGCGAGAGAGCTGTAGAATTACGCGAAATTGAAACGCCAATTATTCAACCCGGCCATGTTTTGTTGCGTGTGGCGGCGGTGGGCATATGCGGTACAGACGTCCACCAATATCTGAATGAGCACAGTTGGCCCGTACAAATCCCTGTGGTGATGTGCCATGAATTTAGCGGGGTGATTGATGACGTCGGCCCGGGTGTAACAGAATTTGCTCCAGGAGACCGCGTGGTCTCTGAAACCGCGGCCTTTATCTGCGGCGAATGCCACTTTTGCCGAACAGGCCAATACCATCTTTGTCCTCATCGAATTGGCTTTGGGCAAGGAAAGAACGGCGGTTTGGCGCAATTGGTTGAGGTGCCCGCCCGGTGTTTGCACCGTATCCCCAAATCAATTCCATTAAGCCTGGCGGCGTTATGCGAACCTGCCTGTGTTGCCTATCACGCCGTTTCTCACCACGCCAAGATTCGCGCCGGGATGACAGTGGCTATTTTAGGCAGTGGTACGGTTGGACTGTTATGCGTACAAATTGCGAAACGCAGTGGAGCGAACCCCATCTTGCTCACTGGCCTCTGGAAAGACCAGGAGCGCTTACAATTGGGGGCGAAATTAGGCGCTACACACCTAGTCATGATTGATAAAGGGTCGTTACGCGAACAAGTCAGAGAAATTGGCGACGGCATGGGGTTAGAAGTTGTCATTGACGCCTCAGGTAGTAACGCATCCCTCAAAGACGCTATCGATATCGTTCGCCCTGGCGGCGATATCGTCAGAGTCGGCTGGGGGCCAGGCGTTTATAACTTCTCACTTGATCCATTGGTGCATAAAGAGGTCCGACTGCAGGGCGCGTTTAGCCATAATTGGGAAATCTGGGAGCGGGTCATCAAGATGATGGCGTCGGGCAGCATTGACGCGTCTCCGCTGATAAGCGCCAAATTTCCTATCGAAAAGTGGCAAGATGGGTTTGAGCAGATGCATGACTCAATGGTTGTGAAAGCCATCATTGAGCCAAACGGTGAAATCGATTAAAGCGGCGCTTTTTGCCGCCTTGTCACTTGTTGTTCCTTCCAACCATCGTTCGTTTCAATAACTTCTGAATAGACGTTTTTTTTCATAACCTATTTATTTTGAGTATCTTACATCTTTCAAATCATTTTTATGATCAAATCCATTTAGTTTGGAACGCTCATTGCGTAAATTCAAAAATACTGTCTGTTATTGTATTGTATGCAGTCGAAATAAGAGGGCCGAGGAGGTACACAATGGTGGACTTTTATTTAAATCCATTAGACACGGCGCCCGTACTCAATACACCGCCGCCAAGCCGGGGCCGAGTAGTTCCGCCCAATCCAGCGTCGTTTTCAGAACTTCTTGATCAAGCGTCGACCCAGGCGCCTTCATCGATGTTAAAACCCAATGCGTTATTGACGCCTGCGACGGGGTCTGAACCGCTAATTCAAACAGCGACAGTTTCATCGAGAGAATCGTTTGATGAAGAACAAGAAGAATTAACGCAGTCAGTCGATGAGCTTAAAAAGCAACTGGCGGATATTTTGTCCGAAGCCAGTCAATCAGCCTCATCAGTTACTCATACTGTCATTCACTCACACGACAATCCCGCGCCAGGGCTCGAAATGGCGTCTCCACAAAATGAACAGTTGTGGAGCGCGTTTCAGGGGCCAAAACAAGTGGATGAAGTGACAACCTCACCGGGCAAGCCAGCAGACTACCAGTTTGAACCGCTTGAACATGCGAATGCAGCGCCGTCAATTACGAGTGAACCTGTCACTCCCGCTTCGGAGCCAGAACTCGAAGAGCAAAACTGGCAGCCGATGAACTCGACCTATTCCATTCAGCGAGGCGATACGCTGTCTCAAATCGTGGCGGATACGCTGCAAGACCAGCAAATTGATTTTTCAACGCGTGACATCTATCGCTTGGTCGGCGTTATGTCTGCGGCCAATGGGCTATCAAACCCGAACCGTATTCTCGCGGGGCAGACATTAGACCTCAGCCCGATTCAGGAGTTTGTAATCGCCCGCCGTGATTCTGATAAGTCTCTTGTAATGAACGACGATATTCAAATGCCTGCGCATGGGCCGATTACGTCTGGGTTTGGCATGCGTCACCACCCGATTGACGGCGAATGGAAACAGCACAATGGCATCGATATTGGCGTTCAGGTCGGCACTCCAATCAAACCGATTCAAGACGGCGTTGTGGTCTTTTCGGGTGAACAGAACGGATACGGCCATGTGGTAGACGTCGACCATGGCAACGGCCTGGTTTCACGATACGCCCATCTTTCAGAGCGACTTGTCGAAGCGGGCGACCCAATCAATGCGGGCCAACCGGTTGGGCTGTCAGGCCAGACCGGTAAAGCGACCGGGCCTCATCTTCATCTCGAAGTGATGAAACACGGCGAACCGGTTGACCCGATGGGCTTCTTACCGTCACATTCGATTGCGCAGCGATAATTTGTGTGGCTCGGCGGGAGCCTCGCCCTCCAATTCGCAATAAACAGGTTTTTGATCTTTACCGCATAGACTGATCTGGATATGGTTTTGTATCTAGACGTCATCTCAAAAAATACGATCGTTTTGCAGCGAGCGGCATGTGTATAACTCTATTCGCTTCAGCGCTGCTCCGCTTAGAAGCACAGGCGCTCCTAGAGTTGCACCCATGCCTATATTGGTTTTTCGCTAATTGATGCCTCGCGGCTTCATAAAAAACCAATCTCTATTTTTGAGAGATCGTCTAAATCCATTGAAAGAAAACATGATCTGAGATGTCTCATTTTTTTCCACAAAAAGACGACGCCCCGACGCGCGAGCCTTTGTCGAATGATCAATTGATTTGGAAAGGCGCGCCATCATTTGACGCTATTGCTCCGGCCATGACGCTTTGTTGGTTATTGTTCTGGCTGGTGGTTCCACTATGGTTTGCTTATCGCATCTGGTCGAAAAACAACACAACCGAGTATCTTGTGACAAAGCGGTATATTCAGATTCGCAACGACCATTTTGAGAGAGAGAACCGCATCCTTGAAATTTATCGTGTGCGCTCAGTCGAGTCACAGCCATCGAGCTCGTCAGGAAAAGCTGACGTTATATTTTATCCTACCGATGATTACACCCCGCCGGTTCGCTACATCGGCGTCATGATGAGCGGAGAAGAATTGAAGCGAATCAGAGACGCGGTTGAGGCCACCCATGAAAAGAAACGCGTGTCATCCATCAGCCTTCCTGTGTTGAATTAACAGGCATCTCAAATTTACATAGTTGTTGTGATCAGCATGGGCGCATCTCTGTTCGCTTGCGTGCGGGCTTTCAGGCCCATTTTCTCAGGCGCTCCCAGAGACGCGCCCATGCTAGTTATGGCTGGTTGTATTCAACAGGTCTTTTTTTTCTTCTAAAGCCTAATTGAATTGAGATGGTTTGGCTTTGCCAGAATTGATACAGAACAGATAAAATGGAATCGAGTATTCTTGATTTTGCCAAATGCGAGTACGATTTGACCTCGTATGAATGAAATGGCTTCCATACTCAATCCAATGGCGGGCGATGAAACGCCGCCGCCGTCGATCGAAGTGCGCCATGTGGCCAAGACCTTTGGCCCGCGCCATGTCTTAAAAGATATCAACTTTTCGGTCCCGACGGGAAAGACCACGGTCATCATCGGCGGCAGCGGCAGCGGCAAGTCGACCCTGTTGCGTATCATGGTCGGCGTGATGAAGCCGACGCGCGGCCAGGTGTTATATGACGGGGTCGATATCGCCCCGATGGATGACGACAAACTCGACCCGATCCGAAAACAATTCGGCATCCTCTTTCAAAACGGCGCGTTGTTTAATTCGATGAGCGTCGGCGACAATGTGGCGTTGCCTTTGGTCGAACACACAGACCTCGACCCCAAGATCATCAAAATGATCGTGAAGATGAAGTTAGAACTGGTCGGGTTGCGCGGCTTTGAAGATTTAAAGCCGTCCCAGATATCAGGCGGGATGAAAAAGCGTGTGGGCTTGGCGCGGGCGATTGCGCTTGATCCGCGAATCGTTTATTACGACGAACCCTCAGCGGGGCTGGACCCAATCACAGCCGCGGTGATTGATGACTTGATGTTAGACCTGTCGCGCAAGATGAACATCACCTCCGTGGTTGTCACTCACCACATGGACAGCGCGTTTAAAATCGCTGACCAGATGATTATGTTGCATGAAGGCAAGATCATCGCCGAAGGCCCGCCGAAGAAGTTTGAACACCCGACCGACCCATTGATTAAACAGTTTGTCGAAGGGGCGGCAGATGGGCCGATTAAGTTTCACATGTCGGCTGATAATTACATTCAAGATTTGTTAAAGGTTGATTAAGCAAGCAGTTGTTGCGTTTTTATAAGAAGGGCGCCACACTTGACCCGTTGTGTTAAAGAAGCGAGCCCTTGAAGAGAGGTTGGTCTATGGCGGCCGTTACGCTGTCTGAAGTGAAAGTCGGGGTCTTAGTCATTTTAGCGGTCATTTTGACCGTCTTGTTGACGCTGTCGGTGGGCAACTTTCAAACCATATTCACCGACACGCTTACCTTGAATGTTCGCGTGCCCAGCGTGGTCGGCATCGAACTACACGCGCCTGTCACTTACGCGGGCGTTCGGTTTGGCTCGGTCACCAAAAAACGCTATGACTTTGAGAACAACTCTCCCGTCATCGAACTGACGGTTGATTATGATTCGCCGGTCTCAATGGACTCAAAAGTGGAGTTTACTTCGTCAGGGCTTTTGTCTCCACTTTTTATTGAAATCTCGGGCGGAAGCGAAGAAAAACGGCTGAATACACTGGTCGAACAAGGCCAATTAGACCCGGATAACATATATATAGACGGCGTGCCCTATGTTTCGATTGGCGAATTTTTCGCCCTAGCGAGCGACGCGAAAGTCGTCTTGGGTAAAGTGAATAACGCTCTCGATAGTTTTCAGGGGCCGCTCAGTAAAGCGTCGGGCATTGTCGACAACATCAGCGCCGAATTAAAAGTGATTCTGGCTGATGTCAGAGACCTGTTTAAAGAGTCGCGCCCTCGTCTCAAAGGCCTGCTTGACCAATCAACCAATTTAATCGCCAGCGCTTCAGGCGAAGTCATGCCAACATTACAAAACCTTCACGACGCGTCTGGCGAAGTCAAGCCAATGGTAAGCAAGGTCGGCGGCCATTTGGATGACGCCTTATCAAAAGCCAACAACCTGATCGCTTCGATTAGTCCTGACGCCGCCGCGACGGTGAAAGAGATGCGCTCATTGATGGAGAGGCTGCAAACTCGAATCGACGCGATTCAACAAAAGGCTGCAACCTTGCTAGATGACGTCGACAAAGCCATTGTCGAAAACCGCGCCGAAATTGACAGCATGTTGGCGAACCTCAACCAAGCGTCGATTCACCTCAACGAATTGAGCGCCCAACTGAACAAAGACCCGTGGCGAGCGGTATGGAAATCAGAAGGCAAACAGGCCCCCGCCCGAGTTTCGCCAATCTGGGACCCCTTGCCGACAACGTCGAACTAACTTCAGGAAGCAATCCAATGGTCCGCATCGTTATTGCACCCAATGCATTCAAAGAAAGCCTGTCTGCGCCCGCCGCCGCTGATGCGATTGCTGAAGGCGTCTGGCGCGTCATTGCAGACGCGGAGGTTCTCTGTGTACCTGTCGCTGATGGCGGCGACGGGACGGCGGAATCGATTCTCGCCGCGTGTGATGGAGAGTGGGTAGGGGTTGAAGTTCATGATCCATTGATGCGAACCATACAATCCCGCTATGGTTTGATTGATGAAGGGCGCACTGCGGTCATTGAGATGGCTGAAGCCTCTGGTCTGCGGTTGATTGGCCCAAATGAGCGCAACCCGCTCAAGACGAGTACGTTTGGCACGGGCGAACTGTTGCTAGACGCGATTGAGCGCGGCTGCGAACGCGTGATTATGGGCATCGGCGGCAGCGCCACCGTCGACGGCGGGCTGGGCATGGCCGTCGCGCTGGGCTATGAGTTGCTTGACGCCAACGGCGAAGCCATAGAACCTCATGGCGGCGGATTAACGAAACTTGCCCGGATAATCTCAGAGAATGTCCCTGAACGCTTACGCCAAATTCCAATTTTTATCGCCAGTGATGTGACCAACCCACTGGCGGGGCCTGAAGGGGCGGCGGCGGTATTTGGCCCTCAAAAAGGCGCCACGCCTGAGATGGTGAAGACGCTTGACGATGGGTTGAACAATGCCGCCAACTGTTGGAAACAAACATTTGATATTGATGTCGCCTCACTACCAAGCGCTGGCGCCGCTGGAGGCTTGGGCGCTGGGTTAGTCGCATTCTGTGGGGCGGAAATTCGCTCAGGATTTGATCTGGTCGCGGATACAGTCAAACTTGATGACGCCTTGAAGGGCGCTGATCTGGTTTTCACTGGAGAAGGCAAGATCGACGAACAAACCCAATATGGAAAAGCGCCCGCCGGCGTCGCGGAGCGTGCAAAGAAAGTCGGCGCGCCTGTAGTCGGTTTGGCCGGCAGCCTCTCAGGAGACCTGTCGGCCTTGTATACTCTGGGGATGACAGCGCTGTTTCCGATTGTTTCTGGTCCTACGTTGCTTGAAGATGCGATGAAAAACGCGGCGTCTCTACTGGCCAACGCCGGCGAACAGGTGGTCCGATTGTGGCAAAACTCCAACTGACCGTCATCATCATGGGGGCCGGCCAAGTGGGACAGGGGCTTGCGCGCCGCCTCACCAAAGAAGGCCACCAAGTCAAGATTATCGACTCCAATACAACGTTGTTGGCTGAGATCGAAAACCATGTCGACGCGATGTGTATCGCGGGCAACGGGGCCAGCGCCGCGGTGTTGATCGAAGCGGGCATCAAAAAGGCCGACTTGTTCATCGGCGTCAGCGACAACGATGAATGCAACATGGTGTCGTCATCGCTGGCGAAACAGTTTGGCGTCACTACCGTGATCGCCCGCGTAAAAAACGAAGAATACCTCGCGCCTGATCGTAAGTTATACGCCGACGCGATGCACATCGACCTCATCATCAACCCTGACGAAGTGGCGTCGTTAGAATTGCATGACTTGTTGATGATCCCGGTGGCAAACAGCGTGGCGGAATTTGCCGAAGGCCGGTTAAAACTGATTGGCTTTCGTGTAAAACCAGAATCACTGCTTTGTGGTAAGCCGTTAAAGGAACTACCCAAACTCGGCTATGACGAGACCCTGTTGTTTGCCTGTGTGGTACGCAATGGCCATGTCGTGGTACCCCGAGGCGATACCATCGTAAACGCGGGCGACCAGGTTTATGTCATCACGTCGCCGGCCGCTTATGGGTATGTGAGCGAATTAGGCGGCGTTAAGGATTGCCTGTTAAAGAAAGTCGTCATCGTAGGCGCCAGCCGGGCGGCGTTTTTTCTCGCTGACCGCTTGGAATCATCAGGCGTACATTTGATTATTATTGAAGAAGATGAAGACCGCTGCGAGATGTTCGCCGACTTGCTTCAAGACGTAACCATCTTACACGGCGACGGCACCGACATCAGCATGTTAAAAGAGGCCGGGGTCAGCGACGCTGACGGGTTTATCGCCGCTTCTCAAGACGATGAAACCAATATCCTGGCGGCATTGTTAGCCAAACAAGAAGGCGCCAGCCGGGTGATCACCATTACCCGCAAGCCGCAATACATCCCATTGCTGCGCTACATTCAGCCGATTGACGTCGCTATCAATCCACGATTGTCTACTATCAACGCGATTATGCGGTTCGTACGACAGGGCAAGACGCTTACGATGACCACACTTGCGGATGACCGGGCGGAAGCAATAGAACTCGAAGTTGTTGAAAACTCCCCGTTGGTCGGCAAGAAGCTCAAATCGAACCCGTTTCCGAGTAATGTACTGCTTGGCGCCATTGTTCGCGGCGACGAGATTCTCATCCCCAAAGGCGAAGACGAGTTGTTGGCTGGCGACCACGCCATCATGATTGCGCTAAGCGAGTCTGTCGAAAAATTAGATGACCTGTTTGCTGACCATAGAGGCAACGGGTGGGGATCAATGATGAAAAAAGCCGCCCAAAAATTGACGGCTAATGGAAACTCATAAATAATTTCGCCTTGATCTAACCATTTTCTCCTGCAACATTCGCCGCAAGTTTTGGCCCTTCATCCGGCGTATCTTTGTCGTGATACTCACGGCGTTCGATTAGGTTTCCCTCATTATCATAAATGAATTTCACATGGAGACCGTCTGAGTAATGAATCGCCGTGAGGCGGTTAAACTCATCATACTCATAGTTAGAGGTGACTTCGATGAGCGATGGGGTTTGTACTTGCTCAACCGTTACGGTCGTTTCGCTTTGCAGGCTGAAAAAGCAGCCGACAACGACCATGAGGCCGACAAGCAGCATAAGCGCTTGAATACGATCCCGAATTTCCATTGCCCTATATCCTATAAAAAATAATTACAAAACGTAATCTTATATAACCACTATAGCATGTCTAAGATTAAAAGATAGAGAAAAAGTTAAATTTTCTATTCAACTGTATAATTCACCATTTTATACACAATTATTCGATTATTTCAATAATTCTATTAAATTTTTGTAAAGTCGAAATAGAGGATTGGCTCTAATTGAATCTAAATCATTTTGAATCAACTGCTTATTATGTTCTAGTTGAAACACGTTTTCTTGTAATTCTTTCAAACGCTTCTCTCTATCATGGTCTTGGATTGATCTCCAAGGAGGGGCAGAAGAACGTTTTGATGGGTTTTCTAGTATGTTTAATAGTGGATTTATGCGACTTTTTTGTGAGATATTTGTTGAGGCCGCTGAGGCGCCCCTTCGCTTGGCGACCAGGTCGCACCGTTCATGCGCGATCTGTGTGATGATCTCAGTGAGTTGTTTTTTATCATTGTATGGGATGATCCATCCAGCGTTATGGTCTTCTATCATTTTTGCCCAAGCAGAATCTGGCGTCACGATACAGGGTGTTCCTGACCACAGGGCGGTTCCCGTTCGAAGGTCTGATGACAGGCGGCGCTCTTCGGTTGGCGCGCTGAGGTCTAGAGCGACGGCGGAGCGTTTGAGTTCGGTCACATAGTCAGTAAAGGCGTATTGCCCCAGCCAGGAGACGCGGTTGTGGTCTCTGAAAGATTGGTAGAACGGATGTAGACCGTCTTCGTTTCCGTGCGAACCGACAACGGCGAGCTGGCCGCGGTCGGCGTCTTGAAGTGAAGAGACGATACATTGAAAGGCCTGGCGCCGGTCATGCCACGGCCACATCATGCCGCCCCAGAGAAAGAGGGGCTCGTCTTCGACATGGCCCTGGCGCGACTTGGGCATTTCGCGCATGCAAAACGGCGCCACAACCAAGCGGTCTTGGTCAGGCGGCCATCCCGCCCATGACAGCCAGGCTGAATAGTAACCCCGCTGGCGCGGGTCGGCGCACATGGCGTAATCAACCTGGGCGAGGCAATTGAGTTTATGGTTCATGTGTTGAAGATAATTGTCATGGTCTCGCCAGTAATACTCCATCATCAAGGGGCCGGGCAAGTCGACAATGAGGGGGGGGGCAATAGGCGTTTTCAAAAAGGTCAACGGCTGCCATTGTTCTACAATGACGGCGTCGTGGTTGGATTCGTTCAACCGTTGGTCGAGAAGTTCCGGCTTATAATACTGAATAGAAAATTCATACCGTGGATCAATTTGTTGTTTTCGTTCTTCAAGCAGCCAGTAGGTGTAGTCAATTCCATTTTGGCCCAGCATGTCGCCCAGGCCGGCAATACGGACGCCGCCGCCCGCGCACGGGCAGTTGGAGTAAGGCAGGTTTTCGGTCGTAACCAGGGCGACTGAACTAGACATGGTTAGGCTGCTTTTTTGGGTTTTAATTTGTGGTTTAGTATACACACGTTTAACATGGCCCCAAATCAAAACGGCCCTCAAAACGAGGGCCGTTGAAATGAAACGAACCGCCTGTGCCGTGTGGGTGGCGTTGAGAAGACCTTACTCAACAGGTGGGCCCAACAGTATGCTCAGCCGTCGTCCCCTATAGGGCGTGAGGCGAAAGCAGACGACAAGGGCCCAAAAGCGATAACATTAGCCTCTCAAACAGTGTCCCGGTCACGAACACCGCAGTACCGTTTCAACCTAGTATACTGAGCGGAAATGCGGTGAATCTTACTGTCTATATACTAGTTACAGTCGCGCATTTCATCAATTCTTTTTCGGTTCTTTTTTGGACAAAAGCCATTAACGCTATAGAGTAAGATTGTCAATAATAACCGTTCAAATGAAATGAATAGTCAGTTAGGGTATTTGTGTCTACTATTCGACTGTAAGCATCAATTTGGTTTTCATTCAATTATTCATTTCATAGACGAAAGGAAATAGAAAAATGATTGGTAAAAAACAAGGGTTCATCGTGTTCGCTCTTTCATCCATGTTGTTCGCTGGCGCGTGGGCGGTGGTCGCCCCGATCGGCGCCCAGAACGCGACCCCGCAAGATTTTGATGACTCTGACCCGCGTGAATACCCACTCACGTCGGTGGTGGATGTCGAAGTAAAGGGCCTGTCCGGAATCGGCGAAGTCTTTATGGTTGAAGGCCTTGATAGCGAAACCACGGTCACGTTTGAAGACGGCGACGCCGAACCGGGCGGGACGCGCTATGCGCGCCTCATTCTTCATGGCGTATTTGATAAAAAGATGCGCGATTGGCGCGACGAGATCATCGATGGGACCGTCAACAAGCGCGAAATCGAAATCGATTTACAAAACCGCAGAAACAATCGCGTTCTTCGCTTTACCTTTCATGACTGCTGGCCGGCGCGGTTGACCTTTCCGCCCCTCTCGCTTGACAGTTCCACTCGATACATGGAGCGCTATGAGTTTGCGTATTCATCCTTTGAGATAACCGACTAAGCCGTATTCAGAACGAAGAGAGACGATAGAAAGCGAGAAGACGCAAATGACGATTCAGCGATTCACACTAGTCATGTCGGCCCTGCTCGTTGCGGCGATGTCGGCGCCCGCCCAACAGGCCGTCGATATCGAGACCGCTTTCGGCGAGTCAGACGTATATATCTTGTATCAAGACGGATCAGTCAAAACGCTCGGCACTGCCGTCAACTATGGCGGCGCCGAAGATATCACCGCGGTTGATTTTACCCTCACTCCGACGCGCAACGGCTATTATATTTTAGACGATGAAGCGGGGCTGCATTCCTTCGGCGACGCGGTCGATTATGGCGCGCCTGAGTTAGAGCGGCGCGAGAATGTTATCGCGCTTGAACCTGCGCCCAACTTTATGGGCATGTATTTTCTTACAGACGAAGGCAAAGTTCTCACCGTTGGCGACGCGCCGTTTTACGGCGAATGGGTCATGGACGACGCGGTCGACATCGAACTGACCAACAGCGGCAACGGCTATATCGTCTTGTATGAGACTGGTGAATTGGCTTTCTTCGGAGACGCCACCAACTATGGGTTCTCTGAATCAAGCAAATTAAAAGCGGTCGACCTCGAAGCAGTCGAAGGCGGTTACTTTGTCTTGTATGACGATGGTGAAGTTAAATCGTTTGGTTTGGCGGTTCAGCTGCCCCCAGCGGGCTCGTTGCCCGCAACCGCTGCCGCGCTTTCGTTGTCGGGCCAGGGATATCGAATCATTGATGAAGACGGAAACTTGTTCAGTTTTATCCGGCCCGAATTACAAAGCCTGACGGTAAGCCTGGGTTCAGGCGTCTCATCGGTTTATGCAACCACAGGCGCGTTCCCAGTACAAACCACACCCACGCCGCGTCCCGATACGCCTTTCTTTGACTTAGCCGATGGTGATTTTGACGAAGCGCGCATTGGAAGAATCCCCGAAGGCAAGGATGTTCCACAATCAACCAGCACAGGGCAGTTGAGCCTGCCGACAGGCGGCACGTTTTTGCTGTTGGCGGATGAGGGCGAATTGCCGCGCGAGATTCAGTTTTACGCGCCTGAAGGCGCTGACGAAGACGAGACCGGGGCGGTATTCGCTTCTTTGGTCGACGACCGGGGCGGCGCATCAATTGTGGGTATTTCCTACAGCGCAGAGCAGGGAATGGTAGCGCTGGTACGCGACTTTGATGGGTTGCATCTTGTGTTGATCTCAGGAGACTTCGAACCGTCGTCAATCAATATCTTTCAAACGTTCGAGTAATGATGTGTATTTAACAGATGATCTCCCCCAAGCCCCCCTTATATAAGGGGGGAAAGTCCGCCAATGGTGGACAGGGGGGATTGTCGTTAACACATTATTTTCGAAATACAGATCAAATTCTCCACGCCTTCCAGACAGCGATTGACTTGGCGAGTTTGGGCAAGACATCGCCGTCGATTCCATAGCCAATCAACCCAACCGGGCCGCGAAATCCCGCCTGCTTAAATGATTTGACAAACGAGTGAACGTCATAGTCGCCTTCGCCTAATGGAACGATGCCGTCGCGAACGTCCATCGTTTTGGCGTGTTTGAATGAACCGTTGATGGTGACGCAATCAAGATAAGGCAGCGCGGATTCAAAGGCTTTCTCTCCGTTATCCGGCCCTTCGACTTTGAGCCAGTGGTACAGGTTGAAGGTGATTCGCAGGCGTGGATCGTTAAATTGCTTAGCAAGCCGCGCCATGTCAGACGCACGTTCGCCCCAGAAAAAACAATGAGGATACAGCGTGATGGATAGCCCCGCGTCAAAGGCCTGTTTCGCGACATTTTCCAACGCCGCTGCCGCGCTCGCGTCGCCCGCCGGGTCGGACGGTTGATAGGCCTTGCTGGTCAGGTTGAGCTGTAATTTGGTTGTCTGTCCCTTGAGGCGTTCGATGAGTTTGACCATCAATGGGCTAATGGTTTTATCATCAATGTTGATTCCTTGGTAGACGGTTGTCATTTCAACGTCCATCGCCTGGCACAGTTCAATGACTTCATTGAACTCATCCCAGCGGTTTTCGCTACCTAGTGAAAAGCTGATTGCATTCACGCCCTGTGATTTAAGAAAGGCCAGCCGATCTTGCCATGATGGTTTGGGGTCAGCGAAGTAAAACCAGTTGCTCATCACAAAGAGAGGGTTTGCGATAGAACGGGCTTGCGCCGAAGACGCATGCACTCCACATAGCGCAATCGAAGACGCCAAAAACCCGCGGCGATTGAGGGCCGTGTGTTGATAAAAATTGTCTTGAAGAATTGAGGCGTTTGGGGCTTTAGTTTGAGTAACAGAAGGGCAACTGTACACTCGATTTTCGTTCATGATTCACCATTCGTTCCTGCATTTAGTCATTCTGTCCTAACACCATTATTATCGACTTTGAGAAAGCGGGTTTCAGATTCGAGGCCGTGATGGGCGACGGCGGCTTGCATGGCGGCGGCGACCTGTTCTTTATTTTTCATGGTAAGCGCCATCATGGTCGAGCCGGAGCCACTGAGATAAGCGCCGAGTGCGCCCGCCTCGCGAGCGGCGAGAATGACGTCGTTGAGCGGTTTGAGCGTGGGGATGTTTTCCTGCCGCTGGGGCTGGTGGAGGCGGTCGTCCATCAGGTCGCCGATGGCGTCCCATTCGCCTTGGGCGAAGGCCATCGCCAATAATGTGCTGTGGGCCAAATTGTGGACGGCGTCTTGGCGAGAAACGATGTCTGAGAAGATGACGCGGGCTTTATCGGTTTCAACTTCGGCGTGAGGCGACACCGCCACGAAGTCGATGGTTTCTGGAACCTCGGCTTTATAAGAGCGCAGGCGCCCATTCACCACGCCGGATGCGGTGAACCCGCCATAATACGCGGCAGCGGCGTTGTCGGTGCAGCCTTCGAGTTCAGACGCCCACTGCACGATATGCGCCGCGCCGACGCCCAGGCCCATGAGTTGGTTGAGTCCTTCCATGATGGCGATGCGCAGGGTGGCGCTGCTGCCCAGGCCGCGGGCGATGGGGATGCGGTTCTCCATGTGAAAGGTGAAGCCGCGCGGTTGCGCTCCAGCGCGCTTAAAGAAGTGGTTAGCGCAGACTTCGCACATCTTGGCGCAGATATCGCGCATGTCATCGCTGACATCGGCGTCAGAGTGAAAGGAAAACCCGCCGCCGTTGAGTTCGAGTGTGAAGATGTTGGATAAGTTCAAGGCGATGCCGAGTGTGTCGTAGCCTGGGCCGACGTTGGCTGAAGTTGCGGGGACATGAACCGTGATGCTCGTCATAGTATGAAATTCGCCTTGTCATAAAAACCTCCCTCAGACGTCGAGGGAGGTAGGATGGATCCGTTCAATCAACGGTTGTTGACTACCGTTCGATAAACTGCTTCATACGGCGCAGGCCTTCGCGAATGTTTTCCATCGACGTGGCGAATGACAAACGCAGGTATTCTTGTTCTTCGCCCTGGTTCTTTCGTCCAAAGCAAGTGCGCGGCAAGACAGCCACGCCCGCTTCATTCAGCAGGGCCGTTTGAAGGTCGTTGGCTGTTTTCAGCCCCAAGCGGCGGCAGGCGGCGGTCACATTGGGGAACACATAAAACGCGCCGCCCGACGGCAGGCAACTCACACCGTCAATCTGGTTTAGCCCTTCGGCGATGACGCGGGCGCGTTCTTCAAACTGTTCGACCATGTAGTGCGACTCATGATGAGGGCCGTCGAGCGCGTGGACGCCGGCGATTTGGGTGAATGAACAGGTGCAACTATCGATGTTGGTTTCGATTTTTCCGACTTGTTTGGCGAGGTCGGCGTTCATGACGCCGTAGCCCATACGCCAGCCGGTCATGGCGTAGGTTTTAGAAAAGCCATCGACAATGACGGTGCGCTCTTTCATGCCGGGAAACGACGCGATGGTGTGGTGTTCGCCATGCCATAAAATTTGTGAATACACTTCGTCAGAAATGACCCACAAATTGTGTTGAACGCACAACTCAGCCATGCCGCGCAGCAGGTCTTCTTCAAGAACATTGCCGCAGGGGTTGCCCGGTGAGTTTAAGAAGATGCACTTGGTTTTCGGCGTGATCAAACGGGCCAGGTCGTCAATGGTAAAGTTAAAGTTGCGGTCTTCAAGTAAGGGCAGCGCAACCGAAACGCCGCCGACCCAGTCGATGATCGATTCATAAATTGGGTAGCCCGGGTTGGGGTAAATCACTTCATCGCCTGGGTTAATCAGCGCCATCACCGCGTCAAACATGACCGGCTTGGCGCCCGGGGTGACGACTACTTCGTCGGCTTGGCAAGGGATGTTGCGCGTACGGCGGATGTAGGCCGCGATGGATTCCCGAATTTGAGGGAGGCCCGCGCTGGGAGTGTAATGGGTTTGGTTTTCGTTTATCGCTTTAATCGCAGCGTCTTTGATGTGGACAGGCGTGTCAAAATCAGGCTCGCCCAATCCAAATGAAATAATGTCGCGTCCTTGCGCCTTGAGTTTATTGACTTGGGCGAGAACGTCAAACGCCGTCTCGGTGCCTAGTTTCTTCATGCGGTTCGCCAACTCTGGCAACGACGATGAACTCTGTGGTTCATAGAGACGCGCACCGCGAATCGGTGAGACGATCCAAAGCGGTTTTTCGCGAATGCGTCCATATTGCGCAAAGACAGACAACAGCGCCTCAGGCGTCTGGTCGCTTACCGTAGCGACCGTCCATGAGGATGGATCGTAAGGCGCGTCGGGTGCGATGACGGTGAGCTGGCTATGGAGGCCGCGAACGCGAGTGACGCGTTGTGCGTCGTCGGAATCAACGAACAGATAGATTGAACGCCCTGACGACGCGATGGAATCAAGTTGTTGGAGGCCGGGCTGTGGTAGACGCTCAGCTGGGCAGCCCGCCTGTTCAAACGCGAGGTGAATAATCTCAGAATACGCCTCGGAGAACAACAGGGCGTCTCCGCCCCTCCAACCGGGGTCGGACGGATCGAGCCGCATCTGTTGAAACACCAGCGCTGCCGCGGCTGAAACCAGGGCGGGCGGGCGCTGCGGCGAGCGGAGCGCGTTGAGTGCTTGGTCAAAATTCGCCATATCGGTTACCCTGCCAACATGTCCATATTCGCGCCGCGAACGGGTTGAATACGTTTGACCGCGTCGTTGGCGCTGACGCCTTCATGGATCAGCGCGCAAACCGCTTCGGCGACGGCGGCGGGGTCGTCCGCGCCGGGGTACAACACGTTGCGCCCTACCATAGCGCCGCGAATGTTCTCTCCTTCGCCCATGCCGCGAACAAACTGGTCAACCACGTCGACCGGGTTGCCCGTTGATGCGCCGCCCAACATGAGTATCGGGCCGCTGAACGATTGCGCCACGCGGTAATAGTCAGGTACATAAGGAATCTTCAGCCACAAATTCGCGGTGGAATGAGACAGGCCCGACGCGACGCCAATGACTCGAATCAGGTCATCGGCTTTCATCACCACTTGGTACGAACCGTCAATCTGTTTGACGGGCAGCGGCTCTAAGAAGACCGGAAGATCAATGTCGTTGCAGGCTTCGATGCTGCGCGAGCATTCTTCCATGGTTTGGATGACGTAACGGTCATAGGGGTCGGGAACCGCCAGGCGGAACAGGATTTTGGCGCCGTCGAGGTTGAGTTCTTTGATCTTTTTGGCGTCGCGGTAGGCGGTCATGCGGTCAAGGAGTTCATGTTTCGCTCCCGCTAGGCCGCTGCGGTTCATACAGGCAATTAACAATTTATTATCGAGAAAACTCTTTTTGGTTTTTTCTTGATACATGTGGTCTAACAGAAACAGGTCTTCAAAGATGTCAGCGGTCGCCATCAGGCCGTCGATGTTGGAGGCCATCATGACGCGGGCGCAGCGACCCAAATAATCAAAGCGGTCGCCCATTCGCACCGGGTCGGCGCCGGAATTGGTTACCATGCGCGCCGGGTGGTCAGCGGCGAGGATGACCATGCGGCCGTTGTGGGTCAGCGACTTGCGCTGTTTGCGTTTTTTCATGCGGTCTTTGATGATGTTTTTCTTTTCGACGCGCAGGTCGCAGAGTTGGTCCCAAACGTCTTCACTCAAGAAGTGGCGCGACTGGTAAACGTAATTATTGCGTAGCGCATAGTTGACTTCGATGCGGTTGCGCGCCCCCCCATAGAGTGACTTTGCGGCGCCAGTCAGGTCTTCGGGAATCTCTTGGCCAAACGGTTTGATCTCAAACGCGACCGAACCCTGAAAGTCGCATTCAACCAGCGCCTTTAAATAGCCAGCCAGCACGGCTGATGTCAATTCGCTGTCAGCCAAATTAAACGCCGGGTGGACGTCTCCATAGCGGGCGTCGCCATCGGGGTTGTTGCGGTTGAGGATGCAATTCGAGATGTGAATGTGTTGAATGTATGAACCCAGGCGTTTGATGGCTTCGGGGCCTTCGCCGTTGATAATCAGGTGGCTGGTATCGACCAACAGGCCGAGTTCTTCGTGGCCGTATTGATGGCGTACGCTCTCCAGCACCGCTTCGGCGCGGTCGGCGGGGCCAATCAACATTTCTTTGAACGGCGTGATTCCAGGAGGGTTTACGCGGGAGTCAAATGGAATCAACAGCGGGATGCAGCTGGATTTTTTCTTCTTGTTGAGTTCTTTGATATACGCGCACACTTCGTGAAGCGAGCGGCGCAGCTGTGACAGCGCTTCTTCGCGAACGCGGTCGGCTTCGGCGCCGGAGAGGCCCGCCATGATGGCCGGGTCTTTGCCGCTGAAGAAGGTGAATTTATCACAGGGATATTCAAAGGCTTCGTTGATGCATTCTTTGAGGCGGGCGACAGCCTTGAGACGCTCGTTTTCGTCGAGAGAACTGATGTCAGACGCGGGCACGATCTGGTCTTCGTTGATGAGTTGCACCAACTGGGCGCACCACACGACCTCTTCGATCCGGCCTTTTTTGCGGGCGTCGGAGAGCATCTTGACTGCAGTCTTGCGGCTCTCTCTGTTTTTGATGCGCGAGATTTCGATTGAGTTGAAATCGTTATCATCGATGGCCCATTGTAAGGTGTTGACCAGATATTCGCGCCGAGCTTCGCCGCGAAAGTTTGAGTTAGTGTTGCCGGGGCCGGCGAACAACACCGGATACACGACGCCAAGCCGATTCGTTTCGAGTGACACGTCAGTTCTCCTGCTTAATTAAATGATTGATTGAAGTTACACACACTATTAAAATTATAGATGCGGGTGACGCAATCGCTAAGGTGTGGAAGATGAGGAGATTATTTGGATGATTGCTCAACAGTTCTTTGCCGCATTGGTCACAGAAACGGGCGTCTTTATCATTAAGCGTATCACACTCTCAACAGCGCACGTTGTTATTGATGGTTCCAGTTAGCCAGACTCTTCCATGAGAGGGCCGATTCATACCGGATGGCCATTGTGCTTTCCTTCGATGATAATAGAAATTCATGCTTAATCATAACCTGATTCAGATGGCAAGTTATAATTGGATATAGATATTTTAAGTAGTGATCAGGCTATGATAGAAACCTCTCCCCGCAATTTATTTCGGCGGATTCTGCTAACTGGGGAGGGCGAGGCTCCCGCCGAGCCGCGAAATTGTGTTTTGTGATCGCTTCCATGCGGCACACTAGGAGCCTCTCTGCTGCTGGCAGGGTTCGCCCACCCTGGTTTTTCAAAGTTCACTTTCGGCTAATGATACTTAGAGGAATAAGGATACATTTTCTAACGACCTGGAGACTGTTATGAATCGTCTATGTTTCGCCATTGTTGGTTTTGTATTTGTTTTCAATTCTCACGCGGGCGTTACCACCGGGCTTGAGCGCCTGTTTGATTCGCAAGTGGAACTGGTGAGTAATAAGCGCGTCGCCGTGGTTGCGAACCACACCGCTGTGGATTCTGAGGGCGTACACCTGGTTGACCGCCTGCAGAAAGTCGCGACAGTCAAGGCAGTATTCGCTCCTGAGCATGGCTTCCGCGGCGACGTCGAAGCGGGCGGCAAGGTGGCAACTGAAAAAAACGACGATTTCTCAATTTATAGCCTGTATGGCGCTAATCGCACGCCGACGAAAGATATGCTCAAAGGCGTGGATGTGATCGTCTATGACATCCAAGACGTGGGGGTGAAGTTTTATACCTACATCTCGTCGCTATATTTGGTGATGAACGCCGCCGCGCGCGACGATATCCCGGTGGTGGTGTTAGACCGGCCCAACCCCATCGGCGGCGTACAAGTCGCCGGCCCTGCAACCAACCCGGCCTATACCAGTTTCGTCGGCGTGATTCCGCTGCCGATTCGTTATGGTCTCACCGTCGGCGAATTGGCGCAGTTGTTCAACAACGAAAACTACGCAGGCTTTACCATCGGCTGCGATTTGACCGTGGTGAAGATGCAGGGCTATCAGCGCGATATGACGTATGAAGAAACCGGGCTGAAGTGGATCGCGCCCTCGCCCAACCTGCCCACCGTAGAATCCGCTCTAATGTATCCAGGCACGTGTTTGTTTGAAGCGACCAACCTTTCAGAAGGGCGAGGAACGGAACTGCCGTTTCTCACCGTGGGCGCGCCGTTCATCGACGCAAAAAAATGGCTGGCTGCTGTCCCAAAAGACGCCTTCGATGGATTCAGCGCTGAGCCGATTGAATTCACGCCAAAGCAAATTCCCGGCAAGTCAGAGAACCCGAAATTCAAAGACAAAAAATGTCATGGTTTGCGTCTGGGCGTTAAGAGCCAAGACGCTGAGCCGATTCGTCTGGCGGTGGCGTTGCTATGCGCCGCGAAGACACTCTATCCCGATCAAGTTACAACACGCTCCTTCATGAACTTGCTTTGGGGAAATGAAAACCTGCGTGCGATGTTGGAAGCCGGCGCTGATGCTGATGCGATCATGAAAACCATCGGCAAAAATACAGAGCGCTTTAAGGTAGTCCGTAACCAATATCTTATCTATGGTAAAAAAACTGAATTAGACCTGACGCCTGAAAAGATTCTCAATGGCGTTTTTCAGTATCCAAACGAGCGCCAATCGATTTCTTTTTCGAATGGTGAGGCTGAAGGCGACGATTTGCCAATAGGAAATGAAAAGAGCGTCTATTTTGCCAAACTCGGTCAGGCTATGGACTTTGCTGACTTGAATCAAGACGGCAGTGATGACGCTATTTTCGTGATGATGGTGAATACGGGCGGCACGGGACACTTTAATTATCTGGTTTGCGCCCTGAACGAAAATGGAAAGCCCAAGCAAGTCGCAGAATTTTTTCTCGGCGACAGAATTGTTGTAAATAAAATTACAATCTTGACTCCAGAAGTCATTGAGATTGAGCGCCTCAAAAGCGCGCCGGGCGACGCCGCTTGTTGCCCCAGTTTAAAAGTGCGGGAGTATTATTCGTTTGATGGAGGTTCGTTGTCTTTAATTGGAGAAGTGAAGATTGACGACGTCAAGTATTAACTGATCGATTCAATCGTATTCTCCTTGTGAGAATTCTGGTAAGCTGTTTTATTATGTTAAGGACTTAACGTAATTATGGAGCCGATTTTTTTATGTCTAAAAAGCCAGCCGTTCGTTGGGACGTATCTATCATCACTGAAGAAGATATCTATCTCTTCAATGAGGGCAGCCACTTTCGTTTGTATGAAAAGTTGGGCGCTCATGTGATGACGAACGATGATGGCGAGCGCGGCGTCTATTTCGCCGTGTGGGCGCCAGACGCTGAATTCGCCAGCGTGATCGGCGACTTTAACTATTGGAACAACTCCGCCCACCAACTGCGTCCCTGCGGCTCATCCGGCATCTGGCACGGCTTCATCCCCAACGCTGAGTTGGGCATGAAATACAAGTTTCATATCCGCTCACGATACAACAACCACTGCGCTGACAAGGCTGACCCCTATGCGCTTTACACTGAAAAGCCGCCATTGACGGCCTCTGTCGTGACGCAGCTCAATTATGAATGGAGCGACAGCGAGTGGATGCAAACGCGCGGCAAGATCAACGCCCACGATGCGCCCATGTCGATCTATGAAATGCATATTGGTTCGTGGATGCTAGTTCCCAAAGATGGAAATCGTCCACTGACCTATCGTGAATTGGCGCCAAAACTGGCTGAGTATGTGAACCACATGGGCTTCACTCATGTCGAGTTCATGCCGGTGATGGAACACCCCTTCAGTCCGTCGTGGGGATACCAGATCACTGGGTTCTTTGCGCCGACCTCACGCTTTGGAATGCCGCAAGACTTTATGTATTTAATTGACTACCTCCACCAACAGGGCATCGGCGTCATTCTTGATTGGGTGCCGTCTCATTTTCCAACCGACGGAAACGGCCTCGGCTATTTTGATGGAACCCACCTCTATGAACACGCCGACCCTAAACAAGGGTTTCACCCTGACTGGGGCAGTTTAATTTTCAATTACGAACGCAACGAAGTAAAAAGTTTTCTCTATAGCAACGCCTTTTTCTGGCTTGAAAAATACCACGTTGACGGATTGCGCGTCGATGCGGTGGCCTCGATGTTGTATCTCGACTACTCCCGCGAAGACGGCGAGTGGATACCCAACAAATACGGCGGCAAAGAAAACTTGGGCGCGATTGAGTTTTTGCGCCGAATCAACCACGAAATCTACGCCCACTACCCTGATGTTCAGACCATCGCCGAAGAGTCTACTTCCTGGCCGATGGTGTCGCGGCCAACCTACATTGGCGGCCTAGGCTTTGGCTATAAATGGGACATGGGGTGGATGCACGACTGTCTGAAGTTTTTTTCGTGTGATCCCGTCTTTCGCAAATACCATCACAACGAACTAACGTTTCGTATGTTGTACGCGTTCACTGAGAACTTCTGCCTGCCGTTGTCGCATGACGAAGTGGTGCACGGCAAAGGCTCAATGATTAGCAAGATGCCCGGCGATTTGTGGCAGAAATTCGCCAACTTGCGCCTGTTATATGGCTATATGTATGGTCAGCCTGGCAAAAAATTGTTGTTCATGGGTGCTGAGATCGGCCAATGGAGCGAATGGTCGCATGAGACCAGCCTCGAATGGCATCTGCTGGATTATGATTCCCACAAAGGCCTTCAACTGTGGGTGAAAGACCTCAACCACTTCTACCGCAATGAGCAGGGGCTCCACACCAAAGACAATGATCCTAATGGATTTGAGTGGGTGGATTGTTCTGATACCGATAACAGTATCATTAGTTTCATCCGTAAGGGCGTGAACCCGAACGAATACTTATTGTTTGCGTTGAATTTCACTCCCGTGCCGCGTTACCTGTATCGAATTGGCGTGCCGGTCGACGGCCATTGGAAGGAAGTTCTCAACAGCGATGCCGAGCAATACGGCGGCAGCGGACAAGGCAACTTTGGCGGCGCCCAAGCGGATCATATCCCATGCCACCATCATTATTATTCGTTAAATCTGACAGTCCCGCCGTTGGGTTGCGTTGTGTTTAAGAATAGTCTGGATTGATGCAATAGATTGTTGCATCTTCTTCTCTGTTCCACAAAAACTTGTGGTTGTAAGCCTGTTTTTAGCCGTTTTTTAACAATCGTCAAATAAGCCCATAACATTTGAGCGCCAATCTATCCACGAATTCAATAGGGTGAATACATTCCGTTTTGAGTTCATACAATTTACGTCCTCCCCAACCCACAGCGTTTCTTTTTTCCCCATTCTGGCTGTGGGTTTTTTTTGCCTGCAAGTTTGACGTCATTTTTTTCGACGGTGTCCTTTGATCTTTTCATTCTCTTATGGCAGGATAGAAATGGTTGGATAGGGCTTCCGGGCCTTCTCAGACTTAGATATTAGAGAAAAGTAGGGGAGACAATGACCAAGAAATCTTCACTATCACGCAGACATTTTATCAAGAGTACGGCAGCGGCGGGTGGAGTCACATCATTTACGTTGGTTCCAAACACCGTCTTTGGCGCGCCCAGCCGTCCCGCGCCTAGCGACCAGTTACGGGCCGGCAATATCGGCGTGGGCGGCAGAGGCCGCGGCTTTCTACGCCCTGGCGTCACGGTTGCGATCTGTGACGTTGATGAGAAGCGTCTCGCAGACGCCGCCAAACGCGTCGGTGGTAACCCGACGCTATATAACGATTACCGGCGCTTGTTAGACCAAAAAGACATCGATGTGGTGTTCGTCACCTCGCCAGACCATTGGCACGCGCTGCAAACGATTCACGCCTGTGAAGCGGGCAAAGACGTCTATGTCGAAAAGCCCGCCTGTAAGACCATCGAAGAAGGCCGCGCCATGCTCGAAGCGGCGCGGCGTTATGCGCGCGTCGTCCAGGTGGGTTCACAGGGCCGATCCCAAGAGGGCGCTTACCACGGCCACAAATACATCGCCAACGGACAAATCGGCCACGTCAGTGAAGTTCGCTGCTGGCACTACGAAAACCCTCGCGGCGGTTGGGATCCCAACACGCCGCCGCCGTCTGAACTCGATTATGAAAAGTGGGTCGGCCCCGCCCGTTGGATTCCATACAACAACCGCCGCACCCACGGCAGTTTTCGCTGGATGCTCGATTTTGGCGGCGGGCAAATTCGCGACCGCGGCGCACACGTCATGAGCGTTGCGATGTGGATCATGAAAGGCGACAACACTGGGCCGGTCAGCGTTAAAGCCGAAGGCAACCCCCATTGCGACGGGATGTATGACTCGCCCGAAACCATGAAGGTCACCTACCAGTTTAAAGACCCCGACTGGACGCTGATTTGGGACATGCCGGGCGAAGCCCATGAAGAAGGCTTCAAGTGGACCCGCAAGTCATACGGCGCCAACTATATCGGCGATAAGGGAAATTTGATTATCTCTTACGGCGACACTGCCGAGACCGATACCGAACAAAAAGCCAAAGATTACAAAGTGCCTTCGGGCGGTGTTGAGGTCTACCACAGCCCGGGCCACCGCGAAGACTTTGAAAAGTGCGTCCGCACCCGCGAACGCCCGATTATGGATATCGAAGCGGGCCACCGGGTGGCGACGCTTTGCATTCTCGGCAATCTGTCTTACATGTTGGGCCGTGAACTGAAGTGGGACGCCGTCAACGAACGCGTGATTGGCGACGATGAAGCCAACCGCTTGTTGAGCCGCCCAGGCCGCGGACAGTGGCACATTTAATGGAGGTCAAAACCATGGAAAACGTGAAAACGAAAACCCTTGCCAGCGCCGCTGTCGTCGCCGCCACACTCTCAACCAGGGCCGCAAACGCGCAAGAAGGCTTTATCGGACGCATTCAATCAGAAGATGAAAACATTCGCTGCCAGGCCTGGAAAGAAGCCTACATGCAGCCCGCCAGCGTGATCTCTCCATTGAGCGATTTGTTGTTGGCAGAAAACCCGGGCGTCGCCCGCGCGGCCGATGAAGCGCTGAAGGTGTTGATTCACTCGGTCGGCGAAGAACCCGACTCGGCCAAGCGCGCTGAAGTGGTAAAGGCGTTGCTCGATCTGTTACAGCGTCGAGACTACCTCTCGCGTATCAATGCGCTGCGTTTGTTGTCGCTAATCGCGAACGGCGATGTTGTCCCTATGATCACCCCGTTTTTAAAAGTCGATACTCTGCGAGAAGAAGCGGTGTATTGCATTCAACGCATCCCCGGCGCCGAAGCGACTGACGCTCTCGTCGAAGCGTTAGAGAAAGCGCCGCGTGCGTTTAAGATTCGCATTCTCGCGGCGATTGAACAACGAAAAGACCCGGCGGGCGCCGAGAATTTGAACCAGTATCTCTCCTCAGATGACACTGAACTCGCGATAGCCGCCATCAAGGCGATGTCGACCTGCGGCGTTTATCCGGAGGAATCGTTGGTTCCCAATCTCGATTCACTGTCAGACCAACATCAACGCGAGTTAGTCGACAGCGCGCTTCGAATTTGCGACCATTTGATTGATGAGGGAGAACACGCCGAAGCGGGGCGCATTCTCAAGAAGATACTCGAACGGCCAGAAGAGCAAATTGGCGAGCATTTTCATTGCGCCGCGATTATCTGCCTCTCAAAGATCAACCATCCTGAAGCCAAGGCGACGGTTGAGAAATTCACCGAACAAGGGTCGTACATTGTTCGAGACACCGCCAACAAAGCGTTGATGAGAATGTAGTTAGAGTGGAATAGCGAACGCAAAACGCCGCCTGAATGAAGGCGGCGTTTTTTGTTAATAACACATTTCTATTTTGGTTTTCATATAACTTTAACCTGGTATGTATACCATTTCCTCAATAGTTATACATACGACTGGAGAAAGCCATGAAAAACATGCTCTATTCCTTGTTGGTATTTGTTTTACTCGCGGTAAACGCCTCCGCTCAACCCGCAACGCCCTCATTGAGCATTAGCCCCACCAGCCCTAAAGGATTGGATGATGTCTTGTTAATCGGTTCTGGTGGAGATGGCGTAACCATCGCCCGGTTTCAATTAGCGGCCGATCCAGCGTTTGAAAACATCTACCTTACCTTTGTGAATTCCACTGACGCCTTAGACGCCGGGCAGTCAATAAGTGAGTATCTTGTTTCTAATGATCGCTTTCCTCTAAATACCCCTCTGTATATACGCCTTCAATATGAAAACGCCAGCGGCGCTTCGCCATGGAGCGACAGCCTACAGGTCGCGCTTGGCGCGCCAGAAGGCCTGACGCTTATTTATGCGAATGATTTTGAAGCAGTCGCCGTTGATCAGATCCCGAACGGTTGGGAAGTGTTTAATACAACTACTGATACGGGTCCGCAAGGCGGTTATTATTATCAAGAGCTCATTCAATGGGTCGTCAAAGATGTTGAGTTTCTCACAGATTTGGTCTACTACCCCAGTTATTCTGATCCAAGGGTTGTTGAGAACGACTTGAAAATTGCTGATGGCAATACGCTCGTCGCCGAGTCAGGCGACTATGTTGACGCGCAAAATTTTTATGAAACCCACATTGTTACGGAAGAATTTAATCTTTCTGGTGTAACCGATGTCGTGGTCGCGTTTAACAGTAACTACATACAAAATCAAGATAACATTGCCATTCTTGAATATACTCTCAATGACGGTTCAATCAATATTGAAGACGGCGCGGGGTTGTCGGCCTTGCCCATTGGCGATTGGTATCCAGTGATGTACTACTTGGATGGAAATCCTGCGGGCGGCGATGTGATATTTGACGCGGACGGCAATGTCGAGGTGGCTGCAACATTGGACGGCACAGACGACAAAGGATTCACCTGGAGAGAATACATTTTCGCCGATGATAACCCTGAAGTCGGAGAAGCGGCGATCGGCGATTTTATTCTTCCCCGTCTAGACGACCATTTAATGGGGCCGGGCGGCGTAAACGGCGAATATGACTCAAAGCGCTGGGAACGGTTTCGCGTTGAACGTCTTGATAACCAGCCCTCGGTGAAGTTTCGCTTTACCTATCAAGGTTCATGGAGCTGGTTCTGGACAATTGATAACTTCCAAATATGGGGCGTCTCGGCGACGCCGGTGTCAGATTGGTCTGTTTACTAATTTATTCGCTGTCTATTCAAACGTGAAAGCCGCTTTTGTATACTTGAAGCGGCTTTTTTGTTTGAAGGGGATGCAAATTTGGAACCACGCTTTGTATTTCGCATGATGGTCATACTCGGGCTGATCTTAGCGCTATTGTTGTTGAATTGGTGGTTGAGCGTATAAGCGTCAGCGTGAGGCCCTTGAAAAACGCGCCATGCGGCGGGTCTTGTTGTCATCCTGGTTTCGAACCGGTTTTGTGGGTTCGGTTGAATGTTGTTGTTCGCTTGCATTTTCCCGGTTGAGTTCTTCTAAGCCTTTGACGGCTTCAGTTAATGTTGTGATTGACGCCCAAATGGCGTGGAACTGTTTTCGTTTGTCTTCTACAGACGCAAGCATCTTTTCAACAGCGGAACTCAGGGTTTTCTTGGTTTCAACTAACATCTTTCGATTTAGCTCGCCGACGCCTTTGACGCCGACGCTGGCCAGGCCGTTGCCTGTCAGCGCCTGATAGACGCTGTCGATAACCGAATAGGGTTCACTTTCTCGTTCAATGTGTTCGAGGCTCACTTCAATAAACTGGCTGGCGCTGGTTTGAAAAATATCGCTGAGTTCTAATTCTTTGCCGAGAAGTTGGTGTAATACCCGCAATTGCTGAATCACCCACTGGAGATAATAAATGACTGTCGTTCTTCCACGCGAACTATGGATCGAAGCGTCTTCATCGCGAAATTTCACAATATTTTCTTTGTATTCTCCGACTTTAACTGTGGCTTTAGCGCTGGCGGACTCTTTTCTGCGAATAAACTCATGTTCCGCCGACCATTGCTGCTTATCAAATAAGTTGAATGGAGAAGAATTTAAGCAGTCGACCATTAACTTCGACTGGGTGGATGATTGACAACTTTGTTGCCAGCGGTGGTTTTCTTGAACCGCCAGGCTGGCGGACATTTTTTCGGTATGGATGACTGACTCATCGAAGTCTTTTCGTACTTTCATCTCTGCCAACACTGAAGACAGATCAGAGAAGATTAACTTGCCGTCGTGGTTTAACATCACCACGTCTTGTTCGCGAGTACCAGGGTTTTTCTTCATATACTCGTGAATCAGGGCCGTAATAATTTGTTCTTTGGCCCTTTCGTATTGTTGATTGTCTATTCTCATTACCATAGTGAATTCAATGTCTTACTGGTTATTATTTTGGTAAAGCGAATTAATTGGTTATAATATACCTGTGCCGAATGCATTTTAACACAAAACTAATAATAATGAGGACAAAAATGAAATTGCTAATGAAATCACTAACTTTGCTTGGTTTTGCTGTAGTGATCGCAGTTACAGTGAATGCTTCTGAGAAAACAGGCCCGAACGATTTCACCTTAAAGCCGATCATTGGCGAAAAGGCGTTTAAACTCTCTGAGAACAAAGGTAAATATGTTGCCATTCATTTCTTGCTGAAGACAGAATGCCCAATCTGCATCCGCCACACTCGTGAATATTTTGAGAATGAGAAGAAACATCCAGATGTGATCCAACTGTTTGTGAAACCCGACACGCCGAGTGAAATTAAAGCCTGGGCGTCAAAGATCCCTCTGGGCGAAAAAGACAAAACGCCTGAGATTTACCACGATCCCAGCGCCAATCTGGCGAAGAAATTTAGCGTACCAGGCGGGTATAAATTTCATGGACAAGTGGTCCACTATCCAGCGTTGATCATTCTTGGCCCGGATGGAAACGAAGTGTTCCGCTATGTTGGCAAAAGCAATTCTGACCGCTTCATTTTCAAACAGTTTGTCGAAAAGATGAAAGAATTGAAGTCGTAAGTTTTCGCTTTCATGCGATTTGATACCAGGCCGCCTGATATCTAGGCGGCCTGGTTTGTATATCAGTTTATTCTGCTTCGGCTTCACTCAATTGAGGCGACTCGGCGCCGCATGATTCGCAATGCGGCAGCAGTGTGTGGCGCAGCGCCCCGCATGAGCCGCACTTGTCAAACAGTTTGGTTCCACACGATGGGCAGGTGTATGGTTTGTCTGAGTCGCCTGGAACTTCCGCTAGATTTGGCAGCGCCGCCAAGCCTTTTTTAGACCAACGGGCGAATTTTAGCGGGCCCTGTTGGATCGGGAACGAGCAAACAGGGCACAATCTCCTCATATACGCCTCGCGGTATTGGTTCATCAACCAAGCGGGCAGTGGCTTGAGCGCTAGACGGACGCGATAGATGAGAAACGATAATACAACGATGATGATGCTGAGTATCGCGATGTATTTGAAAAAGTCGCGGGGAAAATGCTCAAACATGACCAGGTAGGTTCGCGCGAACAGCGCGAACAGCGCGGCGTTGATGATGAGTATGTAGGGGCTTTTTCGCATTCGAAATGAAAGCCAGGCGAACAAAGCGAGAAGAGGGACCAAAAACATAAGCCGTAAACTCGCGACCATGAAGCGGTGTTGGGCGTATTGCTCTCGATATTCATCGTTGAATACCGTTTCGCCTTCATGGATGATTTCGTTTTGGGCTTCGATTTGAAGGTCTAGGCTGCGCCGGGTTTCGTTTAGCTGAACGATGTGCTGGTTGGCGTCTTCGAATTCTTGTTGGTTTTTGAGAAACAGCGTTTGGCTTTCTTCAATGGCTTGTTTTTCGGTGTCGCTGGGAGTGTCGCCGCGCTCAAGTTTCAGGCGGTGAATCTCAGCCAACTGGTTCATGGTGTCGCGCGAACTTTGGGTGCTGGTGCGAAGTATTTCCTGCCGTTTTTGCTCGTTTTCAATGTCGCGCATGATGGCGCTGCGCTGGTTTGACAAGCGGTCGCGTTCCTTCATGGCGTCTTGGTCGACGAATTCAATGCGCAGTTCTTCCCAGTCCGGTTTTTGTATTTTTCCAATATCCGTGAGAACAAATCCCAACAGCCAGATCAAAAGCAATGAAAGCAAAACGCTGAAGAACATCAAAATCAAACGGTGCGTCAAGGGGCCTTTGCGTCGTTGTTCGCTCATGATTTACTCCTTATCTATACTGTTTATATCTTAACAGTATAGATAAATCCTATATTCTGTCAACTTGTATTTTGAAAAAAACTCCCCCGGTTACTGGCCGATTTGGTGAAACTCATTATGGGTTTGTTTTGAGATTCCGGCTTCTTCAGACAAGTCTTTTTCGAGAAAGCCCTGTTTGTTGCTTGAAATAATGTCGCCCTGCGAGTTCAGTCCATTCGTAGCGCTGTAAGGGCGAACGGGGTATGACTGGCGGGTGCGGTCGGGCCCCCAACCCCACACCCAATAGCGCCCGTGGACCGGGTTGGGCGGCAGGTCGCTTTTGCGCGCGACATACAGATACCAGCCGACGTCGAGGCCGTCGCCGCGGTCGTCGCTCATCTTGATTGAGTTGGGCGCATCGATGAACGGGTCGTAGGGCAGGGACGTCATGTAAGGGATCGGCGAGGTAATCGGCGCCGGGTTATACATGTGGGAGCCGTCGCCGCCGCCAGGCCTGACGAACGGGTAACTGTTGTTGTCGAGTTGGTACATCTCCATCGCGTTTGACATGGCGCGGATCTCTGACACCGAGCGGGCGATCTTGGCGCGCACCTGTGCGTTGAGGAAGTTGGGTACCGCGATGGCGGCGAGGATGCCGATAATGGCGACGACAATGAGCAATTCAATTAAGGTGAATCCGCGCATTTTCATACAAAAACTCCCCGATTGTAAATTCAACCTACTATCCAATGTTTACGGTCGAAAGTCAATTAGGAATTTTTGGGAGGGGAGAACATTCTCTCCGTAGTGATTGTCTTAAAATACAAGGTCAGTGTCATTGCGAGGAGGCCGTAGGCTGACGCGGCAATCTCACGCATCAAAAAGCGAGACCTGCCTGCCGCAGGCTGGTCGCTTCGCTATGCACGCGATGACGCGAATGCTGGGTTACGCCGTATCGACTCCCCGTCTTAATGTATTCATCGTTTCATTGGTGGGTTGAGAACCCACCCTACGAAATCCCATATCTCTTACCAGGGCAGGGCTTTGGAGTTGCGGGCTTGTTTGAAGTCGACGGTTTCGAGAATTTGGGCGATGCGTTCCGCCGCTTTGCCGTCGCCGTAGGGGTTCACCGCATTCTTAGCGCGCACGATGAAGTTGTTGTCGGTCAAGGCGCGGTTGAGCGCGCTTTCAATTTCATTACGGCTGGGCTTACAGTCGATGACATTGTCGCCGCGTTCGCGGCCTTCCTGGCGCTCGCCAATGTTGATGACGGGCGCGCCATAGCTGGGCGCGTCGATCATGCCCGAGCTGGAGTTGCCAACTAAGCAGGCGCAGCGGCGTAAGAGGTTACAGAACAATTCGCGCGGCATCGACAAGAACGTATCGATCCATGGCTCTTTCTCAACTTGATGGATCGCCTTAATCATTTCGCGGCTGCCGGCGTCGGCGTTGGGGTAGATCAAGAAGGTATGCACGCCCGAATATTTTAATGCGCTCAAGGTTTCGTTGAGTTCTTCCGCCGCGGTTTCAGGACGCGTCGAGATGGGGTGTTGAACCACCAACGCAAAACGGCCTGGAATCGAGACGCCGAGTTTTTCTGATAACGCCTGGTCGTCGAATTCGGGGTATTTCAATAACGCGTCCAGGCCGGGGGTTCCAACCTGGTAGACAAAGTCGGGATTTTCGCCCAGTCTCACAATTCGCTCTTTGCTTTTCTCGGTCGCGGCGAAGTGAAGGTGGCTGAGTTTGGTGATGGCGTGGCGCATGTATTCATCCAGCCCGCCCTTGGTGACCTCGCCGCCGTGCAAGTGCCCGACGATTGACCCCGCGAACAACCCAGAGGTCGCCCCCGCGAAGGCCTCGACGCGGTCGCCGAGAATGATGACGACATGCGGGCGGATGCGTTCGATTTCCTGGGTAATGCCCATGATGCCGACGCCCAGGCCTTTGGCCATGGCGGCGCGCGAGTCGCTGCTGAAGAGCATGTCGACGCGGGCGCCCATGGGGAAGCCGTCTTCTTCGATATGCTGAATGGTCAGGCCGTATTCGGGCGAGAGGTGCATGCCGGTCGGAATGACGTATGGCTTGAGGATGTCATTCTCAGCCATTTGGTAGAGCAACGGTTTGAGGATGCCGTATTCGGCGCGGGTTCCGGTTATGACTGCGATGCGTCTCATTTTGGTTGCTCCGTAAACATCAGTTCTGCGCGTTGAAAATCTATGTAATCGTTTATATCTATCGAACTCGATGCGTCCATCTCATACCCGGCGCATGAGTTCCAATCAAAGATGGCCGCGTCGGGCGCCAGGTTTTCATAATATGAGCGGCGTGAGATATAGATTGCGCCGTTGATGCGGTAATACGCTGGTAAGTCTTGACGCCGCAAGGGGCGTTCTTTCAGGTCAAACAGGGTATTGAGTTTACCATCATCTTGTCGCTCAAACATGAAATAGGGGTGAAATTCTTCAACGCTGGTGACAGCTAGCACTGAATTTTTGCCGCATTGTCCAAATAAATCGAGGGCTTCGTTGATATGATGGGCCTGCCTAAAGGGCGACGTCGGTTGAAGAAACACCACTGTTTCGATTGTTTGGCCGTTTGACTCGACAAATTCAAGCGCGTGTTGAAGAACCGACAACGAAGTCGCCTGGTCGCCAGATAACTCTGCCGGGCGAATGAACGGAACCTCTGCACCCGCTTCTTTAGAAATCGCCGCGATCTCTTCATCGTCGGTCGACACGATGACCCCGCCGATGCGGCTCTGTTTGGCGGCGCGGATGGTATGGGCAATCAAGGGCGCGCCGCCCAACAGACGCACATTCTTTCGAGGCAGCCCTTTTGAACCGCCGCGCGCCGGGACAACACACAAGATGGATGAAAGAGATATCGCGCTCATTCGTACTCTACCTATAACAAGTTGACTCATCGTAGGTTGACGCCGGGGCGGGTCAAGTGGGCGGAAAGTAGGCGCACCGGGCGGTTTTGTGCTAAACTGTATGTATTCCACAGGAGGCCGTTTGACTGATGGATGAAATTTTACAAATAATCGCTATTTTAGTGATTTTGGGCGCCAGCGCAGCATCAAGCCTGGCCAAGAAGTTTAATCAGGACCAAAACGACAAACTCGATGAACCACCTGTCGAGCCGCCTGTCCCTGCGCCCAAGAGGCCCCTGCGCCCCGCGCCGCGTCCGCAATCTCAAGAGACCAAGCCGATGGCGAGCACTGACGGCCATTCACTGGAAGGGCGGTCGCTTGAAGGACGTTCGTTAGAAACTCGCCCGCAGCGCATGAGAAAACCGATTCAAAAGCGCCGTCCGATTCAAGAACGACCCAAGCCTCAGCCTCAGCCGGATGAGGTGTTGGTTGAGACCTTGCCGCAAGCTGAAAAAGAAAAAGACCTGGTGACTGAAATCTTCAAGGCTTTCATGGAAACCGAAGAGCCTGAAATCGTCATGGAGCCAGAGCCGCCTAAGCCCAAAAAGGCGCCAAAACCACAGCCTAAAAAAGAAAGCGTTAAAAAGAAGCCTGTTGAAAAGCCAGCCTTGTCGCCAATGGAATTGGCGCGTCTCACTTCGCCGACAAAAAGCCATCACCGGTTGTTTACTCAATTGGCGAAACAGGCTGAAGTCAATCCATTACGTGTTGCTGTGGTCTTGTCAGAAGTATTGAGACGGCCGCGCAGCCTGCCGCCGATTCCACGCTGGTCAGAGCGTCAATAGGTTCTATGACTAACACAATACTACTTGCAACCCGTAACCCAAAAAAACAAAGCGAACTCGAAGAATTGCTGTCTGGTTTGGGATGGAACGTTGTGACCTTGCGCGACTTTCCTGACTCGCCTGAAGTCGAAGAGACAGGCAAAACGTTTGTCGAAAACGCCATTTTGAAAGCCGTCGCCGCGTCGACCCATTCCGGCCTGTTAGCCCTGGCGGACGATTCGGGGCTGGCGGTTGACGCGCTGGACGGTGGGCCGGGCATCTACTCAGCCCGTTACGCCAAGGGCGAAGACTCGACCGATGAAGAAAACCTGCAGAAGGTGTTAGATGAATTAGAAGGCGTTCCCGCCGAGAAGCGCTCCGGACGGTTTGTGTGTGCGGCTGTATTGGCGCAGGGCGATGAAGTCATGTTTGCGACTGAGCAGTGTGTGGAAGGGTTCATTGCCGACTCGCCAAGCGGCGAGGGCGGATTTGGCTACGACCCAATTTTCTTTTACCCGCCGTTTGGCAAGACCTTCGCCGAAGTTCCTATCGAAGAAAAGCACGCCGTTAGTCACCGCGGCCAGGCGCTGGCCGAAGTGAAAATATTTTTTGAAACCTACTCAGTCTAAATCGTCTTCAGGCGGCATGAAAAACTCAAAGATGTTGCGCCCATACGTTTTGGTGCGAACATGTTCGAAGTGTTCCCATTCCAACGAAATTTCTTCTTCGATGTCGCGTTGCGCGAAAATGATCGAGTCGGGCGTCAACAGGGCCGGATTGGCGTCTATGATCTGCAACGTTCTCGCGACCAAGTCGTCGCCAAACGGCGGCATGACCCCGATCAAGTCAAACGACTGGTTTTGTTGGGCGAGGCGCGGCAACATCTCAAGCACATCGCCGCGAGTGAGATAGTAGTCTTTTTCGGGGCATATCTTTTTGTGGTTGGCTTTGGCGGTCGCGATGGCTTTGGGGTCGGCGTCGATGCTCATCACATACGAAGCGCCCCGGCTGAATGATTCGAGCGCGATGATGCCGCTGCCTGAATAGCAATCCAAAATTCGGGCATTGTTCAAATGAGGGTCAAGTATACCAAACAGCGATTTTCGAATGCGGCTGAGTAGCGGCCGCGTGGTGAGGCCTTCGGGCGTATCAATCGCCCGGTTTTTGTATTTGCCTGCAATAATTCTCATGAATTCTCTCAATACGGGTTTTCAGTTAGGTGGCGAGGAACTAGTCGCGCTCGTCACTGTTCGCTTGATCGCACAGCCAAATGCGGGAAAGTGTTTAACCTCCGGCTCTTTGTTTTGCGCCAATGACTCAAGCGCATTCTCGACAAACGGATGAGTTGCTTTATCGGGATTATGGTTGTTGTCGATTGCTCCATGGTACTGGAGGCGTTTGTCGACGCCGATGATATAAACTTCGGGCGTCTTGGTTGCACTAAACTGGTCAGCAAGTTGGTTGTCATCATCTTTGAGGACGGGGTAGGGAAGCGCGTGTTGGGCGTGGTATTCAAGTATGTCAGCGTCTGAATTTGTCGCGTTTGAATCGACGACCCAGAATGTGATATTCTGAGGCGCATACGTCGCCATGAGCGTTTGCAGTCGATTTTCATAAACGCGAGACATAGGGCAGCGAAAGTTCCAAAAATAAATAACGATGGTATTGGCGCCGAGTGTCTCTCCCAGGTCATGCAGTTCGCCAGACACGTCGCGAATCGCGAAGGGAGCGACCTCGCTGCCCAATTGGTAGGGCGGCGTGGCTGAAATGATATCCACAGATGGTTGAGAATACCCAACTGTGTTCATCAAACCCAATACCGCGACCAAAGCAAGCAAATGGCGAAATGGCATATTCGCTCCCTGAATGGTTCTCATCAATTGAGTATAAAGAGTAATGACAATTTAACAATTCGTTTAAGCCGAAGCCATCTTATTCTTTGGGAGAAAAGTAACACGTAATCGAATTAGACCGCTTTTGTCTGGCATGGGTGAAACTCTGGCCCCTGTACAAATGGGCCTAAAAGCCCGCACTGAAGCGAGCCGAGTTGTGCCCACGCCTACCGCTGCAGTAATAAATAAATAAGATGGCTTCATGAAAATCAGATAATCAAGGGGGCGAAAATGGAACTCAACGACAAGGTCGCAATAATTACAGGCGCCAGCAGCGGCATCGGCTGGGCGATTGCGGAAGATTTAAACCAAGCGGGCGTCAAAGTCGTCATCTCTGGCAGGCGGCCTGAGCGGCTGGAAGAACTCGCTAGTAAGTTAGACAGTCCTGTCTCCATCGCAGGCGATATTGCTGATCCAGAAACGCCGGGACGCTTGGTCGACGCCGCGCTCGAGTCATTTGGGCGCTGCGATATCGTTGTAAACAACGCGGGCGTGATGACGATTGGGGCCATCGAAGAAATTGATATCGACACCGTCTGTCAAATGGCGCGTATCAACGTCGAAGCCGCTTACCGCATGGCTTATGTCGCCCTGAAGCATTTCAAATCAACCGGCAGCGGGTTCTTATTAAACCTCTCCAGTATTCTCGGCACCAAAGTGCGGCCCACCACGGGAGCGTATGCGGGCACGAAGTACGCCATCGAAGCGCTGACCGAAGCCTTGCGTATGGAACTCGCCAAGACGGATATCGGCATCGCCTGTATCGAACCTGGCTTGGTCAAAACAGAATTGCATCGCGAGTGGCCAGTCCATCCGACTGAAGCGTTAGACATTCCCCGCGCGCTTCTGCCAGAAGATATCGCCCGTATGGCGCGGTTTATTTTAGAGCAGCCGTCCCATGTTCGAATTCACCGCTTGTTGACGCTGCCTGCTGACCAATCGCTCTAGATTAGCGTTTGTCTTTGTCGCGAAAGGCCATTCGGTGTGAGGGGGCGGAGCTCTCTTCACTGGGGGGCGGCCTGGACTCGTTCGGTTGAGGCCCCGAATCTGATGCTGTTGGGACAGGCTCGACGGGTTTCTGTTGTAATTCGTCGGGGAGACCAGAATTCAGTCGTTTCGCTATGTCAGTGAGGGTGTTGAGGGCGATTCGTTTTTCTGCAATTAATTTTTCGAGTTTTACAACTTCATCGAGTTGGTTTTTCACGGTTTTACGCAGAACATGAATGTTGGCGGTTTGCAGCGCCGATAGATTGACTGCGTACCCTTCTAGTTCATGCGGCGGGCCCTGTAACAGGTGAATCTGTTGGATGACATCATCTAATAATTCGACGTCGCCGCTGGCTTCCGCCGTCGATTTGGCCGATTGAAGAATATACACTTTACATTCTTCCAATACACGAATCTCGACGGCTAACAGTGACTTCCAATGGTTGACCAGGTTGATACGCTTAAGAAGAACTTGATGTTGGTTTGAGACCAGGTCTGATAAATCACGCGAAGCCGAATCTTTTAATTGCTTGATTTGTCGGTTCAATTTCCCATACTCGATCGGTGAGCGAGTATTCCTCATTTCTTGTTGCAGACGCAGGTACTCCCTGACAGGGCGTTTGTTTTCCAGATCATCAACGCGTTTCGCGTGTTTATCTAAAACGGTTGCGTTCTTTTCAGCCGTTTGGATGATTTGCTTCGATTGGAACCAGTGAAGGCGAGTTTCGGGTGTAAGCTTTTCGGCGGAAATCGACAAATCGTTCATGAAAGTCGAGACGATATCGAGCTCGTTTTTCATCCCGTCAACGATTTGGTTGCCGTCGCCGTTGGCTAATGTCTCAAGATGGTTTCGGATGTCCACAGTGGGTTGGCCCTCAGACAATAATATGAGCGTTTGTAGTTTACCGAGGTTTTAGATTTGAGTGTAGGAACCGACCACTGATTATCTGTAACCGAAAACAAAAAAGTAGAAATTACTTGTATCACACCAAGTTACTGACGGGTTGTATTTTTTCATTACAAGAAAGAGTTATAAAAAAACATATGCCAAGAAATATGTATATATTACATACATGCATAAAGTTATATAACTCTGTTTGTGTTTGAATCTATAAGATTTAATTTGTGAATACACACTTGAGATATATATATTGTAATTTTGGCCATTAAGCCAAAAATTTGTAAAATTGTCGTTAATAGAATTTGGCTTATAATTTGCGCTATGTCGCCTGTGATATGGGAACATGTTCGATAGGTTTCCCATACAATCACCTCAAGTTTGTACATCTCAGGAGGGCGCCATGTTTCGTTGGAAGAACATCAAGTTAAGCGGCAAGTTCATCATCGGTTTTGGGGTTGTGATTACGCTACTTGTTATTGTCGCGGGACGGTCATACTTCGGTGTGAGTGGAATCGTAATGAATGCCGAAGAAGTGATCGAGGGCAACAAGCTTAGAGGAGATATCACACAAAAAGTAGTCGACCATCTTAATTGGGCGGCCAAAGTCAGCGAATTCTTAAATGACAAAAACGTCCATTCGCTCGACGTTCAATTAGACCATACCAAATGCGCGTTTGGGGAATGGTATGCTGGCGAAGGGCGCCAACACGCCGAAGCGCTTGTGCCTGAATTGAAGACCATCCTCGATCAGGTCGGCGATCCCCACCAGCGTTTGCATGAATCCGCCTCAAAGATTACACAGGTCTATCATGACGCGGATGTCGAACTCGGTAACTTTCTGCGTGAAATGAAGACAGCCCATTTGGCCTGGGCGCACAAAGTCAAAGATGTATTTGTTGATTCAAGCCTCAAAACGATAGACGCTGAGATGGACCCCCATCAATGCGATTTTGGCAAATGGCTCTATTCACAAGAAACAGAGTCGCTAAAACAGACCGATCCAATCTTCGCCGCTGCGATCAACCAGGTGTATGAGCCTCATACAAAATTGCATGAAAGCGCTGTTACCATTCAAGACATGCTAGCCAAGGGCAATCGCCAAGGCGCTGCGGCCTATTATATGGAAACGACTAAACCAGTGGCCTATGAAACGCTGGACGCAATTGATCAAGTGCTCGCATGGCATGCAACCAGCGTCGACGGCCTTAACCAAGCCCGTCAAATCTATGCACAGGAAACGTCAACGGCGTTACATGAAGTTCAGAGCTTGTTAGACCAGGTCAAGACAACTGCTGCTGACAATGTGATGACCGACGACGCGATGTTGTCGTTGGCGGCGGTCACTAGAAGCCAAGTTGTGATGTTCAGTATTATTGCTGTTGTGCTTGCTATTGGATTAGCGCTGGTGATCGCGCGCGGCATCGTCAAACCACTGCTGGTGAATATCGGCTTTGCTGAACAAATCGCAGGCGGCGACTTGACCAAAACGCTTGCCATAGACCGCAAGGATGAAATGGGCAATTTATCCATCAGTTTGAATGCCATGGCAACCCGGTTGCGCGATTTAATGTTGAATATTCGCCTAGCGTCTGAACAGGTTTCGTCTAGCGCCGAACAACTTTCGAGTTCGTCGCAAGAACTGGCGAATGCAACCACTGAACAGGCCGCCAGCCTGGAAGAGACGTCATCGGCGGTCGAAGAACTGACCTCTTCGATTCAAGCCAATGCTGAGAATGCACAAAAGACCAACAGCAATGCATCAAGTTCGGCGGTTGAAGCGGAGAAGGGCGGCAGTGCAGTCTCTGAGACTGTTGAGGCGATGAAGACGATTGCCGAAAAGATCACCGTCATCAACGATATCTCTGATCAGACCAACCTTCTGGCGCTCAACGCGGCGATTGAAGCGGCTCGCGCGGGCGAGATGGGCAAGGGGTTCGCCGTCGTCGCTGTCGAAGTGAGAAAACTGGCCGAGCGCAGCCAATTAGCCGCGAAAGAAATCGGCGAACTGGCCACAACCAGTGTGGGCAAGGCCGAGAAAGCGGGAGGCGTGATTCAGTCCGTTGTGCCTTCCATTAAAGAGTCAGCGCGCCTGGTCCAAGAAATCGACGCAGCATGTACAGAGCAGTCCAATGGCGCCATTCAGATTCGCCAGGCGATAGAGCAACTAAACGCCGTGACCCAACAGAATTCCGCCGCCAGCGAAGAAGCGGCTTCAGCGAGTGAAGAACTGAATGCTCAAGCAGCTCAACTGCAAGAAATGATTGCTTTCTTTAAGGTCAACGAGGCTGAGCTGGCGGGAACGCCTAAACAAGTTACGAATCATGCGGAACCAACTTTACCAAGCCCTAAAACGAACGGAAGCCAGCCGGTTAACAGACTAACCCCAACATTCGAAGAAATGGATGAATTCAAGCCAATTCACTAAGTGAAGTGACGCGAAGCGCTTTAACCGCCCATTTCTATTGAAATGGGCGGTTTTTGTTATTTGCGCTGACATCCTTCGATAAATCGTTTATATTAGTTATGTTAGGTAATCGTTAGACCACAACATGATTGACTGATTTAAAGGGGAAAGTGACAAGTGAAATCTTCTCTGAAATTGTTATTCTTATCGGTATGGATTCTTGCGCCGTCAGCCAATGTTTTCAGCGACGTCATCATCAATGAGATTATGTATAACCCGCGAAGCAACGGCGGCGACGCTGAGTATATTGAACTCTATAACCGAGCTGATTCTACTGCTGATGTATCAGGCTGGTATTTCAGCGATGGCGTGAATTTCACGCTTCCAACCGGGACGCAGATTTCTGGAAATGGATACCTAGTCATCTGCCGGAATGAATTGTTCGTCAGAGACTTTTACCGCCTCGCCGCCGATGTCGTCACTCTGGGCAACTACGCCCCTTCAAACTTGTCAAACAATGGCGAGACGCTGACCTTGCGCGATTCTCTAGGCGCGCTGATTGACCGGGTCGAGTTTAATGATGGGCCGCCCTGGCCGGCTCAGGCCGACGGCAATGGTTCATCGTTAGACTTGCTTCACCCCTTGGTCGATAACTCAAACGCCGCCTATTGGGCGCCCAGCATCCGCGCTACCCCGGGGCAGGCGAACAGCCAATTGCTGTCTGACGTCCCGCCGCGTTTTGTTTCTATCGAACGCGCGCCGCAAGTTCCAGGCCCAAGCGATACAACAACAGTGACCGTTACCTTTGAAGAAGGCGACATGCTTCAACAGGCGACGCTTTCATACATTGTGAATAACGGCAGCCAACAGAATGTCGCCTTGCAGGCCAATGGCAGCGTGTATGCCGGTGAGATTCCCGCCCAGGCCGATGGCGCCTTTGTCGAATTTTGGGTTACCGTCATTAGTCAACAGGGCTTTGGCTTGACCTTGCCCGCGGGCACAGTCGAAAACCGTTTTGTCTATGGCGTCATGGCTGACCTGCCAGAGTCAGGGTCAATCGTGATTAACGAAATCATGTATAACAACCCCATCGCGTTTGAGGATGACCGCGAATTTGTGGAGTTGTATAACCCGGGCGCCACCGAAGTAGACCTGTCGTTTTGGAAACTGCGCGACAGTAACCGCGATAATGTGTATACATTCCCGGTTGGGACCAGCATCGCCGCTAACGGGTACCTCATCATTGCCAAACGGCGCGAAAGCGGATGGCCAAACCCGGTGTTGGAAGGCTTGTCGTTTTCTTTAGGCGACAACGGTGATGAAGTCCGGTTGTATGACCCAAACGATAGGCGAATCGCCCAGGTCGAATATAATGATAGCGCTGAATGGCCGCTTGGCGCCGACGGCGAAGGCGGCAGCCTCGAATTGATCCTCGCCTCCCGCCCCAACAACGAGCCCAATAACTGGGCGGTGTCGGCGAACGGTGGAACGCCAGGCCGCGCGAACGCCCGCGCCCAGAGTGACGCTGACTACTTTGACTTTAATGTTGTAATCAATGAAATTTATTACCACCCGCCTGACGAAGAATATGACAACAACGTCAATCTTGAATACATCGAACTGTATAACCGCGGTCCCCGGCCCGTCGATGTGCGGGGGTGGAGTTTTACGCGCGGCGTTGAATTCACAATTGCTGATAACACCGTCATCCTGGCTAATGGGTATCTGCTAATTGATAAAAACCAGGATGCGTATTCATCTATTACCAACCGCCGCGGCCGTTTCGCGTTAACTCTCGATAACGGCGGGGAAGCGATTGCACTTACCAGCGACGACGGCGTTGTCATAGATTACGTTGACTATCGCGACTCGTTCCCGTGGCCGACCTTGCCTGACGGCGAGGGGCGGTCGCTTGAATTGATCGCGCCATTCGGCGATAACCGCTACGCACAATATTGGGCGAACGGGCGCCCCAACAGCCCGGGGCGGCCCAATCACCAGATTAAGACGAACACGCCTCCACGCATCACCAACGTTAACCATACCCCGGAGCGTCCAGTCGCGTCAGTAGTTGATTCGCGGTTTGAGTTTGACACCGTGGTCGCGGTCGGCAGTTTCTGGCGAATTTTTAAAGGGACCGAAGAACCGCCCGCCAATTGGAACGAAGTTGGTTTCGATGATTCGGAATGGATTCGCGGCCGCTCAGGAATCGGCTATGGCGACGGCGATGACGCGACTGTGTTGGATGATATGCGTGAAAACTATCGAAGCGTATACATCCGCCGTGAGTTTACTCTCCAAAGTGTAGATGATATCGATAACCTGGCGTTCACAATGGATTATGACGACTCGTACGTCGCCTATCTGAATGGACGCGAAATTTCGCGGTCGAATGTGAGTGGAAACCCGCCCAGTTTTAATACATTTGCTGACGGCAACCACGGCGCCAGCGTCGATAATGGAGCGGGCGCGATTGACCAGGTCGATGTGTCAAGTTACATACCTCAACTTCGGGTTGGGACCAACGTTCTCGCCATTCAAGGCCACAATGTGAATTTGAATAGTTCAGATTTCACCTTGATTCCGGAATTAGGCATTGGCCGCGAGATTAGCCAAGGCGAAGACATTTCAGACGAGATCGTCATTGAAGCGCGAGTCAGAGACGACGACGGCGTCGCTGAGGTCGCTCTTGAATACCAGCGCATGTCGTCGCCCCAGGGCGTCGGATTGTTTATTGATCCATGGAAATCGACGCCGCTCTATGACGATGGGTCGAATGGCGACCGGTTTGCAGGCGACGGGCGGTATTCAACAACGTTTACTGATATTGAGACCAACCAACCCTATGACATTTGGCGCTACCGCATTGTCGCCAAAGATTCAGCGGGCGGTGAAGCGGTCAGGCCGCTTCAGGATGACCTGACGCGAAACTACATCCTCTTTGTCAGTGACGCGCTGAAGACCGAACCCTTCCCGACCATTCAAATCTTTATGGAACAATCGGCGCTGGCGTTTTTGACGCGTAACCCTGACACCAATCAGGAGCAGCCATGCGTCGCCGTGATTGATGGCAGGCCGTTTGACTTGTTCTATGGCGGCGGGGTTCGGTTCAGGGGCGACGGATTGAGAAATAATCCTAAGAAAAATTGGAAACTGGTCTTCGCCCGGGGCGAGCGCTTTCAAGGGCAACGCACGATCAATCTTAACGCCAATAACCACACCACCCCGTTGCTAGACGGCGAGTCAGGCGTGTTAGAACATTTGGCGTATGAAGTGTTCAACGATTTAGGCGTTAAGGCCCCTGACACGCGCCATGTCAGACTGATGTTGAATGGCGAGTATATTGGGCTGTACCTTCAAACAGAACAAGTCAATGAAGATTTTCTAAGTGAACACAACCTGGCAGATGAAACCGACGTCTACCGCGCTGGGGTTGGTTCGCGCCGGGCGAACATGGCGCGCGAGCCAGACTTTGACACTTATGTGTTGAAATATGAAAGTAGGTTGCGCCGGGATAGCGACATTCAAACGTTGGTCGATTTTATCGAAGCGCTGAATGACGCCGGCGACCTGCCAGCGTTTTTCTTACAGCATTTGGATATTGACCATTACATCAATTATCTCTGCGGCGTGGCGTTGACCACCCACTTTGACAGCGTCGAGAAACATTACTTGCCGACGCGCGGCGCGGACGGCCGTTGGTTTATTATTCCTACCGAAGCGGAGAACACCTGGGGACTCACTCTCACCAGTTTGAGTTTTCCGCTTGCGTCAGATTTCAGCGTGCTCGACGGCGCCGGGACAGGCCGTTTCTTTGGCTCGAATGTGTTGCGTGAACAATTCTTGAGCGTGCCCGAATATCGCGCCCGCTATTTTGAGCGCTTGCGGACTCTGGTCGAAACAACATTCACCAATGAAAATCTTGGCCCAATGATTGACGCCTATTGGGCGTATATCCGCGGGGAACTGCAAGCCAATAAAGACCGCTGGGGAGCGTCGCTCAATTTGAATTCGTTTGCTTCAGAATTGAAGACGTATATCGCGTCCCGCCGGCAGTTCATCATGAATGATACAGACGTATTCCCCGTTGAACGTTCAACCCAACCAGTCAATACGTCTCCTGCCGAAGGGGCGTCGCTCAGCAATCGAGAAGTGACATTGCGTGTGAATAACCAGCCTGCAGGACAATCAGTTGTTGAAACCGAATGGCAGATTGATTTTGCGCCTGGCTCTTTCGCCAACCCGGTGTGGACTTCAAGAATTGCGCCTGACAACAGCGGCGTCTCCTACACTGCGCCAACTGGCGTGTTGGCGTCAGGGTCTCAGTATCAATGGCGTATGCGTTGGAAACTTCGCTCTGATGGTTCGAGCGTTCAGCCATGGTCTGACTGGTCTGAGGCGACGTCGTTCTCTCTGCGAGACCAGTTGCCGCCGCCAGACGTACAAAATGTCATGGTGACCAATTTTGATAGTTCCGTTCGCCTGGAATGGGCGCCGTTACTCGCGCGTGATTTATTGCGGGTTGACATTTTTGACCTTCAAGGCGCGATTGTTGAATCCACTGACGCAACCGATAACCGCGTTCGCATCACTGACTTGCAAAATGGCCAGCAGTACCGCTTCATGATTCGTGTGGTTTCAGTTGACCGCCAGGTCTCGCCTGGCGTGCTTGTTGAGACCAACCCATCCGGGCCGCCCGCCTTGGGGCAGACAATCGCCTACTTCCGTTTTGAAGGCGACGTGACGGATGAAACCGGCAATTTCACAGATGGGACTCGTTTGGGCGGCGCAGAGACCACGGCGCCGGGCGCGCGCAGCCCGGTCCCTCTGACGAATGAGCAAAACCAACAAGCGCTTTCGTTGAACGGCGAAACGGGCGCAGGCTTCATGTTTGGTTCGACTGAAGCGCTGTTAGACGTTGGCCAGTTTTTCACCGTTGAGTGTTACGCCAGGTTTGATGACGCGACAGGCCGCATGGTGTTGGTTGACCGCTATGACGACGCGAATGCGTCGAACGACGGCGTCTGGCGCTTTGGCGCGGGCATGAACATGGACGGCTCGCTTGATTTCATTCTCAACGATGACGACCGCAACAGCGGCTACTTCGGGCGGTTGCATATCTCTGCGCCAAACGCGATTGTTGATGACAGCCAGTTTCATCATTACGCCGCGGTGGTGAACCTCGATTCGTCAAGTTTCTTTGACCGGGTTGGTTTGTATCGCGATGGCCGCCTCTTGCCGTCGATGATCATTCATGATGACGGCGAAAGCCAATACAACCGCTTCCGCAATCAAAGCGATTCGCCCATTTTAATCGGGGCGCGCAGGCAGGCAGGCGTTGGTACGGTCGACGTACTCAAGGGAAGCATTGACGAAGTGCGCCTGACGGCGGCGGCGTTAGGGCCGCAGGCGTTCTTAAACCCGCCCGACCCGTCGGTTGAAGAATGGGCGCTGTATTAGATAGTGTCTCAAGAGTTTGAGTGAACCTTGATGTCGGCATTGGCGCATCTCTCTTCGCTTCGGTGCGGGCTTTCAGGCCCTTTTCCACAGGCGCTCACAGAGATGCGCCAATGCCTTGATAAGCTTGGTGGTTTAGATTCACGAAGTCATCTTCACGAAAAGTGGTTGAGATCGTTTTGATTGAATCGTAATATCTCAACACCAAAACGGCCTGCATTTCTGCAGGCCGTTTTTTTCGATGAAGTATTGACTGATTTATACGATGTCAGGCACCACAAACTCGCCGCGATACTTACGCGTCAAAAATTCATTGGCGTAATCATTGTTGATGAAACGCTCGCGCATTGGGTCGAAGTTTAATTTATCTTGGATCTGATAGGCGATGTTGCCTAAGTGGGCGATGGTCGACGACAGGTGAATGGTCTCGACCGGGCCATTTTGGTCAGACATCTTGCGGCTGCGCACGGCCTTATGGAAGTTGGCGAAGTGGTTGCCGCCCGCATCGCCTTTGGGGCCGGGTTCGCGCTTGTCGCCTAAGTAGGTTTCAAAACGGCTATAGCCTTTGATGACCATGTAACCTTCTTTGCCGTAGAAGATGTTGCCGACGGTGGCGCCGTCTTCGGTGTTGGTGCGCCAGGGACGGGTTTCAAACTGAATCATCTTGTTGGCGCCGGTGTATTTATAGAGCGTCGAAAGCAGCTCCGGTGTTTCTTTGTCATCGTCCCAGAGAAACTTGCCGCCCATTGCCGTGACCTGGTCGGGATGAGTGGTGACGCCCAGGCCCCACAGGCACATATCGGTTTCGTGGACGCCCTGGTTGCCGACGTCGCCGTTGCCGAAATCCCAATGCCAGTGCCAGTTGTAATGGACCAGGTTTTCGCTGTAGGGGCGCCACTGCGCCGGCCCAAGCCAGAGGTTGTAATTGATGTGTTCGGGCGCGAACTTGGCGGGCTTCTTGCCAATCGAACCGCGCGTACGGAAGCACAACCCACGGGCGAGATAGACATCGCCAATAATGCCATCTCGCAACAACTTGACGGCTTCTTGCAGCGCTTCTGAACTGCGTAGTTGGACGCCGTGTTGGACGATGCGGCGGTATTTATAGGCCGCTTCGATCATTTTTTTCCCTTCAAAGATGTTGTGAGAGCCGGGCTTTTCGACGTAAACGTCTTTGCCCGCCTGACACGCCCAGATGGTGGCCAGCGCGTGCCAGTGGTTGGGGGTGGCGATGCTGACCGCGTCGAGGTCTTTGTCAGCGAAAGTGTCGCGCATGTCGATGACGGTTTTGACCTTCTTGTTATATTTCTGTTCAAACTCGTCGGCGCGGCGTTCGAGCACTTCTTCGTCAATGTCACACAGGGTGGTGACTTCGACGTTTTCTTCCGCCTGATGGGCGTTAATATGGCCGCCGCCGCGTCCGTTAATACCAATCACGGCGACGTTGATGCGGTCATTGGCGTTGGCCCACGATTTTGAGGTCCCGATCAATGAGCCAGCGGCCAGTGCGGTCCCGCTTTTCAAAAAGTTTCTTCTGACGACTTCACTCATGTGATTCTCCCTTGATTCGAAATGGAAAAAACAATGTGCGCCTGGCGCGATTCGAACGCGCGACCTACGGATTAGGAATCCGGCGCTCTATCCTGCTGAGCTACAGGCGCATACCATAATCCTACTGAATGCCGCCGGGCGATTCAAGCGAAGGCGCGGACATCTTCATCATTGTGTTTTCCTACTATTATTCTAGCGGTTTGAATGGGAGAGGATGAATGTTTGATCAAGCATTTCTCAATGAATTATCAATCAACGCGTTATATCTTGGCTTTTGGTTAGTCGCCGCCACGGTTGCGTTGTATGTGTTGCGGTTCTTGGTTCACTCGATACTTAGGGTTTCGTCTCGTTCTATCCCGGCGAACGGCTTCACGTTTGTAGTCAGGCTTATCATTGTTGCGTATATTTTTTCTGCATGTACGGACGAGATTGTCAATGGATTTCAGATTCATCTTGGTGAACCGTTTTTTGTGGTGATTTGGGGCGCGTATATCGTATTCGCGTTTTTCTTTTCAGTGAGTTCAGTGACGCCGATGCGTGAGGCGTGGTCGTATACGCGCAACGGCCCGCTGATGAGCCGTGGGTATATTGATGTGTTTTATCCGTGGGCGCTGATTGTTCTGTTTCCCGTTTTGCACTGGCAGGGATTGAAATTTGGGATGATTCGCGAAGAAGTATTTAAAATCCCTGTTTTGTTTGTCTTGGCGGTAGTCGAAGGGATACAAACGATTGGTGTAGTGTCAAATGAAGACGACATCGCCCGTTTTCAAAAGGGGATTTATATTTTGTTTGGGCTGTTTCTCGCCTATCACCTGGTTCGGGGGTTGTTTTATTCTCGGGATTATGTCGTGAACCTGGCTGAAGTGTTGCGCGGCGACGCGCCTCAATCAGACCTGGTTGTTGAAAAGACAAAGGCTGAACCCGATGAAGAAACTAAGGCAGAAGAGCCGAATGAACCAAATTCGTCTTGAATTTTCAAATACGCCTTTGCGTTTTGTGCAGCGGAGTTGATTTTGAGTTTGCTTCTGAAAATACCCGGATCGGTGAGACGTTTCTCGTATTCTTTGCTGTTCCTTAGTACACGCAAATCAAGCGTGGTTTTTGATCAATGACAGAAAAAACATGTTACTATTGATGGGACAAATGGATAAAACAGGACCACGATGAAGAACGACGAAGCCGTTACAGTCTATTCTACCGAAACCGGCCCGATGCGCCAGAAGAAAAAGCCAAGGGCGCAGTTACAGCCCAAACACCCTAATGACGGCGTGATTCGCGTCAGCCGCGAAACCAAGGGGCGAAAGGGCAAGGGAGTGACGCTCATCAGCGGCATCCAACATTGTCCCGATGAATTGAAGAAGATCGCTAAGCAATTGAAACAGATGTGCGGCAGCGGCGGAGCGGTCAAAGACGGTGTGATTGAGATTCAAGGCGACCATCGCGACAAGATCGTCGGTGAGTTATCCAAGCTAGGGCATACGGTGAAGAAGGCAGGCGGGTGAAGACGAGATGTCTCATTACGAGGGAGTTTGGAAAGATAAAAAGTTCAATAAACAAATGAAAAAGAGGCTCTTCCGATATTTGAGTACTTCTCTTGCTAGATGACCTGGAATTTGGTCAAAAAATGATATTCGTCCTATCAATAATAGACAATCCAACTCAGGCATGGG
>CAZKYC010000011.1:2991-73102 GCA_964556895.1 uncultured bacterium | reverse complement strand
GAGCCGCACTGAAGCGAGCAGAGTTGTACCCATGCCAAATACAACGAAAAAAAAATCATCCTTGAGATCGTGTCGGGAATTTTTATAGTGGTTGCCAGAATTATGTGCGGATTGAGTTTACGTAACTGTTTCATCGCTGTCCGCCGCGGCGGATTCGGGCGCGCTTTACCCACATTTTTTTGACAAACGCTCTAATTCAATTTGAGAAAAAGTTTCCAAATCCCGGATGAGCCAGATTTACCGGTTTTCGCTAATCGCTTGAACGTGTTCTTGGACGACGTCTGGGGGGGAGTCGGTCATGAGTTTGTTAAAGGCGAGATAGACCAAGACCACGTCTTCGACGTAGCCGACGCCAAACATGGCCAGGTCGGGCAAAAGGTCAAACGGCATGATAATGTAAGCAATCGCCGCGTAACAAAACAACTTGAGATGCAGCGGCACACGCCCGTCGCCCAACAACCGAAACGAAAGGCGCACAAAATTGGGCAAGTGAAGAATGAAGCGCAACACCGTCATTGGGTTGCGCCCTTTAGCGAGATCAAACACGCGGCCAAAACGCGAGCGCAACATCTATAACCCTAGCCGCTGGCGCAAGGTATTGCGCGAGATGCCCAACAGTTTCGCCGATTTGACCTGGTTGCCGCCGGTTTGGGCCATGGCGCGCTTGGCGAGCTCGGTCTCAAGCCACTGAAACACTTTGATCGAGTTGCTCTGTTGTTGGGTGATGATTTGGTTCCAAAGCTGGTCGAGGGCGTAATCGAGGCCTTCTCTGACTTCATGGGTCTCGCCGCCGCTTTCGTTGGTTTTTTCGCGGGCGCCGCTTTGAGTGTGGAGATGGTCGATCGTGATGATGCTGCCGCGCGAGAGCAACAACGCCCGCTGAATCGAATTCTCCAACTCGCGAACATTGCCCGGCCAGTCGTGGTTCATCAAAAACTCTTCGGCTTCTTTTGACAGCGGCAGGGTCTCAAACCCCGCGCGTTTGGCGAAATAGCGCGCCAAGAGTGGAATGTCGCTGCGCCGTTCTTTCAACGCAGGCAGCTGAATGGTCACCACCTGAAGGCGGTAGTAGAGGTCTTCGCGAAACTTGTTGTCTTTGACCATGTTGGCCAGGTTGCAGTTGGTGGCCGCGATTACCCGCGCGTTGGATTGAATGAATTCCTTCCCGCCCACGCGCTGAAAGTTTTGGTCTTGCAACACGCGCAACAGTTTGCCCTGGGTGACCATGCTGAGTTCGCCGATTTCGTCGAGAAAGATGGCGCCGTTGCGCGCCTGTTCAAACTTGCCGATGCGGCGTTCGCTGGCGCCGGAGAACGAGCCTTTTTCATGGCCGAAGAGTTCGCTCTCAAGCAGCGTCTCCGGAATCGCGGCGCAATTCACGGGCAGAAAAATCTGGCTCTTGCGCTGGCTATGGCTGTATATCGCGCGGGCGACGAGCTCTTTGCCGGTGCCGCTCTCGCCGGTAATAAGCACCAGCGCGTCGCTGTCGGCGACCTTGCCGATCAGTTTATAAACTTCCTGCATGGCCGAGGCGTTGCCGATCAACACGTCGTCGTCGACTGCCATGCCTTCGTTGGCGCCCCACACCACTGACTTTTGCATCATGCGCCGGGTCGACAGCGCCGATTGGATGACCTCCATCATCTTGGGCGGGTCAAACGGCTTCAAGACATAGTCAAACGCCCCCAAGCGGGTGGCTTCAATCGCCGCCGTCGTGGTCGAAAAGGCGGTCATCATAATCACCGGCGACTGGTTGTGGAGTTTGTTGATCTCTTTCAGAGTCGAGAGGCCGTCCATGCCGCCCATCTTGATGTCCATAATAATCAAGTCGGGCGACTCATATTGGAGCGCTTCGAGGGCTTCTTCGCCGGAGGTCGCTTTGAGCAGGGTGCATTGCAGCGGCGATAAGAAACGGCCAAAGGAATAATGTACGTCTTCTTCGTCGTCGACAATCAAAATCGTCGACTTTCCCAACAGTGGATCGCTTACCATAATTCATCCATATATTGACAGTTAGTCAAAGTATAACCGAAGCGATATCGCTGGTAACGGCCACGAGAGGGGGGCGGCCAAAAGAGATTTGCGCTTGACGGACGCCAAAATGGTAGTCATAGTAATATATCTTTACCGAAGGACGCAGTGAGATGTCGGATTTTTCGTTTACTGAAGACGACCTCGAAGCCCCAATCGAAGACGACGGCGACCTCGAAGAGGCCGACGACAACCCGTCGCGGCTGGGCGCCGACGTCGAGATGGAAGGTCAACTGTTGGTGCGACGTTCGCTCGACCTAGCAGGCGCCTATCAGGGCAACCTGGTCTCAAACTCGACGATTCGCATCTTGCCAACGGGAAAGATGAGCGGCGACATCGACGCCTTCAATGTCTCCATCGAAGGTGAAGCCCATGTTCAGATGATGGCGCGCAAGAAACTCGAGATTCTCAAAGGCGGAAAGTTCGTCGGTAATCTTGAGATTCAGCCCGAAGTGATTGTGTTGTCAGAATTCGCCTCGTTTGGCAAAGACGGCAAAACCGCCGACCAGTTCTTTAACGATTACGCCCGCAAAGCCCCCCAACCCGAGAAAAAAGACAAAAAGAAGGATTCTTCCGATATTTGAGTACTTCCCTTGCTGGATGACCTGGAATTGGGTCAATAAACGATATTCGTCCTATTAATAATTGACAATCCAACTCAGGCATGCCTTACACAACGAATGGTCAAATTTTTTGAGATGGCTGGTTATCTATACCAAACTCACATGTTTCCTCTCTTCTTCATCTTGCGGCCTTGGGCGTTTTTCGGTCTAATGAAAGCTCACCGTTATCGCGACCACCAAAGGAGACTGATTGATGAACCGCTCATGGAGACGACTGAGAACTGCTCCGTTTTTGATTGCGCTATTGGCCGTTGTGTCTACCACGACGGCGCTGGCCGATATCCCCCGGCCCGAACACCCGCGCCCCGACCATTGGCGCGACCAATGGCTTACCCTCAACGGCCAGTGGAACTTTAAATTTGACCCCGACGACGTCGGCAATTCGCAAGAATGGTTTAAGGCCGACTACAACGACTGGCCCAAGAAAAAGATCACCGTGCCCTTCGCGTGGGAAACCCGCCTGTCAGGCATCGAACGCCCCGACTACAATGGCGTCGCCTGGTATCAACGCACCCTGAGCGTCCCCAATGATTGGAAGGGCCAAGACATCTGGCTTCACTTCAGCGCGGTCGACTGGTCGTTTGACGTGTGGCTCAACGGCAAGAAAATCCAACCCGAACCCGGCGGCATGGTCGATTATCCGCCTCACGGGTATGTTCCGGCCGTGTTTAACATTACCGACGCGCTCAAAGACGGCGACAACGTATTGACCGTGCGCGTGGTCGACATCACCTCGCCCACCCAACCCGTCGGCAAACAGGTCAACTGGTATACCCGCACCAGCGGCATCTGGCAGACGGTCTATCTCGAAGCGACGAAAAAGAACGGGCTGAAATACATCGCGCCGTTTACAACGAATGACGGTTCGGTCGAGTTGCGCGTGGTGGCGTTTGATCCCTCTGGCGATTTATCTATACGCGTCTTGCCTGATATCCCCTACGACGCCGCTGGGCCGTCAAAGACAGTGCCCGCTGACTTGAAACCAACGGTCAAAATCAAAGACGACCATATCAACGTGACATTCAATTTAGACGACGTCGCCATCTGGTCGCCTGAGTCGCCAACGCTCTATTTTGTGAAAGTCCAATTGATCGACGGCGATGAGATGGTCGACACGGTTCATACCTACTTTGGCTTTCGCGAAGTGACACGCGAGTTCAACGGCGACAATCCATACAAAACCATCCACCTCAACGGCAAACCGTTTTACATCCTCAGCGCGCTCAACCAGGCGTTTCACCCTGAGGGCGTTTATACCTACCCGACTGACGCATTGATTCGCCAGGACGTCGAAGACGCCATCGAGTTTGGCTTCAACAACCTGCGGCTTCACATCAAAGTCGACGAGCCGCGCTTCTATTATTGGTGCGACCGATTGGGCATGACCCTGATGTATGACTTCCCCTGTCCATGGGAATTTGACGCTGAGATGCGCGACAATTTCAAGAAAGTGTTTTTTGAAGCGCTGCTGCGCGACTTTAACCACCCATCGATCATCACTTGGGTCATTTTCAATGAGACCTGGGGCATCCCCGGCGTCAAAGAAAACAAAGAAGTTCAAGATTACGTTAAAGAAATGGTTGGCCTGACCAAGCGCATCGACTCCACCCGCCTGGTCGAAGACAACTCGCCCAACAAATACGACCACGTGGTGACCGACGTCAACTCGTGGCACTTCTATATCTATAACCACCAGAAAGCCCGCGATCATATCGAAAACGTGGTCGAGCAAACCTACCCCGGTTCGAATTTCAACTTCGTCAAAGGCTATACACAAGACACCCAGCCGCTGATCAACAGCGAATACGGCGGCGTCAGCGCCGGCATGGGCGACCGCGATATCGCCTGGTGTTTTCATTATTTGACGCAAGAATTGCGCCGCCATGACAAAATCGGCGGGTATGTCTACACCGAACTACAAGACATTGAGTGGGAACACAACGGCTTTATGAACTATGACCGCAGCCGCAAAATCTTCGGCTATGAAGAGTATGTCCCCACGCCGAAAAATCATCCGCCGTTCACCTATCGCGATCTCAACAACCAAGACTTTTTGGTGTTAGACGCGATGAACAACGAGCGCGCTGCGGCGTTTGAAATCAAAACCATCCCAACGTCGTTGAGCCTTTATTCAGGCCGCGAGGGCGGCAAATTTGCGCTGCGCTGGCGGGTGTGGAAACAAAACCGCCTCGATCTCGACTGGCAATCTGACCAGGCGGGGCATGGCTGGATTAACGCCGAAGCCTATGGCGTGTCGCGCGGCGACGATGTGTCGTTTATTCCTGAGCCTGACAGCCTCTACATCGTTTACGCATGGGTTGAAGATGATCAAGGCGGTTTGGTGGCGCGCAACTTCTGGACGCTCAACACCCTCGAAGGCGATTACGCCGACACCGAACGCCATGTTCAATTAATGGCGGGCGGCGACCGCAAGTTTATCGAAGCCCCGGTGTGGTATGTACGGTGGAACCCCAACGACGCCAGCGAAATACTGGGCGAGGTTGAAGAAGTTCCTGAGAGAAACCGCGATTCACTATCGATTCCCGGCAAGGCGCAGATAACTTACCAGTTTGATTTGCCAAAAGGCGCCGACTTGAGAAAAATTAAGAAAGCCAAACTTCAACTTGAACTGGCGGCGTGTTCGGGCGGGATGCGCATCGACCCGCTCGAACGGGCGGAACGCTTCAAGAAGCCTGAATGGCGAAAACGAAATAACCTCAAACATTTCCCCCAGACGGATGTTGGGAATGAATATCCTTCAACGGTTGAGGTGTTGGTCAACGGACGCTTGGCGCAAGAAATTGAACTGCCTAACGATCCGGCTGACTATCGCGGCGTGTTGAGCAACATCTTCGAGCAGGCGCCGCCCAGTGTGTATGGGTACTTGCAGCGTATCTATGTTCCTGTCTCGTATCTCAACGCCGATGGGGTGAACGAAGTTGTGGTTCGCACCAAGGAAGGCAGCGACACCGGAATTCGCGTGTTTGGCGCCTACAGCGGGCGCTTCCCGTTTCCGCCGACGATGATTCTGTATGAATCGGGCCAATAGAAGACTTGTGAGTAAAAACCAGACCGGGGCGCAACGTCAGCGCCCCGGTTTTGTTTCGTATTGTTGAGTATGGACCGAATTCAGCCTATCCTCTGCGCTGGTCCATAATCGCCATGCGAATGCGCTTTTTCTTTTCTTCTTCGGGCGAGTCTTCGGGGGCGGGTTCGGGTTCGGCTGCTGCTGGTTGCGGGGCTTTTTCTTCAAGCTCTTGTTTGGTTGGTTGAATGCCGAGTTTTTCCTGCATGCCGCTAATAACGCCTTCTGTCTCTTTTTCTTTTTCGGTCAGATACGAAATTTCGCGCTGCACCGCCTCGAGTTCGTTTTGATTGGCTTCGAGTTGGCCTTCGCGCTGGCCGAGTTGAGATTTGTAGGCGTCGACTTTTTCTTTGACCGTGCGTTCTAACAACACTTTGAGGTTATCAATTTTCTTACGCAGGTCTTGGCTTTCTTCTTGGAGCACGCCTTCGCGTTGGACCGCGAGATAGCGCTGAAAACTTAAGATGCTTTTTTTCTTCGATTGCAGTTCAAGCCTGACCTGGTAGCCCTCATTGGCGTCATGTTGAAGCGCCTTGCTGATGCGAACATAGCGCGGTTTCATGCCAGCCAGTTCTTGGGCAAGCGGCAAGGCGTCTTGCGAACGCCCGCTGCGTTGGAATTCAAGCAGTTCGGCCATTTTTGCTTCAAAGTCGTCCATCACCGGGTTTTTCTTCCGGGTTTCCTCAATTCGTCCTTCTATTTCGCGCAACGAACTGAGCGAATACAACATACTGCGGCTGATGCGGGTCAGCTGCGGCTCGGTTCGGGTGATTTCTTCGATTGGAATCAGGTTGTTGTTGCGGTAGTTATTGAGGGTAGAGTTGGAGATTGTCAACAAGACCTGCATCTCCATCGCAAGGATGCGTGAGTCGCCGCGCAGGGCGAATTGGATGCTGCGTTTCAGGTTGGGTTCTTCGTTGTCTTGGAGGTCTTTGACGTGTTCTTCGGCTTCGGAGGCGGTCATCCAGCGCACAACGCCGTTATCTACCACGCGAACCAGTTCGCGCGGCGAGGCTCCCCCAGACTCCATCGACTTAGAGACGACTTCGTCAAGAAGAGATTCAAGTTGTTCTACGCTTACGTTTTCGGGCGAAGAGCCAAAGAGGTCTTCAAACGACAACGCCGGGCTTCCTGAGGCAATCATACGGTCTCCAACATTTTGATGATTGCCCTACAACCACAAATCAAAAAAAATTACCGCCTGACATGCATACCACTCGATTTTTTCTTTTGTGTTGATTGCGTCTGCGCTTCTGATTTCGGCGTCGACATCTGTTTGGCTTCTTGTTTGGCCTTGATGCCTTCCATGTCGACTTTTGAGTCGACTTCGCCAAGAATATTTTCGGCGATATGCGATATCACTGAGTCTACTTCTTTTTCTTGCCGATCTAATATAGAACTCTCTTTTTCAAGCGAGTTTAGTTCAGTCGCTTTTTCTTCGATTTCTTTTTGTGCGCTCTCGACGTCATAAATGCGTTGTTTGCTGATTTCAGCCGAGGCGGCGTCCATGCCTTCTTCTTCGGCTGAGGCGACGTCGCTTTTGACTTGGCTGATGCTGGCCTGGAGGTCGTTTAACTCAATTTGGAGCGATTCCATACGAGTGGCGCAAATGTTGTTCTGAGTGTTGAGTATTCGCTTTTTGGTTTTTTGCAGGTTCAAGCGATGGTATTGAATGGTGCGAATGTCCGGCTCAATGGCGCGCGAGAGCAAGATATACTTTTTCTTTTTCTCCGCCAGAATGCGGGCCAGGCGTAGGGCCTCGTCCATATTGCCTTTGGCCTTTTCGCTAAGAAATTCGCCCATCATTTGTTCATACTCATCGAGCAACGGGTTACGGCGCCGCTTCTCATTCAGCATCGACTCGCTCTGGGCGGTTTGGTTGACGCCATCGCTGATTTCTGACTGGCGGCGTTTTAGACTTGGTTCGATTCGGGCGATTTCTTCAGGACTAATGGCTTCTTGGTCTTTATATTTTTTAACCGTGTAAGTCGCCAAAGCGAGAAGAATCTCGAGTTCCTGACGAATGACTTTCAAGTCAGCCTTGAGCGCAACCTGAACATCACCGGCGAGGGACCCGCTTTCGCCCTGGTCAAGATAGTTGACTGCTTGTTCTTGCGTCATCCACACAACTTTACCTTTGTGCATGACGCGAACCAGCTGGTTTGGATTGATTTGAACCCGGTCAGAGATGGCCGACATGACTTTATCGAGAAACAACTCGACATTGTCCATCGAAAATGCGCCGTCTTCTCCTCCCATTAAATCTTTAAAGGAAATGCCGGGTATCGTGCTGAGGTCAAAATCGTTCATTGTGTTCTATCAGTTCTTAGGCCGTTTTGAGATTTAGCCCTCTACACATAACAAAATAGGTGACCAGTTATTCTGAACAAGATAAGAAAGAAAAACAGTACGATACTGTCTCTCGCTTTTTTGGGTTAGAAGAACTATTATAGTGTAACGTCTAAATTCTAAAAAGCGAGCGTATTTCTCTCTCGATTTGTCCATTATCGCATCGTATGCAACTGTAGAGAAGTCGCATGAGTATCTGTATTTCGACGGGCGGGCCAAGATCAGTCTGTTGTGATAGCGATTATGATACGAATTGAACAATTAACCAAATTTTATGGCAACACCAAGGCGCTCGACAGCCTTGACCTTGAGATTGGTTCGGGGGAATTTTTTGGTTTTTTAGGCCCAAACGGCGCGGGAAAAACCACAACAATAAAAATCACGGTCGGATTACTGCGTCCTACTTCAGGGCGAGTATCAGTCGGCGGCAATGGCGTCGAAGGCGGAATTGACGTCATGCAAGACCCTGAGCGGGCCAAGTCGATCATTGGGTATATTCCAGACAGCCCCTATCTGTATGACAAATTAAGCGGATACGAGTATGTTCATTTTGTCGGTGGATTGTATGGCGTCCCAGTCAATAAAATCGACAACCACATCAAAGAGTATTTTCATCTATTTCACCTCACTCACGCCGAACACGCTCTCGTTGAGTCATACTCTCACGGAATGCGCCAAAAATTGGTCATGACCGGGGCGTTGGTCCATGATCCAAAAGTATTGGTTGTTGATGAACCCATGGTCGGGCTAGACCCACGCAGCAGCCGCATTGTCAAAGACCTGCTCAAACAAAAGAGCAAAGAAGGCACAACCATCTTTCTTTCGACCCATACTCTCGACATCGCCGAAGAACTGTGCGACCGGGTGGGCATCATACGCCGCGGTCAGCTGATTGCGGTCGGCGCCATTGATGAATTACGCAGCCAATCAAAAGATAGCAGCTCTGACTTGCGCCTTGAGTCGCTATTCCTTAAACTTACAGAAGAAGAGGCGGAAGAATAAACTGTTGTTGTCATGGATCCAGATAGGGAAGAACCCAATATCGGAATGAATACATCCAATTCCTCCGGCGCAATGATTGAGTTTGAAACAACCCGGTTTGGGAGCATCACCATCCCCGACACCGATGTCCTAGAACTGCCGGAAGGTTTGGTCGGTTTCAACCTCTATAACCGCTTCACCATCCTGAAAGACCCCGAACAAGAACCTTTTTTATGGCTTCAATCGCTCGATGAGTCTGATTTGGCGTTTGTTGTTGTGAACCCGTTTTTGTTTTTCCCTGGTTATGAGATCAATGTCAAACGCTCAGATCTCGCGTCAATTGGCCTCGAAGACATCGCCGGGGCCGAAGTCTTGTCGATTGTCACTATCCCAACCAACCCGATGGATTTAACCGCCAACCTGCGCGGCCCATTGGTGGTAAACGTAAACGGAAAAGTCGGCAAGCAATTTGTGTTAATTGACGACCGTTATCATACCAAACACTTTTTGTTGCATGACATTCCTCCTGAATTGGCCAACCCGGCCCAGGGCGCCGAGGCGCCGCAACAGAGCAATGTGGTTGAACTGGACGCAAGCAAACCAAGCGGCCAGGAGGATAGCAAGTGATGAACGCCTGCTGGAAACGCAGTCGTGTGTTCGGGCATAGGAGGCCCTCATGCTGGTTCTAAGCCGAAAGCGCGACGAAAGCATTATCATAGGTGATGATGTTGTCGTCACGGTCGTCGACGTGAAAGGCGAACAGGTCAAAATCGGCGTCAGTGCGCCCAAAACGGTGTCGATTCACCGAAAAGAAGTCTATGAAGCCATCCAAGAAGAAAACAAAGCGGCGGCCAAGACGCCCATGCAAAACCTCAGCGGCTTGGTTCAGGTGTTAAAAACCCAAAAGCCCGCTGGTTCTTAACTCCATCCTTTAAACCACAGATACTGAGACAGATAGCCAACCTGATGCGTAGGTTCCTATGCCCCAGGTATTTGTTTCGCTTCAAGATAGCCATTTCAAAAAAATGATTGCGGCGGAATTAACTACTAGCCAATGAATGACGCGTTTCGTGAGGCATGGGTGAAACTCAGTGAGCGCCTGTGCAAATAGGCGGAGCCGCACTGAAGCGAGCAGAGTTGTACCCATGCCTCGCTCTGAGTGGTTTATTAAATTGATTGAACTGGCTTCTTGAAACATGTTTTTCAATAAGCAGAGTATCAGCGCGCCTGAACGGCCTTGCGATAAATGTTGAAACTGACTGAATATGAAAACCTTACTTAATGCCAAACAAAAAGGGGGCTGCGGCCCCCTAAGTTACTAACTGTTGTTCCGACCGTTGAAATCGTTTAGAGTTATGAATTGAAGCGGCGCGGCGAGAACGCCGACTGATGAACACCCTGGTAAACCGAACCGCCAAATTTTTGGCGTATTGATGTCGTTTGAGTACTTGTCAAAATCATGTTTGTTAAGCGCGCCCGAATCCGCCGCGGCGGACAGCGATAGAAATTGATTCCAAAAACTCGATCCGAATGGTATTTTGACAACAACAACAAAAACACCGCCCGTAAGGAACAGGGACGAATGGACCACCGACTTTTTACTTCCGCCTGCATTCTTGTCGCCATCATCACAGTGACCCAACTGGCCGTGTTTGCACAGCCTGAAAGCGCTACACAGACCGTCACGGGAGCCATGACAGGCGACGAAGACGGCGGCATGACACTGTTTAATCTGCTGCAGACGGGCGGATGGGTCATGGCGGTGTTGGCGGCGCTCTCGGTATTGACGCTGGCCCTTGTGATGTACTACTTTACGATATTGACCGAAGGGCGGCTCTTGCCGTCTGATTTTGTTTCGCAACTCAAAAACTTTGCCCGCGACCAGAAACTCGAAGAAATTTCCCGGTTATGCCGACGCTCAAAAGGCGTACTTGCCAAGGTGGTGTTGGCGGGCGTCAACCGCGCCTTCAGCGACCCGGCGGCAGTCAGCGCCGCAATGGAAACCGTCGGCAAGCGCGAGGCGCAGAGCCTGATGAGGCGGGTTCGCTATTTGTCAGATATCGCGACCGTCGCGCCGATGTTGGGGTTGTTGGGCACGGTGTTGGGTATGATTCAGGCGTTTAATTTTATCGCATTCGACATCAGTGCGGTCAAACCCGTCGCCCTGGCCAGCGCAGTCGCGCAGGCCTTGGTTACTACCGCGGCGGGGCTGATTGTGGCGATCCCAAGTATGGGGTTCTATTTCTTTTTCCGCAGCCGGCTCGAAGGCATCATAAGCCGGGTCGAAGAAATCGCTTCAGAAACCGCTGACCAGATCGCCCATCCGCCCCAATCAACTGCCCGCAAGACTGTACGTAAGACCACAACCCGCGCGAAGAAAACCGCCGCCGCCAAGTAAGGGACCCGGTATGAACCTGCTGCACAAAGAAGCCAGCGTAGAGCCGATCATCCCCATGGCGCCGATGATCGATATTATCTTTTTGCTGCTGATTTTTTTTATTACGACTTCGATTTTCGCCCGGCTTGAAAACGAACTGTCGATTACCGTCCCGACGGCTGAGTCGTCCGCCCCGCCCAAACGCGATTTGGGCGAGTTGATCGTCAACGTTAAAGACGACGGTTCTATCATCGTTAACCAAAAGCAAATTACCGTTGATCAATTGGGTTCACTGATCTCGCGAATCGCCAAACAGTTTCCTGACCAGTCGGTCATCATACGCGGCGACCGCGACACGCGCTTTGAAGACGCCGTGTCGATTTTAGACGTGTGCGCGAAATCAGGCGTGTGGAACGTGTCCTTCGCGGCCTTGCCGCCTGAAGAGGGCGAGAGCGCAGGCGGCTAGTGGGCGCCAAACCGCCAACCATTTACTATGAAAAATCAAGTTCTTTTTTCTTGTTTTCTTTTCGTATTTCCCATCGCGCCTGATAGTATGGCGCAGACGGGCCAGGCTGGTTCAGCCGTATTATCAGCCACACAACAGGCGCGGCTCGAGCAGCAGGACCTTGATTTCGCCGACGGCCTCTATCAGCGAGGCATGTATGAAAGCGCCTCTCGCCATTACGCCGAATTTTTGACCAAACATCCACAATCCAATAACCGCGAGCTAGTGATGTTTCGCCAGGCCGAGTCGCTCTATCAACACGCGACCAAGATTCTTGATAGCGACCCGCTTAATGGCAATCTGTCGTATATTGATGCGCGAAGCGTGTTCGAGTCGCTGGTTGAAGAGTTCCTCAATGGCGCCAAGCGGTTTGACGCCCGCATGCGTCTGGGCGAGATCAATTACAGAATTGGCAACGCGGAGGGCGGCCTGTCTCATTTAGAGTATGTCATTCAAGAGGCCAACGACGCGTCGGTCATTGAATCCGCCTTGTTTTACGCGGCGCGGTGTTATGACCGCATGGGCCAAAAACCCAAAGCCGAAGCCTATTACCAGCGCATTCGCGAAAAACACCAATCGGGCCCGTTTGGCGCCTTCGCTTCGTTCTTGTTGGGTGAATTGATGGCTGAACAAGACCGCATGCAAGAGGCCATCCCCATACTGAACCATATTTGGCAGAACCAAGGGATGTATCAGATTCCGGAGAGTTCGGGCCTGGTCGGCGACGCCCAACTACTCGCGGCGCAGTTGCTGTACAAACTTGACCGTTTTACTGAAGCGGCCAAAGCCTATCGCGCCTTTTCTGAAGCCAGCCCCGACGGTGCGCAAAAAGCGCGGGCGCAATATGGCGCCGCCTGGGCGGAATATCAACAACAGAATTTTCCTACTGCGCTTTCAATCGCCAACCAATTGAAACAGCAGTTTCTGCCAGCCGATATGGCGCCTGGAATCTTGTTCTTACAGGGCGCGTGTTCGTATCAACAAAAAGAGTATCAATCCGCGATTGGTTACTTTCGCGAGACCATCGCCAACCCTGACGCGGGCGAATACCGCGACCGCGCCTGGTATCAACTCGCCTGGTCATATTACCTGTCCGGCGACTATGGCCAGACCGAGGCCGAGTGCCGCAACCTGCTTCGGGCCGGCGCGTCGCCGGAGATCGCCGCCAAGTTGCACTTTCTGTTGGGCCAGGCCTACGCCCAACAAAAGAACTATGAAGCCGCGGCGGAAGAACTGATGAAAGTCGAGTTGCTCGACCCGAACAGCGATTTCAAAGAAGACGCTCTCTACTTATTGGCTGACTTGCTCTATCGCGCGCAACAATTTGGCCGCGCCAGCAACCAGTTTGAGCGCTACTACAAACACTATCCCAATTCAGAGCGTTCAGAACAGGCGCTAACCTGGGCGGCCAATGCGGCGTTCGCCGCCAAAGATTACCCCAAGGCGATTGAACTCGCCAACCAGTTGATGCGGTCGTTTCCCGGCATCCCTTCGATGCACGATTTGTTGTACCGAAAAGCGCTGGCCCAATATCACCTGAAACATCTCGACGACGCGCTTGAGACGCTGATTTTGTTGTCGCGGTCAGAACGCAGCGAAGAACGAAAGCCCGAAGCGCTCTACTGGCAGGCCTATATTTATGAAATGAAACAAAACCTGGCCAAGGCGTCTAACGTGTATGGTGAATTGTTGTCGCGGTATCCTCAATTCAACAACCGTGACGAAGTGAGGTTGCGGAAGGCGTTTTGCGACTACCAAAACGAAGAACTCGAAGAGGCCTACCAGGGCTTTCTCCAAGTGCTCGATAGCCCGCGCAAACAAGACGTGCCTGTCGAGATTGGCTTCTGGATGGTCATTTACACCGACGAAGCCGGCCGCCATGAAGAAGCCTTGCGAGTGGCTGAATGTTTATTGCAGTTTCACCAAAGCGGCGACGTCCATGAGCGCGCGCTGATCGCCAAAGGCAACCAGCTGGTTGCGCTGCAGCAATGGCAAAAGGCCAAGCAAAACGCCGATGTGTTTTTGAAGGAGTACCCTGAGAGTTTGTTTAAGCCTGAAATTCACTGGTCGCTCGCGAAAGCGTTAGAAGGGCTCGGCGAAAGCGAACAAGCCGCCCAATATTTCGAAGAAAGCCTGCTTCAACTCCAGGCGATGGCAAATCCCGACCCCGATTTTGAAGCCAAGATTTATGTCGACATGGGCCGGGTGTTAGTGTCTCAGAATAAACACAAAGAGGCGCTCGACGTCTTCTTGCGGGTCGCCATTTTGTTTGACCATCCACGCTTGACGCCCGAGGCCATGTTCCGCGCCATCGGCTGTTATCTTCATCAAGACCAACAGAGCGAAGCCGCAACCTTGATGGACGAATTGGTTGAGAAATATCCGAAATCACGTTGGAGCCAGCGCGCCCGCGATGAATTTTCGTCACTCGCGCAACCGGCCCCGTAAGTTGGACGCCAATGGCTGAAGCCTACACCGCCCAATTCAACGCCGCCCCACCCAAGCGCATCAGCGCCGACCGCTTCTTAGTGGTCGCGATGGCGGCGTCGCTGTTGCTTCATGGCGGGTTTGCGCTTTGGTCGTATTTCAAAATCGTCAACGTGGCCCAACAAGCCGAAGAAGACCTCGAAACGCTTTTTAGGGTTGATCTTGACCGCCTAGAGTCGAATAACTTCATTTCGCGCCCAACTCAGCGGCAGCTGGTTGACGAACGCAAGCGCGTTCTCGAACAAGAAGTTTTTGAGCGTTCAGAAGCGCGCCAGCGCGCGGTCGAAGCCGCCATCGCCCAGATGGGCGCCCCGCTTGACGGCGAACTGCCCGCCAGCCAGGGCATGGCCTCTGACCTGTTCATCGACGACCGTTCCGCCCAAAACATTGTCACGTCAGAACTCGGCAAGGCGTCAATCTCAGATTTTGAAGAAGGCGCCGGGGTAGACGCGATTCAAGATTCCGTGGCGCCGATTCCAAAGATGGCGTTGCTAGGGCGGGGAACCGGCTCAGGCCGCCGGTTGTTGGCCAACCTGCCGCCGCCCGTGCTAGACGACCAACCCGCCATTCAACAATCGATGGGTTCAGACATCCTCGCACAAACCGAGCCGCCTGAGCCTGACGTCGAGGCCGAAGAGCCGCCGATTGTCTTGCCGCCCGTGACTGAATTGCTGCCGTCGCCGGAACTACTCGAACCGAGTAATATCCAGTCGAGCCTTCCGTCAGAAGAAGCCGCCAAACAAGCGATTGAAGACAAGTTTGTTCAATTAGACGACCTGCTTGATGTCGAACTAAAAACCTATCACCACATCGGTGGGGACGGCTATTTTATGCTGCGTATTCGTCCCAAAGGCGCCGACGAGCGGCTGCGGGTGTTGCCCAAAGATGTGGTGTTCGTTTTAGACGCATCCCGCAGTATGGGCCGCCGCCGCCTGCGGACCATCAAGAATGAGGTCAATGATATGATGGGGCGGCTGCGCAACGATGACCGGTTTAATGTGGTCGGGTTTAAAGGGCGGGTTGATTTGTTTACTGATACACTGGCGCCAGTGAACCCAAACCAACTTCAACAAGCGCGTGAGTTTTTGATTGACCTCGACTCATCAGGGCATACCGATATTTATCGCTCGATGGAGCCGTTGGTCAAATTGGGCGTCGAGCGGGCGCGTCCATTGATTTTGTTGTTGTTCAGCGATGGCCGCCCGTCTGTCGGCGTGATCAATAGCCGTAAGATCATCAACAACCTGACCCAATACCGCGGCCCCAGTACGTCAATCTTCTGCGTCGGCAGCGGCGGCCAGATCAACCGCTATCTACTCGACATGCTGGCCTTTCGTAACCGCGGCCTGGTCGCGTTTGAACCTGACCGCGAGGCGCTGCCTCAGATTATTCAGTCAGTGTATGGCTATATCGAAGACCCGGTCTTGTTACGCGTCGAGGCGGATTTTGGCTTTTTGGATAAAAGCGAGATCTACCCGAAACGCCTGCCTGATTTGTTTCTCAAAGGCGAACTCAGAATCTGGGGGCGGCTGCAACAGCAGGATTTCATCACGGTTCGCATCATTGGCGAAGCGCTTGACGAACAGAAAGAAACCATCTTGCGCCTGCCTGTGCCAGAGATCGACAACGCCACCTTTGAGGTCGCCCGCCAATGGGCGCTGCATAAAATTTATAATCTGATTGGCCGAATGGTCGAAGAAGGCGAAACGCCTCGGATTCTTCAAGAGATACAGTCGATTAGTGATACCTACAATGTGGTAACCCCCTACACTCAGCAGCCAAACTGATTTTTTTACGATTTGTTACAAATAAAATCGCTGGTTTTTCGATTTACTTCTACTATTATTTGTGTAAGATTTTATTTGAATGGTTCATTGTCAATGTCGATTTAACCAATTGGGAGGTTGTGTCAAATGCGAAAGTCAGGCTTTACCCTCATTGAACTCCTCATCGTTGTCGCCATCATTGGCATCCTTGCCGCCATCGCTGTCCCCAACTTTTTGAACGCCCAAATTCGTGCAAAAATCGCCCGTTCACAGGCCGACATGCGCTCAACCCTGACCGCAGTCGAACAGATGCGTCTCGAACGCGGTATGATGCTGATTGACTTTTGGGATGACGACACCGACTGGGGAAAAGACCGCATGGCCAATGACTTTGGCGGCGTAGGCGACGTTGGCGAAGCCAACCGCCGACAAGTTCATGTGTTGGCGCCGCTCACCAGCCCGATTTCTTACATGAGTTCCGTGCCGCAAGACCCGTTCGCGCCCAACTCGCTCGAAAACGCCTCCGGCGGCCACTCCGAACGCTTTGGCATCGCCGGCAATGACGTCTATTATTATGCTGATTTTGACATGCAGGATGATCGCGGCGGCGGCGGTTATGGTGGGACCCGCTATAACCCGCCCTTCAAAAAAGGCGACTACATTTTGATGGCGTTCGGCCCCGCATCGGCTGAAGTCTACAATTCAAACGGCATCCGCTTTGGCATCCCGTATGACGTATCAAACGGCGTCCATTCCATCGGCGACATTATGATGAAATCAGGCGGCGGTTCGGTTCGCTCTGACGGCCGCTAAGCAGTTCGATAAAGACAATATAAAACGCGGGCGCTGAACGCGCCCGCGTTTTTGTTGTCGGAATTTTGGAGTAAAAACCTTCGCCTATTGGCGAGAGTGACTTTACTTAAAATCGCCTGCTTTGTATTCGACCTCGCCGGTTTCACAAACAAGAACCAAGTCGCCGCTTTCGGTTTCTGAAAACTCGCTGAAATCATAGCCGCCGTATTGCATGATCTGAGTAAAGCCCGCCTGTTTGGCGAGGCGAACCAACTCGTCGCGGCGCCAGGGGTGGTGGAGCAACTGGCGGCTATGAGAGCGCCAGGCGCCGTTTTCTTTGACCGCGGTGACAAAGTGAAACGTGAGATGGGGCGAGCCAAATTCATAATAGCGGCAAAACACATACTCGTTGTCATTAACGATTCGTGATTTGACGGGCAGGTCGCGTTTTTTGACGTCTAAGATTCGCTGGTAATTCAGACAGTGAAACACCGCGGCGCCGCTCGGTTTGAGCGATGCGGCCACGTCTTCAAAACACAATAATAGGTCCTCGAGCGTCAATAGATGGGGCAGGGTATTGCCGACGCAGACTACTGAATCAAATTGTTGTTGAATTCGCTTGGCGAAGTTGGTCATCGGCAGACAATGAAACTCGATGTCGAGTTTTTGTTGTTCGGCCAGCGCTTCGGCGTGTTTAACCATCTCAGCGGAACTGTCGACGCCCACCATGTTCATGCCCATATCGCCCCAATAGAGCGCGTGGCCGCCCGAGCCGCAGCCCAGATCGAGAACCGACGTCGCCAGGCATTCCCGAAAGATATGTTGAAAGAAAGGGTCTTCGCGTTTTAGCCGGTCTTCCCAATCAATAAAGATGTCATAGTCGCTGGCCAATTGGTCATAAAATTTCATCATAACGCCTCAAAAGAACTTTCTGAGTGGTCGAAACTCACAAAAGCCTATTATACTCTTCTCGACGCCGCTCACGAGGAGCAGCGCTAGTCATATGAATAAACCGTTTATTCGAGACGCGATCGCCATTATATTGGTCAGGCCTCAGATCGCTGTGAACGTCGGCTTTGTCGCGCGATCTATGAAGGCGTTTGGGTTTAATGACCTACGGTTGGTGAGCGACCCGTCGCAGTGGAGCCTCAATTCGCCCGCGTACCGCACCGCCAGCGGCGCCGAAGACCGCTTGCTTAACATGGCGGTGTTTGAGACGCTCGAGGAGGCCATCGCTGACTGCAACAAGGTGTATGGCTTTTCGCGGCGCGTCCATCTCTTTCATCGTGAGTCGGCGACTATCCAACAATGGGGGCAGGGCGATTGGCGAACGCATGACGGCTTGCGCGCGGGGCTGTTGTTTGGCCCGGAAGACGCAGGATTGAGCAATGAAGATAAGCATTTGTGCGACGCGATTGTTGAGATTCCGCTTCAGGCCGAAACACTGAGCCTCAATCTGGCTCATGCGGTCGCGATTACTCTCTATGAATTGACCCGCAGCGCCGCGCCCAAAAAATCCAAACGCCCTACGCCTGCCTCACGTGAAGACCAGGCGAGAATCACCGATGAACTGGTCTTGTTGTTTGAGCAGGCCGAATTCTTTAAAGAAGGCCGCCGCGAACTGCAACTGGAAGTCATTCGAGACTTGCTCTTTCGCCTTCAACTCACTCAAGAAGAATACCCGCTGCTCATGGGGGCTTTAAAGTCGCTGCAAAAAAGTAAAAGCGAATGTCAAACCAGCGACGGTTGAACCCGGTGAAGGTAAGAGATGATGAATCCGGTCACAACGCCTTCAATCAACGCGATTGGAAGGTGTGCCAGAAAGGCGTATTGGGCCAGGAGAAAAAACGCTTCGCCTGTCCACATCAACACCGCCAACCAAAGAGCGCCGGTGAGTAATACCGCCAAACCGCCAAACACGCCGCCAAACAGCGCCATGCGATTGGGCAGCCATCCCCTCGCGGCCCGATACCCCACCCAACACACAATCGCTGGCAGTCCAAACAGGCACACGTTGACTCCGAGCACAGTGAATCCACCATGGTTTAACAACGCCGCCTGAAGCGCCAACCCCACCGGAAACGCCAACAACGCCCGCCGCCCCAACACAACGCCGATCAATCCGTTAAACATCAGGTGTACGCTGCCCAACCCGAAGCGCACATGAACCAGCGACGCCACAAAAAACGCCGCCGTAAACAGGGCGATGCGGGGAATCTCATCGTCTTTAATTTTATACGACGACCACAAAAACAGCGCGCCCGCCGCCGCATACCCGCCAATGAGAGTCGGCATTGGCAGAATGCCGTCTGGTAAGTGCATAGTGAGTTTCCTTAACGTATTACGCTTTATACGATCGTAACACCAGCCGCACTGCAACTCAATTGTTGAGGTGTGCTACTATTGGATAAATGAGATCAAAGGAAAAGGGAGAGCGCCATGCGGTTTCATGTGTTTGTGTTGTTTCTGGTTCCACTCTTGCTGTTGGGGTGCGCCACTGACGGCCAAAAAGCCAAAAAGCCCAACCCGGCCTACGCGAAGGTATTTGACCATCCGTCCAGGCCCAATGTGTTGATCATCGGCGACTCGATCTCGATTGGTTACACCCTGCCTGTGCGCGAGATGCTTGAAGGAATGGCGGACGTATTTCGCATTCCAGAGAACGGCGGCCCCACCACGCGCGGGCTCGAAAAATTTGACGAATGGATTGGCTGCGGGTGTTATGACGTGGTCCACTTTAACTGGGGGCTTCACGACCTCAAGTTTATGGATGACGGCGAGCGCCAGGTTTCACTAGACGAATACGAACGCAACCTGACGGTTTTGGTCCATCGCCTCTCTGAAACGGGCGCCAAGTTGATTTGGGCCAACACTACGCCTGTGCCCGAAGGCGGCGTCAAGCCAAAACGCATCCCCAGCGATGTGTTGAAATATAACGCCGTCGCGGCTGAAATCATGCAGCGCCGCGGCGTGATAATCAATGATCTCTATTCATTCTCTAATGAACGGCTGGACAAAATTCAACAGCCGGTCAACGTACATTTCACCCAAGAGGGGTCATACGAACTCGGCGCCCAAGTCGCCGAAGCCATATTGAACGCGCTAGACCAATAGAAAGGCCAACATGGTTAGCCATGTATGATCGTGTTGGTGCATTGCGGTTTTAGACGCTCATGGCTTTTGCATAAGCGTAACTCTGCGCATTGAAAACAAGTAGATTGGTGTTTTGAATGAATTGGCTTACGCATCCCGCGCTTTGGTTTGTCATCGCAGTTGTGTGCTGGCTGATAGCTGTGTTCAAACCAACAAAAGGCGAAACCGCGGGCTGGGCGGCGGCGGTTAGCTATATCATTGTTCTGTTGTTTTCGACAATCGAACTCGCCCGCGCTGCAGAAGGCCCGCCCTATTGGCCTGACTGGCGGTTTTGGGCGGGGGCGGTTTTGTTTACGGTTTTTACGCGATTGAGAAGCCGCCTTGCATTTTTGCCAGCAAAATTGTGGAAACAAGATGGGGAGACCACACCCGTTCCTATTGGCTGGGGGCATCTCACATTTCTCATCCTATGGCCGTGCGCGGCCGCTGGCCTTCAATACGCTTATTTGTCTAAGCAGGTTCATTGGGGCCTGCCCGTCGCGGCGTGGGCGCTTGGCGTTTATGTTTTGTTGCGGGCGTTTTATTCATGGCAGGCGTCTGATACCTCATCGTCGTCTGCACTCCAGGTCAACCTGCCGTTTACCACAGGAAGCGTCAGCGATTTAGATGACGATGATATAGAGGAACTGCAGCCGCCATTACGCACACAGCAATGGGCGAGCATGATCGCAATTGGCTTGGTGTTGCTGTCAGCAGGCCTCTATCTCGCCAACCCGGACGCTTACCCAACGGAGGTGCATGGCGACGAAGGTGAGGTCGCACTGCAGGCAATAGCAGTGAGAACCCATGGCGATTGGAACCCGTTTACTCCAGGCTGGTTTAAGATCCCTACCCTGTTTTTTCTTGTCCCCGGTTGGGGCATGTGGCTGTTTGGCGACACGCTGTTTGGCCTGCGGGTGACAGCGGGCTTGATTGGCGTTTTGAACGCCGGGCTCTGCTACCTGGTCGCGCGGCGGGTATTTCAACCCACGCCAGCGGTTCTCGCGGCGTTTTTGTTTTTGTCCTGCAGCAGCGTAATTCACTACATGCGCGTCGGCGTCGGCTATAACCAGGCGGTGTTTTTCTATCTGATGGCGTTTTACTGCTTCATTCGCGGCGTCCAGGCGAAGTCATACGCCGGGTTTGCCTGGGCGGGAATCGTCTCTGCGCTGGGGTGGCTCTCGTACCAACCCTGTAAGTTAATTGTGTTTTTGGTGATTGGCTCGTTTGTGTTAATGATGGTTCACCAACCACGGGCATGGCGCCGCTGGATGAAGGCCCTGGCGGTGTTTCTGGCGGCGTTTTGGGTGGCCTTCGCGCCAATTGTCGGTAACATGGCTCGCGACCCAGGCGGGCTGTTCTTTCGCCTGCAACAGGTGTCGCTATTCTCAGAACACGCCCATTTTTCAAGCCGGTATGACACTGGGACAATGGATTCATTCCAGCGCATGGCAATGGGGCCGTTTACCCAGCCCGATCTCAGCCCGTTTTACACCAACTTTCACTCAGGGGGGATGCTAGACCCGCTGCCAGCCGTTTTGTTTTTCGCGGGTATGATTCACCTGCTATTGCGCGCGCGAAACGCGCCGTCGATGCTCATTCTGTTTTGGATGCTCTCAACCGTCATCATTGGCGGCGCCCTGACCATCGCCGCGCCCGCTTACCAGCGCTTGATTGGAATCATGCCGTTCATGGCTTTCGCCGCCGCCCCGCCGCTTCACGCCATGTTGTTGCACGTCTCTGAGTCATGGCGTTGGGGGCCCAAGCCGCGCGCGGTCGCGACCGCGTTGGTGTTGGCGCTCTGTTTGGGGATGAGCGCCAACCGCTACTTTCACGTCGTGATGGCCAAGCCCCAGATGCACGAAGATTCGACCCGCGTGGCGCGGTTTATCGACGAGTTGGGGCCTCATGCCTTTGTCTACTTTTTGGGCTTGCCCCACTACCGCATGACCTACGGCAACATTCGCTTTCTGGCGCGCCATACCCCCGGCGAGACGGTGCAATTCGCCGAGGCCTTCCTTGAAAAACCAGTCGTTCGCCGCGGGCCGGTGTGCTTCATCCTGGTTCGCAGCAACCGCACCCACCTTGACCGTCTGCGCGAGTTGTATCCCGGCGGGCGCGAACTTCACCACCGCGACGTCATGGGCAACGAACTGTTTGTCAGCTATCAGGTCAATTTATGAGTAAAAACAGAATCAATCATTTCAAATCTGGCTTTTTCGGCTTCTCACAAGAATCTGTGCACAATTTCTCAAGTTTGACATTATCCTCTGCACAGATTCTCAGAAGGATCTTATTATAAAAGGTTCTTCCGATATTTGAGTACTTCCCTTGCTGGATGACCTGGAATTGGGTCAAAAAACGATATTCGTCCTATCAATAAAAGACAATCCAACTCAGGTATGGGTGCAACCCAGGGAGCGCCTGTGCAACAAAACGGAGCCGCGCCGAAGCGAGCAGAGTTGTACCCATGCCAAATACAACAAAAAAATCATCCTTGAGATCATGTCTGGGTATTTTAATTCAATTTGAGAGAAGGTATCCAAATCCCGGATGAGCCTTATTGATGTTTGTCTTAGAAGCGTATCTGCTTAAGACTATAGTCTTTGCACTACCTCACCCTCGGTGCGCTGGCGAAGAAGCCGGGGCCGCCGTTGTTGCCAAGGGCGGGGACAGGTGCGGTCGTATCTAGCGTGTTCTGATTGCTGAGACCAAACAAGACATCTAACACGCCCGCCGCCGCGTCCGCGCTGCCTTGAATGGCGTCGCCAGCGTCATCCAAAAAATTCTCTAAGCGCTGTTCAAGTTGCTCGAGTTCGTTCTGGCTTTTTTCGCGGTCTAACTCTTGCTGGTCGCGTTCGAGTTGAGCCTGTTCACGTTCAGCCTGTTGGAACTGAACCGGGTCGGCGCTTTGGATCGCCTCTTCCTGTTCCACCTGCGCCCGGGTCAAATTGCGCTCCAGGCGCGACTCTTCGTTGTCGAGCGTGAGCTCCTCGCGTTGCAGTTCTTCTTCGCTCGGCTGGGTCGCTTCTTCAGGGTCTTCAGGAACAGCGCGGGCCTCTTGTTCAACCGGTTCATCTTCAGTAGGTTCTGTTTCATTCGAAGACGCCGTTGGCTGAATATCCGGCCTGAATCCATTGGGGTCTGACCGGGTGGTGACAGTGGTCAAGCCGCCGTTGAAGATAGGGCTGAGGTTGCCGACGCCGAGAGTGAACGAACGGTTCGAAAAAACAATGTCGTCGCCGCGGGCGACGGCCTGGGCGCGCAGACGGGTTTCGTTGCGCTGCTCTTGGGCGGTGACCAGCAGCGCGGTCTGGGTCTCAGGCGCTTTGAGGCGGGCGGCAGGCTCGCCTGGGTCGGGCCTGAATTGTATTAACGAGTTGCCGCTGATCGCGGATGGTCCGCTAACCATAAACCGAGCCTTTAGACAATGTTCTCTATGATCGTATTATCGCCGAAAATGAGATTCTGTCTAATAGCAATTTTGTGATTTTTTCGCAATTTCGCCCTCCGAAATTGTCACCTATGGCAATTCTTCTTCCGCCATTTGACAATATTGGCATCAAGGATGTAAATAGTAAGGGATGGTTTCGCGCCTGTCTCGCAAAATTCTGAGATTTGACAGTTAAAGTCTACCAATAATGTAGGGAAAAAAAACGAACCCATGTGGTTTTTCTTCAATTCATCAAGAAATTACTGAAGTTTAAGTCAAGCCAGGTAAGGAGTTTAATAAATAAAAATAGCGGTTCAGATATAAATTAGAATCTGTTCACATTTCTATAAAACAAGGTTTTTTAATCATTTTTATTTATAAATATCCATAAAAAACCCGCGTTGTTGGCATGTAATATGCTTCTGTTTTAATCTGTCGGAAACTTCAAAGGTGGACACCATGGTTCGACTGACAGAAAAACCCTCCATATTGATCGTCGACGACGATCGTTCATATCGTTCGATTCTCAAGACGGTTTTTTCGGATGGTTATTATAGCGTTTCAACCGCAGAAGATGGACAAGCCGCCCTACAGCGCATGAAAGCCAAACCTGTCGACTTGGTCATTACTGATCTGCAAATGCCTAACCTTGACGGCGTCTCGTTAATTCAAGAGGTCAAGCGCTTTTATCCAGAGACTGGCGTTATTGTGATGAGCGCTTACTCTGACGAAGAGCGTTACCGCACCTTTGTATCTCATGAATCTCTGCCCTGCCTGCCCAAGCCATTTCGCCGGGCTGAGATCTTAGACATGGCCAGCGGTTTGTTGGATGAATCTCACCCTGAACGTTAAAGTTTTGTTGATTTTATCTCACGCCGTTCCATAAACAAACAAACTCGTGTTACACTGCATATTAGACAAAGTCCTTTTGTTGTTACCATAAACTTCACCGAACCAACACCAGTTTGAGGGTTAACCATGCAGATTCGACGCATCGGCATCATCGGCGGCGGCACTATGGGTCAGGGCATCATGCACGTCGTTGGACAATCGGGTTTCAATATCACGCTACGCGAAATTTCTGACGCAGCCGCTGAACGCGCCCTGGCCAGCGTTGCGGCTGAAATCGACGAAGAAATCGCCAAATGGGGCCACACCGAAAAAGAAAAACAAGCGATTCTCGCCAAAATCTCTACCACCAAATCGCTCGACGAGTTCAAAAACGCCGATTTAATTATTGAAGCGATCAGCGAAGACCTCGAGATCAAAACCGATCTCTTTCGCGAACTCGCCAAGGTGTGCGGCCCCGACACCATTTTCTCCACAAATACTTCAACTCTCTCAATCAGCAATCTGGCGTTAGAGTCAGGCCGCCCTGACAAATTTATCGGCATCCACTTTCACGCGCCGGTCCACCGTCGTCCAGTGGTTGAACTGGTACGCGGCTTAGAGACGTCTGATGCGACGGTTGCGTCAGTCAAGCAGTTTACAAACGAAATTGGCAAGACCGCCATCGAAGTCTATGAATGGCCCGGCTATGTCACCACGCGAATCATGATCACCATGATTAACGAGGCGGTCTATGCGCTGATGGAAGGCGTCGCCTCAGCCGAAGACATCGACAAGGCGATGATGATGGGCGGCGGCATGCAGATGGGGCCGCTTCATTACGCCGACGCGATGGGGCTAGACACGGTCGTCTTCCAGATGGAACACCTGTTCCGTGAACTGGGCGAGATTAAATACCGCCCCTGTCCATTACTCAAAAAACTGCTGCGCGCCGGCCATTTGGGCGTCAAGACGGGCAAAGGCTTCTTTGAATATGAGCGCCCCAAAGCCGCGCGCATCGACGTCAACATGGCCCGTAGTGTGAATTAAGAAATACAAGATGGGTGTAACCACAGCGCCCGCGTCTCTTCTGACGCGGGCGTTTGTTTAATCATACAACGCCCAATCGTTGACGCGTTGAGGCAGCAGCGGCCCAAGAAACGCCCGCCGCCGCTGGATGTATGTTCTGATGGTGTCATACGAATTTTGAATCTCCCGCCTTCGTTGTGAGACGTTGCGGCCAGTTTGTTGTTGAAGCTGTTCCAGATCGTCTACCAACCGTTGTTCATCCTGCGCCATTTTATCGAACATACGCTGCTGGCCAAATACTGTATCGAATGTCTGCGCCAGACGCTCAATGTAGGCCTCGAAGTACACCGCGTCCTGGTGCATCGGCGAGGTAACCGGCCCGGGCGGGCGCGACACATTCGGGTCGCCTGCGGCGTTTCCGTCAATCGGGAACAACAGCGGCATCTCGGCGTACATCGGCCCGATGTTGGGCGGCGGCGTGGCGCCCCAAATCCAGTCGAGGTCCCAGGGATACATCTCCCAGCGGCTAGTGTCAGGGTCAAGATACATCCAGTTGTTCTGCCAATAGCCGTCCCAGTTGCTGGTAAAGATCGAGGCGGCGCTATAGTTGAGCATGTTGTCTATGTCAAAGCGCGTTTCAATGGTCTGGCGCCGTGAGCGGCGCAACGATTCGAGCAGTTCATTCACACTGGCGTTGCCTTCAGCCAGGTTGGTGTGTTTTTCCCAATTGGGGTTAGCGCGGCGTTCGAGTTTATAGAGGTCGGCGTCGGGGTTGCGCCCGTTCATTTCTAAAAAGCGTTCGTTAATTTGTTGAAAGACCAATTGTTGTCGTTGAGGGCTTTCGTTTTGCGGCAGCTCCATGGTGCGAAAAAACTCAGACCACGGCGACAGCACACCCATTTCAGAATAAAACCAATAGCCTAAATGTTCGCGGTAGGGCGAGCTGGTCCCGGCGTTGGTGCCGCCGGTTGGAACTTCAGGAATGATGTTGATGGTGCGGTCGCCAAAGAACTCGGCGCCTTTGATGAAGCGTATTTTTTGGCGTCCGCTTGATGACGGGACCACCAACGCCCCGTCGAATAGGGTTGGGTGGTCAGCGCCAATCGGTTTCGCGACGGCGGCGCCGTATTCTCGCCCATTGGCGAGAAGCGGCGAAGGGCTTGGTTGCATGACCCACAACAAGGGCAGCGTCGATTCGATGTCGTTGTCATAGACAAAATACGAAAGAAACGGCGTCGGCTCTGCGGAGTGAGGCAGCGTGACTTCGCCGTCGTCATCAAATTCAACCGTGATGTTGGTGCGAATAATTGATTGTGACGGCGACGGCGGTAATGTGGCTTGAAATTCGCCGGGCGAGGTTTGCTCCATTTCAATACGCGTTGCTCGGTTTTGTTGAATGCGCAATGAAGGCGCTAAGACAAAATCGGAACTGCCGCCCAGAGAGATGTTAAAGCCGACGATTGCAATAACGTTCTCGCCTTGTTGAAACAATTGATTAGACAATGAAAACGTTGAGAGGGTATTTGATTCATGGCTGCCGGCGGCGTTCGAGGTGTGAGCGTATGTAGCGGGGGCATTTTCATGGGCGGCTTCCTGGCCGTTGATATAACAAATGAATCCGTCGTCATAATAGAGGTCAAGAAAGAACGCTGATTGTGAATCCATCTCTTCAATTGAGAATTGCTTTCTAAGAAACACGGTAGAATAACCGCCGCGCATGTCATTCAACACGGTATTCACTCGACCAATGTCGCCGTAGCCAAACCCGGCGCGCCCATTTAACCAGTTGCCGTCATTGAATGATTGCGTAGTCCATTCTAAACCATTTGATGGCGGCGACGTTCCTTTCCAATACCGCCAAGATGAATTGAATTCGATGATTGTTTGGTCAGAGCCGCTATTCGAATTGTCTTCAAGGTTGAGATAAACAGATTGTAGACTTTCTACAGTGTCAAGTGTGACTTGGAGCACAACTTGATCATCAGACGATGGGTGCTGCGGCGTAACGCTCCATTCAGTGATGGCGGGGTGAGAGGGGGTGTCTGTGGTTGAATTGCGCCGCCCCGGCGTCCCTCCCAACTGAGTCGAAGATCGCCACGCGTGAAAGTCGTCTGCGGGCAAGTTGAAATCGATGCGTTCCAGCGAACTATCATAGCCATCAGCGCCGCGCGGCCAGGGCGGGGCGTCATCATATCTGAGCGACTCAACAACCTCGCCTTGTGGGTTGCGCAAGGTGAGGCGCTCGCCGCTATTGGCCAACCGCCCTTCATAGGGCCCCAAAATACGAAACGCGCTGTTTCGCCAAACGCTATGGCCCAAGTCTTTCGCGATGACAATATATTGTTGGGGAAACAGACTCGCGTCTTCAGGAAACTCAAATGTAATTCCATTATCAAAGACATAGCCTGATAGGTCTATCGCCGAACCAGCCGGGTTATGCAGTTCAATGAATTCACGAAAAAGCCCATCTTCGGTTCCAATGTCAGGCGGGTTGTAATGAATCTCGCTGATTACAACCTGGCCCCAGACAGTAAGAACAAAAAAGCAACACGCCGCCAAAAGACAATTCAGAAAGAAGAACGGCTTCATCCATTCATTCCCCACACACAGGCCCAAAGAGTATCAGCCTACTATACAGACAATTATATTCTCTGTCATTTGACGATCCTGAACGGTCTAACAATCGAAGGCTGTTCGTTTATTGTTATCGTCCGATTCTGAACGATTGATGTTGTCACTTTTTGAGCAGCATGGCTGTATTTCAACTACTTTTTTGTAGCCCTTTTGTGAAAACTACTTTATCCCGATTTCATATTTATTGCCATAACCATAACCATTTCTGCGCCTTACTCTGAAACCGCCTGCTGAAATATAGGGTTGGCATGACAGTTGCCCTTAGTCAAGAAAAGCAATTGTGGCTTTTTGATTTGGTTGCACTGTTCCTCACCCCGGGAAGGGCGGTCACCCAACAATTTTACAAAATCAATATTTTGAAAGGAGAATCCTGTCCATGCGAATTCAGTCAGAACGGACGAATCGTTGGTTCAGTATTCTTGCGGTCTTAGTGATCGCAACCGCAATGTTCGCTGGCGGCGCCAGCGCTCAAGATGCAGAAGCCGCCTTTGACGCTGAGTCAGAAGTAACAGCCTTGCGTGGCGATGCGGACATTCTGTGGACGTGTTTAGCGGCGTTTTTGGTCTTCTTTATGCAGGCCGGCTTCGCCATGGTGGAATCTGGGTTCACTCGCGCCAAGAACGCGGTGAACATCATGATGAAGAACCTCATGGACTTCTCAATTGGGTCGATAGTATTCTTCTTCTTTGGGTTTGCGTTGATGTTTGGCGCGCCGATTTACGCGGGCGGCGAAGGGACAGGCATCCTCGGCGGCGATGGGTTCGCGCTGATGGGCTATATGTTCCTTGAAGACGGCAGCCCGAACTATTGGACCTTTACCTTCTGGATTTTCCAGACGGTGTTTGCCGCTACCGCGGCGACGATTGTTTCAGGGGCCATGGCCGAACGCACCATGTTCAAGGGCTACCTGATCTACACCGTCTTTATTACTGGTTTGGTTTACCCCGTCTTTGGTTCATGGGCGTGGGGCAGCCTGTTCTCTGGCGACGGCTGGCTCGAAGGCATGGGCTTCATTGACTTCGCCGGCTCCACCGTCGTCCACTCGGTTGGTGGTTGGGCGGCCCTTGCGGGCGCGATTGTTCTCGGCCCCCGCGTTGGCAAGTATGGCCCTGACGGCAAGCCTCGCGTTATTCCAGGCCACAACATTCCATTGGCGGCCTTGGGGGTGTTTATTCTGTGGTTAGGTTGGTTCGGCTTTAACCCCGGCTCGACCACAGCGGTTGGCGGCGACATGGCGGTTATCGCTGTGACCACCAACTTGGCGGCGGCGGCGGGCGCCATCGGAGCGATGGTTACCGCCTGGATCAAATTCGGCAAACCTGACGCAGGCATGTCGTTAAACGGCGCCTTGGCTGGTCTGGTTTCAATTACGGCCCCTTGCTATAACGTCAGCCCCATTTCAGCCATCATCATCGGCTTCATCGGCGGGATTATCGTCGTGATTTCTGTCCTCGCTATCGAAAACATCGGCGTTGACGACCCGGTCGGAGCGGTTTCCGTCCACGGCGTCTGCGGCGCCTGGGGAACCATCTCCGCTGGTTTGTTCGCTCAAGAAGCGTTTGGCGGGACCAACGGCCTGTTCTTTGGCGGCGGCGCGGGCCAGTTGGTCACACAGTTCATCGGTGTTGGCGCTGGCTTTGTTTGGACATTTGTTGTGTCATTCGCCCTCTTTAGTCTGGTGAAAGCCACGATTGGTCTGCGCGTATCTGAAGAAGAAGAGATGGAAGGCCTCGACTTCGGCGAACACGGTGCATCCGCTTACTCAGACTTTTCGGTTGTGGCCAGCCGTTAATTCAGGCTGGTTGAGTGAAATCAGATTGAATTGAACCAGACGCTAAGGAGATAACAATAATGAATAAAGTAGAAGCGATTATTCGTCCTCACAAACTGGAAGACCTCAGAACTTCCTTAGAAGAGTTGGGCGTGACGGGCATGACGGTCAGCGAAGTACGCGGCTTTGGCCGTCAACGCGGACACCACGAGTTGTATCGCGGCCGTGAGTATACAGTGGCCTTTCAACCCAAGATTAAAGTTGAGATTGCTGTGAAATCAGACTTGACCGAACGCGTTGTCGACGTGATTCGCAACGCGGTCAACACCGGACAGGTCGGCGACGGCAAAATCTTCATCTACTCGATTGTTGACGCGGTTCGCATCCGCACCGGCGAACGCTCAGAAGAAGCGCTGTAAACAAATCGCTGGGGATTGCCCGGCGTAGAATGCATCGTATCTCTCGTTACGGACCGCCCCCGCTTGGGGGCGGTTTTGTATTAGGGGTTATTTTTTAGGCGAATACCCTCGCCTCTGGGGGATAATTTTTTTATCGTTGTATTTGGCATGGGTACAACTCTGCTTGCTTCGGCGCCGCTCCGCTTTGTTGCACAGGCGCTCACAGAGTTGCACCCATGCCTGAGTTGGATTGTCTATTATTGATAGGACGAATACCGTTTTTTTGACCAAATTCAGGGAAGTATTCAAATATCGGAAGAACCTTATTTTTCATTCATTTTTGTTGTTTTTTTGAGCGGAACATTAGTTAGAAACTAACGAATTCACTAATTTCATTTATCTTAAATCCGCACTTTATTGTCAGTCTTATGCTCTCTCTTTCTTGTAATATTTCGTTCAATGTGCATAATCAAACACTATCTTATTCTTTCTGGGAGGTTACCCCCATGAAATGTGTTGAAGCATCTCTCGTTCTAAGACGTATCGGTTTTATGGCGGTTTTATTGGCCCTGGCGGCGGTCCCGGCGTTGGCGCAAGATGAAACCGCACTCGACAAAGGCGATACCGCCTGGATTCTGGTATCGACCGCGTTCGTCATTATGATGACGGCGCCCGGACTGGCGTTGTTCTATGGCGGTCTCGTCAGCCAACGCAATGTTCTTTCGACGTTGATGCATAGTTTCTTTGCGCTATGCGTCATCAGCATCCACTGGGTGTTGTTGGGCTACTCGTTGTCGTTCGGCGACGATGTAGGACAGTTTGTTGGCGGGCTGAATTATGTCGGCCTGCAAGGCATCACCTACGAAGACGTGGCGCCCGGGCTGAGCATCCCCCATTTTCTGTGGGTGATGTTCCAAGGCACGTTCGCCATCATCACCTTCGCGCTGATTAGCGGCGCCATCGCCGAACGCATGGCCTTCAGCGCGTATGTGGTCTTCATGCTGCTCTGGACGACCTGTGTGTACGCCCCTCTGTGCCACTGGGTGTGGGGCGGCGGCTGGTTAGGGCCAGGCGGCCTGTGGGGCGACAGCCATGCGCTCGACTTCGCAGGCGGAACCGTCGTTCACATCAGTTCAGGGTTTTCTGCGCTGGTCGCGTGTTTGGTGATTGGTCCGCGCGCCGGCTTCCCCAAAAGCATCAAGCCGCCTCACAGCATCGTGTTGACGCTAATCGGCGCCTCGCTTCTGTGGGTAGGCTGGTTTGGCTTTAACGCGGGCAGCGCCCTGGCGGCTGACGGCCTCGCGGCCTTGGCGTTTATCAACACCAACAGCGCCGCCGCCGCCGCGGGCCTCACCTGGGCCTTAATTGAATGGATCACCAACGGCAAACCCACCCTGTTGGGTTGCGCAACGGGCGCGGTCGCTGGCCTGGTCGGCATCACCCCCGCCGCAGGCTGGGTGGAAGTCTTGCCTGCCCTCGCCATTGGCGTTGGCGCCGGCGTGTTCAGTTTCATCGGCGTGAATACCTTAAAGCCCATGTTTAACTATGACGACTCACTCGACGTGTTTGGCGTCCACGGCCTGGCTGGCAGCTGGGGCGCGCTCGCCACGGGTATCTTCGCCACCGTCGGCGCGGAAGGCCTGATCATGGGCAACGCCAACCAGGTGTGGATCCAGTTCGTCAGCGTTATCGCCGCCGCCGCCTGGGCGGGCATTTTGACCTTCATCTTCTTAAAGATCATCGGTCTGGTCATGCCGTTGCGCGTCAGCGAACAAGACGAAACCACAGGCCTCGACCTAAGCGTCCACGGCGAAGTGGCGTATAATCATTCTGATACGGGAATGAGCCCGATGGGTTCTTACAAGGAGTGACACCATGAACAAAATTGAAGCCATCATTCGCCCTCATAAACTAGACGCGTTGAAGACCGCGCTCGAAGAACTCGGCATCGTCGGCATGACCGTGACCGAAGTTCGCGGCTATGGCCGCCAGCGCGGCCATCAGGAGATTTATCGCGGGCGCGAGTATACTGTTGAGTTTCAGCCCAAGATCAAGGTGGAAGTCGTTGTCAAAAAAGACATGACCGAACGCGTAATCGACACCGTTCGCAGCGCGGTCAACACCGGCCAGGTCGGCGACGGCAAGATGTTTATCTATGATCTCAGCGATGCGGTGCGCATCCGCACGGGCGAGCGTTCAGACGAAGCGCTCTAACATCTATCGTAAACATGCTTCGGCGGGGGCGGGGTCGTCCTCGCCGAACGTTTGACTACCAATCCGCATCAAGCATGGTGCGGATTTTTTTTGCTTCAACTCACGATGGGGCGATTTTCAGTTTGTTCTTGCGGGGCAGGCCGCAGGCCTGCCCATAAGGGCGGAAAGAGGGCGAGGAAAAAATCGCCTGAAACTTGTTGCTTCAGTGTTCAATCCCTAACCAAATACAGCCGGTTGCTGCGGGAGGCGTAGAGGCGGTATTCGTCGCCGTTGGTTTTGAGGTGGATGCTGCCGTCGTAATCGGTGCGCAAAACATGGGCGTTGATGTCATACAACCGCTGGCGCGTATCAATGTGTGGATGTCCATACGCATTGCGCCCGGTTTGAATGACCGCCACTTCGGGCATCGTCTCGCGAAGGAACTCCTCGCTGGTTGAATAGCGGCTGCCATGGTGGGCGACTTTTAACACGTCAGCGTCCCAATTGTCGAATTGCGCGGCGAGGCGTTGTTCGGTTTTGGCGCCAATGTCGCCAGTGAAGACTGCGTCAAACTTTTTCCAACGCATCCATAAAACCAATGACTGTTCGTTGACGTCGCTTTCGGTTTGCCTATCAGCCGGGCTGAGCGCCCAGAAGATCACGCCGTCGATTTTGAACGAATCGCCTTGGCTTACAGACTGCCGCTGAACACCGCGCTCTTCAATCGCGTCAATCAACTCGCGATATGAAGTTATCTCGCCGCCAGTGGCGCCTTCAAATACGGTTGTCACAGAGAACCTGCGCACCACCTGGGGCAGCGCGCCAATGTGGTCGCTTTGAGGGTGAGTTAAAACGATGGCGTCAAGATGGTTTACGCCCTGGGCGAGCAAGAATTCTTCGAGTTGGGTGTATTGACGGGTCGACGATGCAGACGGTTTTGGCCCGCCGTCGATCAAGATTGATCTGTCGTTTGGCGTTCGGACGAGAATACAGTCGCCTTGGCCAAGCGCGACAAAATCCACCCGCAACTGGTTGGGCGCAAGACGGACGCCATACAGCAGCCCAGCAACAATGAAGAGTAATAAAGCGATATGCAGATTCAGAACTCGCATTTGCCCGATCATCGCCCAATGCAACAACGGTCGGCCCAACAACAGCAGCGCCAAAAATCCAGCCGCGAGACATGCAACGCCAGGAAACGCGACCGTAAACTGAAACGCTCCATCAGCCGCTGAGGTTTGTATCGTCCATAACAAGGCGTTGCTGACAACCATCAATGCCCAGCCGATTGCATCGGTCAGAATTGCGAACGGAAGCAAACTTGCAACCAACCATATATAGGTAAGCGGCAGCAAGACGCCCAATATCGGGACGGCGATCAAGTTGCCGACGATGGCGGCGGGAGTGACATTGTGAAAGGTGTACAACGAAAACGGGGCCAACGCGGTGATGACTATCGCAGAAGCGAACATGCCTTCGCCGGTTTGTTTTAGCCCAGCAGGAAAACGCTGAAACAAGCATTGTTGTACGGGATGAAACAGGATCAGCGCCAACACAGCAGTGAATGACAACTGGAACGACGGCAGCCACAATTCAGCCGGGTTATACAAAAGAACCAACAGCGCCGCCAGGCCTAGCGAGTTTAGCGAATCAACCCGGCGCTCAGTGAAATACCCGCCAATCAAGACAAACGCCATTAGCGCAGCGCGCACTGTCGGCACGCGAAAGCCAACCAAACACAAATAAAGAACCGCAACAATAACGGTCAGCGCTCCCGCCCAGCGGCGGCGCAGCCCAACACACTTCAGCACATAGGCGAAGCCAAACAACACAAGCGAGACATGCAGCCCGCTGATCGAGGTGATATGGGCCAGACCCGACGCGTGAAGCATGGTTGTCAACGACGGCGGCGCGCCCGAGCGAATGCCCAACGCGATGGATGAAAGCAGGCCCGTGATCAGGGAGCGCTGTTCATCGTTTGTCGTATCGGAAAAGAGCCGAGTCTTGACTTGATCCTGCGCCCAATAGGCGGCGGAACGAACCGAGACCGAAGGCCGGGATGTCACTCGAACCGCTTCGGGGCTGACATACGATTCAGCGAAGATGTTTTGTGAATGACGGTATTGTTGAAAGTCGAACCCGGCCTCGACGCGCGGCCTGCGAATGGGGGTGATGCGGCCCGTGAATTGAATCTGATCGCCGATTGACGCCTCATGGGCGAGCAGCCCCGTTCTCACGATCAAGTCGCTAGGGAAGCGTTGAGAGCGTCCCCATTTTTCAACAGAGACATTGGTAAGAACAAGTTGCGCGCGCGAACCATAATGGTTCGCTTCGGCCAACGCGCCAGTTATTAATACGTCCCCGCGTTGCGCTTCTTCTACTACCTGGTTTTGTAATAGCGCCCAGGCGTCAAGCTGCGACTGCATTCGCATTCCGCCAATAAAAGCGGCCATGAGAACCAACAACCCCCACACATGCTTTCGATTGGCTTCTAACCTTCCAGAACATACCGCAATTACCGCCAGAAACGGCAGAACCACAGCCGTAACCAGCAATAGAACTGGTGGAGCAGGAAAAAAAGAAGCCGCAATAACGCCAATACAATACCCCAACGCCAAAACCACCATGGGTCGAGAGCGGCTCGTTTTGAGTAAGGGATGTTGATTTATTGGCTTAGAATCGCTCATTTCGTTCAAATAGGCTATAATTCTGCCCGTTTTACTGATAATATGCGCAATGAAAACCCAAAGTAAAGCTGGAATTTGGCAAATGCTCTAAATTTTTTGTTAAAATCCCGTTATTTTTTAAATTTCCTCTTGAAATTGGATTTAATTTTTGGTAACTTATACACACTTTAGATGATTTGTAATGGGTAAGATTTTGCGGGAGTCAAATAATTACCGTGAAAACCAAAGGTTTTTTATAAATTGCCTTGACACCTGGAGACAGGTATCATATAGTTAAGCTGTTTATGAAATCTCTTTGAAAGATACGAAAGATCAAAAACCAAGGAGGAATCGGCGACAATTTATATATTTTGAAGATTTTATTGGTGGGAAACACCAAACCATTTTTCTAAGGTTTTTGAAAGGAGAGTACCATAATGAAAAGATTGCCGATTCTCGCATTGAGCGGGGCAATGGCGCTGTGTGTCTTTTCAGGAGCAGTATTGGCGGAAACGATTGAGGCGAATGACACGCCGGATATCGTACTTCCAGTTGGTCCTGACGGAACAGCGGCGGGCGAAAACGCCTTTGATCTGGGCGACTTCTTCAGCAGCGACGAAAACGCTTCTGTGGACGTTAGCGTAGATGGCTCTGTCTCAGTCACCGACGGTGTGGTTAGCATTCCGTCACAAGCCGACGCTGGCAGCAGCGTTGCTACTTTCACCGCGGGCGCTGAAGTCGCTGAAACCCAAATTTTTTACAGCGAATTCATGATTGATGCTCGTCCCAACCCAGGTAACCTCTTCGCCGGCTTGCAAGCAGACAACTTCTTGCTGCAAGGCATCGTTCCTGGCTCTTCCGTTAGCGGCTCCATCGGCGCGTTGCCGGCGGGCGGCGGAACCAGCCCGGGCGGTACAGGCGGCGGTTCACCGGGCGGCGGCGCGACGTTGATCGCCACCATCGGTGAAATGTCCTTGTCAGAAGGCGTTACTGGTCTCCGCACGCGCTCCATCGGCGATGTCGGCGGCTCAGTGGGCGGCCTTACCGTCTCATTGGATGAAAGCGGCGCGTACACCATCAGTGCTGACGATTCCTTTGACGGCGCGGCTGTTGTTTCGCTCGGCGCCCAGTCTGGCGCAAGCACAGACGTTGTTCAAATGATCGCTGCTCCGGCAGTTGCTCTTGACCTGAACAGCGGCTGGAACATTGGCAGCATCGCTTCAATTCCTTACGCTGAAAGCGGCGACGCCGACCAAACCTTCATCGTTGGTCCTGCGGTTGACGCTCCTGGCGACACCGTCACATTGGTTGTTACCTACTCAGCGACCAGCACCGATATCGGGCTTGCGGTAATTGGTTTTGACGGCGGCATTGACGCCTCAAACCTCTACTTCTCCAACCCGAAAAACACCGCGCTGGCGGCTGGCCAATCTCACACGTTGATTCTCACCATGAGTTCAACTCAAGATACCGTCACCACCGGCTTACAAGTCACCCCGTTGGGCGGCACAGGTACTGTCACCATTGAAAGCTACCATGTGTTGAATTCCCCGGCGCTGACTTCACTCGCGGTTAACCCGAATGCTAAGCTCGACTTGGCTGGCGCTGATGGCAGCATGGCTGATGGTTTGGCCGGCTGGCAAGGCCCAATCAATGAGGCTGCAGCTGCTGCGTTGAATGCTGACAACAATTTCGGCACTCCGACCTCAGCGGGTTCAGCGCTCTTGGCTGGTACTGGCGGAACCTCAAACGTACTGACTATTTTGGGTACTGTCGAAACCGGCGTTATCGCGATCGAAGCCTATGTCAAGAAAGTTAGCGGCGACGCTGGCACCTTCTTGATGCTGATCGACGACGCGACCACCAACTCGTTGGCCGCTTCGCGCAGCGCTGCGCTTCTCGATGACAGCTGGCAAAAAGTGGAAGCCTCAACAGCCGTGTCCTTCTCAAACACAGGCGCATTTGTTGTGGCCCAGACTGCTGGCTTTGACGCTCTCGTTGACGACTTCTCCATCCGCGTATGGGCTGATGGCGAAACCTTCTTCGACGCGCGTTTGGCTGGTCTCTAAGCCGAACTTGACGTAACGTAAGTCCGAAGGGGCAAGATCAACTGATCTTGCCCCTTCTTCGATTTCAGTGATATTCTTTCAACATTATGACAAACTCATCATTCGAAGGCCCACTCTCGATTGCGCCGTCAGACCTACCCAAACTCGTGTCTTTTCTTAATCAGGTATTTCGCCCCAATGGCGGCGATATGGCCAGCGACTACCCGCGCCATGTATCGCTTGATAACCGCGATATGGTGCGTGTAATCAAAGACGGCGGCAAAATCGTCTCTCATGTCGCGACCTCTATCCGCCCTGTCACCCTGGGCGGGATACAGACCAAAGTCGCTGGTATCGGCGCGGTGGCTTCTTTGCCTGAAGCCAGAGGCAAGGGGTATGCGTCGAAACTTATGAGCGACGCGGTTGAGCGCAGCGTCGAGCGCGGCGCTGATCTCATGCTGATCTCTGGCGACGAAGGCATCTACAAGCGCATGCATGCGGTCGAATGCGGGCGCTTTGGCGAACTCTTGTTAGAGAAAAGCGACATCGACGACCATGTCCCTCAATATGAAATTTCGTACGCCCAATCGTCAGACTTGGGCCAGTGCACTGAACTGCGCCAATCATTGCCCACGCGGTACATGTTGCCAAAAGAAGACCTCGAAGCCCTATTTGCGTGTAAATGGGTGATGGATCGTGATACCGACTGGTGGGTCGTCAAAGATAGAGACGCCGTCGTCGGATTCGCTGTCATTCAGATTGACGGCGACACAGCGCGGCTGCATGATTGGGCAGGCTCGCCCCTCGCCTTTTCTGAATTTGTAAAACACTGCTTTAATCAAATTGGCTGCGAACGGTTTGTTTACCTATCTCATGATAATTCACTTATCCCCGGTCATTGGCGCACCAAAATTCGGCGCTTAGTTTCATTTGATGGTACGGTGTTGATCATTCAAGCGGCGCGCCTACTTGAGCGGGCCAAACCTTTCATTGAAGAGCGTGTTGGCGAGACAGCCTGGCGTGATGTCAACATCAAAGCCGAAAGCCAACGGGTTGTGTTTCAACTAGATGATGAAACGGCCGTGTTTGAAAACGGTGGAGAATTGGCCCATCTGTTTTTCGGCCAGGTCGAGGACAATGTGGTTGCCGACAAAACCACACCGGGCGGCAGGCTGAGAAGCCTTTTGATCTCCGTGTTTCCATTGCCGCTGGTCTGGTATGGCTTGGGGTATGTCTAAGCAACCCGTGATAGACCAAGAGGCCCAACCCCAATCGTTCCCGCGAATCGACGCGCTGATAGCGCTCCAACATTCGATATGGAACTCTCGCCCTGACTTGCAAGAGTCGTTTGCCGACGCTGATAGCGACGATTTTTGGTTTTGGTTGATGTGGTCTGGCTCAGAGTATTATCAAGAGGTCAAAGAGGCGCTTTATCCGCTGCCAGACCGCTATTTGTTAGACCGGGTGGTGGGCGAATTCGTCCCAGAAAAAAATTTTCACACCAGTGGCATCGTCGACGCTCGGCGCATGATTGAATGTCTCCGCAGCCCTTCGTTTGACTTCAGCCAAAATTCATCCGTGTTAGATTTTGGTTGCGGCTGTTCGCGTTTGCTGAGGTTTTTTGCACGCTGGGGGTATGACTGCAATTTCCACGGCGCCGACGTCGATTCTGACGCGATCAAATGGTGTGAAACCAATATTGATTTCGCCCGTTTTCGATCAATCAATGAAAATCCGCCTACGCCATTTTCAGATTCGGCCTTTGACGCAGCCTATTCCTATTCGGTATTTAGCCACTTTTCTAAGAAACTGCATTTGAGTTGGCTTGATGAATTGCATCGCATCACGAAGCCCGGCGCGATTTTGGTATTGACCGTCCAGGGCAAAGCAATGTTTGACAAGTCGAATTCTGAAATCAACACAGACAAAAACCGCGATGCATTCAATCAAAATGGATTTTTGTTTGTTCCCTATCAAAATTTAGAATTTCTAAACCCCAAAAACCAAGATTATTATGACCAGTGGGACCTAGGCGCTTATGGCGACGCCTTCATTCTCAAGCCCTATATTGAGCGAGAATGGACGAAGTGGTTTGACACGCTCGATCTCATTGAAAGCCCCGACAACAGCCAAGACTACGTCATTCTTCGCAACAAGAAGTAGATTCGATTGAAGTTTCTGGGGATGTCTCCGATCGCTTCAGTGCGAGATTTCAGGCCCATTTACACAGGCGCTCCCAGAGACATCCCCAGGGCTACAATGTGAGAGGGCAATTATTGGTTAGTCGCCAATGAAAAGGCGTCGAAAAGCGGTGGTCAGCCTTTGAAGCGGTTTGGTTTTAACTGAAGCGTAGAACTACTCTTGTGGGTTGTCTGAGTCAGAGGCGCGCAGGGTAACCTGGTGTTCAAACTCGACTTCGTCGATGATGCCCATCACCATTTCGCGAATTGGTGCGACTTCAATATCAAACACATCTTTCGCCTGCCCCGGCGCCCCGCCCAGAATGACATATTCATCAATTCCAGCGCCCACATAGTCGACGGCTACCTGTGGCGCGCCTGAGGGCTTTCCGTGTGGGTCAACCGGCTCGACCATTAACAAGGTGCGGCCTTCATAGGCTTCATGTTTGAGCGTTGCGACGACGCTTCCGACAACTCGGGCCAATCTCATGATTTCACGTCCGTTGATAATGAATCAACGATGCCGACAATGGTCGCGTCAGACGGCATGGTGTGACCTTCGCGAACTTGGGCGGCGTCGCCGCTTTCGACATAAAAGATGGTTTCGCCCTTGCCCGCCTGGTTTTCCGGGTCAATCGCAACCAAGGGTTTGCCGATGGGTTCGCGTTTATGGTTCAGCGGTTGGACGACCAGAAAACTCATGCCTTCCATGCTGGGGTCTTTTTGGGTGGCCCAGGTTGAGCCGATGACTTTGCCTAAAAACATGATCAGGTCGCCGCCAGTTCGGGCTGATGTTTTTGATAAATATACTCGCCTTCAACTTCGAGCGAATCAACAATCGCGATCGTCGCCAAGTCGACAGGCAGCCCTTTGGTGTTATCGGTCAACCGCGCTGACGACCCCGCCGCGCACAAGACGATTTCGCCGTATCCGGCGCCGACCGCGTCAGCCGCGACGATGAAATTTCCGGTTGGTTTCATATCGGTTGTTAGTGTTTGAATTAAAAGAAGTTTCAGCCCCTCCAGTTTGGGGTCTTTTTGGGTTGAAACCACTGTGCCTGCCACTTTTGCCACAATCATGATTTACCCTTTCGGATTCGGAAACGCAATCGGCAACGACTTAGGCCCATAATGGGCGAACGACGGTTCGCTGTCCAGGGGGTCGCAGACCGTAACGCAGACCGCCACCTCATCGCAAGTTTGAAACTTCGGACAACGCATACATTCCGCCCATACCTTGTGGGGAAACTGGTCTTTTTCGACTTGGTCAAAGCCCAGGTTGATGAAGAAATCGGGGATCTGGGTCAAGGCGAATACACGCGAGATTTGTTGGTCGCGCGCATCATTTAAACAAGCCTCAACAAGCGCTTTGCCCCAGCCTTTACCACGTCCGGTTGGGTCAACTGCCAGTGATTTGATCTCTGCCAGGTCAGCCCAGAAGATGTGTAACCCCGCGCAGCCCTGCACCAATCCGTCTTCGTCCCACACAAAAAATTCGCGCACATTTTCATACAGTTCGTTGAGTGGACGCGGCAACATGAAGCCTTCTTGCATGTTCTCGTCAATCAACTGTTTAATGCGGCGAACGTCGTTAATTTTAGCGCGGCGAATGCCCATCGCTATGGCCTATCGTCTCTGTTTATATCAATGCAAACCAAAGTGTATCACGGACTTGAAAATGGAAAAGACGAATTCCACCAATTGTAACCAATTCACTGCTGCTTGATTCAGCCCCAGAGACCGTCATCATACTGACTATCTGAATGTGGAGCCAAATTCATTTATGTGTGGAATTTGCGGCCTTATCTATACTGACCCTCAGCGCTCGCCCGACCATGCGCTCTTGAAGCGTATGACCGATGTCATTCACCATCGCGGGCCTGATGACGAGGGCCATTATATTGATGGGCCCGTCGGCCTGGGGTCGCGGCGCCTGTCAATCGTCGGTCTGGGCGACGGCCACATGCCCATGTCAACCGAGGACGAAACCGTATGGGTCGCGTATAACGGCGAGATATACAACCATCCCGAATTACGAAACTATCTCGAACTCAAAGGCCACCAATACCGAACCAGCGCTGACACCGAGAGCCTGCTTCACAGTTACCGCGAGTGGGGCGAGGGCTTTATCGAACACATCCAAGGCATGTTTGCGCTGGCGTTGTGGGACAAAAACGAGCGCAAGTTGGTTCTCGCCCGAGACCGCTTGGGCATCAAACCGCTGTACATTCAACGCGACGGCGCGGGATTACGGTTTGGATCTGAAATCAAGTCAATTTTGTGCGACCCTGACGTTCCGCGCGAGATAGACGTGAATGGCCTCAACTTCTACTTGGGCTATCTGGCCTCGTCGCCTCCTTATTCGTTGCTCAAAGGCGTTGAGAAGATGCATCCAGGCGAACTGTTGGTCTGGCGCGACGGCGAAGTCAGCCGCCGCATGTACTGGACGCCTGAGAAATCGTTCCACCTGAGCGACGCCTCCGTCGATGACATGGTCTCCGGATTGCGTGAATGCTTGCGCGACACGGTGCGCTCTCATTTGATGGCGGATGTCCCCGTTGGCGCGTTTTTGTCGGGCGGGGTCGATTCGAGCGTGTTGGTTGCGTTAATGCATGAAGAAATCGGCCCTGGATTTAAGACGTTCTCGATTGGGTTTGAGGGTCACGCCCTATTTGATGAAACTCAACATGCTGAATCTGTCGCGAAACAATTCCAGACAGACCATACCGTCTTGCGCCTTCAACCCAACGATCTATTGAACGCGCTTGATGACATCACCTGGCAACTCGACGAGCCGCTGGCTGACTCGTCTTGTCTGCCCGTATATTTCGTCTCAAAACTGGCGGCAGAGCAGGTGAAAGTTGTCATGTCTGGCGACGGCGGCGATGAACTGTTGGCCGGATATCGAAAATATCAAGGCGAATATTTTCGCCGTTATGTCTCATGGCTGCCAGCCCCGGTCTTGTCCATGCTTTCTCAGATTGCGCTGGGCGTTTTGCCTGAATCGCGCGCGGGGACGGCGATGGACATGCTGCGCCAGATCAAAAAATTCTTTCGCGGGCTTGATCCAGACCCGTTCATGCGCCATTTGGGCTGGGCGGTCCATTTCGAAGATTCGCTGCGAAAACGCGTGCTTCACAAAGACGTGTTTTCTTCAATTCATTTTGACGCTCCGCGTGAATTTCGCCGCAGGTTGTTCGACTCAATCGACCAGCCCGACGTCCTCAACAAGATGTTGTGGACCGACCTTCGCCACAACTTGCCCGACGACATGCTGACCAAGGTCGACCGCATGTCGATGCTGCATTCCCTTGAAGTGCGCGTCCCGTTTTTAGACCACAAACTTGTCGAATATGCGTTTTCGCTGCCTGGCAGCGTCAAACTGCGCGATAAGACGACCAAATGGCTTCTCAAAGAAGCCTTCACCGGCCGCCTGCCCGACTCGATTCTTCATCGCAGAAAGCATGGCTTTGACGTACCTGTGGGCGAGTGGTTTAAACATGAGTTGAGAGATGTGATCGAAGACGCCTGCTCTGAAGGGGCATTAAAAAAGCGGGGCCTGTTTGACCCCGCTTCGGTTCGCGGATTAATTGATGATCATTGCTCTGGCAAAAGAGACCTTAACAATCAGTTGTGGATCCTTCTCAGCTTGGAACGCTGGCAGCGCCAATACTTAGACGTTCCTGCGGGGACGGTTGTTGATCGATGCGTTTAAACGGAATCGCCTTGATTACGCCCAGCCGGGTTATGTTTCCTTTTGACGAACGGCGCTCTTCGTTGGTGGTATAGAGCACCTTCACCAAGAGTTTGTCATTAGAGCGAAGCGTCCGTTCATTAAATATCTCTTTGTTCACCCCGCGCCGTTTAAACCACAAAAACCCGTCATACGAATGGTGTCTGAAGGTAAAACTATTTTGGGTGTGAGACAGGCTCGACAGTTTGACTTCGATGATATCGCCGGGCGAGACGCGCGGTTCGAGATATAAAATCTGTTCAGTCTGGTCTTTTGAGTTAATGGTGAGTCCGGGTATGTTCGTCACTTTGAGTTTGAGTTTCTCGCCGACGTTCACGTGGTCGACCTGTTTGATGAAGCCGCGAAATTTTCGGTTGAGAGCGTCGGTCCAATAAAAGCCGGGGTTGCCTTGAGGGTTTCGCCCGTCGTTGCCGCTGCGGCGTTGTTCAACAATAAACTCCACCTCGGCGTTGATGCTGGTGTTGATGGCGATCTCGCCCGGCTCAATAAACATCGCGTTGTTCTCAGAGAGCGCTTCAATCACTTCGTCGCAGATATAATGAGTTGGGCAGCGGTCAGCGCGATGATTGTGATGCAGCAGAATCTCGTGGGCGCAGTCGTGTACCGCTTTATACTCATTAAATTCAACGGCGTCTTTCATTCGCGCCATCAGGTTGTCTTCTTTTTTTTGAGACCAGTCGTCAGTTTTGGCCATCCTCTGTTTGAGGCTTGAGAACACCTCATCGCTCAACATGGAGCGCAAGCAGTTTTCATAGGTTTGAAATCGTTGCTGGGCGAGCAGGTAGAAACCAAGGTTCGACAGTTCGAGAATTCTCTCGGCGTAATACAACGCGGCTGCTTCATCTACTGATGGATTAGAGACGCTAGGGGATACTGGTTCAATCATAAGAACACCTCTTCTGAGTAGTGTACGAAAGAACACGGGCAGCGCCCAATATGAGATGTAAAAAGTTGTAATTTGTGTATATCGCCTTCCTGACGCCAAAAATCTCTATTTATTTATGCCTGATAATTTAATTAGGCTCATCCGGGATTTGGATACGTTCTCGCAAATTGAATAAAAATTTTCAGACACGATCTCAAGCATGATTTTTTTATCGTTGTATTTGGCATGGGTACAACTCTGCTCGCTTCGGCGCCGCTCCGCTTTGTTGCACAGGCGCTCACAGAGTTGCACCCATGCCTGAGTTGGATTGTCTATTATTGATAGGACGAATATCGTTTTTGACCAAATTCCAGGTCATCCAGCAAGGGAAGTGCTCAAATATCGGAAGAACCTTTAATTAGAATCATTCCACGAAACCTCTGCGATTGTTACAATACAAATCAGATAGAGCGTTTGTCAAAAAAATGTGCGTAAAGCGCACCCGTATCCACCGCGGCGGACAGCGATTGATACAGCTATGTAAACTCAATCCGCACATAATCCTGGCAACCACTATAGAACCTTTCTTATTGAATGAGTGTTGGAATCAGAATGCCTGAATCAAGCCCATTTGACGCGCTTCAAATTGACCTAAGCGAGACAGGGCCTCGCTGTATGTACTGCGGCCAGGACAGCGCAAGTTCTATCGCGATGTGTTCGATGTGTGGGCGCCAGGAAATCGGGGTCGTACTGGCTGTGTTGCGCCAACTTGTTTTGTTACAAGGCAATGTCAAGCAAGAGAAAAAAGACGAAGCCAGCAAGACCAGTACGCGTGAACTAATGGTGGCGTCTTCGCTTGATGAATTTCCTGTTGAATTAATCCGCCGCATGCGCAAATATCCGCATCTGGTCAAAACCTCTGGGATGTGGTTCGCGCATTTATGCGCCTATTGCAATGCAGACTATCTTCACGGCGAAGAAGGCGCCGGCGTTCAACAAGTGATTGAGTCGCCCACCTACAGCATCCTGCGCGACACGCTCTATGCCCTGATGAAACCAGACGGGGCTGATTTAGACGATGATGTCACCGATACCGTTTTCAGCATCTACAAAATCAGCAGCGCCCAAACTGACGCCAGGCAGGTCATCTATGAAATGATGTTGTCGCTTGAAAAAAAAGGCCTGATCCAGATTGACCGCCCCAAAGATGAGTGTATCGCCTGCGGCGCCGAAGTGGCGGTCGGCGTTGAATATTGTGAAGACTGCCGCAAAGACCCAAAAATGGCGGTCATGAAAGCCATGCAGGGAAACAAACCGCCGTCTCTCTTGCCGCAAGATGAACCGAAGCGAAGCGGGATGCATGCGCGGAAAGAACAACCTATCGTATAAACGGCTTGGCTTTTTTGTGTAGTATGCTTTACTCGCCTCAATATGACTTCTCAAACCAATCAACCCGCTTACCAACCCGCGTTCACGCGCTGGTTTTGGATCATACTGCTCGTGGCGGTTTGGCTTCGCTGTTGGGGGCTGGCCTCGCCGCTCTATGATCTGAACTATTGGCGCCAGACCGAAACCGCCGCCATCGCCCAAAACTATTATCAAGATAAATTGCCATTTCTCAGCCCCGAAATCGACTGGACAGGTCCGGGCGGCAAGGCCGAAATGGAGTTCCCGCTGTTTCCCTATCTTGTCTCGTTGCTCTATCAAGCCTTTGGATTTTGGGACGGATTTGGGCGCATCATGTCGATCCTCTGTTCACTTGGCGTCATTATCAGCCTTTGGATGATCGCGCGAAAGTTGTTCGACGGCTGGACGGCGGTATTTGCGGCGGGGGTATTCGCCGTTTCACCATTAGCGGTTTTTTTTGGGCGCACCTTTCAGCCTGACATGATGATGTTGGCGGCCTCGGCTGGCAGCGTAGCGTGTTTGTTCTATTGGAACGGCAAGTGGACGGACATACGGTTCTACGCCTCAGCGTTATTATTAGCGCTGGGCATTTCACTAAAGCCGACCTGCGTTTTATTTGCGCCAGCGCTAGGCGCCGTGTTTTACCAACGGCTGGGTTTGAAATGCGCCTTTCATCCCAAAACGTTGCTCTATGCGGCGCTAACGCTTGTTCCACCCGCCCTGTGGTATTGGCGGGCGCACACCTTCTATCTCGAAACCGGAACTACCTTTATCCGCCACTATGTTGACTTTTCGTTTGAGACCACGTTTTTTCTGTTTTGGCGCGACCCTGACTATTGGCCCATCGTTGGGCAACGAATTGGCATAGAAACCCTGGTGTATATCGGCGTGTTGTTTGCGCTGTTGGGGTTGGCCCCTGCGATGGTGAAACAGCGGCGGTTGTTTTGTTTGGCGTTATTGTTGGTTGTTCCCGGTTTGTATCTTGGCGTGCCGGGCCATCATCATGGCCATCATTATTACTCGCTGCCGTCGGTTTTTGTGTTATCGTTGTTCGCTGGCGCGGGATTGGCCTGGGCGGGCAGTCAAATTCAGCGGTGGGCGTCTCCCGCATGGTTTATGCTTGTATTGGCCGCAATGGGCTATCTGAGCATGAACTATATGATCAAACAACATTGGTATGACCAGTTGTATATGTTCTACCATGACGCGGTCGACCTTCGAGACGAACTGCCTGACGCGCCGATCGCAGTGTTTGACGAACTCAACCACACACCGGAGTTTTTTTATTTTGCCAACCGCAAGGGCTGGCGCCGCATGCGCAACGCCAACGACTGGGTCGATGACTCGCAATGGGTGGAGCAAGCCAAAAACAAAGGCGCCCAAGCGCTGGTCTGGAACAACGAGTCGTTCGCCAACCACCCCATCAAGCATTTATCGAACCACCCCACCGGACAATATGTCTGGTCTCACTATGAAGTACAGGAACTGGGCTACCGCCACTTCGTCGCGCGCTTTGACAAGCCAATTTTCGGCGACTACGCGATACGGCCTTTTCTATCCAGCCGCGTAGCCATGCCGCATTCATCCATGCCTCATTATGAATTTCGTGAAGAATTGCCATTAAACGAATGGAAAGACGCAGATGCAATTCTCTTTGATTTTCATCATGTAACGCTTGAAGAGCGACACGAAATTCTGAAGGTTTATGATGACTTGGTCGAAGAAGGCTACGCCGTCGCGCGCCAGGACGGCGGGCGCATTTTTTTTCAACACGATCAAGAACGATCTGTTCAACCCCATGCGCTCGACGCTGCCGCCGCTGGGCATTGGGTCGCTGGCTCAACGCCGATGGAGCGCATCTCGTTCGGCGTTCTCGAAGCGGGGCGCTACAGAATTAGCATCCAGTTTGCGGGCCAAGATTTACAAGCGCCTGTTCGTGTTTACGCCATGACGCCTGACGGCGAAATTCGTTCTCATCGAAACCTCGAAATCGAACATCTGCCTCATATAGATGAAGGCGAGCGCCCGGCTATCTTTTTGAATCTGCCCCATGCGACAGGGATCGTCGTCGGCGCGAATTCTGGCGACCTGGCCTACAAACTCGCGTCGGCGGTGTGCGTCCCTGATATGCAATGCATCACGCCAGACCAGGTATTTCAGGCCGAGAGCCTGTATATCAACCAGGCGAAGGTTGTCTCTGACCCCGACGCTGACCGGGGCGCCGCCCTGTGGGGATGGGCGACTGATGTAGGGCGCTTTTTCTGTCACGGCCCGTTCTTTCAACTGCCTGACGGAACCTACGAAGGCGGCTTTCGCTTGCGTACGCCCCGTGAATGGAGCGAGTGGGACGTTGTCGTCGGTTTTCATGAAGGCAACATAGTTTGGCAAAAAGTCGTACCGATGACGACCAAGCGCTTGCCGACGAAGTATTCTGAACTGACCGTGCGGGCTACGGTCCCTGAGTCGTATGTTCTCGAAACCCGCGCCTATTTATATGAAGACTCTGAAGTTATGCTCGACACCATCCGAATTGGGCAGCGCATGAGAAAGCCGGTGCTCTGGGCGACAGGCGAGGCAATCGCAGAATATAAAACAGAAGACGGCTTAAACCAAATCAGCGCCAATGGCGTAATCAGCAACACAACCGGCGACTATTTACAAAAGATGCTATTCATCGAAGGCGGCGTGGCGGCGGCGGCGTGGACGCCCCAGACGGGCTTGCGTGTGGTTGATGAAATGGGGCGAGTGTTCAACGGCGCCAACGAGATGGTGTGGTATGCGCCCTGGGCGACAAAAGAGCCGATCATACAGTATGCGCTCTCGGCGGACGGACGCGCCGACGGGTTCATCGCGTATGATGGGATGCTCTATCTTCATCAAGACAGTGAGACCCGCGCCTTTGAAATTGAGACGCGCCCGTATCCTGTCAGGAAGGTATTGATCTACGACGGACAAAGCGCCCACGTCTTATTTGGCAACGGCTTCGTCGCCACGGTAGGCAACGCGGAGCATATCGAAAACACGCCTGACTTTTTTGGCGATGCCGCGCGGGCGCTGGTCAAAACGCCGCGAGGGTATTACGTCGTCGATAACCGGGGCGGGATACATTCCTACGGCGACGCGCCCAAAATCATTACCCCCTATTACCAAGAAATCGACTGGATCGTCGACGCCAAACGCGACGACGACGGCCAGTGGACCCTCATCGACTTACTTGGTGGAACCCATGTCTTTAATGAAGAAGATAGAATGCAGTAAGAACCAATGAATCAAGATTGCGTAATGGGGGTCGACTCGGGACCATCTCAAAAATACCATTGTGTTGCAGCCCTAAAAGATGAAACCGACTTTTTTTCGGGGTGCCAATAATTGATTATTTTTTTACTCTTAAATAAACCTGATAGTTGACAAACAGATCGTTGCCCATGACGTCGCGGTGGTGGAGTTCGCGCCCGCCGGGATACAACTCGCGCAGACGGTCGAAGTGGGTGCGGTTGCTACGAACCAGGATGAAGCACACCGGCGCCGCGGAGAACAGCGATAGATACAGTTACGTAAACTCAATCTGCACATAATTCTGGCAACCACTATACTAGCCTGTCACACGCTCACATCTCACAGATATCCACATCAAGAATGGGGTAGTCGCGCCAGCCGGGGGCGTCAAAATGCCACCATTCAGAATTGATCGGTTCAAACCCTTCCGCCATCATCGCTTTGACGAGAATGAAGTGGTTCGCCATCGCTTCGGGCGTTGAATCCATAAACGAAAAATGGGCGCGTTCAGTAAAGTCGTCGTAATCAGTCGGCATCTCGAGCGGCCTGCCGTCAGCGTTAGCAAGCGTCAGGTCAACCGCGCAGCCGCGATTGTGGCGCGAGCCGTATTTGGGGTTGGCGACATAGCGGCTGTCGGGCGCTTTTTCCCACAAGCGTTTTTGCACCGACCAGGGGCGGTAGCCGTCAAACACCAAGAGCCTCAGGCCGCGCTCCATCAGGCGTTGGTTTACCCGGACAAGGCGTATCGCCGCGTCTTTAACCAGGTAGACCTCAGCGCAATCGTATAACACGTCGCCTACGAAGTTATTGGTCGAGGCATAGCGCACGTCAAACAAAATGGAGGCGTCTATGTCTTGCAGGCGCACTAGTTTCGCCTTGGCGGGGTCAGTAACGATATTGGCTGGGCGGTCAGGTTCCATCATCGCGCAGCCAACGAACAAAAAAAGAATTAGAAAAGAACAAATTCCGTACTTCATTGATTCACCTTCAATTCTTAATGGCGATTGAGCCCCCCCCTTTTTTTTGTAAGGGGGGAGCCTGGCGATGAACCATTCGGTATTACCCCAGCTGGTGGTTTATTGTTCGGTCAACACATCATAGCGAACGAATGTTTTGTCGGGCTTGAAGGGCATCGACCAGTCCCAAGTGGTGAATTCGCTTTTGATCACTTGCCCGTCGATCAAAATCTGCACCTCGCGAATCGCAGACGACTGTTCGGCGACGGTGTTGACGATGCAGTAAATGGTTGCCCATTCAGCAAGGGCGTTGAGCGAATTTTCATCGATCAATTCGGGCGAAAACGAAACATAGGCGCAGTTGTCTTGCTCGCGCCAGAAGACCGATTGCAGCGTTGTCCCTTCTGGGATGGGGTTTAATAACCCGTCTTGCCGCGGGCCGCGCATCAATTCGGTGACCGCAGTATTAAGGCGGTCTGGTAAGGTTTCGCTGGGGATGGTTTCGATGACTTCGTAGGTCAATAAATCATGTGTGTCAGTCGGAAAGTAGAGACGAACCATGTCCATCGGCCCTGTCGGAATTTCCGCCGGCCCAGACTGGGCGTCAATAATTTCCTGGGGGATGGGGATATCAGTGGTTTCGAGTTCTTGCACTCGCAAATACAAGTATCCGGCTGTCGCTAGTGAGACAAACAGAACAAGAGTCAGAATTCCGATTACCAGTATGCGCATGTCCATCTCAATCAGCCCCCGTCTCGCGAGTATGCGGGTTGGTCGAGCAGAACATTTTGTATCGCGGCGGTGAGATAGGCGGCGATTGAACTTTGGATGGCGTCGCTACTGAGATAGCGGGCCGAGGCGGCGTGGTTTAAGTTGCCCAGTTCTAAAACAACGCCGGGCATGGCCAGCCCGCGCAAGACCGCCATGCGGCCTGGGCGCGGCTCGGGTTCGACTTTGATGAGATTGGTGGTGCGATACAGCGACGACAGTTCCTGTAAGAGCACCCCCGCCAGCCGGCGGCTGGAGATCACATGAGGACGATAGGCGTCATGCCAGGTCTGTAGGCCGGGCGCAAACACGGTGTTGGGATCAAACGGCGGCATGGCGTCCAACTCGGGGTTCATGTAATACGCAGCGGCTTGAGACACTTGGTCTGAATGTAAGCGCCCGCATTGGATGCTGACAAACAGACGGCCTTGGACGCGGTTGGCGGAGGCGATGCGTTTTTCGTTGCTGACGCCGCCCGCGCCGCGGCGGGTCAGGGTCACATCAAAGCGGCCGTCGTCTAACAGCAGGGTTTCGATCTTCTCACAGATTGATAATGTCAGCCCCGCTTCGCGTTCAGAAAACAGCGCCGACGCGCCCGGCTGGTCTGAGTCGTTGCCCGGGTCTAACACGATCATCGCGCCGCTAACGCGGGTGTAAGGCCATGACGGGGAATAGTCATTTACCGTTGGAGTCGGCTGGGCTGGGAAAAATTGAAACGGCGGCGGCGTGGGCGTCGGCTCAAGTTGAAACTCATACCCCTGGCCGCTTGGGCCAAACACCGAGGGCGTTGGCGCCATCGCGCCCGCTTCTGAAAACGCCGCTTCAGGAAACAGAATCACATCCACCATGTAAAATGGAACATAGATCACGCTGTTTTGGCGCAGCGGCGTCACGCCCGTATGAACGATTCGCGCGCCAACCATTACGCGCTGGTCATTGAGACGCATGCCCACACGAACGCCGTCAGGTCGGTAAAAAATCAGCGCCCCGGATATGCCGTCATAACTCCAACGGTCGGGAAAGTAAGATGCGATGTCTGAGGCGGAGATATACTCGCCGCCTTCTAACACTTTGGTTTGAAAGCGAATGGTTTGAATGTCTGACCGGCCTACCAGTTCGCGCGCAACTGTATAGTGCGAACAACCGATTAGAATGATTGCCGCGAAGGGAAAAAATAACTGGCGGTTCACATGGGTAACCATACGTCAAATCAAACCCGTTGAGTTCTGGTAAACATATACATAGGCCAATGCACAGCCAAAGGCGCATGGCCCTATTATGAATACGATTGGTCTGGCGCAAAGTAAGGCGGCGCCAATACTTTTCCAAGCCCTTCTGATTTGCGCCCATCCAACCGGATATGGTAATAGCGGATGCAATGGTGGGCGGTCAATTTAATCACCATCCAATGGTGGTTTGAGGCCACGCCATAGCGGTTGGGCGGTTCATTTACAGGAAACGATAAGGCGACGCTTTCATTGGGCGGCGCGGTAAACGGCTGATGATAGGGCGATATGGATGTCAAAGACGCGTCTCCGCTGAGTTCGGGCGCCCAGGCTTCGAGCGGAGTAATAACGCGGACCTCTCCACTCACGTCGAATGGGTAGGCGTGTTGAAGGTTGACGTTAAACCCCTCGCGCGTCAGCGTCATCGACAGGTCAAACTCTGGCGCGGGGCCGATATGGATAAGGTCTTCAACCGATATGGCGCCACAGCGGGTTCGCGCGACCACTGCGCCCTCTTTTTTGACGCCGTCAAGAATGAGATGAAGCGGCGTGACCTGATACCCACCGCCTTGCAATTTATAGCCGACCTTTGATGGAACAAGTCGCCAGCCTGACGGCGCCGAAAATTCCACTTCACCCTGGATGGCGCGGTCTGGCGAATTGTTGACCGCGACTAAATCAAGATGGTGAACGGTATTGTTTCGATATCGCCCTTCAAGACGAATCTGGCCCCGCAGTGAAATCGCGATGGGAGTGAACCCCATCGGCGCGGCGCCTGAGTTTTGGCGCCAATAGCGGGTATGCGTCGCCAACGGCGCCGCGCCTGAATCGACGACTGGAGGCGCTGGCTCGGTTTTAAAATCAAACTGATAGGAGACAATTTCGTTGGCATGGGCCAAGGCGCGGACAAACTGGTCTTCTCGAAACAACTCGCGCTTCTCCGGAAGCGCCTCTTCTAACAGCGTCACCGCTTTGACATTTCTGAGCGGCGTCTTGGCTTCGATCCAGACGTTTGATTCTTCGCCATGGGCCTCATAGGCGCGCAAGACCACAGACGAAACCGGCGACGGCTTTTCGGCGCATTTCCATTCATTGAATCCCGCGGGTTTCACCGCCGAAAGAATCATGTTGGGCGGCTCGACAGACAAAAAGGAATGCTGCGGGGAGAGTTCTCCGTGATGAGGCTCAACAGGCAGCATCGTCACTTCATGGTGGTATTCCATCGCGCGCCGCGGCGTTTCAGCCAGCCGCCAATCGCCTGCGTGAGGATACAAGCGGTAATTGAAGACATGCGTCTTTCGGTCAGCGAAATCAGCGGGCCAGGGCGTTTGGGTCGATGGGTAGGGCGCCGTGTGAAGTAATGACAGCCCTAACACGCCGTCGGCCATGTATGTGCTCAATGGCGCGCCGGTTTGAAACACAGCAAAGCCTGCGTCGTCAATGGGGCCAATATCGGGAATGAAACAAGCCGAGGCCGGACATTTCCAACGGTGTGAAACGGTGTTGTTTACAATCTCATCGACCATCTGCTCAATCAACGCTGGTGTCTGGCCCGCGAGAATAAACACAGTCACAGGGTTGGCGGGGGCGCCGATCTCCGGGTCTTCGACCACTAACAAGACCGAGCCAAACTGGTCTAAATTTCGGGTGTAATATTCGGCGGCGTCGGCGCTGCGGCTTAAAAGATGATGGGTATAATCATTTTCTTCGCGCAATCCAAACGAAAAAATACACGAAGGCGGCGCGCTCTGTTTGTCACCCTGCATGGCCTGGCCTGGTTTTGACGGGACGCCATGGCGCGACAAGTGTTTCATCAGGGCTTCGCCTGATGCGCGGTATTTTTTATCCGGCATCACCAGTTCGCTCGGCCCAACCGCCAGGCTGGCGGATTCTTCGCCGCCGTCCATAAAACGCACCAAAAATGTCCAACTAATGTCGAGCCAGCGCTCGCTTGACTGTAAGTTTAAACCGCGTTCGTTCCATTCAGTGGGGCGGGCGTTTTGAAGCGACACCAGGCCGCTGCGGCCCGTCTTGGCGTAAAACCGGTCTTCGAGAACGGGCGCCGCGCCGGGGTGGTTTAACGGGAACGCTGCCAGATAGATGTCGCGATACGGGGCGGCGGGGCCGTCCAGCCGCGACTCGCGTCCGCGATAATCGACCAGCAACGTGACGCAATCAATATACGGCAGCCCGTCATAAAGTTTGATTTCTTGAATGCGGCGGCAAGAGCCTGGCCCCGCGCCGCGCACGAGAATCCGGCGGCTGACCGGGCCTTCGTAATAATCATAAGCTGGGGTGGGGTCGGTCGCCGCTTCGATGCCGCTGCGCAAGACAAACCCGTCTCTGGGGTCTTCAGGCTCGTCAATCGGCAGTGTCAATACTACATTGCCCGGGTGGGAATGGTCTTGGTTGATCCACTCTTTGCCTGACTCTTTGTCTTGCAGGCTGACGATGCCGCCGCCGCGGTCGGGGTCGATTTCGACGCGGAAAAATTCGTTCTCGACCCAGGTCTGGCGCTGGGCGCGTTTTAAGTAGGGCGCCTGAACATCGTGGGCGGGCGTTCGGCGTACACCCACAAACCCGGTCGCGGGCATCTGGTTTTGTACCCACAACAAATGAGCGTGAGTCGGATGGTCTTCAGCGTCGCTGTCGACTTTTTCTATCTCGAACGGAATCGGCTTCCCCTCAGCGTCGGTCAATGAGAAGGGCGAAAAATCAGCGTCAACATTAACGGGACATCGAACCAGTCCGTCCTGCCGCCACGGCAGGCTATTAAACAACAGCATCGACAAGGCGCCTTGTTTGGGCTGAGTGTCGACTTGGGCAGCGATGTGTGACAACGATTCGCTGCGGGCCGACACCGCTTCGTCGAGCGCCTGATGGAGGGCGTCTAAACAATCGGCGAAAACGATTTCGCTGCCGCCCAATGCGACGCCCTGCTTGCTTTGAGCAAACAGCAACTGCCTCCAGGCGAATTCGATTGGAAGAAATGAGACCGGGCGGCCCATCACCGCGGCCATGGTCGCCCACAGTTCGGCTTCATACAACCGGTTTTCGACCAAACGGGATGCGAGTTTCAGATCGCCGCGCGAAGCCGACGGACCATACGATTCAGGCGGCCAGTCGGCGGGCATCCACTCCAAGTCAAATTTTTTGCCCGTTACTTGGCTGTCGATGTAAGAGAAATATTTCTCCGCCGCCGCGCCCGTACAGACCAAGGCGGGGTCGCTGGCGCCCCAGTCGCGTCCCCTTCCCACCATTTCAGGCTGGGGAGCGGGGTCTGCGAGCGGGTCTACCATTACCGCCGCCTGGCATTGCGCCTGTTCGCTCTGCATGGCGTCGAGGCATCGCTCAAGGCGTTCGGGCAATGACAGGTTCGACGATGGCGGCTCCAGCCGCTGGACGTAAACCCAATCGCCATTGGGGGCCGCCCAGACAAACAAGCCGGGCGAGCCAATTGGCGAATGGAGAGACCGATTGGGCGCCAACATCGCTTTGAGGCCGCACTGCGATAAAATTTGAGGCAGTTGAGAGGCGTGGGCGTCTGACTCGCCATTCATAAACACTTTAGGCGTCACCCCAGCGGCCGTCTTTGACCAGGCATGACCATATATCAGCGAACGAACCAACGCTTCGCCGCCGATGAATGGTTCCATCGCAGGCAGGTAAGCGGCGCCGAGCGAGATACGTTCTTGTTGAGCGAGACGCGCCACCCAGGCGCGTTCTTCAGGGTACAGGTCGAGAAAGGGTTTGAGCGTATCGACATTGGCCAGAAAAACGCCATAGTAAGGGTCGGTCCGACAGGCGAGAAGATGCTGTGCGATATGGACCAGGTTTTGTTCGGTTGACTCGGCCTGGGTGGTGAAGCCGTATGGGGCTGAATCAAACCCGGGTTGATAAAACACTGTTGGACGCTTTAACCGTACCCGTTTAAATCCGGAGCGTTTTCCCTTAAAAAGCATTGGCGTCCTAAAAGCGCGAAGTCGGTGCGCGAGGGTTTCGGTGAAACGATGGCCAGTACCAAAACTGGTTGATAAATCAACAGATTAGAATACCAACAAACGATACGTTAGATAAGGTTTTATTCCATCGAATTGATATAAAGGCGACACTTTGTCAAACACGAAACCCAAACTCGCGGTCACCATGGGCGACCTGTCTGGCGTCGGGCCGGAACTCATCGCCAAAGCGCTGGGTCAAGAAGCCGTACTGCAGCGTTGCGTTCCCATCATCATCGGCTCTGAACGCGCTCTCAAACGGGCGTTTGAGTATACGGGCGCATCGTTTCAGTACGAAACCATCGATCATCCATCGCTAGCCAGAGATGGCATTTATTTTTTCAATGACGAGGCGGGGCTAGGCCATCCATTGCCGCTGGCTCAAGTTGACGCCTCTTGCGGCGACGCGGCGTTTCGCTGGCTATCGCAGGCGATCACCTGGGCGAAGGCGGGAGACGTGGACGCCATCGTTACCGCGCCGCTTCACAAAGCCGCCATCAACCAGGCGGGCCATCATTTCGCCGGACACACTGAGATTCTCGCCCATCAGACCAATACCAAAGAATTTAGCCTGATGTTAATCGCGGGCGGGTTTCGGGTTGTTCATGTCACCTGTCATGTCGCCATGAAAGATGTGCCGTCGCTGTTAACTCAAGAGCGAATCGCCATGACCACCCGCCTCTTTAATGACGCATTAACGCGCCTTGACGGTAAACCGCCGCGCATCGCGGTGTGCGCCTACAACCCTCACGCGGGCGAAGCAGGCCTGTTTGGCCGTGAAGAGATAGACGCCATCGCGCCCGCGGTGGCGCAAGGCAGGCAAGACGGCGCCAACGTGTTTGGACCATACCCCAGCGACTCGATTTTTCCGCAATTGTTGGGAGGCAAGTTTGACGGCGTGGTCGCGATGTATCACGACCAGGGCCATATTCCATTCAAGACGACCCACTTTGGCTTTGACTCTGAATCGGGCGAGTGGGACGCCGTCACCGGGGTCAACGTTACGCTGGGCCTGCCCATCATTCGCACCTCAGTCGATCACGGCACGGCATTCGACCTGGCGGGCACAGGCAAAGCCTCCGAACGCTCGCTGCTCGACGCCATTGACGTCGCGATTCGACTGGCGGGGTGAGAGGGAAAATAACTGCTGGTATATTTCGATTAGCTAAACCCCCAACCTAACCTTCTCCCATGAGGAGAAGGCAATAGCCACTGCGACATTCAGATTAAGATTGCAAGAACTATATCTGTATGATTGAGGCAAGGCCAACCCCTTCTCCCTCTGGGAGAGGGCTGGGGTGAGGGGAATGAATATGGCAGTGAAATAAATTGGCTCCTCCTGAGAACCTGTGCAAGAAATACGGCCAAATGGTCTATGTCTTGAGAAATTGTGCACAGGGTTTTGTGAAGAACCAGTTTTTTTATATCCCAATCGCGGCTCGTCGGGAGACTCGCCCTCCCCATACAATCGTCAGTTCAATTCTGGTTCTTCCGATAGTTGAGTGCTTCTCTTGATGGATGACCTGGGATTGGGTCAAAAAATGATATTCGTCCTATCAATAATAGACAATCCAACTCAGGCATGGGTGCAACTCAGGGAGCGCCTGTGCAAAAAGGCGGAGCCGCACTGAAGCGAGCAGAGTTGTACCCATGCCAAATACAACGATAAAAAAAATCATCTTTGAGATCGTGTCGGGAAATTTTAATTCAATTTGAGAGAACGTATCCAAATCCCGGATGAGCCTCAATTCTTCACTTGCTGGCGCCGTCGGTAGTTGCCGTTGCGGCTGTTACCGTTGCTGGGGCGGGGAAGGCCTCCGCCCGAAAACCTGACCACCCCGCCGTTGAGGATGGTTTCGAGTTCGGCTTTGAGTTCGCGGCCCGGTTCGATGTTAAACGGTTTTTCTAATTCATAGCGCACGGCGCCAATCTTAGGCACGCGAATGAATAAAACCACTGGGACGCTTCCGTTTGAGCCTAACAATCGGCCCTTCAGCCTCATCATGCTCTCTTCATTAAAATGGTCTGACGACACATAGAGGTGAATCTCGTTCACCCCGCCGCCCCGCCAACAGTCATCCAGCGTCATAATTCGGTCAGCGCGCACGGATACATCGCTGCCGCGCCGGCTGGCCTGGCCGTCTAATACGATGATGTCGTCTGCTTTGAGAATGTGGCCGCTCTTTTCAAACAGTTGGGGCATGACGGCGACTTCAACCTCGCCGCTCATATCCGCGAGAATGAATATCGCCATGATATCGCCGTTGCGCGTCTTGCGCTTTTTGACCTCGTTGACGATGCCTAATAGGCGAACGGCGCCTAGGTCTTCGCCTTCGAGTTCGTTCAATGGCCCTGCTTGGTGGGTGGAAAACAACTCCACTTCGGATTGATATTCCATCAGCGGGTGGCCGCTTAGATAGAAGCCGAGTAGTTTCTTCTCGTCCGCCCAAATCTCGGTGTTCTCTAGCTCGGGCAATTCTTCTAATTGGGGCGCGGCGTCCTCTTCGTCTTCATCGCCGAATAGTGAATCCTGCCCGACAGCGCGATCATGCAATTCGCCTTGGACGCGCTCTAAAACCGTCGTGTACCCGTTGATTAGGGTTGCGCGGGTTTGGTCAAACGAATCAAAGGCGCCCACGCGAATCAGGCTTTCAATCAGAGTTTTGTTGAGCGTCCCGCCCGCCAAACGGGTGCAGAAATTATCCAGCGATTTATACGGCCCGTTCTTTTCACGCTCAGCGATTACTACGCGCACCGCCCCCGCGCCGACGCTTTTGACGCCTGCCAGACCGAAGCGGATGCCCTCGTCGGTCACGGTGAAGGTCTCGTTTGATTCGTTGATGTCGGGCGGCAGCAGGGCGATGCCGTAATCCGGGCAATCGTTTTTGTATTTCACCACCTTGTTTGAATCGCCCATATCGGTGGTGAGCAGCGAGGCCAGAAATGCGTCAGGGAAATTTGCTTTTAAATAGGCGGTTCGGTAGGTGATGTAAGCGTAGGCCGCGCTGTGAGATTTGTTGAAGCCATACCCGGCGAATTTAAAGATCAGGTTCCACAGGCGCTGGGCGATAGAGAGGTCGACGCCTTTTTGTTTGGCGCCAGCATAAAAATCTTTCTCCATCTTGTTGAGCAGGTCTTCTTTTTTCTTGCCCATGGCGCGGCGCATGACGTCGGCCTGGCCGAGGGTGAAGCCGCCGATGGCGTTGGCGATTTGCATGACCTGTTCCTGGTAAAGGATGATGCCGTAGGTCTCTTTGAGAATCGGCTCCAGCGAGGGGTGGTCATAGACGATCTCGGCGCGCCCATGGCGGCGGTTGACGAAATCGTCGACCATGCCGCTGCCCAGCGGGCCGGGGCGGTAGAGCGCCAACAGCGCGATCACGTCAGTAAATGATTCGGGCTGAAGTTTGCGCAACACTTCTTTGATGCCGGTTGATTCTAACTGAAACACGCCGTTGGTCTTAGCGCGGCACAAGAGTTCAAACGTCTTCGGGTCATCCATGGGGATCTTGTCGATAGTAAACTCAGGGTCGTAGCGTTCATGGATGTTCTCGACAGCGCCGTCAATGACAGAGAGGTTTTTTAGCCCCAAAAAGTCCATCTTGAGCAGCCCGATCGACTCAAGAATCTTCATTTCATATTGAGTGGCGACGTCTTCGTCTTTGTTGGCGCCGCGCATCAACGGGGTGAACTTGGACAGCTCGTCGGGCGCAATGATGACCCCAGCAGCGTGGGTCGAAGTTTGTCGCACCATGCCCTCGATCGCCAAGGCGTGGCGGAACAGTTCTTGATGAATTGAGTCTGATTCGCTGAGGCGCTTGAGTTCGGCCACTTCTTCAAGCGCGTCGGCCAACTTGATGCCAAGGGTGTCAGGAATCATTTTGGCGATTTTGTCGCCGTCAGAAGGGGGCAGCCCCATCACCCGCGCCACATCGCGCACAGCGTTTTTGGCGCCGATGGTGCCAAACGTGGCGATTTGGGCGACCTTATCGTGACCGTATTTGTCTTGCACATAGCGAATGACTTCTTCGCGGCGTTTGTCAGAAAAGTCAGTATCAATATCTGGCGGGGAGATGCGTTCTGGGTTCAAAAACCGCTCGAAGAGCAGGTTGTATTTGATGGGGTCTATATCGGTGATGCCCAGCGCATACGCAACCACTGAGCCCGCCGCCGAGCCGCGCCCGGGGCCGACTGAAATCTTCTGCTCGCGCGCCCAGTTGATGTAATCCCAGGTAATCAAAAAGTACCCGGTAAAATCCTGCCCCAGGATGATGTCGAGTTCTTTCTCAATTCGTGCGGTAATCTCTTCGGCGACCTCGCCGTAGCGCTTCTCAGCGCCCTGGTAGACCAGCTTGCGCAGATACTCCTCATGCGATTCTTCATCCTGAGGAATGTCAAACCCCGGCATGATGAGTTTGGAGCCGTCGTAGTTGATCTCCAGTTTGCATTGATCAGCGACCAGGCGGGTGTTCTCAACCGCATCGACAAAATCGGGCATCTGTTCGATCATTTTCTCGCCCGATTTGATATAGAGTTCGTTGGTTGACAATTTAAGACGGTTGGGGTCAGACAGAGTCTTCTTGGTACCGATACAAATTAAACAATCCTGCGTCTTGGCGCCCTCGGGAGTCAGATAATGGGCGTCAGTGGTCGCCACCAGTGGGATGGATAGTTCGTCTGACACATGGCGCAGCTCGCGGTTGACGATCTCTTGTTCATCCAGCCCATTGGGCTGCACTTCGAGAAAGAAATTGCCTTCGCCAAAAATGTCGAGATATTCTTTAGCGCGTTCAATCGCGACGTCGCCGCGTTCTTCGAGCAGGTTGTTGGGCACCTCGCCATTCAAACACGCCGACAAACCGATCAACCCCTTCGAATATTCGCGCAACACTTCGCGGTCGATGCGCGGCTTGTAATAAAAGCCCTCCAGCTGGGCGATTGACGACAACTTCATCAGGTTTTGATAGCCCTCAAAGTCTTTGGCGAGCAAAACCAGGTGGTAGGCGGTCTTGTCGCTGCGGTCGTCAATCGAAGTGTCGCGTCCGCCCGACTTGATGTGGCGGCTTTCGGGGGCGACGTAGGCCTCAACGCCGATGATGGGCTGGATGCCTTCTTTGGTGGCTTTCTGATAGAACTCCAGCGAGCCGTGCATGACGCCGTGGTCGGTGAGCGCCAAGTGGGTTTGGTTAAGCGACTTGGCCTGGGCGATCAACTCGTTGATGCGGCAGGCGCCGTCAAGCAGGCTATATTCAGAATGGACGTGTAAATGGACAAAATCTGACGATGACATAAGCGATGTGGTTCAGACCTGAAGCCCGAACACCCCTCAACAATTTGATAGGATCGTTTTGGTACAGTTTCCCGAAACGTACAAACCACAAAAAACTACGAAAAAACACTGACTGAAGTTATCATAATATCGACAATCAATCAGTCAAGAAACGAAATGTCAGCGACAATGAATTAGAATAAGGAGCCATCGCTATGGCCACTCTCGTAAAAATGCCAACTCTGAGCGACGCCATGGTCACCGGACGCATCCTCGTGTGGATGAAGTCTGAGGGCGATTCGGTCGCTGCCGGGGACGCACTCGCCGAAATCGAAACCGACAAGGCCGCGATGGAACTCGAGAGCCATGAGACAGGAACGCTATTGAAAATCGTCGCCCAGCCGGGAGACGAAGTGCCCATCGGCGGCGCATTGGCGATCATCGGCCAGCCAAGTGAGAATATTGACGAAATTATTGAGAATATAGACTCCATTGACGCAGAAACGCCGCCCTGTGAGCCGGCGCCAAAGCCGATTGTTCCTGTTGCACTCGCGCCCGCCCAACCGACAGTGACGTCTCTTCATATCTCCCCTTTGGCGCAGCGCATTGCCAATGAACACCGTATCGATCTGACCAACGTCAAAGGCAGCGGCCCCGACGGACGCATCGTGAGACGCGATGTCGAAGCCGAGATCGAAAAACGCGCCCAATCGGCGGAGAAGGCATGACCGTAGATTCGTTGGCGCTGCCGACAATTCATAAAACAACCAAAGACGCCTACTCAGAGGTTGAGCTAGTTCAGGAATCACTGGTTGAGCGCGGAGAAGAATCGCTGCTGTTGTGTGAGCACCCGCCGACAATTACTCTCGGCGCGGCGACAGAGCCTGGCGACCTGCTTTTGCCAGAAAGCGAATACCAATCGCTTGGCATCGAATTACACTCGGTCCGGCGGGGAGGGCAGGCGACCTACCACGGCCCCGGCCAGATGGTAGCCTACCCAGTATTGAACCTGCGCCAGCGGGGCATGACCATTCACGCCTATTTACGTTTTTTAGAAAACCTGATCATCGAACTGTGCGACGAATATGGCGTTGAGGTTCACGTCATCGACGGTAAGACCGGCGTGTGGGCCGAAAATCGAAAGATCGCTTTCATTGGTGTGCGGGTGCGCAAGGGCTTTTGTTATCATGGTTGTTCACTCAATGTGACGCCGCAACATGGACCGTTTGAGCGCATCGTGCCCTGTGGAATGCCGAATTTAACGGTAACCTCTATTGAAGAAGAAACCGGCGGCTCCAGCCTCGACGTATGGAGCGTCGCTGACCGCTTTGAAGTATTGTTCCACCATCGCATCTCACAACTTGGCGCATAATTACTTAATGGAAACAAAAGATGCCAGTTGATTCAACGCCTTTCGTTCAAATTACGCTGCCCGGCGGCGAGCAATATGAAGACGTATTGCAAACCGTTGAAGACCAAGGGCTTCATACCGTCTGTCAAAGCGCGCGCTGCCCTAATATGGGCGAGTGTTGGGGCGATCGAACCGCGACCTTCATGCTCTTAGGCAACGTCTGCACCCGCGCCTGTCGTTTCTGCGCCGTCCAGCATGGCAAACCACCCGAACTCGACCTCGACGAGCCCAAACGCGTCGCCCAGGCGATTTACGACTTAGGTACAGAATATGCCGTCATCACCTCCGTCAATCGCGACGAGTTGCCCGACGGCGGCGCCAGCATCTTCGCCGAGACCATTCGCCGCACGCTTGAGATGGAGCCGGGTACGCTGATCGAGGTGCTGATTCCCGACTTCTGCGGAAACGGGGAGTCGCTCGACACCGTCTTAGACGCCGGGCCTAATGTGCTCAATCATAATGTGGAGTGCGTCCCGCGCTTGTATCGAACCATCCAGCCCTGGTCAAAGTGGGGCCTCTCGCTCGAAGTCATCCACCGCGCCAAACAGCGCGGCGCCATCACCAAGAGCGGCATTATCGCCGGGTTGGGCGAGACCAAAGACGAGATGATTGGCGCCATCCGCCAGGTACGCGAGGCGGGGTGTGACATCTTGACCGTGGGGCAGTATTTTCGCCCCACCAAAAAACACGCCGCCGTTGACCGGGTAGTGTCGCAAGACGAATTTCAAGAGTATGAAGACTATGGTAAGAGCCTGGGCTTCTCAGCGGTGTTGTCAGGCCCGTTAGTGAGAAGTTCCTACCGCGCCAAGTGGGCCTATGAGCAGGCGATGAACGCCAGAAACCACCGTTCGGAATGACGCCATTCGTTCGCTATTGGCTGCCGGTGTTGGCCCACATGGCGCTGACGTTTTATTTCTCCCACCAGCCCCGCCTGCCGGGGCCGCCGATGTCGATTCCCTATTTTGATAAGATTATGCACGCGAGTTTCTTCGGTCTGTTGGCGTTTTTGTTCTTGCGCGCCTGGCTCAAGGGAGACTACTCATTCATCAACCTTAAAACCGTCGGCGTGACGCTGTTGTTCGTCGGGCTATACGGACTCAGCGACGAATTTCACCAGTCGTTTATTCCCACCCGCTCACCCGACCTCGCCGACTGGCTGGCCGACATGACCGGCGCGGTGGTGGTGTGTGTGACGGTGTTTTTTATGTGGGGGAAGCCTATGAATACACCAACAGATTCGTAGAGTGTTCGCCGCGGTGAATTAACCCGCCCTAAAGACATTTGGAAAATTGCATGGTGGGCTGCTTCGCGAAGTTCCATTCTACCAGACGAAATAATCCTCTGCCCAAAGTCTGGGGTAGGCAGAGGTGGCAGGTTGGCGTCTTTTCGTCGGGTAAATTTGCAGCGCGCTGCGCCCCTACAAAAACGTTCTTACTTTCCATTTCGTCGAATTAGGTCTGAACTTTTGATGATCTCGATGGTCTCGTCGATGCTGTCGGTGCAGTGAAACAGGTTGAGGTCTTTTTCAGAGATATTGCCGTCTTCTAAGACGCGCTGTTTGATCCAGTCCATCAGTCCGCCCCAATAATCGCACCCAAACAACACCACCGGAAACGGTTTCAAGCGCCGGGTTTGAATCAGCGTCAACGACTCAAAGAGTTCGTCGAGCGTTCCAAACCCGCCGGGAAAAATCACAAACGCGACCGAGTATTTGACCAACATCACTTTGCGCACGAAGAAATAGCGAAAGCTCAGCCCCAGTGTGGTATAGGGGTTGGGCGTCTGTTCAAACGGCAGTTCGATGTTCATGCCTACCGAGACGCCGTCGCTTTCGTAGGCGCCGCGGTTGGCGGCTTCCATAATGCCGGGGCCGCCGCCGGTGCAGGTCGCCAGGTTTTCGTCGGCGAGGCGCGCGCCCAGTTCGCGGGCATTTTGGTACATGGGGTGAATCTCAGGCGTGCGCGCCGATCCGAAGACCGTCACCGCATCGGGCAACTTGCCCAGCGTTTCAAACGACTCGGCAAACTCGGCCATAATGCGAAACACGCGCCAGATATCGTCTACGCCCATCGAGTCGACGAGGTATTGCATTTCATCCAGTTGGTTTCCATTGAGCTCTTCGGGCGTAACACGGTTCATTTTCATCAGAATCTCCACATTGAATCCATCAAGACTGTTTGATTGCGTCTGAATGTAGAGTATTGTATCGTATAGATGGTCGAAATTCAGCCTGTCTGGGCATGGCGGCCTTGGGAGAACGACCGTGAAAATTGGCGACAAACACATCGGCGACGGCAGCCCCTGCTTCATCATTGCTGAAGCGGGCCTGAACCATAACGGCATGCCCGAAATGGCGGCGCAACTGATCGAGGTCGCCGCCGACTGCGGCGTGGACGCGGTCAAATTTCAGACCTACCTCACTCACGAACTCTTCGCCCCCGACCACCCCGAATACGACAAATTTGAGCGTATGCAGCTAAGCCGCGACGTCTACAACGACCTGCGCCGAATTGCTGATCAGCGCGGCGTCATGTTGCTTTCGACGCCCTTCGACGAAATCAGCGCCGACCTGTTGTTTGAATTGGGCGTCCCCGCGTTTAAGATTGGTTCGGGCGAGTTGACCCACTTAGACTTCTTACGGTTTGTCGCGTCCAAACAACGGCCGATGGTTCTCTCTACAGGTATGTCGACGCCTACCCAGGTCGACGCTGCTGTAGCAGTGCTGCATGAAGCCAACGCCGAGTTCGCCTTGCTTCATTGCGTGTCGAGTTACCCCTGCCCGCCTGAGTCGGCGCGGGTCAGCGCAGTGTCGGCGTTGCGTGAGAAATTCCATGTTCCAATTGGCTACTCTGACCACACTACGGGCGTCGAGGCGGCGTTAGCGGCAGTCGCGCTGGGCGCGTGTATAGTTGAAAAACACTTCACCTTGTCAAAAAACCTACCGGGTTGGGACCACTTTTTCTCATCCGACCCGGATGAATTAAAGCGTCTGGTCGCATCGATTCGTACGACGGAACAAGTGTTAGGGCGCCCGGAAAAAAGCGTTCAAGAAACCGAACGCCCCATCGAGACTATCGCCCGCCGGGCGTTGTATGCGCGCCGTTATCTAAAAGCGGGCGAGGTCTTAGGCCGCAACGACGTGTTGGTGCGCCGCCCGCTTGGCCCCATCTCCGCTGAGAAATTGGATGAGTATGTCGGCAAGACATTGACGCATGACATTGGCTCGCAATGCGCCCTCAAGCCCGAAGATTTTCAATAAGCGCTTGGTGAGTAATTCGCCCGTGGAAAACACCCGATAGTAAAATTCGGGCGCAGCGCGCTGCATCCCTACAACAGGGCGGAGCCGCACTGACGCGAGCCGAGTTGCGCCCATGCCGCACGCTGCGTCTTGAATAACAATACCCTCGAATTTTTCACCCGTTGCTCCACCTTCGCCGCGCCGCGCCCCACTTCTACAATACTTGTCATTCATTTTAGACAATACGATTTAACCAACCAATCGATCTGAGAGGAACTTCATGTCATCTTCAAACGCCGCCGACGCCGTCATCAAGCCGGCCGCTGAAACCATCGACCATTTTCCCTACCAGGCCGCTGAGCCGAAGTGGCAGCAGCGCTGGCAAGACGCCCGCGCCTTCGCCACCGAAGACGACGGCGACAAGCCCAAGTTCTACTGCCTGGAGATGTTCCCCTACCCATCGGGAAAATTACACATGGGCCACTTGAGAAACTACGCCATCGGCGACGTCATGGCGCGCTATTACCGCATGAAAGGCCATCGCGTACTCCACCCGATGGGCTATGACGCGTTTGGCCTGCCCGCCGAAAACGCGGCGATTAAAAATAAGGTCCCCCCCGCCAAATGGACGTTTAACAACATTCGCGAAATGGGGCAGCAACAGCGCGCTCTCGGCCTCTCCTACGACTGGGAGCGCGAGGTCGCGACCTGTCATGAAGGCTATTACAAATGGGGGCAGTGGCTGTTTCTCCAGTTCTTTAAGAAAGGCCTGGTTTACCGAAAAGAGGGCATGCTCAACTGGTGCTCAGACTGTCATACCGTGTTGGCGAATGAGCAGGTCGTGAACGGTCTGTGTTGGCGATGCGACTCGGTCGTCGTTCAAAAACACATGCCCCAGTGGTTTATTCGCATCACTGACTACGCCGAAGAACTGTTGGCCGACCTCGATAAACTCACCGACTGGCCCAACAAGGTCGTGGTCATGCAGCGCAACTGGATTGGCCGCTCTGAAGGCGCCGAGATTCTCTTTCGCGTGGCGGACGGCGCCCAGGCGGGGGAGGAGATCCCCGTTTTTACTACGCGGCCTGACACCATCTTTGGCGCCACTTACATGGTGCTTGCGCCAGAGCACCCATTGGTTGAGAAGATTATTTCAGGGCAACAGCAGGAGCCTGAGTGCCGCGCTTTTATCGACAAAGTCACCCAGATGGACAAAACCCAACGCACTGATGACGCAACAAAAAAAGAAGGCGTCTTCACCGGCGCGTATGCGATCAACCCGGTCAATGATGAGAAAACGCCCATCTGGATCGCTAACTATGTCTTGGTTGAGTATGGTACAGGCGCGATTATGGCGGTGCCCACTCACGACCAGCGCGACTTTTTGTTCGCCAAAGAATACGGCCTGCCCATGCGGCTGGTCATCAAGCCCAAAGACGCTGAGTTTGACAGCGCCGACGACATGACCGAAGCCTGGGAAGGCGAAGGCATGATGGTCAACTCCCAACAGTTTGACGGAACGCCAAACCAGAAAGGCAAGAAAGCCGTCATCGCCTGGATGGACGAAAAAGGCATCGGCCGGGCGACGGTCAATTACCGTCTGCGCGATTGGGGCGTCTCACGTCAACGCTATTGGGGCATGCCCATCCCGCTGGTGCATTGCGACAAATGCGGCGCTGTGCCTGTACCCGATGAGAACCTGCCGGTTGAACTGCCGACTGAAGTTGAAATAACCGGCGAAGGTTCGCCGCTGACTCGTATGGAAGAATTCTACAAGGTTGACTGCCCATCCTGCGGCGGCGAAGCCCGGCGCGAAACCGACACCATCGACACCTTTTGGGATTCGTCCTGGTATTTCTTACGCTACATCGACGCGCGCAACGATAGTGCGGCGTTTGACGCCGCCAAGGCGAATGAGTGGATGCCCGTCGACCTCTACATCGGCGGGGTCGAACACGCCGTGCTTCATCTGCTCTATTCGCGGTTTTTCACGAAGGTGGTTCGCGATCTGGGCCTGGTGAACGCCGACGAGCCGTTCGCCAAACTGGTCACCCAGGGCATGGTCACCAAAGACGGCGCTAAGATGTCAAAATCAAAAGGCAACGTGGTCGACCCCAGCGAGATCATCGACAACTACGGCGCCGACGCGGCGCGGTTGTTTATTCTGTTTACCTCGCCGCCCGAACGCGACCTCGAATGGAGCGACGAAGGTGTGATTGGTTCCGCCCGGTTTGTCGACCGGGTTTATCGCTTGGTGATGAAATACGCCGACGCGCTCAAGACGCCGCCCGCGCCGAATGGCGAACTCTCAGGCGCCGCCAAAGACCTGCGCCGTATGACCCACAAAACGATCGCAGGCGTGACCACTGACATTCAAGACCGCTTGGGGTTAAACACCTCCATCGCCAAGATCATGGAACTCGTCAACGAGATGTACCGTTTTACGGCAGACGGCGCCATCACCGCGTCAGACTTTGTCGCGTTTGACGAAGCCGCGCGAGCGTTGCTTCATCTGCTTTCCCCCATGGCGCCTCATTTGTGCGAAGAACTGTGGGAAACCATCGGCGGCGACGGCTTGGTCATGCACAACGCCTGGCCCAAACATGACCCGCAGTGGCTTCAAGTGGATACGGTAAAGATTGCCGTGCAGGTCAACGGCAAGGTGCGCGGCGCCGTCGAAGTCGCCGCCGACGCCGACCAAGACGCCATCTGGCAGGCGGCGCTCGACCAACCCAACATCAACCGCTGGCTCGAAGGCAAAGAACCGCGTAAAAAAATCTTTGTGCCCGGAAGACTCATGAACGTTGTCGTATAAGAAGGAACGCTCTTTTTCATGGTTACGCTAAAGGACATTCGCGACGCCCAAGCGCGCATTCAAGGTTCGATTTATCATTCGCCCTGCGTCCCGTCACAGACGCTGGGCGACATCACGGGAAGCCGCATCTTGTTGAAACTCGAAAACCTTCAGATGACCGGAGCGTTCAAAGAGCGCGGCGCGTTAAACACACTGCTTCAACTATCTCCCGAAGAGCGCCAGCGCGGCGTCGTGGCTGCCAGCGCGGGCAACCACGCCCAGGGCGTCGCCTATCACGCCGGACGGATGAAGTCTCACGCCGCTATTGTCATGCCCGAAAACACGCCGCTCACCAAAGTGACTTCGACCAAGCGGTTTGGCGCCGAGGTGATCCTACACGGAATCAACTATGACGAAGCCTGTGCCAAGGCGATGGAGTTGTCTGACGACAAGGGCTATGTCTTTATTCACCCCTTCGACGATGAGCGCATCATCGCCGGGCAGGGCACCATCGGGCTTGAGATTCTCGACGACGCCCAGCCCGACGCGGTGATTGTCCCCATCGGCGGCGGCGGCCTGATTTCGGGCATCGCCTGCGCGGTCAAAGAGCAACGCCCCGAGTGTGAGATCATCGGCGTCGAGGCCGCCAACGCGCCGTCAATGAAGGCCTCGGTTGACGCGGGCTATCCGGTCAACGTTCCTGTATACGCTTCAATCGCTGACGGCATCATCGTCAAACAACCAGGGACGCATACATTGAAAGCCGTTCAACACTACGTCGATGACATCGTCACGGTTGAAGAAGAAGAGATCGCGGCGGCGGTCATCATGTTGCTCGATATTGAAAAGACCCTGGTCGAAGGCTCCGGCGCGGTCGGCCTGGCGGCGCTGATGTTTCGCAGCCTCAACCTCAAAGGCAAGCGCGTCGTGATTGTCTTGTCGGGCGGCAACATTGATCTGAACCTCTTATCGCGCATCATCGAACGCGGCCTCATCAAAGATGGGCGTATGGCGCGGCTGCGCATCGAATTGTTAGACATCCCCGGCCAGTTGGCGATTGTGTCTGAATGCGTCTCAACACTCAAAGCCAATGTGGTTGAGGTCTATCACAACCGATCGTTTTTTGACGCGCCGCTAGGAAAGACCTATCTTGATCTCACCCTCGAAACCCGCGGCCCCGACCATATCGAAGAGGTCGCCGCCGCCCTGCGCCGCATGGGCTATAACGTTGAAGCCATGTAGGCCCCATCGAAGAATTGTTTATGTCAACATAATATTTGTTTGCTGGTTCGGGCCGATACAATGCATCTACACGGCGTTCATTGAAAGGGCGATAGATGATTTCAATGCTGGTATTGTATTTTGCCATCTCGATCATTTTTTCTTTTTTATGTTCGTTGTGGGAAGCGGTGCTGCTTAGCATTACGCCATCTTATATGCAGGTCAAATTAAACGAAGACAGCACCGTTGGCCCCCGCCTTCAGCAATTCAAACAAAATGTCGACAAGCCCCTTGCCGCCATCCTCAGTTTAAATACCATCGCTCACACCGTCGGCGCCATTGGCGTAGGCCAACAAGCCACCAAAATCTGGGCGGAAAGCAATCCACTCATCACGGGAGTCGTCGTGCCCATCGCTATGACCGCGGCGATTTTGATTCTCTCAGAAATCATTCCCAAAACCATTGGCGCCACCCAATGGCGAAGGGTAGCGACGTTTACGGTCCATTCGTTGTCCGTGTTGGTTGTCGTGTTGGCGCCCCTGGTTTGGATCTGCCAGGTCTTCACCGCGATGTTTTACGCCGACAAGGGCAAGAGCGCGTTTTCGCGTTCTGACTTTCTCG
>CAZKYC010000011.1:0-2891 GCA_964556895.1 uncultured bacterium | reverse complement strand
ACCCAATTTATTCATAATAGTCTAAACCTCAAACATTTCCGTGCGCGCCAGATCATGACGCCGCGCACGGTTGTGGTCGCCGCGTCAGAAAAATGCCATTTCGGGAATTTTATGACAAGCAGGATGAATTGATTTTTTCCCGCATCCCCTTATTCAAACAAGAAGACCGTGAAACGATTACAGGATACATTCTAAAAGATGAGGTTCTTGAACATTTGATTGAAGGCAAAGAAGACTAACCGCTATTGATTCAGGGTGATTTATACTACGCTTGTCCATACCAATTAACTCGAACCGAGTTTTAGGAGAAATTTTGATGAACATTAGACTGTTTGCCGCCTGCATCCTTAGCGCCTGCGCGCTAATCGCTATCGCCGAAGTCGCTGAACCCACAGAAAAAGAGTTGGCCGAGAAATTGTTGATCGCGATGGACGTTCCTCAAACCACCGACCAATTGACCAAGATCATGAAAGATATGGTCCCCTTGCAGATGAAACAAATGGGCGCGCCCGATGAATTAATCAATGAGTCAAACCAACACATGAAAACCATGATGGACTTCATCATGAAAGAAGTGGGCTGGGTCGCGATGAAAACAGACTATATCAACCTCTACGCCGAAGTGTTTTCGAAAGAAGAAATGGAAGGCGCGATTGCGTTTTACTCTTCAGACATTGGCAAAGCATTTATCAAGAAACAGCCCGAACTCATGCAGAGGTCGATGCAGATTTCTCAAAAGCGCATGATGGATATCATGCCCAAACTCAGCGAAAAAGCCAAAGAACTCGCTGATACAATGAACCGCGAAAAAAACAAACAGAATAAAACTGATTGAAAGCAGTATTTGATCGCTGCGAATTAACAAAAGCGGCTGTGTATGGCTATTGACGCGCACGGCTGCTTTCATGGTTCACTCGTTCTCTTCCTCCCACATACGGGGCGCTGCTTTTATACTACTCTTAGGGTGATGAATGATTTGAAGGGACGCCTATGAGTTCGCTGCGCCGCGGTTCGGTCATAATCGTCGATGACGAAAAAGGCATGCGCCACATCCTGAAGCGGTTGCTTTCGGATGAAGGCTACTTGGTCGAGACCGCCAATGGCGGCGAAGAAGCGCTCAAAAAATTTGACGAACTCTCGTTTGACGCCGCCATGTTTGATGTGCGCATGCCCGGCATGGACGGTCTCACCCTGCTCGACCGTGTGCGCGAGCGCTCGCCCCAAACCTCCGTGGTGATGATGACCGCCTTCGGTGCGGTCGAGACCGCCGTCAACGCCATGAAGCGCGGCGCCTACGAATATATCACCAAGCCGTTTAACAACGACGAAGTCTTACATATCGTCCACAACGCGGTCGAGCGAAAGCGTCTTCACGACCGCAACGCCTATCTCTCGTCCGTTCTCGAAGAACGCGAACAAATGGGCGGAATGATCGGGCACAGCCAGGCTATGCAGTCGCTCTATCGCCTCATCGAAAAAGCTGCACCCACTGATAGTACGGTGCTCATTCTGGGAGAAAGCGGTTCGGGCAAAGAACTGGTCGCCAACGCCATCCATCAAATGTCTGACCGAAAACCAGGGCTCTTTGTCGCGGTCAATTGCGGCGCCTTGCCCCGCGAACTGATCGAAAGCGAACTGTTTGGCCACGAGAAAGGCTCATTTTCAGGCGCCCATCAAAGCAAGATTGGGCTGATCGAATCCGCTGACGGCGGCACGCTGTTTTTAGACGAGATCGGCGACCTGCCGATGGACCTTCAAGTCAAAATCCTGCGCGTGTTGGAGCAAAAAGAAGTGCGCCGCATCGGCAGCGTGAAGCCCAAGCCGGTCGACGTTCGCGTTGTCGCCGCCACCAATCGCGGCTTACGCGAAGACATCGAAAAGAAAGCCTTTCGCGAAGACCTGTTCTTTCGGTTGTCGGTGTTAGAGATCAAGTTGCCGCCATTGCGTGAACGCGAGGGCGATATCCCCATGTTGGCCGAACATTTCGTGCGCCGCTTTAACCAGAAGATGAACCGCGCGGTCGAAGGCGTGTCGCCCGACGCCATGCGGTTGTTGCTTCAACACAACTGGCCGGGCAACGTCCGCGAACTTGAGAACATCATTCAGCGCTGCATGATTTTTCGCGAAACCGGCGTGATTGAGTTAAGCGACCTGCCTGACCATTTGGCCCCTACAGTCGAAAGCGCGCCGCCGCTGATGGCGGCCTTGTTTGACCCTAACCAGTTTTCGTTTCAGAAAGCGCGCGAGGCCTTCGAGCGCCATTATTTAGATGAACTGTTGAAACTCAACGACGGCAACGTCACCAAATCGGCGCTCATGGGCGGCATCAGCCGCCGCCACCTTCAAGACCTCATCAACAAACACAACCTGAGATCAATCAGTTCAGAGTAAGATTCAGCAAATAATCACCGAGGCTCGAGCCGGGCGATGAATGAATCGACGATGTCGTTGGGGCGGCTGATTTCTTTCATCACAACAAAATCGACCCAATCAATTGTTCATCAATTAGAGCGTTTGTCAAAAAAATGTGCGTAAAGCGCGCCTGAATCCGCCGCGGCGGACAGCGATAGATACAGTTACGTAAACTCAATCCGCACATAATTCTGGCAACCACTATAAAATGCTGAGCGAATTCACCAACGCAGAATGGCGAAGCGTCAGCGATGTGGCTTCGTTTGATTCGGCTTCGAGAGACAGGACCAACCGCTCGTCATAATCCCACCGTCCGACGGTGTCATTTGGCCGCGTGCTTCGTTCTCGTTTAATTCTTTGATCATCAAAATGAACGAGGGCCTTGTCCTTACCTTCGCTGCCCAACATTTCGTTGGCGGAATATCCAGTAATCGCCGAAGCGCTTTTGTTTCAAAACCGGATGGTGTGTTTTTTATGAA
>CAZKYC010000010.1:0-75791 GCA_964556895.1 uncultured bacterium | reverse complement strand
ATTCAACTAAACCGTGTTTTATTGGATAGGCGGTCTGCCTGCCGCAGGCAGGGGGTAGAAGGAGGAAACGTTCCCGGGGAAACGGCGGCGAAAGCCCGTTCGCGAGGGTTTCGAAACGTCAAAATTTCATCACGATGATTTATATCATCGGCGCGAAATTAGCATTCCAACTCCCGGAGGTTTTACCCCCTACCCACACTAAATAGCGAAGAGGCAAAATATATGAACGATCAAGCGTGAAAGATTTTGAGGCTTATTCGAAATAGTGTATATTCTTTAGCATAATTCACCCCCGAGGTTTTTGACAATCTCGGGGGAATTTTTCGATAAATTGAATGATAGGGATATGTTAGTTTTCAGGATAGCGTTTCTTCGTAGCCGCCTTGTTGGCCGGGGGTTTCTTCGACCCACACGCGCAGGCGCTTGACGCTGCGGGTTGAATCCCACTTGGCGCGCGACTTCATCACATCCATCACGATATACCACGCCAGCGCCTCGCAGGTGACATTCTCAATCGGCAGGACAATCACTTCATCTTTCGGGAAGCGATACTCAACTTCGCCATCCACGGTCAGGTCATGCACACCACCTGTTTCACGGCGATCAATGCGCGGCGTTTCCGGCAGCAATACCTTTTCATCCAAATGGTCACAAATCGACCGCACCGCTTTTTTGAGCGGCCCAAAATCGACCACCATACCGTCGTTCAGCGCATCGGCTTCAACTTCGAGGCTGACGGTGTAGTTGTGGCCGTGCAACGTCTCGCGGCTGTCAGGGAACAAAGTAAAGTGTGCGGACGAGAACTTCAGGTATTGTTTCTCAACCCTCAATAGGTAAGGCATAGGGCTTCTCCAGATGGGCTAGGCGTTGCTGTGAACTTCGATGACCGCGCCTGTGATTGACGCCGCTTGGACGGGATCAGACAGGTATAAAATCGCTTGGGCAATGTCGTCAGGAACGGTTTCGGTCTTGAAATGCGGCGCCGCGTCACGCAGCATCTGGGTCTCAACCGCGCCCGGCGCGACGCAATTCACGCGGATGTTGTGTTGACGCCCCTCGACGCTCAAACTTTCGGTAAGACCGATCACGCCATGTTTGGATACGACATAGCCTGACATGCCCGGGAACTTCTCCGTCCCTCGGATACCCGCGAGTGAACTGATGTGCACAATAGAGCCGCCCTTGCCGCTGACTTGCATCGCTTTGAATGCGGCGCGGCTGCACAAAAACGGGCCGCGTAGGTTGACCGCCATCATTTGATCCCATTCATCAACGGTAAATTCGTCAAACGGTTTCACGGTGATGACCGCCGCGTTGTTAATGAGAATATCCGGCGCGCCGAAACGGGATTGAGTTTCAGCGAACAGCGCGGCTACTTGCTCTTCATCGCTGACATCCGCCGCGAAGTAGTGTATACAGTCGTCATTAGATTGCGAGGCAATTTCTGCAGCCGTTTCTGTCAACTGGTCTTCGCTTCGGCTGGTGATAATTACGCGAGCGCCTTCTTTGACAAACAACGAGGCAGTCGCAGCGCCAATGCCGCGACCGCCTCCGGTGATAATTGCGATTTGGTTATCGAGTCGTCTCATGGTTACGCTTGTTTTGGTTTTGGCAACATGCTCAAAAATTCCGCCCGGGTGGCGTGGTTCTCGCGAAATACGCCCAACATGGCGCTGGCGCGGGTGTCAACGCCGACCTTTTGGACGCCGCGCATCATCATGCACATGTGCTGCGCTTCGGTGACGACGGCGACGCCGCGCGGTTCGACTGCTTGGTTGAGCGCCTCGGCGATTTGTTGGGTCAGACGCTCTTGTAACTGCAACCGGCGCGAAAACATGTCGACGATTCGAGGAATTTTTGACAGACCTACAACTTTTCCGTTGGGGATGTACGCCACATGAGCGCGGCCAAAGAACGGCAGCATGTGGTGTTCGCACATACTGAAGAATGAGATATCGTTTAACACGACCATCTCATCGATGGTTTCATCGAAAACCGCGTCGTTGAGCAGCGTGTTTAGGTCTTGTTCGTGACCATCATTCAAAAAACGCCAGGCTTTGGCGACTCGTTTCGGCGTACGGACTAAACCCTCCCGGTCGGGATCTTCGCCGATCTCTTCAAGCCAGGTGCGAACCATGTCTTCAAGTGGGTCGTTGGCTGCGTCCCGCTCCATGGGTAAAACATTGCGAATTTGCATATTGGAAATCTCCAATCTTATGGTTCAAAGAACCAACGAAATTGAACGATTTAGCGTTCACTTACAGTGTATCGGTACTTGATGGATTTGGTAAATTTTTTTCAATATAATCAACATGAATGATTTAGACAATTGAAGTCGAGCCTGGTATTATACTCCATTCGTCTAAAATTATTAGATATTTATCGTTTGTAGTCGTTGCCAAAATGCCCTGCAGATTGAATGTCCATATCTGTATTTATCGCTGTCCGCCGCGGCGGATACGGGCGCGCTTTCAGCACAGCATTTTGACAAACACATTAGGAGCCAAATTGGATGAAAGATGAACAATTCAGGGTAGTGAGCGGCAAGCGCCGCCAGGTATCCCATGACGTAGATGAAGACCGTTTGAAGCAAATGAAGGTCAAAAAGCCGTCAATCATTGACCGCATTTTGGCGTTGTTTCTGAGCAAAAAAAAGTGAGTCAGACGCTTCGGCGGCGCTTGTCGCCGCCCGTATTTTCAAATGACCAACCCCGCGCCCTCATCGTCGCCATGATTGTTTTGGTAATGGCGTGAATGGGCAAATGCTCGGCGTTGATGACCAGATCATAATCAATCGGGTTATCGATGTCTCGCTTAAAGTAGCGTTTAACAAAGTGTCTTCTCTCTTCATCCACCCGGTTAATTTCTTCTAGGGCGCGAGTTTCTGACTTGCCCTCTAATTCGAGCAGGTTTCTCATGCGTGTTTTGACTGGGGCCACCACGCGAACATGAAAGGCGTTGGCGGATTTTAAGATATGATTCGCTCCACGGCCAATGATGACTAATCCACCCTGGAGCGAGATCGCCCGCATTACTTCGCATAGCGCGTGGCTATATTCGTCATGGTCAAAAAGGTGGTCTGAAAACAGGTTACCCACCCACAGTTCGAGTTCGGACCGGTCTTTCTCATCCAGCGACTCAACCAGTTCGCTGCGAACGCCTAGGTGTTGTGCGATGTAATCAATGATTTGCCGCCCGAAAAGGCCGTATTGAAGTTCATGAGACAACAACTTGGCGATTTCTTGGCCGCGACAGCCTCGTTCACGCGACAAGGTGACAATTGGCTTCTGGTCTACAGCGCGAATGCCAACCGTTGAACTATCGCTGGATTGAAGTTCTTGAACGGATTTGCGTTCAAGGTTCCACTGGTTAATTTGGCGGGTTACGATCTGCTGGATATTACTCATAGCCTCACCCCCTGAACCATCCTGATATGATTCTACGCCTATCTATAGTGTATCTCATGTCACTGGCGCCAACCCGAAAATTGAGGGTGAGTTCTGTCGCTTTTTTTCTTGTGCATTTCGGACTATATTATGTAAATTTTTAATGGATCGACAGTAAGGGTGGCATCAATGTCTTCAACTGATATTCGCAACCAAGCGCTAAGCATCATCGACGAAGTGAGAATTTTCTTTCTCGCCAGTGTTGATGGAGACAAACCACGGCTTCGCCCTATGACCCGGCTCTTTAACGACGGCTTTTGTATCTGGTCGTGTTCGCACAAAGATACCAACAAGTTAAAACAAATTCGCCAGAACCCAATGGTTGAGGCGTGTTTTTTAGATACATCCAACCGCCATCTTCGCGTCTTGGGGGCGGTGGAAATTTTTGAAGGCGATGTTGATTGGGAGGCGCTGCCTATCAAAAAAGACACGCTGCCCATGTTAGAAGACCCTGACTACATTCTCATCAAGATCTTTCCTAAAGAAGTGCGCATGTTAAACGACTGGTCGCTCGATTATAAAAACATTCCCATTCACGACGAGTGACCTGGAACCGGCCGTCTTGATGCCAAGTGATTCGCCGCGTAATCTCACCCGAATTGTGTCGTTGCTCTTGTGGTTGATTGCGCTTCTGTTTATTTGTTACGCGGTTTTTTATCCTTCTTTTTTGTCTGGCCTCGCGACTGAATGGAGATTTCGTCTTTACCCCATCCAACTCATTTGCATCGCTTTTACTGGCTTTATTGTTGTTGTCAATCTGTTTGTCTTGCCCAGACAATGGGCGCAGCGTTTACTCGCCAATGAGTGGACGATTAACGGGCTGCTTTCTATCGTATCGGTTTTTTTCTTTCTAACATTTCTTGAGCTTGCCTTGCGGCCCTTCGCCCATTTTGGTTACCGCGACGCAGCAATCTACCAACCCGCTGACGAACTTGAGTGGGAGCTCAAACCGTCAATTGAAGTCGATTATGGGGGCGTGACGGTCAGGACCAACTCGCTTGGAATGCGAGGAGATGAGAGTGAGGTTGTAATACCTGAAGGCAGCGCGAGATATTTGTTTCTCGGCGATTCGGTGGCATTCGGTTTGCGATTGCCATACAAAAATACGATTCCGGTGAGCGTCGAGCAGCGCTTCATTGAAAGCGGCGTGTCAGCGCAGAGCCTTAACGCTGGCGTGCCCGGCTACAGCGTATACCAGTCTCGTGTGGCGTTAGAGAATAAATGGGGCAAGTTACACCCTGATGTTATTGTATTTTGTTTTGTGTTGAATGATGTGTTGCCAACCTATACGGCGGAGCGGTTTGGCGATTTTGGCGCTGACAATCCAGCCCCATATATTCAGACATCGGTTATTGACTGGGTCCATCAAAACAGCAGCATCGCCTACATGATCAAAAAGGGCTACTACCAACTTCGGTTTGGCAAGACGCTCCACCAGAGCGCGGTCTATCAAGAACAACTCGATGTTCAGTCATTGGTGAAGCAACCCGCCCATGATGAAGTAGAAAAGGCATGGAAGGCAGTCGGCAAGAATCTTGATCTCATGAAAACCTGGTGTGATGAAAATGGCGCCAAGTTTGTGATTCTGTTGTTCCCATACAAATTTCAACTGGCCAGCCCTGACAAGAACCAGCCGCAGGAAAAGATGATAGCAATAGCGGGCGATAAACTAACTCTCGATTTATTGCCATTGATTGTTGATGATATGAAGGCGCACGACCGAAAAGCCGAAGACTATTTCATGGATTTCTGCCACCCGACCGCGTGGGGCGCAGGCTGGATGGCAGACCCAATCAGCGAGTTTCTTCTTTCGAATACACACTCTGGCGAAAACGCTATGACCAACCCGCAATGAGTTCTTCAACCGCTTCGACGCTGCCCGCCGCGACGCGGAACTTGTTTTGATATTTGGCGTCGTCTTTTTCGGTGTGATATTTCACCGCCGACTCAGAGAACTTGAGGCCAGTCGCCGTGCTAATCACGGCGCAGGAGTCGCTTTCTTTCACTGTCCCATCGGCGCGGGCTTTGAGCAGGGCGGAGAGCGAGATGCCTGTTTGAGGGCAGATATCGACGCCGCTGCGAGTGAACGCCATCTGGGCGTCTTGAATTTCGTCTTCGTTGGCGCGGTAGAATTTTATTTCAAACGAACCGAGCAACCGCTCAATGCGTGGGAACGAAACCGGGTCGCATATGTTCGCCGCTGAGGCGACGCTGAATTGGAACTTGCCCGGCTTGTAGGCGTCTTTGGTACGGCCGTTTTCGTCCCAGCGAACCAGTGTGTCGCAGACTTCGGCCTGGCCAACGAGAATGCCCGGCAGGCGGTCGATCAGGCCGTGTTTGTGCGCCCGTAACAGGCCAATCAATAGTGCGGTCAGGTTGCCGCCGTTGCCGACAGGGATGGAAATCCACTGCGGGACGCGCCAACGCAGGTCTTGCATGATTTCGATGCCGATGGTTTCTTGGCCCGCCAGGCGAAACGCGTTCTTTGAATTGACCAACACCAGGTCGGTGTGGGTCTTGCTGAAGTCTTGAATGATACGCATGCAGCCGTCAAAGCCTTCATCTGAATCAATGGCTACTACCTTGGCGCCGAACTGCATCGCCTGATTTAACTGGGCGGGCGATATTTTGTTGTGAGGGACTAAGATGATGCATTGCAAGCGGTCTCGCGCATAGGCGGCGTAGGCGGCGGCGGCGGCGGAGGTGTCGCCCGTCGATGCGCAACAGACGCCGGTTATGCCGAGTTCGGGGTGCATCATTTGGAGCCGTAGAGTTTCGCTGACTGCCAGCGACATGCCCCGGTCTTTAAAACTGCCGCTGGGGTTTTGGCCTTCGAGTTTGATGAAGGTCGGCCCGATGCCCAATTCGTTTCTAAGCCAGTCGGGCGTTTCAAACAAGTCGGTATTGCCTTCAAACATGGCGAGACAGGCCTCAACAGGAATGCCGGGCAGGATGAAGTCTTTCCAGGCGAACACGCCGGAGCCAGTCGGATACCGGCGGGCTTTTTCGCTCCATCGGATGCCGTCGAAATAGTGTTGGGCGGCGGCGCCTTGATCGACGTGCGAAGTAATCCAGTCTTCATCGCGTTCAACCAGCAGCAATCCACCGCAATCCGGCTTGGTGCAAGTATAGGTAAAGCGGTCGGATGGATACGCCGCCCCGCATTTGATGCATGTTTGAAAATAATGGACCACTGTGGACGACGCTGCGATTGACATGGACCCTACTCCTCAAATAACCCGCTTGGTGTTATCGACAATACCGGGTATTTTCTTCTATGATAGTTGAGAATGAACCAAGATTTAATATTCACGCGTTATAATTGAATGATCTAACGCGTATGTGAACACGATGAAAACAACATTGGCCCTACAATCATTTCAACGGCTGCTTGGCGCTTCGGTTGTATTCGCCGTTGCGCTGCTGTTTGCTGCCACGGCGTCGGCCGACTGGTGGACGTCGAGCGCGGTGGAAGAAACGCGTAAGCCAGCCCCAGGCTTAGCCTATCAGCGCGTGTTATACACCACCATCAACGAACAGCCGATACGCGCCCATATCCTCAGCGTTACGGGTGTAGACCGCGATTATATTTTCGGCGTCCACGGCAGTTACGGCGCTCTGGTTCAGCCATCGGTCTTTTCACGCAACAGCCAGGCGGTCGCAGTGGTGAACGGCGGGTTTTTCTCAGTCAACCCGACCCGCGCCGCCGGATTGGTCGTCGCCCATGGCAAGGTGTTATACCCGCCGCCCTCCAGCGGAAAATACCAAGGCTCGGTTGGGTTTACGCCTGATAGGGTATTGATCGGTTTTATAACGCCAAACGATATTATCGACGATCAAATCAAGACGAAGAAACCGGGGTGGAATGATTGCCACGCCGTAATTGGCGCCGGGCCGATTTTGGTCAACAACGCCGCATCGCAAACCAAACAATTTGCGCTCAATTTTAATATCGAACAACGGGCGCCGCGCACGGCAATTGGATTGTCTGAGAATGGAGACGTGTTGCTTGTTGTAATTGATGGCCGCCAGCCTGAATGGAGCGCTGGCGTGACCCTGCCCGAATTAGCGGACCTTTTTACCGCCCAGGGGGCGGTCTGCGCGCTCAACCTCGACGGGGGCGGTTCGTCTACGATGATTATTCAAAACGAAATTGTGAACCGCCCGTCTGATTATGCTGTCCCCGGCCAGCCCGGACGCGAGCGGCCAGTGGCGAACGTGGTGGCTTTGCTTAAGAAAACGCCCTGAATTTACGCCTTACACTGTTCATACGCCCAAGTGACAAGCGTTTCCGTGGTGTCCCAATTGATGCATGCGTCAGTGATCGAAACGCCGTATTGCAGGTCATCCAGGTTCTCTGGGATTTGTTGGCTTCCGGCGTTGAGGTGGCTTTCAAGCATCAGGCCCAGAATCGCTTTGTTGCCGCCGACGCGTTGTTGAATGCAGTCTTTCCAGACGATTTCCTGATTTTCAATTTTCTTGCCCGAGTTGGCGTGGCTGCAGTCGACCATGACAGTCTCCGTCAGCCCGGCCTTGTTGAGGCCGTCGATGGCTTCGCGAATGCTGTCAGGGTCGTAGTTGCCCTTGCCGCCGCCGCCGCGAAGAATGATATGGCCCCAGCGGTTTCCGCTTGTTTTGTAGATGGACGTTCGGCCTTCAGGATCAATACCCAGAAAACTGTGCGGCGCTCGGGCGGATTGTAGGGCGTTGAACGCAACCTGAAGGTTGCCGTCGGTGTTGTTCTTGAATCCGACCGGCATGGAAAGCCCGCTGGCCATTTCGCGGTGTGTCTGCGACTCGGTGGTGCGGGCGCCAATCGCCGCCCAGCTGATGAGGTCGGATATATATTGTGGAATGATCGGGTCTAAGAACTCAGTCGCCGTGGGCAGCCCCATGTCAGTAATCGTTCGCAATAACTCGCGCGCTTTGTGAAGGCCGTGGACGATGTCGAGCGAGCCGTCGATATGGGGATCGTTAATGAGCCCTTTCCAACCGGTTGTGGTTCGTGGTTTTTCGAAATAGACGCGCATGGCGACGAGAAACACATCGCTGACGTTGTCGCTCAGCGCTTTGAGGCGTTCGGCGTATTCGATGGCGCTTTTTTCATCATGAATCGAGCACGGCCCGATGATGAGCAACAGGCGCGGGTCTTTGTCGATCAACATTTTTTTGATCGCGAGCCGCGATTGAATGACGGTCTCGGCGCTGGCGTCGCTGATGGGCAGCTCGCGCTTGAGTTCCACCGGCGGCAGCAACGGCTGAGCGTCGATGACGTGAAGGTCCTGCGTTTCGCGGGTTAGATTGACGGCGGCGTCTGACATGCGTTCCTCCAAAACTCCAATTAGAAAGCCAGTATTGTACCGCCTGCGCTCAAAAAGCGAAGCATCAGGAGCCGCCCAGGCTGTTTAAATATTCGGTCAACAAGCGAACGCCCGCTCCGGCGCCGCTGGCGGGCAGGTAGCCTACTTCCATATCCGGCTTGGCGGTCCCGGCGATGTCGAGATGCGCCCAGGGCAGGGTTTCGTCATAATGTTGGGCGAACTGGCGCAGAAATTCGCCCGCTGAGAGCGTGCCTGCTACGCGTTTCAGGCCGATATTTTTGATATCGGCGATGGGGCTTTTGACGTGTTCTTTGAGTTCGGGATACATCGGCAGCCGCCAGGCGCGGTCGTCGCTGGTCTGGGCCGCTTTGAGCAGCGCATTGGCCAGTTTGTCGTCAGTGCTCATCAGCCCGGTGTGTTCATAGCCAAGCGCAATCACCACCGCGCCCGTCAGCGTGGCGATATTGATGATGGCTGACGGCTTATAGGTTTTGGCGACGTAACAGTTGGCGTCAGCGAGCACTAGGCGGCCTTCGGCGTCGGTATTGCCGATTTCGACTGTCTTGCCGCAGTAACTCGTGAACACATCGCCGGGCTTATATGAATTTGACCCAATCGCGTTTTCAGCGACGCCGAGAACGAAGTAGGCGTTGACTTCGAGGTTTAATTTCAATGTGTTGTGCAGCGTGCCCGTGACCGCCGCCGCGCCGCACATGTCGTAGCGCATGTCTTCCATGCCGCCAGTCGGCTTCAGATTGAGGCCGCCAGTGTCGAAGGTGAGTCCCTTGCCGACCAAGGCCACGAACGGGTCGCTTTTTTTGCCGCCGCGATAGGTGACGATGATCAGTTTGGGCTCTTTGTTGCTGCCCTGGTTGACCGCCAGGTGAAGCCCCAGGCCTTTGGCCTTCAGTTGGGCGCGGTTGAGCACCTCGACCTTACAGCGTTTGTCGCCGCGGGTGAGTTTTTTGACTTGGGCTTCGATAAATTTTGAGTGGGCCGTGTCAGCGTTTTCGTTGGCCATGTCGCGGGCCAGGTTGACGCCGCTGGCGACGGTGGACAGTTGATTGACGAGCTTCGCATTTTTGGTTTTAATGGTCAGCGAATAGTTCATCGGCGACGGATCGTCTTTTTTGCTCAGGTATTTGTCCCAGGTGTAGAGGCCGAGTTGGGCGCCGTCGACCACGCCGCGCAGCCAGGTTTCATTGTCGCGGTATGGGACAATGCCTACTGGCGATTTAGACGACAGCGGCCTGGTTTGAAGCGCACACTTGGTCGCCACCCCAATGGCGCGTTGGTTCAAGGCTTCGGGCTTTTCGCCGCAACCCACCAACACCACCACAGAATCGGCCTCGGTCAGCGCGAGACTCTCGCCCTCATCGCCGCTGAACTGTTTGAATTTCACTGCGTTTTTTATCGCATCGCGTAACTGCGGCGCGGGCGCTTGGATGGTCTGGCCTTTGACCGCAAACACCACGAACTGCTTGATCCGGGCTGGGAACGACGACTGTGATTGTATTTTCATTTTGTTTTCTCACTTTGATTTTTTTTGAACTATAGACCAGTGATGTTGACTCTCAAGTGGCTTCGATCATTGACCGGTTCGTAACAGCAAGTCCAATTCGGCCTTGGCGCTTGGCGCCGGGCGTTAGGTTCCGTATGATAAGGGTATCTTAGAAAATAGGGGATACTACTATGCGAACTGTTAATTTGACTTTCGCAATCATCGCCGCATTCATTTTGAGCGCCGCGCCCTTCGCCGCTGACTATCAGCCGATGGAAATCGGTGAAAACGCCCACCCGTTTTCATGGCCGGGCACGGACGGCAAGACCTATAATCTCGACGATTTCGCCAGCGCCAAACTGTTGGTAATGGTGTTCACCGCCAACCATTGTCCCACCGCCCAAGCGTATGAAGACCGTATCATCGCGCTGTACCAAGAATACAAAAGCAAGGGCGTGGCGTTAGTTGCGGTCGCGCCCAATGACGCATTGGCGGTACGCCTCGACGAAATGGGCTACACCGATGTGGGCGACACTCTTGAGGATATGAAGATCCGCGCCAAAGACAAAAAATTCGAGTTCCCCTATTTGTACGCGGGCGACCAGCCCGAACTGTGTAAGAAATACGGCCCCATCGCGACTCCGCATGTGTTTATCTTTGACGAAGACCGGGCGCTGCGTTACCAGGGGCGCATTGACAATTCTGAAAAGTCCAGCGAAGTGACCACTCGCGACGCCCAGCAGGCGATTGAAGCGCTGTTGGCTGGTGTGAACCCGCCAGTCGAAACCACCAAGACGTTTGGCTGCTCGATCAAGTGGCCTGACAAGCGCCCGCAAGTCAAAGCCGCGCTCGATAAATGGGCCAAAGAAGAAGTCTCGCTTGAGCCGATTGATTCCGCTGGCTTGCAGGAACTAATGAAGAATGACTCGGACAAACTGCGTTTAATTAACGTCTGGGCGACTTGGTGCGGGCCCTGTGTGATTGAGTTTCCTGAACTGGTGACCATTCACCGTATGTACCGCCATCGCGATTTTGAATTGGTCACCATCAGCGCTGACCCGATGGGTAAAAAAGATAAAGTGCATGAATTTCTCAAAAAGAACGAAGCCTCGATGCGCAACTATATCTTCAGCGGAAAGAACAATTACCAACTGGTCGAATCGCTGGACAAAGAATGGCTGGGCGCGCTGCCCTATACCGTCATTGTTAAACCGGGCGGGGACGTGATTTTCCGTAGCATGGAGCCGATCGACCCGCTCGAAGTCAAACGAAAAATCGTGTCGGTTTTAGGGCGAGTCTATCAGTGATGAATTGATGATTTTGTGAAATTGATGTGGGGAGACGCCTCATTGCAAGCGAAGCGGCCATCTCAAAAAGAATGATCGCTTTTCGATATAGTTTCAACTAACCAATTATTGATGAACCAACATAGGCGTGGGTGCAACTCTGTGAGCGCCTTTGCTTTAAAGCGGAGCAGCACTGAAGCGAGCAGAGTTGCACCCACGCCAAATACAACGATAGAAAAATCATCCTTGAGATCGTGTTTGGAAATTTTAATTCAATTTGTGAGAAAGTGTCCGAATCCCGGATGAGCCTTAATACATATCCCAGCTCCTGACCGGGGTGGTCATGCCAAACAGGCCCAGCGGTTGGTCAAATGTGTAATTAGGGAAGATGCTGGAAATGTTGTATTGCTTCATTCGCGCAATGAGAATCTCGCTCAAGACGGTTCGGTAATCAGTGGTTACGTTGAGGTCGACGCGCTGAAAGAGTTGATCAGTGGCAAGGCCGGGCCACTCTCCCCAGATTTTTTTCTCAACCAAATCTGTGCTGAACACCATCATTAAACCGCCGTGGCCGTGGTCGGTGCCGCGATTGTCGTTCTCTTTCACGCGGCGGCCAAACTCAGACATGACCACCATGGTGACCTTGCCGTGATAGTTCACCATGTCGTTCCAGAAGGCGTGAAGCGAATCGCTGAGGCGCTGGGCGCGTTGGGCGAAATAGCCTTCAGCGGGGTTGCCGCCTGCTTGCGATTCGTGAGTGTCCCACCCGCCATAATCAACTGTCGCGGCTTGTAGGCCCAGGTCGAGTTTAATGAGTTGGGCGATGGATTTCAGCGAGTCGGCGAGCGAATCGCGTGGGTATTCAACGCCGTCAACTGGCGTGTAATTTTCCGGTGAGTTGGCGGCGATCACGTCGACCAGATCAAGCGTCTGATGGGCGACCGCGCCAAATTCTTCACCGGAATTCCACATGGAACGCAAGGCGCGACGCAGTTCGTTGCGCTGGCTGGAACTGCCAGACAACGAGAAGCCGCGCAGGTCGCGCATGGCAATCGCGCCAGGGAAACTCTCAAGCGAAGTGGCGACCGACGAGCCAAAACTGACGCCGTCAAATGGATTGCCGACCGCAGTGTCTGCTAAATGGCGCGCCAGCCAGCCGCCGTATTGCCTGCCTTCATCGCCGATGTAGCCGCGCTCGATGTAATCCTGGGCCTGAAAGTGAGAGCGGTTGGCGATAGGCAAGCCTGACGCCGGGATAAACGCCAGGTGGCTCTGGTCATAGAGTTCCATTAAACGGGCGGCGCCGGGATGAAGGCCAAAGTAACCGTTGATGTCAAGCGCGCTCGAATCGCCGATGCCGAGGTCGGCGCGGGCGAGATGATAGTCAGGGTCGGCGTAAGGGATGAAATAGTTGAGTGAGTCCATCCCGCCGCGAAGAAAGACATTGATTAACACGTCGCGGTCAGATTGTTCATCTTGGGCGAACGCCATTTTGCTGATGCGCGAGCCGCTGAGAGCGGCGATGCCGGCGCAGCAACCTTGTACAAAAGAACGTCGTTTGATTGGTTTCATTGTCATCGCTCCTTAGCGCACCATAAATTCTGGCGAAACGGCGCACAGCGCCGCGACATATTTGGCTTTGGCTTCGATTTGGCCGCCAGGCAGCGGCAGGCTGGGGTTGCGGCCTTCCGAGGCGAAGTCGATGATGGCTGATCGAGTGTCGTCTGACACCGGGCCGCTGATCACGCGGCGGATCCAAAAGTCGGCGATCTGTTCGGCGGTGTTGATGTCGCTTGGCATGACCGCGAGCGGAGTAAAGCCGAAGCCGTATTTTAGATACCAGCCGTCAGCGGTTTCAAACATTATACGCCAGCGTTTGATCATTCCATTTGAGGTCGCCCACTGTTCTTTGACGTCAGGGGCGCCGTCGGGGGTGCTCCATGAGAACAACGGCTGCCCCATCGAGTCATAGAGCCATTCAAAGCTAAATTTGTCGTGGATGATGTAAGGAACATCCAGCGCCCGCATCATGGAGATGGCCCAGTCAAATGGGCGTTTGAATTTTGTGCGTCGGGCCGACGTAAACTCATCGCTTGATAGTAAATGTTTCATGGTGAGTTTGAGTTGGTCAGGCGCTTCGGTGTTGGCGTGAAAGACCGCCGCGGTCGACTCGACAATCGACTCGGGCGGATCGTCATCAATAAAACGCTGCGCCAGCTTCCAGGCGATGTGTTTGGCGGTGGCGGGGTGGTGGGCGAGCAGGCTGAGAATGTCCATCCCGTCTTGGGTGGGCGCCTGGTCGCGTGGAACCTTGACGCCCAACACCCATTTTTGAAAACGGTCGTGGTCGTCATGACGATAGAGAAACGCGCCGCGCGTGGGGCTTTCGCTGTCTGAGTCGTAGTTCCACCCCGTGAAGCAGCGACTGGTTTCATAGACATCTTCATCGTTGTAACCGCCAGGGGCGTTGTAGTGCATCGCGCCCATGGTGTGTAACTCAATCAACTCGCGGGCGTAATTTTCATTAGGGCCGCCGTCGGTGCTTTTGTAATTATCCAGATAAAGCAACATGCTGGCGTGTTGGGCGGTGTCGATAAGAAATGCGTGAAAATTGCCCAACGCATGGCGGCGTATCATGGCGTCCCAGGTGGGGAAGATCGAGCGGGTGGTGTAATCCCACCCATAGATGTTGAAATGGTCATACCAAAAATTGACCATGCGCTCTTGCAATTGTTTCTTCGACTCAATCGCCCGCAGCATGGTCTGGTAGCTAACTTCTCGAATCGGGCGAATCACCTCAGAATAGGGCGAGATATTTCGTCGGTCATAGAGTTGTTGAAGCGTTTCAGAGAATGTCTCATGCGGCGCGAAGAGAATGGTTTGCTCCGCCGCCGAGTCGTCGATTGACTCTGGATTCAGTTGTTGGTCGACGAAGGCGTCATAGCCCATGGCGTCTATCATTTCGATGTCGCCGTTGCGCGCGCCAAACTGGATTCGGTTCGCGGCGTGTTCAGCCAGGGTTGGCTGACTGGTTAGGGTTGCTGTAGCCATTTTCACATACACCCACAATTAAAAGGATACATAAATTCTTACTTTAGCGAGTAAATATAATAGGTATGAAATCCTTGTCAAGAAAAAATTAACTGAATTGGTAATTTATTTTCTATTTTCGCTTGGTTTTGAGAAGAATTGAGGCAAAAAAGGTGAGAGGATACGTCCCCTCACCTTGTGGTAATTCGTTGATATTTTGATCGTTAGAAGGTTATCGCGCCGTCGGAGGCTGAACGCACCGTCTTGGCGTATTTGGCCAACACGCCGCGCTTTTCGCGCGGTTCGGGGGTAGTCCAGGCGGCTTTGCGCTTTTTTAGTTCTTCGTCAGAGATGTTGAGTTGAAGCAGTTTTTTGTCGCCGTCGATGGTGATAGAGTCGCCATCTTCAACCAGCGCAATCGGGCCTCCCGTCCAAGACTCAGGGGCGACGTGGCCGACCACTAGTCCGTGGGTCCCGCCTGAGAACCTACCGTCTGTGATCAGGCCGACGTCTTCGCTGATTCCTTGCCCGACCAGGGCTGAGGTGACCGACAACATTTCACGCATGCCGGGGCCGCCGACCGGGCCTTCGCCGCGAATCACCACCACGTCGCCTTTCTTGATCTTGCGCGCCTGGATGGCCTCAAAACAGGCTTCTTCGCCCTCAAACACTTTGGCGGGGCCCGTGATGCGGCGGCATTCGAGGCCAGACACCTTTGAGACGCAGCCCTCAGGCGCCAGATTGCCTTTGAGAATGATGATATGGCCGGATTTATGAATTGGCTTATCGAGCGGCATGAAGACAGACTGCTTTCGCTTGGCGATGCCAAGCACGTTCTTCAAGTTTTCTTCCAGCGTTTTGCCTGTACAGGTCATACAGTCGCCGTGCAATAGGCCCGCTTCGAGCAGGGTCTTGATCACGGCGGGCGCGCCGCCCGATTTGTGAAGATCAAACATGACATACTGCCCGCTGGGTTTGAGGTCGGCGAGGTGAGGGGTCTTGTCGCCAAGGCGGTCAAAGTCATCGAGCGTCCAATCGACTTCGGCTTCTTTGGCGATCGCCATCAGGTGAAGCACGGCGTTGGTTGAACCGCCCAGCGCCAACACAACAGTAAACGCGTTTTCGATCGATTTTTTGGTAATAAGGTCACGCGGTTTGATGTCTTGTTTGATGAGTTCGATCAAAGCGGCGCCCGCTTGGTAGGATTCGCGCTCCTTCGCGGCTGACACACCCGGGTTGCTGGCCCCATAGGGCAGGGAAAGCCCCATGGTCTCAATCGCGGACGCCATGGTATTGGCGGTGTACATTCCGCCGCAGGCGCCAGCGCCGGGGCAGGCCTCGCATTCGATCTCTTTGACGCCGGCTTCGTCCAGGTTGCCCGCCTGGTAACGTCCGACCGCTTCAAAGATTGAAACGATGTCGATGTCTTGTTGGTCGTTGACGCCCGGCAGGATGCTGCCGCCGTATACAAAGATACTGGGGACGTTGATGCGCGCCATTGCCATCAATGCGCCGGGCATGTTCTTGTCGCAGCCGCCGAAGGCGAGAATGCCGTCGTGGTTCATGCCCGCCGAAACTACTTCGATGCTGTCAGCGATGACCTCGCGTGAAACCAGGCTGTAGCGCATGCCCTGGTGGCCCATCATAATACCGTCTGACGCGGTGGGGGCGCCATAAATCTGAGGTACGCCGCCGCCGGCCCGCACGCCCAGATACCCCTTTTGGGCGAGACGGTCGAGGTGAGCGTTGCAAGGGGTGATATCGCTAAACATGGAACAGACGCCGACCATGGGCCGGGTAAAATCATCGTCAAGAAACCCCACCGCGCGCAGCATGGCGCGATTGGGGGCGCGCCCCATTCCATCTGTGGTAAGTCGGCTTGTTCGGTTCAGGTCAGACGCCATGAGTATCAATTCCTCTTCCATCTAGTGTTAAAAGTGAGAGTCAATGTTCATGGTTTTTTTTATTAAATACAAGAAGACAAATTCGCTTTATCCTGTTGTGTTTGATAGCGCTATTGTACTTAATACCCCGCCAGGTGGTGGTAGGGCGCGCGTTCGTCGCGGTCGAGCCATTGGTTGGCTTCGGCGTCGTTGACGAACATCTCCTTTTCAGGGTCCCACGCAAGCGAGCGTCCGAGATGTCCACTGATGTTGCACAGGTGGGGGACCGAAATTGAGCGGCGCCCCACTTCGGCGGACGCGATGGGCGTCTCGCGGCTTTTGATGCAATCCAGCCAGTTTTGAAAATGGTCATCGCTGACTTCGACGCGCAAGTCGCCGGATGAAAGCGGTTCATCTAAGATCGATGTTGGGTTTGATGTGACCTCGCCTCGTGACACAAATATCTCGCCTTTTTCGCCGAAGAAGGTCACGCCGTTGTTGCCTTTACCGACCAATTGGGCGGGCACGCCATTGGCGTAGGTGTAAGTAAAATCGAAGTCGTAGAGTGTGTTGAACGGCCCAGGGTTTCGTTTGGCTCTACCCTCGATTTTTACCGGGCCTGAGCCGTCCATACCGAGCCCCCACTGGATGATGTCGCAATGATGGGCGCCCCAGTCGGTGACGTTGCCGCCTGAATAGTCAAAGAACGAACGGAACTTCAGATGGCATCGTCTGACGTTGTATGGAACCTTGGGCGCTGGCCCTAGCCATAGTTCCCAGTCGAGTTGGGGCGGCGCGGGTGAATCCGGCGGCATATCGCTCGCCTTGCCGCCGCCAATCGCCGCGCGCGCTTTGAGAATTTTTCCCAGCCTGCCATTGCGGACGTAATCGACCGCCGTACGAAATGTTTTCGCGGAACGTTGTTGGCTGCCGGTTTGAAAGACGCGCCCGGTTTCTTTGGCCTTGCGCGCGATATGCCGTCCTTGGTTTATGGTAAGGCTCAGCGGTTTTTCGCCATACACATCGAGGCCGGCGTCCATGGCGTCGATATAGATTTTTGCGTGCCAATGGTCAGGAACAGCCACAACCACGCCGTCGATGTCGCCGCGGTCAAGAATTCGGCGATAGTCGTTGTATGCAGCGACGGCCCCTTTGGGTGTTGGTTGTTGTTCGAGGCGCCAGCCATTGATGATCTTTGCTTGGGGACGGTCAATGTTATATAGGTCATCAATAATTTGTTGCGCCCTGAGCAGGTGAACCCGGTCTACATCAGCCAGCGCCGCAATACGAATACTGTCTTTGCGAAGGTTCTCGCCTAGAAGTTGGTTGCCGCGCGAGCCGATGCCAATCCAGCCCAAAACGATTTTGTCGCTCGGCGCGGCGGCGAAGATGTGATTTGGTATAAACAGCGGCGCAGAACATAAAGCGCTCATGGTTAAAAAGGTTCGGCGGGAATGAGTGTGTTTCGGCATGGTTGGATGCTCCTTACATAATGTCCTGTATAATATGGATGCTGCAACATAAGAGGATACAGGCGGTTAAACGGTAACAGATAACTCGTAAAACATAAAGCACTCTTTGGCCCGATCATGGTATAATACATTTATGTCGGAAAATGGAGGTCGCCAACATGCTGGTGGGGACAAAACAGGCGATCGTCAATCAAGTTTCTCCAACGCCGATTCATGGCCGCATGAATTACCGGGTTCATTTTGTTTTGGATGACCTGCCCGGCGAGCCGATGGTCACCCAGGTCAACAGCGAAGCGATCTATCCAGACGCGCGCCCCGGCGACCAAGTCTTAATTACCTTTGACGGCGGCACCGCCGTCAACATCATCAAACACCTGTTTTAACCGGCTTGTTCTCGGTTTTGAATCTTCTCAACACGACCAAGAATGGTCACTACGCCGTTCGTAGGCTCGTGTGTTTTTCATGCCTTTCTATTTCTTCACCGTTTTCATTTTCTCATTTTCTGTCTTTAATAGTGCCTATTCCATTTGGGAGGCGAATATGTCGGGTTTTGTTCATATGGTTTTTTTCTGGTTGAAACCAGAAGCGACAGACGAAGATAAACAAGCGATGCACGACGATTGTATCAATGAACTGGCCGCCATCGAAAGCGTGAACCACTTATGGGCGGGAAAGCCCGCGGGCACGCCGCGCGATGTCGTCGACAACTCGTATGATCTGGGACTGATCGTGGTCTATGACGACAAGGCCGGGCACGACGCCTATCAAGATGACCCACGCCATGTCGCGTTCGTTCAAAAATACAAACCGCTCTTTGAGAAAATCAAAGTCTACGACACGGTCTAATATTTAACAACTATCCGTGTTATTGCGAGGAGCCTGGCTCCCACAATGACATGGAGTAGGATTGTAAACTCCTAGAAGCCATCTCAAAAAGGAAGATTGTTTTATTAAGGTGTTGACGTATCAATTATTGAGCAGCCAATATAGGCGTGGGTGCAACTCTGGGAGCGCCTGTGCAAAATGGCGGAGCCGCACTGAAGCGAGCAGAGTTGTACATACGCCGCCCGCTGCAAATGATCAATCATTTTTGAGATGGGCTTTAACGAATTCTATTCAGTAATACCATTAAATTGGCCATAGAGGGCCGGAACAATGGGAGGCCATGACAGTGAGTTATAAAATTCAGAAGTCAGATGATGAATGGAAACAGCAACTCACCCCTGAGCAGTTTCGTGTTGCGCGTGAAAAAGGTACGGAGCCTGCCTTTACGGGCGAATATCATGACTGCAAAAAGACTGGCTTATATCAGTGTGTGTGTTGCGGCAACTCGCTGTTTAATTCAACAACCAAATACAATTCAGGTACCGGGTGGCCCAGTTTTTGGGCGCCAGTGGCAAAAGACAGTGTGACCACCGAACCTGACCACAGCCTGGCCCACGAACGCACAGAAGTGTTGTGCAGCCAATGCGGCGCCCACCTTGGCCATGTCTTTGACGACGGCCCTGCGCCGACCAATCAACGTTACTGTATCAACTCAGCGTCGCTGGTGTTGAAAGAAGACCAATCTGAATAGGCGCTACTCAGGTTTTGGCTCCGCCGGGCCGCCAAGCGGAAGGTCGTCGATGCTCAACGCCTCTTTGACGCGTTGAGTTTCTTGTTGGAGTTTTTCTGTATTTCCCGTCTTTTCATACAGCGAAAGCAAATACACGGCGGCGGTTAAGTCTTCTGGGTGTTGCCTGCAGATTTCTTCACACGTTTCTATCGCGTTATCGATTTTGTCTTGCGTATACAACACCCGCGCAAGCGCTAAACTCCAACGTGGGTGTTGGGGCTGAAGGTCGAGAGCCGATTGAATGTTGATGTGCGCGTTCGCGTAGTCTTTTTGGCTGTAATAATAATGGGTGCGTAAAAAGTGATACTCGCCAATTGAATTACAGTTTGCTTTGATGGCGTCCAGATACTCAATGGTTTCTTGCGGTTGACCGCGCCGCACCAACCAGCGGGCGTACGCTATTTGAAGTGGGACATGCTCAACCCCGGATTCTTTTGCAACCGATTTCATTTTATTGGTAAAGGAATCTGAGGACTCAATTTCTTCACGTTCCAACATGATGGCGTCGAGATTTAATCGAACCTGGTCGGCGCCCAAGGCCAACGCCGTTTGGGCGGTCTCGTTGTCTGGCATGTTGACTGTGCCTGGATGAAGGGCCAGACCGATGCCCGAAGCCAGTTCGGCTTCCGTTAACACATGAGGATCGTCGCCACGTACGCCTTCGGCGTAAACCACCCGCTGGGATGAATCAAACCCCACTAACAACAAGACCGATTCTATGAGTTGCGAACCAAACAGATCGCTATAACACAGAATGACCGGAACGCCTGCATTTAAGATGGCGGACAAGGCCTCAAAAGTTGGGGCGACCGGGTGAATCTCAAGGCTCGAACCATTGAGAATGATCGGAACCAATTGGTGAAATTGGATGCTGCGGTCGGCAGAAACCCCAAGCGCTGTCGACACTTTCGAAAACGTAGTCGATTCATCCCAATAGTTGATGATTTCTGAGAGGGCGAAGGGCGCCCCGTAATTGGGATACCGAGTCAAAATGGTTGATGGTTTTATTGGCATCGTGACCGAAGGGGCAAGTTGGTTGTTGTCTAACCACTGTTTCGCCGCCTTGGCCTGGTTTGACTCAGGGAACATCTTGACCAACTCTTGGTAATAGGTTTGGGCTTGTTTTGGGTCGTTGGCGCGAACACAGTAGTCAGCCAAGAGGCTCAACACAACATAAGGCTGAAAGGTTGGATGGGCTTTTTTTAGTTGCTGCAGCGTCGTTATGGCGCCGCCTAGTTTGTTTGACCTGCGTTGGATGGTTTGAAGAATACTATACTCTGTCGGTTCCGCATCGCCCGATTGGATTCGTTGCAGCAACGCCGCTTCGGCCATTTTCGGCTTGTTTTCGAGTAAGTAGAGATAGGCCTTTGAAACGGGCGTGACGCCGTCCATCTCTGCGGTTGACGGCCCGCTGCTTTTTCGCGCTGAGGCCAGCGCTTGGCTGAGCAGGCGTTCTTGTTCGCCGCGGGCTTCGACCGCGACGCGGGTTTCTTTCATTTGGTTGGCTTTTTTGACATAGTCGTCCGCTTCGCTGGGCTTGCCCTGGGCTTTTTTGACCAGAGCGAAGGCTTCATAAAAGTCGCGGTTGCTTTCAATATTTGGTTCGTGGGTTTCTAGAATGGCCGCGGCGGTGTCGAGTTCGTTAAGCCGGACAGCCAATGTCGCCGCCTGGGCGAGCAGGTATGGATCTGGTTTGAGTTTTGGGACAAGTTGTAGAAGCCGCCGCCCCGCCTGGTCTTTTTGGCCGCGGGCAAAATCAAACAGCAAATACAAATACATAATATGTGGATCGTCGGGCGCCTCTTTCAATAACGCTTTCAACAACGTTTCTGCGACTTCATAGTCTTTCATCACAGTGGCTAGCTTCGCCCGGTCCATTGCGACCCATTGGTTCAACCGCTCTGGGCTTAGCCTGCCCTCAGCCTGTTTCATTAGTTGGGCGGCTTCACTCACCCGCTTTTCTCGCGCCGCCAAAATACTCAAAAAATAATCCGAATAAGCGCTGCGAACGCCCGTCGCGAGTTCCTCATAAAACAATTGGTACGCCGTCAGCATGTCATCCGATTTCAAGGCGAGAACTATCGCAGTTGGGTTTGATGATGTTGACGAACTTTTTTCGAGCCGGGCGGCAATCGCTTTTGCGGCAGTGTTGTATTTGCCTGCATGGATGGTCTCAGCGATTTGGCCCCAATCGCCGGCGCCGGAGGGCGGCGTTGAGGTTGAACGAAACTGGTCGTTGGCTGACGCGATAAAGTCAAGCGTTAACTTACGCGCAGTTTCGGGACGGCCAATTTGTTCAAATAGAATAGACAACCGCTTCGCCAAATCGACGCGCGACTTGAGGTCGACCTGGTCGGATAAGATCAGCCTGCGGGCTTCTTCAACATCCTCTAACGATAAAGACGGCGCCTGTTCTTGGGCTTCGCTAGTCAACACGCTCACTACGCAAAGAAGAACGATTAACGCCAGGCGTTGAATACAACCAAATGGATATGCCATATTCGTTGGTTTTGTCTCTCTTACGCGGCAATGAGTTTGTATTGTTGTAAAACGGTTTTCAACTGCTCAAGGTTATTGGGCGATAAAGGAACAAGCGGCAGGCGAAACTCACCGCAATGAGGCAACCCATGGTGGGTGTTCGCGCTCATCAAATTCACCGCTGTTTTTACTGGGATGGGGTTGGTCTCAATGAACAACGTCGAGTTTAACACCGCGTAGTCATAGTGAAGACGCATGGCTTCATCATGGTCGCCATTGAGGTATGCATGAACCAAGGCGCGAACCTCTTTGGGTACAATGTTGGCCGCAACCGAAATAACGCCATGCCCGCCCAGCGAAAGAATGGGCAGGGTCAGGCCGTCGTCGCCCGACCACACATAAAAGTCATCCGGGGTTCGACGAATGACTTCAGACACCTGGTCTAAATTTCCACTGGCTTCTTTGACGCCGATGATGTTCTTTTCTTCTGACAAAGCAACCATGGTATCGGTTTGAATGTTGATCGCTGTACGCCCCTGGATGTTATAAACAACCTGGGGAATGTCGACTTTACGCGCAATGATACGAAAATGTTCAAGCAGGCCCTGTTGAGTCGGTTTGTTATAGTATGGAGAAATTAACAGCGCACAATCAGCGTTCGCGTCTTTGGCGCCTTGTGTGAGTTCAAGGGCTTCTTTGGTGCTGTTGCTTCCTGTTCCCGCCATGAGGATAGGGTAAGGGGTTTCACCCCGAATCGAGCGGATATAGTCGGCGCTGTGTTGAATTAACTCTTTGTGTTCTTGGTGAGTTAGCGTCGCTGACTCCCCTGTCGTACCGCAGACCAGGATGCATTCAGTGCCTGCATTGGCATGAAAGTCGATCAAGCTTTCGAGGGCTTTATAATCAATGGCGTCTCCTGAAAATGGCGTGACCAATGCGACGGCTGAACCTGTAAACATGATGTATAATCCTTTCCTCTGCAAATCACTGCAACACAGTGATTGTTGTGCGCCCAATTTACTTAACTTATCAATTTTTTACACTGAATTAAGACTCATTATTGTACACTCGCGATACTAAAAAAACCCAGTTTATCTGTCAACCAACGCTATTTACATAAAATTTCTCTAAGCTTTTCATTTGAACAGGTACAATATGTTTTGGGTCATCAAATATTATTTCGTTGACGGGACTCAATGAAAAATCAATGTCCAGATTTTGATCAATTTACATCTTTCCCCGCGTCATCGTCATACCTTTATGATATTGATCAGCACTTTGACGGCGCCAAAATAGCCGTCACCGATGATGAAGAGCCGATCATCAACATCATGAAGGAGTTTTTAACCGATCTGGGCGCCGAATGCCGGGTAACGACAGACCCAAGAGATATCATCGACTGGCTACAAGACGGCGATCTTGATTTGGTTCTTTCTGATATCAACATGCCTCATTTAAGCGGGGTCCAGTTGGTCAGCGTCATCTCAAGCCTGAGACCATACACGCCCGTTGTGTTAATGACCGGAAAGCCCTCGCTTGATAACACCATCAATGCAGTGAAGGTTGGCGCATTTGATTTCTTGTTAAAACCATTTCACTTTGAAGAGGCGAAGGTTTCACTCGCCAAGGCGCTCCATTACCGCCAATTGCGGCTAGACAACCTGCGTTATCAAACCGGGTTGGAAGAACTTGTCGAAGAACGGACCAATGAGCTCAGCGAGTTTTTGTTTTACGCAGTCCAATCGTTAAGTAAAGCCCTCGAAGCCCGCGACCCATACACTCAGGGCCACGCGCAACATGTGTCAAATCTTGTGATCACAATCGCCAACCAGCTTGACGTTGATGAGAGCGAACATCAAGGGCTTCGGTTGGCGGCCCAGTTGCATGATATTGGAAAGATTGGCGTACCGGATTCGATCTTGCTGAAACCCGGCAGTTTGACCCAACAAGAATATGCTCTCATGAAAAAGCATGTCGAAATCGGCTATCAGATTTTGGCGCCTATCCCCCGGCTGAAAGAAGTCGGGCGCTATGTCTATGAACACCATGAACGGTTTGACGGAACAGGATATCCACGAGGATTGAAAGGCAGTGAGACCCATTTTAACAGCCGAATTTTGATGGCCGCTGAAGTGTTAGACGCACTGGCGGCGGTCAGGTGTTATAAGCCCGCATGGAGCCAAAAGCAGATCGTTGAGTTTTATCAACAAGAGCGGGGGGCCATCTTTGACCCGATGATCGCAGATGCGGTCATTCAATTGATTGACGAAGGGGGAGAAGAGTTTTACCGCAACTCCAACCAAATCACTCAGCCTCAATTTGAAGAAGCCAACTCGGCTTAACCCGCTAAAAAGGCCTCGATTCGTTTCACCGCCGTGCGCAGATTGTTTAACGAAGAGGCATACGAACACCGGATGTACCCCTCGCCGCATTCGCCAAACGCCGTCCCTGGAACCACCGCGATGTTTTGTTCTTCAAGCAATCGATGGGCGAACTCTTCTGAACTCAAGCCGGATTTTTGGATGGAAGGAAACGCATAAAACGCGCCCTTGGGCGAGAGGCAATCCAACCCCAGACGGTTAAAGTGGTGGACGACGAAGCGGCGGCGCGCATCGTATTCTTTTCTCATGGCCTCAACTTGTTCGGCGCCGTGTTTCAGGGCCTCAATCGCCGCAAACTGGGCGTTGGTGGGTGCGCACATTAATGAATATTGGTGAACCTTGTTCATGCCGCCGATCAAGTCTTCGGGGCCGGCGGCGAACCCCATTCGCCAGCCTGTCATCGCCCAGGCTTTTGAAAACCCGTGAACCAAAATCAAGTTGTTGCGTATTTCGGGCAGCGACGCGAAGGTGGGCGCTTCCTCTTCATAACTCAACGGTTGATAGATCTCGTCGCTGATAAGAATCAAATTCGTTTCTAGAACAAACTCCGTAATCTCTTGCGCTTGGTCTTGGGTGACGCCCGCGCCAGTGGGGTTGTTTGGGTAATTGACAATGATGGCTTTCGTGCGGTCGGTGAACGCCTCGCGCAATTGTTCCATAGTCGGAACAAACCCCGTTTGCGCGCTGGTCGGGACGCGCACCGCGACCCCTCCCGCGAAGACCGCGAGCGGAGCGTAAGCGACAAACGATGGATCAATGACAATCACTTCATCGCCGGGTTCGAGGATGGCCCGAAAAGCGACGTCGAGCGCTTCGCTGCCGCCAGCAGTAATTAAAATTTGGGTATCAGGCGAAAAGTCAGCCTTGTGGTGGTTTTTCAAATAGACTGCGAGTTCTTCACGCAACGCGGGCAGACCGTTGTTGGGCGAGTAACTGGTGCGGCCCGTCTCAATCGAGTGGATGCCCGCTTCACAGATATGCCAGGGAGTGACGAAGTCTGGTTCGCCGACGCCGAGCGAGATCACGCCGCTGCGGCCCATCACCAGATCAAAAAACTTACGGATGCCCGACGGCGGCATGGCCTCCACCACCGCGTTGATGCGCGATGGGGCCGCTGAAGGCTTGTTAACGGGTTGTAACGAGGCTGAATTCATCGAAATTATTCATTTCTGCAAATCAATGCAATACGTTACGGCGACACCGGGATGCGGTCGTGTTCGCCATTTTCTACCAGAACAGTTCCCAGTTCTTTGTACTTCTTGAGCAAGAAATGTGAAGACGTCGAACGAACGTTGGGCAATGTTGATAGTTTTTCCGAGATAAAATCGGCGATGTGCCTCATGCCGTCCGCTTCGATGAGCACCAACAGATCATAGCGGCCTGACACCAGAAAGACGGTCGAGACTTCAGGAAATTTATAAATTCGCTCTGCGATTTTATCAAACCCAAAGTCGCGCTCGGGTTGAACCGACACTTCAATCAAACAGGTCACTTTATCGGCTGACCGTTCTGGGTTGACGATTGTTTTGTAGGCGAGAATGACGCCTTCTTTTTCCATCGCTTCGACTTCATTGGCGATGGTTTTCTCTTCTTCGCCAATCATCACGGCGATGTCGCTGTGTGAAATTCGCGCATCGCGTTCGAGGAGATCGAGAATCTTTGTGCGTAGCGGCATGGGCGCCTCTCTCAACAAATGAATTTTACTATTCTATCGGAATTTGGCTCAGCCTTCAAAGTGGATCAAGTTGCGTTTGCCGTTTTTCCAGCCAAAACTATATATCGTCGTCTCACGGCCATCCACCTGAATGGCCTTTTGGTAGGTGTCGTGAACATGGCCGTGAATGATGGCGTCAATGCCGGTTGAGGCGACCTGCTCATAGGCGCGCTGGGGCACGGCCAGGGTCAAATGAGACTTTGACGAAACGATCGTTTCGCTGGCGTTCGCCATACCCTGGACCGCCTTCATCTTCCATGAGGAGGGCATGCGGTCGGCGAGAGTTCGCAACGGTTTGCTGCGGATAAAGCCTTTGTACATCTGGTAGGCCCAGTCGTTCCAACACAATTCATCGCCGTGGCCGATATAGACGGCGCGGCCCGCCAGGTCGATGACAGAGGGGTTTCCGAGAACATCGATCCAGGGCTGGCTGTCCAGGTAATGGGAAGCGAGAAAGTCGCGGTTGCCTTCGATGAAAAAAAGTTGCATGCCGTTCTTCGCCAATGTTTCGAGTTGGGCGAGAAACTCTTTGTAGCGGCCTTCGATGAATGCTGGGTCATTGACCCAGAAATGAAAAATATCACCCAGAAAAAAAAGGCGGGATGTGTCTGACGGCATGTCGTCAAACAGTTGGTTGACTTCTTCATCGACCCCGCCCGGATGATGGAGGTCGGCGAAAAATACGTTGGTGAAAGTCGTTGTCATAAGGGCCTGATAATGAAAAGAGCGGCCATAAGACCGCTCTTTATACCTGCTGGTAGAGTGTGTGTACGCAGACTAGAAGCCGCCGCCAAAGCCACCGCCGCCGCCGCCGAATCCGCCGCCGCCGAATCCGCCGCCGCCGCCGAACCCACCGCCGCCGCCAAAGCTCATGCCGCCGCCGCCTTGCAGGCCGCCCAAGGCGCCTGAGTTGCGTTCGAGTTTACGGCGGCGAAATTCTTCGAGGCGTTGAATGCGCTCTTGGCGCTGTTGTTGATAAATCTCAAATTTGGCGAAGACGCGCTGGCGGTCAAGCGCGCGCAAGCGGGCGCGTTGCCAGATACGTTCATTGGCGCCGCGCTGCGGCATCCAACCCAAATATTCGCCTAGAGAAACCTGGTCGGCGCCTTCAAAGTCTAGGCCGAGTTCAACCACAGGAATGGTGACCAGCGAACCCATGTCAGCGAAGCCCTGGCCCGCTTCTTGTTGCTTAAATTGATAGTCTAACATCTGGTCGACTTCTTCTTTGGTGAGAGACTCAATGCGGAAGTCTTGGGCCGTGGTCTTGGCGAACAACTCGATTTGCTGGTCGGTCATTTCTTGAACGCGTTTGATGATGGCGTCGCAAAAATCGACCATCTTTTGGTATTCGGGGTTTGAGCCAGCCGCGGTTTCATATTGCTGGCGTGCGAGTTGAAACTGGCGGTTCATCAGAGCGACATAGCCCTGGTTGGCCGACGCTTGGACTGAATCAAACGAGCCAGCCGCTTCGGCGGCGGCGTCGACCGCCTGAGGGTCGGTCAACCCACCGTCTTGGGACATAACTGGCGCCAAGGCGAACAATGCAAAAATAAAAACGGACGCTATAGTTAATGAACGCATAATAGTCCTCGAAACAAGTTTCTGTTTAATTGCAAAAGTTCTCTCTAAACCATAATTATAGTCAAAGAGAATCTTCACCGTCAAGTAACTTCATAACTATATAGGGGGGAAAGAGTTATTGTAAGCTTAACAGCGTCTTCCTGACAAAATCATAGATCGCCAGATCTTTGTCGGGCCGCGGGAACTGTCTCAGCATCTCTAAATCAAGCACCAGCATCTCTGAGTCTTGAGGTTTTGTCTCGATCATTCCGGTGTCTACGAGTGTCTTGACCATCATCTCAGCCCGTTGCTCTTGAAACGATGGGTGAAGTTTGGCCCACAGATTCGACTGCATCAGCATCGCAACCAGATTCTGGCGAGGGATATCCATTCGCGGCGAGCTTGGCGGGTTGGGGACGCAATTGTTTAAAATGATATGGATCGCCTGAAACTCTTTCGCTAACGTGGGTTCGCCAAACGGTTCATTCAAAAATTCTTCGCGAAGTTGGTTTAATACGGGCTCAATCTGTTCGGTGTTGATTGACGTGATTTCGCCGCTGGCGAGTTTGATTAAGTGAACCTTGGCAAGCCGTTGAAGAATATCAATGGTAACGTTATCTGGCGTTTCGAGAACGGAGCCCAATTGTTCGACCATGATAGTGAACCGCTGGTTTGGGTCAGTCGAGGCTTTGGCGACCAAGTTGAGAAGAGGACCGACTTTCATCCAGATATGGGCGTTGTTTAAATCTATCTGATGGCTGATCAATTTATGTGTGTTACGCAGTTTGTGACACAGCAACTTTAAAATAAGTTCGGCGATGTTGGGCGAACGGCGAATAATCGTCCGCAAGCGGTGTTTGTTTAGTGGAATCAACAACGCGTCTTCAGCAACAATGACTGTGGCCGAACGCGGAGCATCATCTAAAATCGCCAATTCGCCCACCAGGTCGCGAGCGCAAATCTCAGCGATGACAGTGGATTGGCCGGCTATCTCGGTCTCAACCATCAGGCGGCCTTCAACAACGAAATAGGCGCATTTGCCCATTTCGCCCTGACGCATCAAGACAGTGCCTTTGGCGGCGCGAACGACGTCGCGCGACAGGTCTCCAAACCCCATATCCTGCATTGGGCCTCGTCCTTATTCTTCAGCCGCTTGGATCATTAGATCGCGGCTTGTCGGCATTTGTATTCGAAAACCAATGTTCTTCTGTATGATACCTACGCCTGTTTTGCAATTCAAAGGTAACTTTACAGATTTGTCTATTTCATCTCAAAATGATTTTTTCTGTAAAAATCACTTGCAATCCAGCGTTCTGTAAGATAGACTGTCTTTGATACGATAGTTATCTGAATTCTTATCTCACCCCACGCCAGGTATAGAGTCTTCCACAAGATACATCGGTATGGTTCTGTCACCGGCGAAATTGTTTTCCAATCGAGATGAGTTTGTAATAGACGAAATTTGTTTAATAACTTAATCATTTCAATACCCGACGCCATCGGCTTGTTTCGGCGCATAGGCTTTTGGGGAACCCATTGGCGATACGATCCTGACTTGAAAACATGAGCAAGGTATTTCTGGTAGACGGCAGCTCGGTTTTTTTTCGCTCATACCACGCCATCCGCGACTTGCGGCGTTCAGATGGAACGCCGACAAACGCGCTGTATGGCTATGTGATGACGTTAAAAACAATCGTGAATGAACATGCCCCTTCGGGCGTGGTCGTCGCATTCGATTTAGAAGGCCCGACGTTTCGCGCAGAGATGTATCCCGAGTATAAAGCCAACCGCGAAGCGCCCCCTGAAGAATTGATTGCCCAGATTCCCATGATCAAAGAAGCGACAAAACTATTAGGGATAGGCCAAGTTGAAGCCCAAGGGTTTGAGGCCGATGACCTCTTGGGCGCCATGGCGCGCTGGCTCAAAGAACACGGACGCGAGTCGGTAATCGTATCAGGCGATAAAGATTTAATGCAACTGGTTGACGATCACGTTTCGATGTTGCGGTTGACCCCGATGAAAAACCAGCCAAACAAACTATATGGCCCAGACGATGTCAAAGAGCGCTTCGGCGTCGAGCCGGAAAAACTGGTGCAAGTCTTCGCGCTGATGGGCGACTCGATTGATAACATTCCTGGAGTGGCGGGCGTAGGCGAAAAGACGGCGATCGCGTTGATCCAAGAATTTGGCGACCTTGAAACGTTGTATGAAAACCTCGATAAAGTCAAAGGAAAAAAGCGGGTTGAAAACCTGATCAACGACAAAGAAAAAGCCTTCTTGTCGCGAGACCTGTTTCGAATCGAAAAATCTCCCCCGACAACCTTTGATGACGAACTGTTTGAATTCAACGACATTGACCAAGAGGCCATACATCAGTTTTTCACTGAGATGGAATTTCGCGCCTTCGCCAGAGAACATGCCCCCCAAGCCGTCAAAGAACCTTTAAGCGACCTCGATTACAAAACCATTGATACCCTTAACGCATTAAAAGACGTCGTAACAACCGTTAAGAAAAACGGCGCCTGTGCGATTGATACTGAGACGACTTCGCTTGATGTGTTAGACGCTCAAATGGTCGGGCTGGCGATCTCGGTCTCTGCGCGGCAGGGATGGTATATCCCATTTCGACACGCCAATGGCGCCAATCTCGACCTTGAAGAAGCGCGGCCTGTATTGAATGAACTCTTTGAAGATGAGGATGTGCAGTTTTTTGCACACAATTTCAAATATGATTATCACATTCTTCGCAACGAAGGATTTACACTTTCAACCCTCTCCGGCGATACCCTGATCGCGTCCTATTTGGCCCAGACTGACCGCCAATCGCATAAGTTAGATGCGCTGGCTGAAACCTTGGCGATGATGCGCATGACGCCCATCACCGAATTGATCGGCGAGGGCAAAGACCAAAAATCCATGACCGATGTGGAGATCGCCGACGCGTCGCCTTACGCGTGTGAAGACGTTGACGCCTGTTGGCGCTTGAACCAGATCTTTCTGCCCAAACTCGAATCGTTCGGTATGAAGCGGCTCTATCACGAGGTCGAAGCGCCTTTGGTCCGCGTGTTGGCTGAGATGGAACGGCGCGGTGTATGTGTTGACCCAAGCGTGTTGAATGAGCAGTCGAACGGACTCGCTGATGAGATGAAGGTGTTGGAGGGCCGAATTTTTGAATCAGTCGGCAAAGAATTTAATATAAACTCCCCTTCGCAATTGGCGGAAATCCTCTATGATGACCTGAAATTATTGAAGGGGCGAAAGCGCACGACCCGCGCTGACGTTCTTGAAAAACTGGCCGCCGAGGGCGTTGCGCTTGTTCAAGACGTTCTCGATTATCGCCATCGACAGAAAATAAAATCCACATATCTCGATTCACTGGCAAAATTAATTCGTCCGGATACGGGCCGCGTCCACACCTCATATAACCAGGCGGTTGTGAACACAGGCCGAATCTCAAGCAGTGATCCCAATTTACAAAATATTCCCATCCGGACACATTTGGGACATCGCGTCAGGCGCGCATTTGTCGCTGAGCCAGGCTGGAAACTGGCGTCGTTGGATTACTCGCAAATTGAATTGCGCGTATTGGCGCACCGCTCGAAAGACCCAGGGCTGTTGAGCGCGTTCAAGGCGGGCGAAGACATTCATAAACGCACCGCGGCGGAGGTGTTCTCTGTTGAGTTAGACGATGTAACGCCTGAAATGCGCCGCAAGGCCAAAGAAATTAACTTTGGGTTGAATTACGGCATGTCGCCGTATGGTTTGGCGCGCCGATTAAACATCCCTGATGACGAAGCGGCGACGTATATCGAAACCTATTTTTCCCGGTATCCGTTGGTTCAGCGCTATATGGATGAAACGGTCGCTTTTGCAAATGATAATCTGTATGTTGAAACCATTTTTGGCCGGCGCGTGCCGACGCCGGGCGTTCGCGACGCCAACCGAATGAGGCGCGACAACGCCCGACGGGCGGCGATTAACGGCCCCATTCAAGGTTCCGCGGCAGACTTGTTAAAACTGGCGATGGTTCATGTGTTTGATGAATTTAGGGGCCGCGACAATGAGGCCGGAATGATCATGACCGTCCATGACGAATTGATCATCGAAGCCAAAGAAAGCCTGATTGAAGACGTGACCCAGCACTGCCGTGAATTGATGGAGTCAGCCATGGAGTTGGACGTTCCGATTCCAGTTGATTACGCCGCCGGGCCGGATTGGGCTTCGTTAAAATGAACCAAACCAGCGGGTCCATTACATCACTAAGCCAGTTGGCCAAACCCGGACAGCCGCCGAAGCGGTGCGTGATTGGTTTGACTGGCAACCCCGGCGCGGGCAAGAGCGTGGCGGCGAGCTGCTTTAAGAAATATGGCTCTATCGTGTTAAACGCCGACCAGGCGGGCCATGAATTGTTGATGACAGGCTCGCCTGTCTTTGATGAACTGGTGGATGCGTTTGGTTGTGAAATATTGAATGACACTGGCGAGATTAACCGAAACAAACTTGGCGCGATTGTGTTTGCTGATCCCGAACCATTGAAGAGGCTCAATGAAATTGTTCATCCTCATATTATGGATGGCTTGTATAGCCGAGTGAACGCGTTTCGCGAAAGCGATGAGGACGGCCCCTTGGTGGTCGACGCCGCCCTGATTTTTGAATGGGGCAACGGGCCGCAATTTGACGCGGTCGCCGTCATCGCCGCCTCGACAGAATTGCGCCGTGAGCGGTTTCTACAGGCGCGTGGAGATGCGGGGAAAAATTTTGACCAGCGCGAGGCGGCCCAGCTGCCCCAAGACGAAAAAATCAGACGGGCTGACGTGGTGTTTTGGAACGAAGGCCCGATTTGTGAATTAGACCAACAAATAAAAACCTTCATACAAACGTAAGGACCAAAAAGAGAGTAGAACAATGGAATCAAAGACCCCAACCCGACGCGCCAAATCTTCAAGCCGTTCCACCAATGACAAGAAAAACTCCAACTCGAACGGATGGAGCGGCGGTCAACGCAAAGGCTACGACCGCAACAACAACAACCAACGCTCTGACCGGTACGCCCAGCCCGCCTCAAGCCGCACCGAAACCAAAGACGCCTCCAACGAAAAACACGGCCATCTCGAAATGGAGACGTTGAAAAAACTCACCATTTCTGACCTCACCAAAATGGCCAACGAGATGTCAATCGAAGGCGTCAGCGGCCTGCGCAAGCAAGAACTTATTTATAAGATCCTCGAACACGCCGCCCTCGACGAAAAAGACAGCGGCGAGATGGAAGGCTCTGGCGTCTTAGAAGCGTTGCCCGAAGGCTTCGGCTTCTTGCGCAGCGCCGATTATTGCTACCTGCCCGGGCCAGACGACATTTATGTATCACCGTCTCAGATTCGCCGCTTTGGCTTGCGAAAAGGCGACACCGTGACGGGCGTGATTCGCCCTCCCAAAGACGGCGAGCGTTATTTTGCGTTGTTAAAAGTCAAAACCATCAACGGCGAGCCGCCCGAAGCCGCTAAAGATAAGATTCTCTACGATAACTTGACGCCGCTGTTCCCGACCGAGCGGCTGAAGATGGAATATGACAAAGACCGCATGTCGTCGCGCATCATTGAGCTAGTTACGCCGATGGGCAAAGGCCAACGCGCTTTGATCGTCGCGCCGCCTAACTCAGGCAAGACCATGCTGCTGCAAGAAATCGCCAACAGCCTGACCAAGAACAACCCAGAAATCACCATGATCGTCTTGCTGATCGACGAGCGCCCTGAAGAAGTCACCGAAATGAAGCGCACCGTCGAAGGCGAAGTTATTTCGTCGACCTTCGATGAGCCGCCCGAACGCCACATTCAAGTCGCAGAGATGGTCATCGAAAAAGCCAAGCGTCTGGTTGAATACCGCCACGACGTGGTCATTTTGCTCGACTCGATCACCCGTCTCGCCCGCGCCTATAACCAGACGGCGCCGCACAGCGGTAAGATCCTTTCAGGTGGGATCGATTCCAGCGCCTTGATTCCGCCCAAGCGCTTCTTTGGCGCGGCGCGTAACATCGAAGAAGGCGGCAGCCTCTCCATTCTGGCGACTGCCTTGATTGATACCGGCAGCCGTATGGACGACGTCATCTACGAAGAATTTAAAGGCACCGGCAACCTCGAACTTCACCTCGACCGTAAACTGGCCGAACGCCGCATTTACCCGGCGATTGACATCAACCGCTCTAAGACGCGTAAAGAAGAGCTGCTTCTCGACCCCGCCGATCTGGAACGCGTCTGGTTGTTGCGTAAGGTGTTGAATGAAATGAACGCCAGTGAAGCGGTCGAATTGCTCTTGCAGCGTATGAAAAAAACCAAGAACAACCGCGAATTTCTTGAAACCTTGCATCAAACCAAGATGTAAAGCGGACAGGCCGCCCGGCGCATGAATGGAACGCCCGCCAACCCTCAAAGCGCATTACGCCATCTGACTGCGTATGTGATGAGGTATCGGTATCCGTTCGTCTTCGCAGTCATCGCCAGCGTGTTGGTGTCTGTTGCCAGCGCGGGGTCATTGATGATGTTAAAGCCAGTGACCGAGGCGGTGTTTGGGCTTGGCATCGAGCCTGACTCAACCACTTGGGTCGGGTGGGCGCTTGGGCCTCTTTATTATCTGATTGTCAATTACGCAAAAGACAACCCGCTCGGGGCGTTGGCGATAGTCTGTCTGTTTTTTTTCGGCATTACGGTGTTCCGCAGCGTCTTGCGTTTCGCCCAGGTATACACCACCCACTGGATCGGCAACCGCGTCATTCTCGACCTTCAACATGAACTGTATGACAAGATGACGGGCTACAACGCCGCCTATTTCGCCCGGCGCCCGGTTGGCGGCCTGTTGTCATACTACACGTCCGACATACGCCTGATTGGCGTGAATGTGTTTAACTCGCTCAGCCAACTGTTGCTTGACCCTATCATGGTTGTCGTCTTGTTTGCTGGGTTGTTGATCCTGCAATGGCAACTGACGCTGGCCTACGCATTGATTGCTCCTGTGTTGGTGGTCACGGTGCGCTTTTTCGCCCGAAAAAACCGCATCGCCAGCCGTCAGGCCCAAGACGCGCTGGAGGTGATCGGCTCGTTTCTTCAAGACCACTTTCGATTGATTCGCGTCGTTCAGGCGTATGGGATGCAGTCCACCCAACGCACCCGCTATGAAGTCGGTACGCGCGCAAACTTTCAGGCCATGATGCGCAAGGTGAAAGCGTTTGGCCTGTCTTCGCCCGTGAACGAGGTCATCGGTGTAGCGGCGGTGTGCGTGATTCTCATGTTGGGTGGGTATGTGATCTTCGTTCAACAAAGCATGGACAAAGGCGAATTTATCGTCTTTCTTGGCGCGTTAGTGTCGCTTTACCAACCCATCCGCCGCATCGAACGATCGATCCAGGAACTACAGCACGGCCTCGCCGCCGCTGAGCGTGTGTTTGAAGCGATTGAAGAAGACGCGACCCTGCCCAAAGACGCATCAACGGTTGAACTCAAGCAGTTTGAACGATGCGTTGAGTTTGACCATGTCAGTTTTTCGTATGACGGAGAACGAACCGTGTTAGACCAAATTTCGTTGCGCGCCAATCGCGGCGAAACGGTCGCTTTTGTCGGGCCTAGCGGTGCGGGCAAGACCTCTCTCGTCAATCTCATCCCCCGGTTTTATGACCCCAGCGATGGGCGAATCATGATTGATGGAAACGACGTGCGCGCGTTGGATTTACCATCGCTGCGCGAGAAGATCGCATACGTCCCTCAAGAACAGGCGGTGTTTTCGTTAACCATTTGGGACAACATCACCTGCGGCGTTGACGCGTCCCAAGGCGATGTCGAGTCAGCCGCCAAAGCGGCGTTTGCGCACGAGTTTATCGCCGAACTGCCCAATGGCTACCAGACCGTGATCGGCGGCGATGACGGCGCCGCGCTGTCGGGCGGGCAATGCCAACGAATCGCCATTGCGCGGGCGTTTTTTCGCAACGCGCCGATACTCATTCTTGATGAAGCCACCTCGGCGCTTGACAGCGAATCAGAGCGCCGCGTCAAAGAGTCGCTTGACCGCCTTATGACGGGACGCACCGTGTTTGTCATCGCCCACCGCCTCTCAACAGTGTTACAGGCTGACCGAATTGTGGTGATGCAGGAGGGGCGCCTCGTTGATTCGGGGCCGCATGATGTATTGCTCAGCCGATGCGCCTTGTATCAACGATTGTACGAATTGCAATTTCAAAACGGCGAAGCCCAGCTCGGCGATTCGCATCAAACCGAACCATGAAACGCTGGTTGATTGTCGTCTTGCTGCTCGCGGTTCACGCCGCTCTGTTGTGGCACAGCGCCAGCCGCAAGTCGGCCACCGTGGACGAACTCAGCCACCTGGCGGGCGGCCTATACGCAGTCACAACTGGCGATTTTCGCATCACCCGCGTCGACCCGCCCTTTCAAAATGTGTTCTGCGCCTTGTTCGCCGCGGCGTTGTGCGACTATGAGCTCGACTACGACAACGAAAGTTGGAACAAGGGTATCTGGAACGGGTCAGGCGACCGCCTGCTTGAAGCCAACCCCGATACGATTCATCAATTGCTACTCGCGGGCCGCTTGGGCAGCATGGCCCTGTCGCTCGCGCTCTGTTTTCTTGTCTTTGTTTGGGCGAAAGACTTGTGGGGATGGGGCCCGGGGCTATGCGTCCTGGCGCTGACCGTGGTTGAGCCCAACCTGTTAGCGCATGGAAAACTCATCACCACCGACGCGGGGACCATCTTCTTTTATACCCTCACCGGGTATGTGTGTTGGAAATATTATTGCAAGCCAAACTGGCTGATGCTGATGGAGGTCGGCGCCGCCGCGGCGGGCGCCTGGCTATGTAAGCATTCGGGCCTGTTGTTGTTTCCCGCCTTGTTTGTGGTGTTTTTGGTTTTGCCAAAGCCGTCAAACCGTTCAATGCCGAAATCGGTTGATGTCTTATCGCCTGCCATGCAGAAGACGATCACGGCGACGGTGATGTTGATTGTGGTTTGCGTCTCAGGGTTCTTTACCATCTGGGCGGGCTACGCCTTTGAAATCGGCGATTCGATTCCCGACCGTATCCCCGTCAACAGCGAATTATGGATCGAAACGCGTACGCCGCTGCTATACGCCAGCCATATCGTAGGCCTTCAGGACGCCTATCCATTCGATCCGCATGATATCAATGATCCACTGTGGGTGTTTTTGTCAAACTACATGCCCGCGTTCAGCCATTGGGAAGGGTTTTTCTCGACTCGCCTAATCTTACAGCAAGGCCACATGGGCTACCTGTTTGGGCGGTTTTCGTATTCAGGCTTCATCTATTACTATCCGGCGTTGTTTCTCATCAAGACGCCTTTGCCATTGCTGTTAATTTTTGGTTTTGGCGTATTTTTGCTTGTGCGGAAATTAATCACGATTGACCAACCCGCGCTGGTTGTGATGTTGGTGGTTCCAGCAATCTATTTGTTAATTCTGATGGCGTTTAACACGGCCGCGATTGGCTATCGTCATGCGTTGCCTGTCTTGCCCTACTTAATGGTATTATGCGCAGGCGCTACGGCTTCCTTTGTATTTGAGAAAACCAATATGAAAAAACGGGCCGCGTTTTTTGCGCTTGTCGTATGGTGTGTAGTTCAAGCAATGATGACTCACCCTCATTACATTACTTATTTCAATACTCTAGCGGGCGGGTCAAAAAACGGCCGCCATCTCGCGATTGATTCAAACCTCGACTGGGGCCAAGACCTGATCATTCTCAAGCAATACATCGAAGACCATCAACTCGGTGAGCCGTATCTGTTTTATTTCGGCCCAAAATCATTGCCTGACGCCTACGGGGTTCCACATACGATACTGAAAGACGCGGGGCCGTTGCCGCCGGGGACCTACATCATTGGCGCGACGTTCTTACAGGGCGTTGGGGCGGGCGCCTGGATGGAGCCGCTCGAAATATTGCGCCGCCGCGAACCCGACGCTTACATCACCCCCGCGTTGTTGTTGTATGAGAAGAAGTATTGAGAATCTACCACTCGGAGGTTTCTTAGCCCACCATTAAGGCTAATGTAATAACCCAACCCCCACCTAACCTCACCCAAACTTTGGGGGAGGAACTTTAATCTCACCTCGCGGTTTGATATTTCGGGTTGTATTTTGTTCGCTCGGCGAAGCCGCCCAGTTGCGGACGCATACCGCCAAAACGCGGGTAACTCTCAAACAAATGGCCGTTTCCTTTAACGCGCGGGTCTCTGCTTCTCTCAAGTTGATCAAGCAGGATTGACCATAATTGGTTCTTGGCTGCGGCCAATTGCGGTTGGTCGGCCAGGTTGTTCATACAGCCCGGGTCTCTGCTGACATCAAATAATTGTTCGGGCGGGTATTTGCCGAAACAGTGGTCAAACAGCGGCTTGATGGCTGGGTCGTCACGGTTGTCCATCATATAGGATTTGGCGGGGCCGTCGTCGATGTCATGGTAATTGGGCGGGTCGCCCGCCAAAATTCGGTCCGGTTTGAAGTTTCGAATGTAGAGCCAGTTGTCTTTACGGATGCAGCGCGCAGGGTAGCCCCAGTTGTCAAACCGCGAGTGAGAATGGCGCTCGCGCCCGGCGAAAATTCTGTCGCGGGCTGGGTCAACCTGGCCGGATTTGTTCGATGTTAACACATCAAGAAAACTATCGCCCATCATGTCTTTGTGGGCTTCTACGCCCGCCGCTTCGAGAAGAGTTGGCGCCAGGTCGATAAACGAGACAAAGTCGTTGATCTTGCGGGCGCCGTTCATTCCGTCGGCCCAGCGTACGGCGAACGGCATGTGGATGCCATACTCATACAGCGTCGCCTTGGCGCCAGGGAAAGGCATTCCATTGTCGCTGGTGACGATGACGATGGTGTTGTCGAGTTCGCCGCGCTGTTTGAGCAGTTCCAGCATACGCATCAGGTGTGAGTCGAACCACTCAATCTCGACTGCGTAATCTAACAAGTCGCCGCGCACCACGCCGTTGTCGGGCAGAAACGAAGGGACCTCGGCGTCAGACAGTTTCTTGCCTGAGTCTTCGCCGATGCCGCGTTGGTAAACGCGATGCGGCTCGCTGGCGCCATACCAGAAAAAGAATGGCGCGTTATTGGATTTTTGGTTGATGAAATCTTCAAAGTTCCCAGCGTAATCGTTCCTGTTGATTCCCTCAGGCGTGGTTTGCATTCGCCGGTTTGAGAACTGGTTGCCGACCGGGTTGCGCTTACGCCCTGGCGTCTTCCAGTCGCCTGGCCCCCAGGCTTTTCCTGTGAAGCCGATGGTGTAGCCGGAGCCTTCGAGCAGGTCAGGGAACACCGTCCATTTTTTGGGAAAGTAACTGCTGTGTGTGCCGGCTTCTTCCAGGCTCCAAATGGGGCGGCCCGTCAGAATTGAAGCGCGGTTGGGGGAGCATTGCGGCGCGGAAGCGTAGACGTTGGTGAACAAACAGCCTTCTTTCGCCATCCAGTCGAAAGCGGGCGTCTTGACCATGCGCGAACCATAGGCGCTGGCGTGAGGCCACGACTGGTCGTCAGAGATGGCGAACAAAATATTCGGACGCTGGTCGGCTTTGACGGTTGGTGCGGTCGCGCCGCAAAGCGCCGCCGCGCTGGCTTGTAAGAAAGTTCGGCGTTTCATGGTTTCTCCCCGTTTGGTCAAAAAATAGTGTGTGCAAATTATCATAGCGTGACAAATTATGCTAGCGCGCCCCTTTGGCTTGACCCATCGCATTTCGCCGTTTTGATGGGTAGAGACCAATTTGCATCGTTGAGGGATTGATGAGTTACGAAAACGAAAGACGGGTGGCGATTGACGCCGTAATGGCGGCTTCACGGTTGTGCCAGCGCGTCCAACAAACCTTAGTCACACAAGAGACGCTCACCAAAAAAGACCGTTCTCCAGTAACTGTGGCCGATTATGGCTCGCAGGCGGCAGCGTCCTTGCGCTTGTTGGCCGCGTTTTCTGATATTCCAATCGTGGGCGAAGAAGACGCGGGCGATTTGCGCAAGGCTGAGAACGAAGCGTTAAAACGACGCGTAATAGAGTGCGCTGCGCCTGAAACCGATGGCGCCAGCGAAGACGAGATTCTATCTGTGATTGACAAAGGAAACGCCGAAGGCGGCGCCCAAGGCCGCTTTTGGACGATTGACCCCATAGACGGCACCAAGGGCTTTCTTCGCGCCGAACACTACGCGGTCGCGCTGGCGTTGATCGAAGATGGCGAAGTGGTGTTGGGCGTTCTCGGATGCCCCAACCTGCCGGTTGATCCTAGCCAGCCTGGCGGCGCCAAGGGGTGTTTGTTTGTCGCTAGCAAGGGCGGCGGCGCCGTTCAGATGAATCTCGATAGTGGTAATGAAACGCCGGTTCAGGTTTCGACGATTGCCGAGGCCTGCCAGGCGTCGTTTGTCGAATCGGTCGAGTCAGGGCATACGTCTCACGGTCACGCCGAACAGATCGCCCAGCGCTTGGGCGTGATCAACCCGCCTTTTCGTATTGACAGTCAGTGTAAGTACGCCGCCGTGGCGCGCGGCGAAGCGTCGATCTATCTGCGCCTGCCGACCCGCGCCGATTATGTCGAAAAAATTTGGGATCACGCGGCCGGTGTGGTGGTGATAGAGGAAGCGGGCGGCGTGGTGACTGATGTGAACGGCAATGCGCTCGATTTTTCAAAAGGCCGCCGCCTCGAGTCAAACCAAGGCGTGGTCGCGACCAATGGCGAATTGCAGGGCCGAGTGGTTGGCGCAGTGAGGGCTGTGTTGGAGTTGTGAGTGACTCACTTCCGCCACCAGGCGCCGGTCCAGTCGATGGATTTGACGTCGGCGGCGATGTCGTGTTGGCTGCGGAAGTCTTCGACAGCAGCCTTACAAGCGGGCACGGCGCCATAGTCGTCTACGATGACGACGCCGCCGGGCGATAGTTTGCCGTACAAGGCGTCGAGCGCTTCCCACGTCGATTGATACATATCGCCGTCGAGGCGGATCAGGGCTAATTGTTCAATAGGCGCATCAGGCAGTGTCTCGTTAAACCATCCCTCGAGAAAACGCACGCCGTCGTCTAATAGTCCATAACGAGAGAAATTCTCTTTCACATCATCCAGCGACACCGCCAACTCAGGCGCGGCGTAGTGTTGGTCTCCAGCGTCTTGAGGGTAGCGCTCAGCGTCAGGTTTGGGCAAGCCTGCGAATGAATCCGCCGCCCAGACGGTGCGCGCCTCATTGTGAGATTTCATAAAGCCGCGCATGAAGATCGAAGCGCCGCCGCGCCATACGCCGGTCTCAATCACGTCGCCGGAGATATTTTCGTCTTTGATGAGGTCGAGGCATTCATGCAGATGGTCGAGGCGTTTGCGTCCGATCATGGTGTGGGCGAATTGCGGCCAGTCGCGGCCTTCAGCGCGAAGCGCCGGGTCATAAGGCTGTTCATTGCCCGCGGTGATTGAGCCGTCCTGGTAGAGTTCGCCCAAGAGACAGCGTTTTAATAGGTTTAAGTAGAGTTCAGTAGAGTTTGGCATATGAAGAATGATACGACGATGAGTGAGTATTGTGAATCAGTCTGTTTTTTTTGCGCCGGCGTCTTTGACGTCGAGGACGTCGCGCAGGCCCTCTCCTATCAGGTTAAACGCCAACACGGTCAACGCCAACGCCGCGCCGGGAAAGATCGACGCCCACGGCGCCACGCGTATCGCCTGCGAACCAAAATTGATCATGCCGCCCCAACTGGGCGTCGGCGGTTGCGCGCCCAGGCCGAGAAACGACAGCCCCGCTTCGGCCATGATGGCTTGCGCCAGGCCCATCGTCCACCAGATCAACGCGGGCGCGTAACTGTTTGGAATGATATGCCGCAGGATGATGGTGAAATCAGACGCGCCATAGGCGCGGGCGGCGTTTACAAACTCGCGTTCTTTCACCACCATTACTTGTGAGCGAATCAGCCGCGCCGCTCCCGCCCACATCACCAGGCTGAGCGAGACAAAGACTGCGAGTATCCCACTGGGGAAAATCACCGCAATAGAAATCACCAACAACAAAAACGGAAATGCCAGCGTAATATCAACGATGCGTTGAAGAAACATATCGACCTTGCCGCCGTAAAACCCAGACAAACAGCCGACGACCATACCGATCAGCAGGCTAAAGGTCCGCGTGGTGACGCCGATGCCGAGTGAGATGCGCGCGCCGTAGACCACGCGCGAGAAGATGTCGCGGCCTACTTCGTCGGCGCCAAACCAGTGCTTTGCCGACGGCGGTTGATAGTAGGCGTCGAGGTCAATCTCATTAGGATGATAAGGGCTGACCAACGGCGCAAACACCGCGATGAAGATTAGCGCTAGGGCGACGCTGCCGCCGATCAAGATATAGGGATGGCGCAACGCCTGTTTCATTCGTAACGGATCCTTGGGTCTAAGTACGCGTACAGCACGTCAACCAATAAGTTGATCATCAAAAAAATGACGGCGAAGAACAAGACGGTCCCGTTGATAACGGGGTAGTCGCGTTGCCCAATCGCAATCACTACATGCCGCCCCAGGCCTGGCCATGAGAACACTTTTTCGGTCAACACCGAGCCTGATAGATAACTCGCGAAGTCAACGCCGATGATGGTGATGATGGGGATCACCGCGTTGGCGAAGGCGTGTTTGCTGATCACTTTCCAGGGCGCCAGGCCTTTGGCGTAGGCGGTGCGCAGGTAATCTTCGCGCAACACTTCGAGCATGGCGGCGCGGGTCATGCGGGCCAAGAGCGCGACCGATTGCGTCCCTAGCGCGATCGCAGGCAAAACCAGATAGCGCCAACTGCCGTCGCCGTATCCTGACGGAGGCAGCAGTTGCAACTGGACGCTGATGAAATACATCAACAACAGGCCCAGCCAGAATACGGGCGTCGAGATTCCCAACATCGAAAATATCATCGCCGCGCGGTCATACCATGAGTTAGGCAACAGCGCTGAGACCAGACCAGCCGCAACGCCCAGAATAATCGCGACCACCATCGCCGCCGCCGCCAGTTTGAAGGTGTAAGGGAAGCGTTCGGCGATGATCTCGGTGACCGGGCGGTGACTGTCATACGATAAGCCCATGTCGCCCTGCGCCAGGTTCAACAAGTATTTGCCATACTGAATATATAGGGGTTGGTCAAACCCATACTTCTGGGCGATCATTTGTTTTTGTTCTTCGGTGGCGCGTTGCCCTGCCATGGCGTCGGCGGGATCGCCCGGCGCCAACCGGCTTAAAAAAAACGCAATCGTCACTACGCCGAATAACACGGGGACCATCAACAACAAGCGGCGGATGATATACGAAGTCATATCGCGCCGCTTTCGGGTTCGGTAATGGTTTCAGTTAAATAGCGCACGCCGTTAAAAATCAGCGTCGGCTTATACCCTGTCACAGACGGGTGTCGGATGGTGTATTGGGTGCGGTGCCATAAAAACAACGCAGGCGCTTTTTGATAAAGCATGGCGTTGGCGCGTTCTACCATCGCCAGCCGTTTGTCTACATCCAGTTCGCGGCGCGATTTGTCAATCAAACTGTCGACTTCGGGGTCATTGAGAAAGGTGAAGTTGCTTTGTCCAGTTTGAGACGAATGAAAGAGCGGATACAAAAAGTTGTCGCCGTCGGGGTAATCGGCGTACCAACTTCGATAGGCGGCGTCAAACTTGCCTTCGCGCAGTGCCTGTCGATAGGTCGCCCATTCGAGTTGTTGGATTCGCGCGTTCAGTCCGGCGCGCTTCCATAACGCTTGAAGCACCTCGCCCGTCGCGCGGGTAAAGCCCTCACGCTCAGGGAAGACGATTACCAGTTCGCGGTCGAGCAATCCGGCGTTTTGAAGAATGTCTTTTGCCTGCTCTTGAGTGAGATTAAATGGAACGCGCGTCTTGGCGCCGCCTGGCAAACTAGATGGAATCGGCCCGCCGCTAGGCACACCCGCCCCAAACCGGACGCATTGCAATACTTTCTCTGTGTCGACGAGTGAAACCAATGCGCGGCGTACTTCAGCCTGATCGAGGGGAGGCTTCGAACAGTTGAACAACACCATGTCGGTGTTGAGCTGGGGCGATTCGGCGACATACGGTTTCCAGTTCTCGTCGGTCGTCCAGCGGGGAATCTCGGCGTCAGGCAGTTCTTCAACGATAGACAAGTTGCCCGTTTCAAATTCCGCCACGGCGGTGAAGTGGTTGGGGATCACACGATAGATGAATCGTTCCATGTTTGGCTTTTGGGCGAAGTAGTATGGGTTGCGTTCCAGTATCACATGGCGGTCGTGTTTCCATTCGACCAATCGCCAGGGCCCGCCGCCGAGGGGGCGGGTTCCAAACGGGACATTCGCTGTCTCGCTTTTTTCGATCTCTTTTCGAGGAACAATCGAGCCAATCGGCATGGCCAACTGGCCGATAAAGGGCGCAAACGGCCCACTTAATGTCAGTTGCAGCGAATGGCTGCCCTGCGCTTCCATCTTGATGATGGGTTCGAGCGCCCAGCGGTTGGCTGCGGCGGTGTCTTCAGACAAAGCGCGCTCAAACGAATAAATGACATCCTCAGCGGTGATTGGGTCGCCGTTGGCGAATTTCGCCTGCGGATTTAGCTCGAATGAGTAGACCTTGCCGTCGTCTGAGATCGTCCACGAGGTTGCCAGGTCGGGGACAATTTCCGCGTCGCGATTGAAGCGCACCAGGTTACAGAACAACATGCCAATCAAACGCCCGTCAGCGACGCCCCACGAGCGGTGAGGGTCAAGCGTGGGCGGATCAAAGATGTCAAAGGTGACTAACGTGTCGGGGTTTTTGAGAGGAACAAAAAACGATCCAGAGCCTGCGCCGCATCCGGCGAATACAAGGAGAAGAATACTGAAGAACGCGGCCCTTGCTGAGTCTTGCATCCAAAACGCCTATGAAGTTTGCGAAGCTGGCTGAGGCAGCAACGCATTGAGTATCAATGCAACAATAATAGACGCAAACGCGCCCGACGGCACCCACGCCGTCCAATGAAAACCGAGTAACATCACTCCGACAACGGCGAACACGCCCGTTACCATGCCGATGGTGACAGCGCGTTGGTTTTTGAGCGGCGTGAAGATGCCCAACACAAACGCCGCCAAGAGGCTGCCGAAGGTATAACTGGGGATGCTGAGCGCCAAGTCGAGAATGTTTTCCTTTAACATACTTGAGACCAGCGCGATCCCAATTAACACGATCATCCAACACACCGTGAAGACGCGAGACAACAACACCAAACGGGTTTCACAAAGTTCTTCTTTGAGCGAGGGCAATACAAAATCGCTGATTGATGTGGATGAAAGCGAATTCAGCGCTGAAGCCGTGCTCGACATGGCGGCTGACAGAATCGCGGCCAAGACAAAGGCGCCCGCTGCGGGCGCCATTTCGTTCATCGCGAAATAGGGCAGTATTTCATTGGCTTTGTCGACGCCGCCAGGCAGGGCGCCGTTATAAAAGCGGCTGAGCATGACGCCGACAAACAACAAAAATCCAAACAAAAGAAAAACCACCCCGCCGCTGAGAACCAACGACCACTGGGCGCTGCGCAGGCTGCGGCAGGAGAGCAGGCGCTGGACCAGGTCTTGATCGGCGCCGTGAGACGCGAGGTTGAGACAGAACCCTCCCGCGAGGCCGAGAAGAAAACCCTTGCCTTCAAATGACCAATGAAATACATCAAACTTGCTCTGACTGGCGCCATAACTGATCATTTCTGAAAGCCCGCCGGGGGTGACGTTCAGAATATAGAAAAATACAAACAGCCCGCCTAACATCATCACGGCGAATTGGATGACTTCCGTCCAGATGACCGCCGCCAGCCCGCCCATGACCGAATACAGTACCGCGATGATCCCGGTAACGATGATGGCGGTGACCACGTCCCACCCGGTCATGGCTTGGATGACCACCGCCGCGGCGAAGTGGCGAACCCCCGCCGCCATGGCGCGGGTGATAAAGAAAAACACGCCGGAGGTTTTTTGAACTTCCTGGCCAAAGCGCCGCCCTAAAAATTGATAGATGGTGACGATTTCGTGTTCAAAAAATTTGGGCAGAAAATAATACGACAAGACAAAGCGAGAGAGAATATACCCCATCACCACTTGAAGAAACCAAAAGTCGCCGCCGTCGACAAACGACTGGGCGGGGGCGCCGATAAAGGTGACGGCGCTGGTCTCGGTCGCCACAATCGCGGCCAGCGAAGCCCAGGCGGGCATGTCGCGCCCTGCGACAAAGAAGTCTTGCAGCGACGCCTGGCGCCGTGAACACCAAACGCCGACGCCAATCAAGACGGCGAGATATAAAAAGAGGATGATGTACGTTATCGTCATAAAGTAACTGCGTTGGCGCGTTATCGCGCTACTAAGAATACTTTGACGCTATCAATTCTCCAAGTCAAAAAATGGCTATAAGGCAAAATGTCTTTGAATGAAAAAACGATTAGGAATACAGGCTTGGGTAAACCCTTCGTCATAAAACCGTTTTTTTTAATGAAAAAATCTAGAAGCCATCTCGAATATAGTGTCGTTTTGCACCCTTGCCTATATTGAGTTTTTAATTATTGATCCATCGAGACTTGATAAAAAAGCCATCTCTATGTTTGAGATGGCTTCTGCTATTTCGTCGGGATTATGAATCGATCGGCTGGATTCCAAATCACAACAAGATTCGATACAATTTCATCACTCGTATTTCGGATATATCTTTCTAAACCGTATGAATGTTGAGACCAACCAGAAACTCATAAAGTTCAAGCAATGGGCGTTTCCCGATTGGCTAGACAAGGCCAAAGCGCGACAGCAAATGCGCGCGCAACGCCGCGCCCAAGATAGCCGCCTGGCCGCCTACCGAAGCAGCCGAATCACACAGCGGGTTCTCGATTTGCCTGAAGTCAAATTGGCGAAAACCGTTGCGGTCTATGCTTCAACCAACGAAGAAGTATCTACCGACAGCCTCGCTCAAGCCTTGTTAACCAATGGCGTGAAGCTGGTATATCCTGTGACGAGAGACAACAAAATCGAGTTGTATCCGGTCGAATCTCTTGACTCACTACATGTCAAAGGCGCGTATGGAATCCGCGAGCCGGATGGGCAACCGGGCGAACCTGTCAACATCAACCAGGCTGACGTCATACTCGCGCCAGGCGTCGCGTTCGATATCTTTGGCGGGCGGGTCGGCTTCGGCGGGGGGTATTATGACCGCCTGTTAGACCAAAAACGAAATAATGTTGTTGTGATCGGCCTCGCCTTTGAGTCTCAGGTGGTCCATGCAATCAACACCGAGCCGCATGACCAGCCGGTTGATCTGGTCATTACCGATGACGCAGTGTACCAACCGACCCTTTATGAATCTATCAGTAATAGTGAAGATGAAACCCATCAATTGGCCAAGTCAATCATCACGGCTGGCGAGCATCGAGTGATTGCGCTGCATGGCGACCTGGGGGCGGGCAAGACCTGTTTTGTAAACGGTCTGGCGCAGGCTCTACATACGCGCGAGGCGGTCGCCAGCCCTACATTCGTCTATTGCCGTGAATACCATGGCGACCAGGCGTTAATTCACGCCGACGCCTATCGATTAGAACGCGTGCCTGAACACGAAACCGAATATTGGGCGCAGCTGTTTGAATCAGACGCCATTGTTGCGGTCGAGTGGGCGGAACGCTTGGGCGGGCTGCTGCCCAAAACAACTCTGCATTGCTTCAGCGAAACGGCCTCAGAAACCACGCGCCGCTGGACGTGGTTTACGGCGAAAAGATCGAAGGCGGAGTAACCACATGCGAGTACTCGCGATTGATACATCCACTTCAACCGGCGGGGTTGCGTTGCGCGATGACAATCGCCTGCTAGGCGCGATCAGCGTGAGCGTTGACCTGACTCACAGCGAAGGGCTAATGCCCGCGTTAGATGCGCTATTGAGTCGATGCGGCATTCGTGTGAACGAGATAGACGCGGTTGCATGCAGCGTCGGGCCTGGTTCGTTCACTGGACTGCGGGTCGGCGTCGCCTCCGCTCAGGGGCTGGCGTCAGCGCGAGGGCTGCCCTGTGTAGCGCTCCCCACGCTTGATCTGTTGGCGTGGCAGGCGCCGTTTTCGCAGTATCAACTCTGCCCCATTATATCCGCCCGCAAGGGATGGATCTATACGCGTTTCTTTCGCTGGGATGACAAACAGCCGAACCCCACAAGCGATGAATACTCCATTGAAATAGATGAACTGATTTCCAAGATTCAAGAACAGACCATCATCTATGGCCCCGCGTTGCCTGAGTATCGTGAGATGCTGCTTGGCGTGTTGGGCGATGAGTGTATCCAACCGCCTGATACGCTAAACACACCAAACCCCGTGGTGTTGGCTGAATTAGGAATGAAGAAACTCCAGCAAGGCGGGGCGATATCGGCTCAAGACCTATTGCCTCATTACATCGCCGCATCACAGGCGGAAGTGAACTGGAAACAGCGCCGCCAACAATCATCATCATGATTCAACTCGTCGACTTGTCGCCTGACGACCTGGATGCAATCTGCGCCATTGAAAACCAGTCATTCGGCGACCCCTGGAAGCGTGAGTTTTTCGAAGCCGAATTTCAGGTCGACAAATTCAATTACCTTCGTGGGGCGAAAGTTGATACGACATTGGTCGGCTATTGCATGTTCTGGATGTTTCCACACGATGAAATTCAAATCACCAATATCGCCATTCATCCTGACCATCGCCGCCAGCGAATCGCGACACAGCTGATAAACGACGCGATCCAGATTGGCAGACAACAACAGGCCCAGCGCGCCGTTCTTGAAGTGCGCGAGTCAAATGAATCTGCGCGGGCGTTTTATCACGGGTTGGGCTTTTCTCAAACAGGCCGCCGCCAGCGGTATTATGAAGACCCGGTCGAAGACGCTTTGTTGTTAGAACTTCTGTTGTAGCGGAGCGTCCTTTATTAAGGCACATCTGGGCTTTGGATCCTATTTCTCAAATTGAATTAGAGCGTTTGTCAAAAAAATGTGCGTAAAGCGCGCCCGAATCCGCCGCAGCGGACAGCGATAGATACAGTTATAAAAACTCAATCCGCACACAATTCTGGATACCGTTAACGAACTCTATTTTTCACCCTTCGGTCAGATTGCACCCGCTGATACCATACGCTCTATGGTTCGTTAATTAAATACTGGATAAATTCTACAAAATGAACTGGCTTGAATCGATAAACCGACCGCCGCCCAATGCGCGGCCTATTACCATCTGGTCGCCGAACCCCAATTGGGAGCCGGCTGACGTTGACCGCCAATTGCGCTTGTTGCGCGACCGCGGATGGGGTGGAGTGTTGTTGGATGACATCAGTGTGGAAGTTCTCTTGCTTGAACAACAAGCGCCCGGCTTTTATTTTCCCGCCATGCAACGCGCCCGCGAACTCGGGCTGAGCGTATGGATTCATGGAGGCCCGTTATTCATCCATGGCTCTATTGCGAGGGAGTTGGCCTTATCTGAACCGCAACACCGCTTGCCGCTGGTCCAATATATCGACCGTAAGGACGTGTTGTCTGGCGAATCAGTTCGGTGGCAACTCGACCACCGCCCCGAAAACGCCCTTGTTCTCGGTTTGACCGAAGGCGGCCGCGCTATGGATATCTCACAACTCCACCGCGGCGGCGTGGTTGAGGGCATGGTCCCGCTTGCGGTTGACCGCTTTTGGGCGTTTGAGACGTTTGACGCCGCAGACCGAATTAACCCATTTAGCGCCGACGCCATTCGGGCGCTTTACCATGAGACCTTTGGCTTGTTGGCGGACATATTTCGAGAAGAACGCTCGTTGGTTGACGGCGTCTACCTGCCGCCTGAAGACGTTGATTTCAGCGGGCCAATGACAGCGCCGTGGGGAAAAGAATTTACTGACGCGTTTACATTGTTGTTTCAGTCAGACGCTCTTGAGTCGCTGCCGTTTTTATTTGTTGACGATCCTGGCGGCGAGGCCCACCGTTGGCGCTATCGCAGCGCGCTGCAAAAACTATGGCGCGATGCGTTACTTGGCCCTTTGGCGGAAATTTCTGAGAGAATGCACTGGACGTTCACCGGGCTGTCTGAGTGGAACGCCCCCCCGTTCCCCAGTTCTCCACTGCCGCCCTCAGCCCCAGTGTTGGATTGGCTCAACGGCGGGCCAGGCTGGGGCGTCCTTGGGGATGACGACTATGAGTCATTGGCCGATTTGGCGGCTGTCGCCGACCGCGAATACCTACACGGCGCCCGCCGTTTGGTCAATTTTTATCCTGGCCTGGTCGCAACTCCACTCCAGAACAGCGAGTCGGCCGATGGCGCCGATGAGCCGTTAGAACCCTGGGTCGACCAACTCAATCAATACATCGCGCGCATCGCCGCTATCGCCCAATCAGGTTCGGCGGAAATCTCTGTATTGGCCCTTGACCCATTCAACTTAGCCCAGTCGGCGTTTTCGCTGGAACCAGATGCCCGCTTTCTAGCCGCCCAGTGGGAACAAACGCTGCGCGACACCGAAGACGCGCTCCAGTCGTCAGGGTATCCATTTGATTGGATGCCTGATTCTAAATTAGATGCGCTTCAAGTCGATGAAGAAGGCTTTTTCGTATTGAGGGCGCCTGACGGCTCAACACGACGGTATACCGTCTTTTTGATCGCCAACGCGGTGCTGCTTTCAGAGACGGTCATTCAGCGAATCGAAGAGTTGGCCATACAGGGTGGTTTGGTATTGTTTGCCCAACGGTTTCCAGCCCTTGTTACTCAAACAGGGGCGTGTGAATCGAGTGAACCTCGAATTCGACAGATGATGGATGAATGCGATACGCTTAAATTCGCTGCGGACGACTGGCTGTCAACCTTACAAGAATGGGTGCGCCCCATCTTCACCTGGACGCCAGGCAAGCCATGGCTGCGAATTCGCGCGTTTGAGTCGAGCGAAGGCCCGGCCTACTTGTTGTCTAATTCTTCTACTGACCGTTTTCTTGAATCGGTTGTCGTCCCTGACTTTGCTCAAACCGCCTACGCCGTTGATCTGGCGACAGGGAAAATCATCCATGAAACCCAAGCAAACGCTGCGCTGCCCGTCGAGGTCGAAGTCAATGGCTCGCTGTTTCTTGCCGCCTGTAACACCGAGCCAGATTCATCCATTTTGGTCGAGCCGCCCCAAACCAAACGCGACGCGATCGAGGCGCCGCAACCGTTCTTTTTCCACGCCCAGAACGGCAATGACTTGCTCATTCATGAATGGATGATCTCACAAACCGCCGACCCGACCGCGCGTCCCGGCGAATGTATGATGGAACACCGCTACACCGCGTGGTTTCAACTCTTGGAGTTGTTTGACCCTTTCATATTGGTCGCGTATGGGTTGGATATAAACGATGTGGTCACCATTAACGGCGGCTATGTTGATTTTGATGTCGATTGCGGCGCGGCCAAAATTCCCATTGAGCCATTTCTGGTGTTGGGCCGAAACACCCTGGAAGTGCTGCGCAGCGTGAAATGGGGCGAACCTCTCCCCGCGCCCGGCCCGTGTTGGCTGCACGGCGACTTTTCGATTATCGAACAAGACGCCGAACTCTTTTTGACGGCGCCTTCGCTCAAGATGCCCGCTGAGTCGTGGGCTGAAAATGGCTATCTGTTTTACGCGGGCGTCGGCGTCTATCGCCAGAATGTCGTTGTGCCCGAAGAGCATGTCAACCGCCGAATGGTGTTATCATTCACTGACGTCTGTTCTGCGGTGGATGTATACATCAACGGAGAACGCGCCGGCAAGTGTTGGCGCGCGCCCTGGCGCCTTGATATCACCGGGACCGTCAAAGCCGGTCAAAATTTGTTGGTATTTCATGTCGCCAATCAGAACCATAACCGTAGTTCTGTCGAGACTCGTCCGGCGGGAATCATTGGCCCGGTGAGTGTGGAGGTTTTTGAGCGTGTATTATGATGTAACCCAACGGCTCAACGCCGTTTTGGCCCAGACAGCCGAGAAACTAGCAGCAGATATTGACGTCCAACGGCCAACTCTTGAGTTCACACCAACCAAAGACCCGGCCCACGGCGACCTGTCAACCAACGCGGCGATGGTATTGGCCAAGCCCTGTAAAAAACCCCCGCGTGAGTTGGCCCAAGCCTTTGTAGACGCGCTTTTTCAAGACGAACATGTCGGCAAGGCTGAAATCGCCGGGCCAGGGTTTATCAACGTCACCGTTTCAAACTCAATTTTGATTGACATGCTCAACTTCATCATCAAAGACGGGGCAGGGTATGGCCGTTCAACAAAATATGAAGGGAAAACCGCTCTGGTTGAGTTTGTCAGCGCCAATCCGACCGGGCCGCTTCATGTCGGCCATGTGCGCGGCGCCATTGTCGGCGACGGCGCGGCGGAATTATTGAATGCGGTCGGGTATGACGTAACCCGTGAATACTATTACAACGACGCGGGCGTCCAGATGGAGATGTTGGGCCGCTCGGTGAGAACGCGCTATCTGCAACTGTTTGGCCGCGACGCCGAACTGCCTGAGAACGGCTACAAAGGCGACTATATCCGCATTATCGCGGCGGGCCTGAAATGCGCCAAAGGCGATGAACTGATCGACTGTGACGACTGGCGCCCGTTTACCGAATTCGCCGCCGATGTATTGATGTCGATCATCATGGACGACCTGCGCCGATTGCGGGTGGATTTCAATACGACATTTAGCGAGCATACGTTGCACGAAAGCGGCGCTGTACAAAAGACCTTAGACGATCTCGCCGCCAGAGGCGCGACCTATGAAAAAGAAAACGCCGTCTGGCTCAAGACCACCGGCCATGGCGACGACAAAGACCGGGTATTGGTCAAAAGCGACGGCGAGCCGACCTATGTGACGCCGGATATCGCCTATCACTGCGATAAATATTCGCGTGGGTTTGACCGCCTGGTTAACGTCATGGGCCACGACCACCACAGCCAGGTCGAACGGGTGAAAATCGCGCTCAGCGTGTTTGACTATGACATCTCAAACTTGATTTATCTGTTAAACCAAATGGTGAGTATTCAGCGCAGCGGCGAAAAAATCAAACTCTCGACCCGTGAAGGCCAGTTTATGACCCTGGCTGAAATGGTTGACGAACTGGGCGCTGACGTGGCGCGCTATTTCTTCGCCCAACGCAGTTACAACTCTCAAATGGTGTTTGACTGGGATCTGGCCAAACAACAGTCGATGGAGAACCCCGTCTATTACTTACAATACGTCCACGCCCGCGCTTGCAGTATGCAAGAGAAGACCGACGAGAAGGGCGTGCCGTTTACTTTGGGTGATTACAACCCTGACGTGTTGACCGCTGAACGCGAGCGCTTGTTGTTGTTGAAGCTGTTTTATTTTCCACAGGTGGTGATGGACGCCGCCGAAAAGTTAGAGCTCCATCAGGTCCCGGCCTATCTCGAAGACCTGGCGAAAGCCTTTCATGGCTACTACCAGGTCCAGCGCGTATTAGACGCAAGCGACCCAGAGGGCAGCGCCTCCCGTCTTCACCTTGTATTGGCGGTGAGACAGGTCATGCGAAATGGCTTGGACTTGTTAAAGGTTGATGCGCCCGAACGAATGTAGCATCATAGACGTACATTCATCGTGTCTATTCACAACCACATTATCCTGAAGTAAGGAGCGGCTGGTATGGTCCGTTTCGGTTTGATTGGCGCGGGCAATGTAGGATGCGCGCATGCAGAATCTGTCCAGCATATCTCCGGGGCGTCTCTTGCGGCTGTCGCCGATACTCATCCCGGCAGCGCCGAAAAAGTCGCGGCGCCGCTAAACGCGATGGCGGTGGGCGACGCCCAGTCTCTGTTAGAGCGCAGCGACATCGACGCCGTGATTATCGCCGCGCCGACGCCGTTTCATTTCTTTCATGTTCGCAACGCGCTTGAAGCAGGCAAGCATGTGTATGTCGAAACCCCGCTCGCCCGCGACGCCAACGAAGGCGAAGAACTGGTCAAAATCGCCAACCAAAAAGGGTTGCACCTGACCGTCGGCCACTCGCTTCGGGGCTATCGCGAGTACGCCATGATGCGCGAGCGCATCGCCGACGGCGCCATCGGAACGCCCGGCGTGGTCCGCCTGTCGCGCCGCACTCCTCACCCGCGCGGCTGGTATTCAAACTCGGCTTCCAGCGGAGGGGTCATTCTCGACGCGATGATTCATGAGTTTGATTTTTTGCACTGGTGTTTTGGCCCTGTTCAACGCGTATTTTGCCGCGGTATGCAGGGCGCCGCTGATACCAAACAACTCGATTACGCTTTGGCTGTCTTGCGCTTATCAAACGGCGCTATTGCTCACATCGAGTCGTCGTGGTGCCATTACGGCCAGTTTTGCTTACAGGCCGAAGCGGCGGGCGACAAAGGCCTGCTGCGATATGACAACCAAAACGCCTGGGCGCTTCAGGTTTCGCTGATTGATTTTAAAAGCGGCGGGCGCAGCTACTTTACCGAAAGCCCGGTGATCAAACCCGCTCATTATGAAATGTTAGAGCGCTTTAAACAGCATCTCGAAGGCGTAGGCGAGAACCCCTGTTCCGGCGAAGAAGCGCTAGGCGCCTTGCGGCTGGCAGACGCCGCGCTTCATTCACTACAAAACCAGGCGCCGGCCAATCTTGGCGCCGTAGCCTAAAGGAAACGCGATGGTTTCTCGAATTGGACTGATCTCCGCCGCCCATATGCACATGTTCAGCTATGCGGCTGCGCTGCAGCAGTTGCCCGAACAAGCGCAAATTGTTGGCGTGCATGATGATGACCCGGCGCGGGGAGAAGACGCCTGCCGGCAATTGGGCGTCAGGTTTTTCGAGTCCATAATCGGCCTGCTCGCTGAGTCAGACGGCGTCATTGTCTGCAGCGAGAATGTGAAACACAAAGACCATGTCTTACAGGCCGCCGCCGCCAAGAAGCCGATTCTGTGTGAAAAACCCATCTCCGTGTCTATCCGTGACGCCCAGACGATGATCTCCGCTTGCGACGAGGCCCAGGCGCCGCTGATGATTGCGTTTCCTTGCCGCTATAGCACGCCTGCGTTTCGAGTGCGCCAGTTGCTTGAACAAGAAAAACTCGGAAACATCATTGCGCTCAAAGGCGCCAACCGTGGAACCATGCCGGGCGGCTGGTTTGTTGACCCGGCCCTGTCGGGCGGCGGCGCGGTGATTGACCATACCGTTCATGTGATTGATGCGTGGCGGTGGATGCTCAAGCGAGAAGTGGTCTCTGTGTACGCCGAGATGGAACAACGCTTTTACCCTGATCTGGCTGTCGAAGACGCCGGACTGTTGTCATTAGAATTTGAAGGCGGCGTATTCGCGACCCTTGATACATCCTGGTCGCGGCCCAACCAGGCGTTCCCGACCTGGGGCGACGTCACCATGGAGATCGTCGGCGAACAGGGCAGCATTACCCTCGACGCTTTTAATCAAAAGATAGAACTATACAATAATGACGCCGTCAAAGGTGAATGGGCGTTTTGGGGCGATGACGTTAACCTCGGGCTTGTGAAATCGTTTCTGAAGATCGTCGACCAGCCGGGAACGCCCCCCATTACTGGACGCGATGGGCTGAAAGCGGTTGAAGTCGCCTTGGCGGCCTATCAATCGCGCGACTCAGGCGCGCAAGTGTCACTGCCGTTGTCAGCAAGTTAAATGGGGATTGGTGAGAGAATGTCGAACAAACGTTTATTGATCGTTGATGATAATTCACAATACCGCGCGGCGGTCAAACGAAACCTGACTCTTGCGGGCTACCAGGTCCAAGAGGCCGATAACATGGACCGCGGCCTCGAAACCATAGGCTCTCACGACCCCAATGTGGTCATCACCGACTTGGACATGCGTACGCATGACGAAGGGCTCCAGTTTATTCGTGAAGTCAAGCGCATTCACCCCAGCTTGCCGATGATTATGATATCCGCCGTGGGGACCTTCGACGAAGGCGCGCTGGCCCGTGAATACGGCGCCATGCTGGTGTTGAGCAAGTCGCGCATCGACGCGGAAATCGACACCCTCTATAAAGGGCTAGACAAGATATTTGACCAGCTCGACCGCATTCGCCAATTTCATGAGCGCGTGGATGAATGCATCCAAAGTGAAGGCAATTCAGACGCGTTACGTGATGAATTACAGACGCTGCTTCAAGAACAAGAACTCGACGCAGGCCTCAAGAGCCAGGTCTATGAAATGATCGACCAACTTGAGATGCCTCAACGCGCCCACGAAGAAGGCTACACCGACGCCGACTATGAAGCGGCGGTTCAGTCGCTGAAAAATGAATTGCCTGAAATCGGAAAATTTGAGAACGAAACCAAGACCATGCTGGCCCTGGCGGAACACTTGCAACAGTCGCCCTCCGCGTCATCGGTTTCAGTTTCGCGCAATATTGGGTTTTCGTATTCGTTTGCGGTCGAAAATGAAGTCAAGCAGCGTATCGGCCGAAAGGTCAACCGTCTGTTGACTGCGAGCAACATCGAGAAACTAGCCGACCAGTTGTATGATACGTCGCTTCGCAACCTCGACATGTTCTTTAATCAATACTTGATTCGCGCTGTTCAACAACAAAATTTAGAAATCAACTCTGATATCTCGCGCCAGGTATTAGAGCGTATCATCAAACACCGCGAGAAATACAAACCCGACGGCCTGAAAGCCTTAGGCGTTATTTTATACTGCTGGGGGCGCCATCACGAGTTTTCAAACCGCAAGGGTAAAGTCATCATCAAAAACCCCCTCAACCTGAAGGGGCTCGATGACAATGGCGTGACCCAACTCGCCAGCGAGTTAATTCGGCTTCAACACCTTCGCAACCCGTTCATTCACCCAGAATTTAGCGAACGCGAAAAAACCGAATCCGTCCGCGCGGCGGCGGTTCGTTGTCTGGCGTTGATCGGACAAACCGCGTGACCGGCCGGATGGCGCTGTGAAGATCTTATTTCTTCTTCCTCAAATCCCGTTTCCCCCGCACAGCGGCGGGCGCATCGTCACCTGGAACACCGTCAAACGGTTTGCGCGCACCTGCGAAGTCCACATCGCTTGTCTCTATCATCACACTGACGAACTTAATTCCCTCGCTGAGGTTGAGCGCCTATGTGAAAGCGTTAAGGCGTTCCCCGCCAAAACAAAATGGGACGCATGGACGCTGATTCGTTCCTGCCTATCGGTCTGGCCCTACAAAGCCCACCGTTTTTATAACACCGAGATGGCTCACTATGTAAAGCGGCTGGTGCAAACGAAGCAAATTGATGTCATTCACGCGCAAAATTTTTATACTACGCCCTATGTCTCCAGCGATGAGCCGTGCCTGAAAGTCCATTACAAAGAAAACATTGAAGGCAACGTATTGTTGCGCTATTCAGGCGCGTCGCCTAACCCGTTGGTGAAGTTCGCTGCCTGGCTGGAGGGCCATCGAACCCGCCAGTTTGAGCGCGCGGCCTGTCGCCGCTTTGACCTGGTGTTGTCGATCTCGCCGATTGACCGTGACCTGATGGCTGGTTATGAGCCTGGCCTTAACATTCAATACCAACCCCCAGGCGTTGAGTTACAAGCTTACCCATTTCTCAGCGAGCCAGGCGGGCCGCCATCGGTTCTGTTTACCGGAACCATGTCATACTACCCCAACGCTGACGGTGTTCGCGTGTTTTTAACCGAATGTTGGCCGCAAGTTCGCTCTCAGATTCCAAACGCTGAGTGTTGGATCGTCGGCGCTGGGCCGCCCGGCGATATTCAGCGATTTGACGGCAACGAGGGCGTGCATGTCACCGGTCGCGTCGATGAGATTTCTGACTATATGAAACGGGCGTGGGTGTATATGGCGCCGCTGCGTGTGGGCGGCGGGATACGGCTGAAAATTTTAGAATCCATGGCCTCAGGCCGCGCCCTGGTCAGCACGCCTGTCGGCTGTGAAGGCCTCGAACTCGCTGATGGCGTTCATTTGATTGTACGAGAATTGGGCGAGCGCTTCACCGACTCGATCATTGACCTGCTGCGTGATGGGCAAAAACGAATGCACTTACAGAAATCCGCCCGCGCGTTGATGGAATCAACCTATGATTGGGACGTCGTCATCCCCAAACAGGTTGAGTTATACCAGTCGCTAATGAAACACCGATGACCTACGCTTAATCTTACGAACCTCAATCGACTTTTTTTAGTTCACTCGCCGAAACCAGGGCAACCGCTCAATCGGCGCATCGACTTCGATCTCGCTTGGCCCGTTGACGATAGCGCCGTCGTCCGCCTTCCAGGTTCCTTCAGGGATAAGGACCGTTCGCTGATAGGTTTCTTTTTCTACCACGGGCGCGACGAGGATGTCGTCACCCAACATAAACTGGTCGCTGACATGGATGTAGCCTTGATGGGGGAACACATATTCCATGTGTCGCGCGATTGGCTCGCCAGTTTTTGATGAATGTCGAGCCAGCGCCATGATTTCATCAGCGAACGCGACGTGAAGTTCCGCCATGTCGCGGCAAATCTCTAGTTTGTCGTGGTCGAGAACACGCCACGGCGCGACCGAGAACTGCATCATCGGCATTAAGGCGTGGCATTGGGTCGAGCGCACGATCAATTCTTGATCAACGGTATCCAAATGAAGAAACGAGCGAAACTCGCCGCCGCCGATTAAATCCGGGCAGGTATAGGCGTAGCCGACGATGCCTTGGGCCAAGATTCCTGGGACCAATTTTCGCAGGTCTTCCCAATCGTGGGCTTTGTCGCGAAGTCGCTGGACCAGCGGTTGGCCCGCCAGCTTCCAACAAGCGCGGTATTCGTTGAGTGGAAATTGTAAGCCAATGCGCGCGAACAACTCCATATGATGGTTGGGGTGGGCTTCTTCATAGGAGTGAATGCCTTCATAGAAGGGGGCGTCGCCCGCGTCGAGTTTGAACCCGTCGACGCCGTAAGTATCTACCAGTCGATTCAGTTGACCGACAAACCATTCTTCTCCATCGGGGTTGCTTAGATCAAGCAACGCGCTGGCGCCGTTCCACCAGCGGACGATGGCGGGGACCGCCAAGTTTACATCTTCAGACATTAATACATGCTTACGTTTGAGCTCTCGATAGACCGGTGAATCAGGGCTGATGAACGGGCATACCCAAAGCATCACTTTAAAGTCTTGGCTGTGCAGCCGCTCAATCATCCCCTTGGGGTCGGAGAACTTCTCGGCTTTAAATTCCAGCGTCCCATAATCTTCTTGCCAGTTATCATCAATCATTAACGCGCCTGGCGGGAAGCGGTTTTCGACAATATCGTCGGCGTATTTCAGAATGTCTTTTTGGTTCTGGTCATACATCAACTCTATCCAGGTGTTGTATTGCGGCTTGGTGAAAAGGGTTTCGTCGGGCAGCGTCCCAGACGGGGGAAAGAAGGTCTTGCTCGCATACAACACTGCGTCTTTAAGCGTTGTGCCCGCTTGGCCGTGGTGGAGTTTACTGAACTGAGATTTGACAGACAGTTCAGTCTGATGAAATTCAAATTCAAACGGGTCTTCACACCAGACAAAGCGGCCGTGATTTGAAACCAACAGCGGCTGGCATTGATTGCCCTTGTTTTCGCCGAGCAGATCAAGCGAGTAATTCGCTTCGCCAAATGGCATCTCGTGTCCGTCAACGATGGCGCCGCCCCACCAATGTTCTCCATCCAAAAGCGAGAGTGTGATTTCGTTGCTCTCCGTTTCGGCGAACCCGGGTAGTTGAGCAAAGAATACGAGAACAATAACAAAGATTGTCTTGGCAAGTGTCGGGTCGTTCATCAAGCGCTCCACAAGGTTTAAGGATGTGTGATTTAACATTATGACAAAAATTGGTTTGAGGCGCAATTATGAGTATCTGTAGGCATGAGAAACGCCTGAAAGCCCGCACGAAAGCGAGCCGTATGAAGCCCCGGCTTTAGACGTTCTAGGGGAAGCGTTTGTTTTGATCAATTTGTTTGCGAGACGCCCGTCGCTGACGGCGCTTCGGTTGGCGCAGGTTCGATGCCATACAATTCTTCAGTGGTCAGGCTGAGGTAGTCATTCATCATCTGGGCCGCGACTTGAGGGTTGTCTTTTTGTAATTGGGCGAACATGGCGCTGAGCGACTTGTCGGGCATGCTTCGAATAATGCGTACGGCGCGCAATTGCTGCTCTCGCTTGTCTTCTTCGTCGACGATGGTATTGGCTTGATATAAGGTGATGATTAAATTCGATATTTCTTTGGGCTTGGCTTTTGAGAGGGCGGCTGACATTTTTTGTTCCAACTCGCTCAACTCGCTTTTTTCTTTTTCGTCTCGTTTGAGTTGCAAGTCTTTCAGAGTAATGAGCTGTTCTGAGGCTGATTCGACATAGCCCGAAAGTTGTTGTTGCAAGGCTTTTAGCCGTTCTTCTTTCTTGGCGATTTCGGCTTCGCGGCGTTCGAGGTCTTCGGCCTGGCGGCGCTGTTGTTCGCGCAGATCGATGATATTGTCAAGAAGGTCGGGCATGGGTTGGTCTAAATCGCCGATCAAATCTCTCGGGGTATACGCGTCGGCGACCGCCGAACTGGTGGGCGCTTCGATTCCATCCGTCGCGCTGGCGATTTCACCTTGAAGAAATGGAATCGGCAGTTTTCTTAACATCTCCTGGTCAATTGCGCCGGTATACCAGCCGATGCCCGCCGCTGCGCCGATTAACAAGACGGGCACGAGTAAGTAAAGCAACACCCCGCCTTGTTCCATGCGCCGTTGGTTAAAGCGTTGCGAGCCGATTTCGTCCATCACCTTGTCCTCCTCGCGAAATGTCTCGGCCTGCCAATCTTCGCGTTTTTTCTCGCGCAATTTTTCCAGGATCTTTTCTTCTTGATAGAGGCCGATCAATTCTTGCCTACGCTGGTTTTGTTCGGTGCGCAGGCGCTCAATTTGCGCTTGTTTTTCTTGTTCGACTTTATTGATATACGCTCGAAATTCAACCAACGTCTTTTGTTTTTGAGTATACTCGCGGTCGTTGGCCTGTTCGAGTAATCGCTGCCGAAACGCCTGAACGCTTTCACGCCCGGCTTCAATTTCTTCGATCAGCCCCAACACTTGCTCTTCGAGCCGATGAATCACTTGTTCTTTCTCTTCGATATGATAGCGCTTTACTCGCATGACCGGATCAAGCCTAAACTCAAACTGCCTCATTGAACCGCCCCTTGTTCGACCGCCGCCGGGTTCGGCTGGCCGGGTTTGGCTGGCTGCGGTGGGACGGGTTGGGCCGCTTTTGGTTGGGCTTGTTGTTGCTGCGCGCCGCACATGCCAGCGATGTCGATCATCTGTGATAGCGACTCATTGTAATCGACAGATTCTTCAATGTCTTGTTGTAAAAACGCGTCAATGGTCGGCTTCATATCAATCGCCAGGTCAATTTCGGGGTTGCTGCCCTTTTGATAGGCGCCGATGTTGATTAAGTCTTCAGAGTCGCGGTATACCGCCAGTAGTTGGTTGATGCGCCGCGCCGACATGATCTGTTCGCGTGGAGTGATATCGACCATGACGCGGCTGATGCTTTGCAATACGTCTACTGAGGGGTAATGGTTACGGTGGGCCAGCTGGCGCGACAAGATAATGTGGCCGTCGAGGATGCCTCGCGTGGCGTCGGCGATAGGCTCGTTCATGTCATCGCCTTCGACCAAGACGGTGAAGAGGGCGGTGATGCTGCCCGCGCCCTCGCTGGTTCCGGCGCGCTCCATAAACGCAGGCAATAACGCAAACACAGACGGCGTATACCCGCGCGTAGTGGGAGGTTCGCCCGCCGCCAGGCCGACTTCGCGTTGGGCCATCGCCATACGAGTCACTGAGTCCATCATGAATAAAACGTCTTTGCCCTGATCGCGAAAATACTCAGCGATGGTCATCGCGGTCAGCGCCCCTTTGACCCGCGTCAGCGGCGGGTTGTCGCTGGTGGCGATAATCAAGACGCTGCGCGCCATACCGTCTTCGCCCAAATCTTTTTCAATAAACTCGCGCACTTCACGTCCGCGCTCGCCGATCAATGCGATCACGTTGACCTCCGCCTCGGCCGAACGCGCAATCATGCCCATTAGGGTGCTTTTGCCGACGCCGCTGCCTGCGAACACGCCCAGGCGCTGGCCGCGCCCCCAAGTCAACATCGAGTCAATCACTTTCACCCCGGTCGATAGCGGCTGTTGAATGCGCTGGCGCGTGATGGCGTTTGGCGGACGGTTATAAATCGAACGCAATGTCTTCGTTTGGATGGGGCCTTGGCCGTCGCTGGGCTGGCCCAGGCCGTCTAACAAGCGGCCTAACAGGTGGTCGCTGCATTTCACCTTCGCGGGGCCGCCGGTTGAGAGAACTTCACAGCCGGGACGAATCCCGGTGATGTCGCCAAACGCCATCAGAATGACGCGCCCGCTTCGAAACCCGACGATCTCAGCCGGGACGGGGGCGCTGGCTGTCGGCAGGATATATACCAGGTCGCCGACGGCGCCGCCCGGCCCGCGCGACAGGACCACCACGCCGACCAGTTCGTCTACATATCCGCGTTGGCGCACCGTATGCGCATTGGCGATTGCCCAGCGCATGGTGTCCCAGTCGATGGCGTGAGGGGTTAGAGTCATCCGTTTTCAATCGTGTCTGTAATGACGCCGCTCTGCGTCTCGATGCGTCCGTCGACGCCGCCTGACGGCGATTCGATCATCACGCCGCCCTTGCCGACGCGCGGGTCAACAGCGATATCGACCTTTTCGAGGTCGTCAAATTCTTTCATCAATCCAGGCGCCCATTCTTCGACCGCCGCTTTGTCGGCTTCGTTGACGAGAATTCGAATGGATTTTCGGTCGGCGGTCTGTTGGACGCATTCGCGGGTGATGCGAACCACTACGTCGTCGTCGTCTTGAATTTTTTTGAGAATGATGCGAGAGAGCGCGTCGCAGATCACCGAGCGGATTTCAGGCTCCTGGTCGCGAAACATCCCTTCAAGAATTTGTTGGCCTTCGATCATTATGGCCTTCATGTCTTGAACCAGGCCGGCGATTTGTTTTTGGGCTTCTTGAAGGCCCTGGCTCTTGCCTTCTTGTTGGCCTTGTTCGCGGGCCTGTTCTCGCACGGCGGCGTTTTCTTCTTCGATCTGCGCCTTCATGTCCTCAAGTTCTTGTTGCGCAGCGTTGCGCAGCGCTTCGGCTTCTTCGAGCGCTTCTTCGCGGATGCGGTCGGCTTCCGCGCGCACGGTGTCGATCAGTTCGGCCGCTTCGTCTTCCGCGTGGCGAAGCACCTTGTCGCGCTCGACAATGTTATAGTCGCGTTCGAGTTGAATATTTGGCGCTTTAATGACGCGACCCATTGGTTTCTCTTTCTAAACGGTCTAACTCAATTGTACCGGATATTTGGGTGAAATTAATTCACCATTTCATCTTGCCCAGGCCGTTGGATCAAAATCTCGCCGTTTTCTTCCAGGCTGCGAAGGATGCCCACAATGCGCTGCTGCGACTCTTCAACCTGTTGGACCCGCACCGGCCCCATCAGGTCGATGTCTTCCTGCAGGATGCCCGCCGCGCGCGCCGATAGGTTGCTGAACACCTGCTTCTTGACGTCGTCGCCGGCGCCTTTGAGCGCAGCGGCCAACTCTTTCATATCAATTGAACTTAACACCCGTTGCATGGAGCGGTCGTCGAGCATGACGAGATCGTCAAAGGTGAACATGCGTTTTTTGACTTCGGCGGCCAGTTCGACGTCTTGTTCTTGGATCGATTCGAGAATCTTCTTGCCCGAGCTGGCGTCAACCTGGTTGAGCATATCAGCCAGCGCGTCAACGCCGCCCGCCTCACGAAAGTCGCTCGACAAGATGTTCGACAGTTTCTTTTCGAGGATGCGCTCCACGTCAGTAATGATTTCAGGGCTGGTATGTTCCATACCGGCGATGCGGACCGCTACCTCTTTTTGGGTTTCAGCGGGCAGTTCAGACAAAATCAACGCCGCCTGTTCGTTGGTCAAATGGGCGAGAATCAACGCAATCGTCTGGGGGTGTTCGTTGCGCACAAAATTGATCAGCTCCGTCGCATTGACATGCTTGAGAAAATCAAACGGGCGCCCGGCGATTACGCCCTGAAGCCGCTCGAGAATCTCCATGGTCTTGCCCGGCCCCAGCGCCTTTTCGAGAATCTCTTTCGCCGTGTGAACGCCGCCGTGGCTCATGTATTGTTTGGCCATCGCGGTGTGATAAAACTCTTCGATCACCAGCGACTTTTGGTCGCCCGTGACGTTCATCAAGTTGGCGATTTCAAGCGTGATTTGCTCAATGTCTGAGTCAGTCAGGCTTCGATACACGTCCGCGGCGATCTCAGGCCCCAGCGACAGCATGAGAATGGCGGCTTTCTTACGGCCAGTTAATGTTCCCGAATCTCTTGGAGGCACGGTCTTGCTCCCTTAACCCTGAAATGAAACCAACAACAAACGGGGCGCAACCGCGCCCCGCTGATTAACTGTTGAGCCACGCCTTGATAATCGCCGCCACTTCTTCGGGCTTTTCGGCGGCGTAATTGATGACGTGTTCTTGCATCTTGATGCGCCGTTGTTCTTCCGCCGGCAGGTTGGCGATGTCGCCAAACTCGGCCAGGCCCAGCTGCTGAAGGCTGAGCTCGCGCGTCTCGGTGACCGGCTCGATGGGCACCTCTTCTTCGAGTTCATCTTGTTCGACCTCGGGCGGAGCAAACGCGCGCTGGAAGAACAAGTAGGCCAGATAGCCGACCGCGAGCAGTAATACAAGCGGCAACAACGTGCGGAAGATGTTGCCCAACATCTGCCAGAATTCTTCGCGCGCCTGCATCTGCTCCATCGAGCGGTCAAACGGCGAATCGTTGAGAACAAACGTGATTGGCTCGCCAGGCAACGGGCTGGGGCCGAGACCCGCCGCCGCGCGCAGTGATTGTTCCCAATTGGTCATCAACGCCGGATCGCGCGGAACCATCTCGCCGTTTTCATCTTCGATATAGTCGACCGTGATTGAGACGTAGAGTTCTTGAATCTTGCCCTGCGATTTTTCTTTGATCACCTTTGACCAGGGATAATTGTAATTGGTAATGGTCTCTTCGATGGTCGTCCCTGTTTCTTCCGATTCCGCGCCGATGCCTTCGTCTTGAACGTTAGACCCTACGCCGGGAGGGCCTGAGATGCCCTTCGTTTTTGACTCTTCGTTATACGATTTTTCGCTGATTGCGGCTTGGGTTTCAGCATCAATCAATATTTCTTGCGAACTTTGTTTTTCCCAATCTAAAAACGCCGTCACCGAGATGTCATAATTATCGGGCCCGACGATCTTTTCCAACCGCTGAGTGAGTTTTTGCCGCACTTCATTTTCAACAGCCATTTGAACTTGAAGCTGGCGGCTGGCCTCTTTGACTCCGGGTTCAACATTGTTGTCTTCGCTAAGCGTGCGGTTGTTTTTGTCCGTTACAACAACTTGGCCCGGTTGAAGCCCGGTGACCGCGGCGGCGATAAAATTTTGGATGCCTTTGACTTGTTGCGAGTCGATCTCGCTTCGCGAGATAATTTTGACGGACGCGCTGGGCGCGACCTTATCGCTTTTGAACAACGCCGTTCGGCCCGGGTTGATATTGACTTTGACCGAATCGATGCGCCCGCCTTCTGCAATTGCTTTCGCCAACGTGTTTTGAAGGACGCGGCGGTATTGGGCGTCAAACATACGGTCGGTCATTCCCAGCTGCACCTGGTCGAACAATTCAAATCCGGGCCCGGCGTCATAGCCAATCAGCCCTTGGCCCGCGAGGCCAATCGCGGTGATATTCTTGATCTCCTCGTCAACTAGAATACTCTGGCCGTCAGCGCCGATGGTGTAGCCTATGTTTTGGGCGTCGAGGTATGTTGTAATTTCCGCCAGTTGGGCGGAGTCGTTGGTTTGAAGCAGCTGGACGTATTGAGGTTGGCTGACGTAATAGACCGCCACGCCCATCGTCGCGAGCAACAACACAGGGATGGCGACAAACAGAATCTTCTGTTGCAGCGAAATCTGCTCCCATAGCCGGGTCAGTTGGTCTTGTAACTGTTGGATAAAATCCTGCATGACGCTTCTCCCGTTTCTCCTCTACGCCCTATTGGTCCATATTCGGAAACGCATCACTCGACTTGCCCTGCTGAAGATGAACGTGGGTAGAGCTGTCCATCACTTCATGATGAAGGTTTGCTTCATCGCTTTGGCTGCTGTGCATCAGCGAAAACGCCAGCGAATTCACTCCAATCAACAACAAGCCAATTACGATAATGCCAAAAAACTGGCGCCTGCGTTTTATGGTTTCAGCCGAAGGGTTCATTGCGCATCTCCAAGTTGCGCGTCATCAGCCAATGTGAGTAAACCATTTTGTCTGTCAGATGAATGTAGCGATTGGGCCAATACCGCCCGAACCGTGATTTGGTGTTCAGCAAGCGACGGCGCAAAACTAGACGTCAACTGATGGAGCCGTTCAACCTCAAATGCTTTCAGCGGCCGGTTGGTTACGACACGAATATACGCGTGAGCGCTGACATCGGTTGAAAGAGATTGAACATTCGGCGCGAACGCAACCAACGCCTGGTCAATCTTGGGCGAGGATTTTTGTAACGCATCTGAGAGAGACACTTCAAGTGGATGGTTCGCTAGACCAAACAGCCGCGCGCCTTTGTTTAGGCCCAAAAGGCCGCGTTGGGCCAGCGCGCCCGCGGTTCGCTCATGAATCTTCGAACCGACCAGAATGTTGTATGCGCCTTGAATCAAATAGGGAATCTGTTCTTCTTCTAAGTAGGCGCGCACTTTCTGGGCATGAACAGCGTCAGGCGTGAACAGCAATGGCTGAAGCAACCCGGTGGAAGGATATAACACCGCACACAAAATCAACCATGTAGCGGCTGGTATCAACCAGATTCCTGCTTTGGGGTTTACAGTCATCCCTCTCTCCTTGGGCGCTGCGCGAAAATCGGTCAATACAAGCGCAACAGTGTCTCTATCGATGTTTTGGGAAGGAGGGTATGCAAATAGCGCCGCGTCCAGCCAATTCGGCTGGATGCTGACTAGGGTGTGTCCCTCAAACCCGATAACCGCGCCAATGCGCGATCAAAATAAAAAAGAAAACCGTTCCACGCTATTGTCCCGCGAAACGTATTTTGATTCAATGCTAAATCGGCGTCCGTTTCAATTCGCTCCATGCGCGAAGCAACTGTCGACGGATCTGCATCATCAAGTTAAACGCGATGCCTGCTTCTTCAACCGAGATCATGACTTCATGGACGTTGCTGATCTCGCCCGTGACTAACTTTTGTACTTTATCTGCAGCGCCATGCTGCATGTTGTTCACTTCGTTTACCGAATTTGCCAACAGGTCGACAAACGAGCCGCCCGGGGCCTTTGGTTCGACAGGCCCCTTGGTTCCGCCCATTGCTTCCGTGCGCGGCGTCGGGCCGACTGGCCCCACCGGCATCTGGTCGAACTGGCTGCTCACCCGTTCGCTTTCCCTTCATCGTCGGTCTTGGTCTCTTCATTGATCAAAGACTGCATCATCTGGTGCATGTTCATTGTATCGCTGAAGGCGTCTTTGGCCGCATTCATCGCTGACTGAATGTCATCGACGTTGGCTGGCGTTGACGACGCGATTTTATCCACGTCCTGGCTGACTTTGCCCATCGCTTCCATCAGTTTGCCCTCAAAGGCGCCGTCGGTTGGCTTGGGGGCCGATGGTTTGGCCGCGGGAGCCGGATCAATGCCCGTGACCTGCGGTGGGATGCGGATTGGCGAATCGTTCATCTGTCTGTCCTCAGCGCATTACTCGGCGATTATTGACCGCCGCCAATGCGCAACGCGCGCGTCTGCATTTGTTTATAGGCGTTAAACGATGTGACGTTGGCTTCATAGGCCCGCGACGCATCAATAATATTGACCATCTCTTTGGTAACGTTGATATTGGGCCGCAACACGATGCCGTTCGGGTCAGCGAACGGATGGCCCGGGTCATAAATCTTAACAAACGCCTGTTCGCTGCGGTCTTCGGTGATGCGTTGAACTTTAACGCCCACGCCGATAATTCGGTTCAAGCGGCGGCGGGCGGTCGACAGCGATTCAGAAAACTTGCGCCCCGGCGCCTCAAAGATCACTTCACGGCGGCGATAGGGAGAGCCTTCAGCCGTGACCATGGTATTTGCGTTGGCGAGATTATTTGAAATGACGTCCATACGAATTCGTTGGGCGGTCATTCCAGACGCGTTAATGTGATAACTCATTTTTGTCTCCTGGCGGTTACGCTCTATCGAACGTCGGCTTGTTGCAACACGCGGCTCAGGCCTTGATAACGTCGGCGAATTAATTCGCTGAATTGATCGCTGCGCTGAGTGTTTTCGGCCAGATCAGCCATTTCCTGATCGATGTTCACGTTATTTTTGTCAGGGCGAAACCGGGTCATATTGTCGATGTCGACCCGGGGCCGCACCAATGGAATTTCTTCAGGCCCTCCGATGATGAAATGGGAGGGGTGAGTTCGCCTTCCACTAACGTCGGTGCTTTTCAACACGCGCTTGAGCTGCTTTTCAAAATCGACCGTCGCCCGTTGATATTTTGGCGTGTCGACGTTGGCGATGTTATTGGAGATCGCCTCGTGACGTTTTTGGGCGCCCTCAATTCCCTTTTTTAGAACATGCAGCGTCGTATTGTTAAACATACGAGATATCAGCATTGGTCAAATCCTCTTAAAACATATAGTATATTCTGTCTTAGCAATAACCTTTCCAATTTTCTTTGTCGTTCTAATTCTATATTTCTTAGTCATTTATGATTCCGTCTTGTTTGGCAAATCAAGCCAAACGGCAACTCTTGCCTCACTAACCGCCCCGTTGTTGTTGGCTGCGGGCCAGTTCGCGCTGCTCACGCAATCGCGCCAAAATCGACGTGATTAGTTTAATTTTTGTGTCCGCCTCAGCGATTCGGTCGGCGGAGCCTGTTATCTTGACCCGGTTATAGGCTTCTTCGGCTTTTCTGAGGTACATCTCATACATACTGTCATCGCCGGATTGTTGGTATTGATTGGCTTGTTCTTCATAGGCCTCGCCAGTCAAGATCAGCGCGTCTGCGTATTGGGTCAGGTTGTCCATCGAACGCTCGGTGATATTGCCAAATTCGTTCACCGCTTGCGCAGGCTGGTTCATATCAAGATAGGCCTGGCCAATTCGGTAATGGATCATGCCCGCCCGCTGCGGGGCGTTCGAGTGTTGCAGGTAGGCCTTGTAGGCGCTGATGCTTTCGGGGTAGTTCCTCAGCCGGTAATGGATATTGCCGATGGCATGCAGCGATTCGGCGTCATCAGGCAGTTTTGGCTTATCAGCCAATGGATAGCGCCTTGCCAACTCGTCGAAGGCCGCGAGGGCGTTATTTAACTCGTCTTCACTCTCTTCGTCATATTTCAGCGCCGCTTCTTGAATGTGAGAGCGCGCAATTTTTTTCAACGCTTCAAAGCCTGGCCCCTTGGCGTCCTTTGGCGTCCCATAATCTCTGACGATACGGGTATACCATTCGCGGGCGCGGTCAGGCGAAAAATGGCGCAAGTAGGCGTCGGCCAGTTTCATCTTGACCCGGGCGTTGGGGTCGGGATAGGAGGCTTCGCCCAAATAGTCGCGATAGTAATCAATGGCTTTGTCATAATTGGCCAGCAGCGCGTTGATATCGCCAAGCCGCTCAATCGTTTCAGGGACATGGTTTTTAGCGGCGGGCTCGTTTTTGTGATTGTTGAGCGCTTCGAGTAAATACTGTTCGGCGTCACGATAGTCGCCGGCGAAATAGGCGCTATGGCCGCGGTTAAACATGATCTCAATCAGGTAACTCTTGTTTTGAACATCAATATACTTTGACAGGTCGCGCGCTTTGATGGCGCGGTCATAGGTCAACACAGCGTCTTTGAATTGTTTTTGGGATTTATCGCGCAGATCCTGCGCTTCGACCCGTTCAGACTGCGCCTGAGAACTGGCGACCAAGTCATCGGCTTGTTTGGTCAAGTGTTCGCCGTATTCATCTTGGGCTTTGCCCATCCAATACAAGGTCAGAAAGGTATAATCAGTGTCAGGATAGTTGTCTCTCGCCTGGGTAAAGCGCTTCAGCGCTTCTTCATATTCTTTATCGACCAGGAAGAACGCATTGTTTAAACGAAGAGTGGCCAGATGGCTAATTTCACCCTGGCGATCTTTGGGGAAGAACGCGTCTTTTTGAAGGGCTTCGCGATAATATTTTTTGACGTTGGTGTAGTCTTTGTCTTGCTTGGCCATTTCCCAAGCGATATGGCCTAATAAGTAATGTAGTTTGGCGTCAACCTCTTCTGATAAGGTGGTAGCGCCGTCCTCGCCGCCAGACCCGTCTAAGAGAATTTGGCCCGCCGCCATTGCTTCAGGATACCGTCTCATGATAAACAGCGCTTCGGTCTTGTTGTAGATAATGTCTTCTTTCAGCGCTTTATCATCCGTGGTAATCATCTCGTCGTAGAGCGTGTTCGCCTTGCTCAAAAAGTTTTGGGTCAATTCACGTTGCCGTTTTGCTTCGTCTAGCAGGGTCTGGCGGTAGGTGATTCCCTCAGGGAACGATTTCGCTCCTTCTTCATTCCGGTTCCATAATTCGCCCGCCGCCCGCCCGCGCATAAGATACATATCGGCGAGCGGCTTAAAGATCTCGTTGCGCTGGGCGTTTGACAAGTTTTCAACTAACCGGGCCTCATTTTCGGCCGATTCATAATGGCCGATTGATTCTCTCAAGAACGCGTCGGCTTGTTCGTCTTTTTCTTGTTCTTCGCTTCGCTCAAACAGGCGGTGTTGAATGTCGCCCAGCTCGGCGTGAATTTGCGAGATGGCGAGATGGTCTGGGTTCGGCAGGGCTTGTAGGCGTTCTAGCGCGCGTTTGTAACGCTCGGTCGCCTCATTGAGCATGTTGAGTTCTTCGTCTTTATTGGTTTTCGCCCATTCCTGATAAATATCGCCTACCTTTTTGATCGCTTCAATTGATTCGTGCGAAGTGCTGAAGCGCTGGGCAAATTGGTCGAGTTGGTCGATGGCTTCTTGATACCGTTTTAATTTTTGCTGGGCCAAAGCGATGCGCCATAGCGCCTCTTTTTGACGCTCAACGTCAATGTATTGGTCGGAGACGTCTCCCCCTTGTTCGACGGCGCGGTTGGCCAGTTGTTGAAGGTAGTCTAAATATGCGTTGTATCGCTGGGTCGTTTGCCTGAACGCCTCTTCAGATTCTTTTGCGATTGGGTCGGTTTCGCTTTCGCCTGCGTTCTCTTCATACAGGTTCGCCAACTGGAAGGTGATGTCACACCAGTTGTAGTAGGCCTCCGGCGTCAGTTGGGTCTCGGGGAATTCTGTAATGTAGGTTTCAAATTTTCCTTTCGCCGCTTCTAATTCGCCCGCGCGCTCTTTCCAGCGTTTCGCAGATAGGTAATCAAACTCGGTCGCGATATCCGCGGCGTTTTGTTGGTGTTCAAGCGCTTGCTTATAGATGTCATTTTGGGCTTTGGGGCTATACCACATCCACCAGGCGACCGCGCACGCCAACACCACGATCATTAAACTGAATGAACCGCCAATGAGCGCCCAGGTTTCGCTTGGAGACAGGTGAATGCGGCTCAGCAACCGCTCTAGGAAGTTTGGTGTATACTCTTCATCGACGTCGTCTTCTTCGCCTTCGGCGCCTCCCTCATCATCGAGCAATTCAAGGTCTTCGTCATCAAGTTGGACGTCTTCGGTTTCGCCTTCTAGGTCTTCAGCCAGCTCTTCGGCGGCGGCTTCGTCTATCTCAATGTCTTCGTCGTCGGCCATGCCTTCAAGGTCAGACGCGTCTAAGCCAAGTTCTTCGCTCAGGCCGGCGAGATCGTCATCAAAGCCTTCTTCGGTCAAGTCGACGTCTTCAAGGTCGTCCATCATTTCAGGATCGAGGTCCATGTCCTCTAATCCTGACTCCTGCAACTCTTCCAGTCCTTCAGCGCCGCTTTCGTCAGCGTCGCCAAACTCATCGGGGATATAGTCGTCAATCGCCTGTAATTCGGGCGATTCAATATCGCCTAAATCGTCAGTCGCTTGTTGTGAACCAGGTTGGAACTTTTCTTCAGCGGCGCCAGCGCGTTCTTCGGCCTGTTTGGGGTCTTGGTCTTCTTCAAATGGAGAGCGGCTCTCCGTTTGTTTTGGAACTGTGGCCGAAAAGAATGAGTTGAGTTCTTCTTGAGTATAGTCGCTGTTTTTCAGAGTTCGCGCCAAGTTTTTGGCTTTAGAGAACACGCGCGAGAAAAAGGACGGCGGTTTGTCGAATGAAGATTCAAGCGAAATTTGGCGGGGGATGTTGCCTTCAGAGAAGCCATTCGAGCTGGCGCCCAACGCTTGGGTGACGGCGTCATCATCGACCACGGGGTCGTCAGTGAGCTGGCGGCGGCCCTTGCCTGATGTCATCGATTGGGGCAGCTCGCCTTTGTCGACCATTTCTTCAACCAACCGCTCTTCTAAGAGCGAGTCGATTTCAGTGGTCGGGTCGTCTACGTCATACCCAGCGGAACGCATGGCGCGCAATACGGTCTCTGACCGTACGCCCAGCTCTAACGCCAGCTCTAACGCAGTTTTTGAACCATCCATCGGTTCCGCCGTCCTTCTAAAATAACGTCAGACTATGAGCCGGTTTTCATCATGACGGGCCCATCGCCAATTTTTTTATACTCATTCAATTTATTTCTCAACGTCCTAATGCTGATGCCCAAAATTTCCGCCGCCTTGGTGCGGTTGTTTCGGGTATGTTCCAATGTTTTGAAAATCAATTGCTTTTCCATCTCCGCGACAGTTAAGCCGACTTCCATCGCATTGCTAGACGCTGCAGCCTCGCCAGCATTGTTTGAAACCACTTCCACCGGAAGATGTTGCAATTCGATGGTTGGCGTCTTACAGAGGACGACTGCCCGCTCCAAACAATTCTGCAGTTGGCGAACGTTGCCCGGCCAGTGATACCGAATTAACGCTTGTTCAACATTGGCGGCAACGCCAGCGATCTTTTTGTTCATCTGTTGGTTGTATTGTTGAATAAAATGGTTTGCTAATTCCAGAATATCCCCTTTGCGCTCGCGCAATGGAGGAAATTCAATGGTGACAACGTTTAATCGGTAATAGAGGTCTTCGCGAAACTCGCCTTGTTCAATTGATTCATGCAGGTCGCGGTTGGTGGTCGCCATAACGCGCACGTCGACCGACACCGGTTCGCGACCCCCGACTTTATCGACTTCTTTCTCTTGTAGCACTCGCAACAATTTCGCTTGTAACTTGGGGCTCATTTCCGAGACTTCGTCCAACAAAATCGAGCCGCCGTCGGCCAAGACGAATTTTCCCTCATTGGAACGCACCGCGCCGGTAAACGACCCTTTTTCGTGGCCGAACAGTTCACTCTCAAGCAGCTCTTCTGAAATCGCCGCGCAATTGACCTTCACAAAGCGCTTATGGCGGCGCGAACTGTGATAGTGGATCGCCCCGGCGATGAGTTCCTTGCCCGTGCCGCTCTCGCCTTGAATGAGAACCGTGCTCGGCGTTGGCGCAACGGTTTTAATCAATTCAAAAATCTCTTTCATTTTTTGGTCAGACCCGATGATGGTGTCTAAGCCATACCGCAATCCTGCGGCTTCGCGTAAGTGTTTGTTGTCTTTTTTGAGGTCTGCCAGCCCGAGGCATTTATTGATAATGATTTTGAGTTCTTCGATGTCAAACGGTTTTTTGAGATAATCAGCGGCGCCCAGTTTCATCGCCGATACTGCGCTCTCGACGGTCGAATGGGCGGTCAACATGATTGCTTCAATGCTTTCCGAAAGCTCTTTCAGTTTGGCGAGAGTTTCAATGCCGTCCATCCCGGGCATTTTGATGTCGCACAACACCAGGTCGGGAGCGTCTTCCTGCGCCAATGCGACGCCTTCCTCACCGCTGCCTGCGGTGCGAACGTCATAGCCTTCGCCCTTTAACACCCGAAACAATAGGTTTTGGATGCCGACTTCATCATCAATCACCAGTAACTTTGTCTGCGGCATTATGCACCCTCATTGGTTTCATCGGCGGCGGGAATAAACACCCAAAAACGGGCGCCGCTTCCGGCTTCGCTTTCGACTCGAATAAACCCGCCGTGTTCTTCGACAATGCGGTTGGTTAACGACAGGCCCAACCCCGTCCCTGAACTCTTCGTCGTAAAGAATGGATCAAACAAACGGTCGATGATGGTTTGCGGGATGCCCGGCCCGTTGTCTTGGACTTCAGCAATGACATAGGGCTTCAATGGAGCGTCTGGCGCCAGCCGTTCATCTTTTTGAGATAACAGAACCCGAATCTCGCCGCCAGAGGCCATCGCCTCCGATGCATTCACGAACAAGTTGATAAACACTTGTTTGATGCGGTCAATATCGACGCGCACTTTTGACTGGACCTCGCTTTGTTCAATTTCAATGGTGACGCCTGAGTCGTCGAATTTGTCGGCTAAGAAGGTCGCTACCGACTCGACCGTTTCTTGAAGCGAAACCGTTTTTTGTTCGGGAGAAATTGGCTTCGCCATATTCAACAAGTTGTCTGTGAGCCGAGCCAGGCGGTCAATTTCGCGAATTAAATTGTCAGAAAATTCTGTGATAAATTCTTCGTCGTCTTTATTCGAAGGCAATATCTGTAAATACCCGCGAATCGTCGTTAATGGGTTGCGCATTTCATGGGCCACGCCCGCCGCCAGTTCGCCCAGCGCGGTCAGCCGGTCTTGGCGGCGCGCTTTTTCTTCGAGCAGGCGCTCTACACTGTAATTGGTAAATAAGCAGGTATAGCCAATCGCTTCGCCTTGGCGGTCTAACAGGGGAGAAAAGCGCCCCCGCGCATAGACGGGCTCATCATTCGAGCCGCTGAATTGCAACTCACAGCGGCCTTCATCAATGTTTTGGTTGAGATAGTCGCCAAACGCAGAAGCGCACATCGGCAAGCGCTCGCGAAACGGCTGGCCGGAGACGGTGCGCGATTTAATTTCAAACAAACGTTCGGCGGCGCGGTTGCAGGTCAGGATGTTTTCATCTTTATCAATCGTGATCAGCGCTTCGGTGATGGAATTGTATATATTGTAGGGGTCAATCTCACGAAAGCGCTGTTCGAGGCGTTCAAAGGCGAGGCGTAACTTCTCCGTATTTTGGTTATATTGGGTATAGAGCTGCTTGAGCGCGTCCACATCAACAGACCCGCCCTCCACGCTTTCGATTGCATGGTTCTGCAGAATGTCTTGGTTCACAATACCCTCAACCTGGATGGTTCAATGCGCCCACTGAGAACATTGAAACTCCTGGCTATCACAAAAAAGTTACTTCGTTTTATCAATGTAGCGCGGCGGCCTGAAGTCAATGTTGCTGTAATAGGCTTTGGCGCTGTTCTTCTCTTTTTGTAAGTTCAATAACTGTTGGTTGATCTCGCTCATTTCACCGCGGATGCCAACCGTGATTTCTTCTTCAAGCCGTTGTAATTCTTCAAGCAGGCCCATCAACGCTTGTTTCGCTTCTGCGGCGGGCTTGCGTTCGTCTTCGTTAAACGAGGCGTGAACTTCTTCCCAGGTTGATTTGATGGGCTGATGAGATTGTTCAAGCGCCTGGGCTTGTTGAATCCTCTGCCATTTTTCATTCATCAACCGGGCGATTCGATCGGTGTCGCGTTTTTTTTCGGCAAGTAAATCAAGTTGGGCTTTAGACAAAGAGAGAATCTTCTCATACACATCCTTTTCTTCTGTAAAGGCATTCTCCAACTGCTTCAATAGATCAAGATTTTGCATGAAGCGCTTTGTGGAAAATCCACCCTCGCTAGAATTCATTTTAGACAGAAATGCGTATCTCTCGTGGTGAGTATAGGTTATCTTAAAAAAGTAGTCAAGGAAAATTTTTCCGCTTTTTGGGTCTTGTAACAATCTAACATCAGCTTGTTACAACTAACCTGTATTGTTGACTGAGATGATAGTTTATTATGGTTTCGGCTGAGAAATTCAGGTTCTTCCGATATTTGAGTACTTCCCTTGCTGGATGACCTGGAATTTGGTCAAAAAACGATATTCGTCCTTTCAATAATAGACAATCCAACTCTGGCATGGGTGCAACTCTGTGAGCGCCTGTGCAAAAAGGCGGAGCCGCACTGAAGC
>CAZKYC010000009.1:29804-78168 GCA_964556895.1 uncultured bacterium | reverse complement strand
TAGATTATCTTGCCTGGAAGCTCTCTCAACAGACGTTCGGCTTTTAGGCGGTTAGATGAATCAGAGTAGGTCCCTTCATGGTTTTTGATTGCGGTTTCATCTTCACGAACTCGATTTAAAATCTCCTTTGACTGGGCGATCTCTGAATCAATTGCTGTTATGTCTGATGATTTCGATTGAATTTCAGTGAGAAAATCGCCGTCGTCTTTCGAGGGCAGAAACGGTTTTCGTGATCCTTCTACTGATGAGGGGGAAGGGACTACCTGGATGTTTCGCGGTTTGGGCTTGTATCCGCTTTTTTTGAGTGGTTTCGCTTCTTCTTTCTTTTTTACCAGCTGGTCAAGCATGAAGATCAACTGAGGGATGCGCGACTCGGGCGGGCGCTGAATGGGGCCTGGATCGCCGCTTGGCGGCATTTGTGAAGGGTCGGGCATTCCAAGAGCGCTCAATATGCCGCCGTCGTCTTCCTGGTACATCTGGCGAAAGCCCTCAATCATCTTCTTGACTTCAGGGTCCTTGCAGGCGACTTGTTCGCCTCGCTTAATGGCGGATTGAAGTTTGTCTTCAAGAATTTTACGGCGGACGAACTTACTCATGGTCATCCCTCATCAAATCAGTTTCACTCGCGCTGAAATAGTGGACAATGGATTGTCCGAATCCAACGATTGTGGTTAAATGATATTCCACATCATTATTCATCGGCGAATTTGGCTGAATATTAAATCTAGGGTAACTTGAGATTCCAATGAAATCCACTCATTTTTATCGATTTTTTTCAATCTCGATTGTCTCCATCGTCTATGTTTCATTCTTTATAGGGTGCCAAACCCAACAGATTGATGAATTTAAAGTGAGTATCCACGATTCGCTTGAGCATTATTACGTTGGTGAAAACCTTGAGCGGCAGAGAGATTTTGACGGCGCCGCTGAAGCGTATCTGAAATCGTTAGACATATCGCCCAGACCGCGCGCGTATTATCGGCTGGCGATGGTGACTATGGCCCAGGGCGACTACGAATCGGGGGAAACGTATTTACGCAAGGCGGTCAAACTGAGCCCGTCGTTTGTTGAAGCTCAACAACGTATTGACATGCTCCAGGAGCGCAAAAGTAGTAAGGATACTGACCCATCATCGCCTTGGGGGCCACGAGCCGGAGATGAACCGGCCTCACCCGCCTCGCCACAACAGACCCAACCGACCACGCCAATTGAAGCAAACCAAGAAGCCGCTAGCCAACCAAAAGCCGCTCAATCACCGCCAGTTAGTCTTTCCACTTTAGAACAACAAGCGGTTCAAGCCTTTCAGTCAAAACAGTGGCAGCAAGCGTTTTCGCTTTACAACGAACTGGTTCAACGATCACCTGAAAACGCGTTGTATCAGTATCGCGCTGGTATCGCACAACAACAACTCGGGCAGCCAGCGGAATCGGTTCCATTGCTTGAAAAGTCAGTTGAACTAAACCCATCGTTCGCATCGGCTTGGAACGATCTTGGCATCGTGTATGAGTCATTGGGGCGTTCCAGCGAAGCGGTAGAGGCTTACCAGAAAGCAATCACAAACGGCTCTGAGAGCGGCGCCTATTACAACCTGGCTGTTTTGATGGAAAAACAAGGCGAATACAAACAAGCGATTTCGTTGTACGAGCAATTTATCGCATTGGAAGGCTCTGGAGAATTTAAAGAGCGGGCTGAAGCCCAAATGACTAAACTTAGGCGGTATGCGTATTAATGAGCGCACACGCACCAATCGCTATTGCTGATTTAGCGTTAGAAATGCAGAAACTCATCGAAATGCGGGTTTCTCGCATCAACTCGGCATTAGACTGGCTCAATTCGTCAATTACGCCCTTGCGAAAGCATATCGGCGAGGAGATACATTTCATGCTCAAGAACAAAACTGGATTAACCAAAACTCAGGCCCAAAAACTGTTTTACGATTACAAAAATAAAGGAAATGATGAAGATAACGAAAAAAAATCGGGGCAGGAACAAAAGCAACCGAAAGAACAGGGAAATATTGACCAAAAAATTTCAATGATTATGAATTACATGCAGGAAACCTCTATTAAGTTAGACCAGATCGAGAAAGACATTTCTCATCTTAGAGAGCAAGTTGACCGGATTCTAGAAAAAATCTAATTCAGTAAGGCGTCAATATTTGAAACCAGGCATTAAGTTTACATAATATATATTATGCGAATATGTATTGTAGATAAAATCACAGGTTTTCGCTGTTTTTCACCCACATCATTTCTTTCTCCCTTCTAAATCGTTGAGTGGTAGTTAACAGATTCTAAACTTAGGTTTGATATTTTAGGAGTTGCAACATGAAAGCATGGTTATTGGCCATATTGATTATTTTGGTTAGTTCGGTCAAATCTATAGCGGTTGAGTTAGTTCAACACGATCCCGATTCAAAACAAATTGTCTTTCAAAATGAAACCATGCAGGCTTTGGTTTCTTACAACGAGGCGATTCACATAGACTCAATCACTTATAGCAATCAGCCGTTTTTGCGCAAGCAGAACCAATCTTTAACCCTTTCTTATGGCTCTGCGCTAAAGTTATATAAACAACATCCGAAGCATTCACGAGATTCCTTCACGCTGCCCAACCAATACAAGGCTATGGTTGAATCTAATGGTGGAAAAGCGGTTGTGCTGCTAGAGAGTTCTGACGCTTCCCCCTTTTTCATTGAAAAGAAAATTCATTTCAGTCAAAACGATACGTCCCTCTATATAGAGACCATCATAAAAAACCAGAGTGAGGAAAATATAGAAATATATCCTGCGGAAGAAATCGTATTCAGCGCTGAATTTGGTATAAGTGGATTATTAAACCCAAATTTCAGGCTTTATTCGCCTGTTAGTGACAACATTGAGTCTGTAACCGACATGGCCTTTGTCAAAGGAAATCCCATAGATAGTCAGTTTAAGATTGATCAAAGGCACAATATTTTTCAATTAAAACATGAGAGGCGCGAAGCTGATTTCATGTACACACGCAAAGGAAATTGGCTCGCTGTCGCTTCGATACGCGATCTTGTTAAGAAAACAGGCATCGTTTGTGGAGTTGATTTTTCCTTAGTCGATTCCATTGATAATGTTGAAGATAACGTTATTGTCTTAACAAGCGGCTTAAAAAAAATTGAAGGCGCACGCCCGATCTATCCATTATCAACTCAAGTGACCTATGTTCATGGAAAGACTACCCTTAGTCCATGTGAGTCATTTTCATATAAACAAACCTGGGGGCTTGGTTCAAGCGTGTTACCCATTAGGGAGGTTAGAGATGGGATAGCGTTCTTCAGGCGGCTTGAAGCATATAAACTCGAAAATGGCTACGCGATGTTTTCTATCTCGACGAACCCATCGAGTGGTATAACCGCATTTCAGTGCCTGAATGAAGACGGACTGCCCTTTAGGACTGATACTGTTATGGTTATGAATCCTCAGGCGCCAGGCGCCGGAACCACATTAGTTGAATCTAGCCAACCTCTTTTGGTTTCAAGCAATTATAGTTTTGGTTTAGTGTTGCCTGTCACTGCTACACAATCTACTGAATTTATTGGATTTGCTACTCAAGAGACGCCGGCGATCACCAGCGCGGTGCGGTTTGTGATATTAGACCCTCAGACCAAAGAACCTATACGGACAATCGATGAAGTCTCTGGTCCTTGGAGAGATTATGATGCTGGTGAGATAAAATAGACTAAACTTAGTTAGACTAAATAGTCTTCTTGAGTCGCCAGAACAGATAAACAGTTATAGCCAAACAAATGAGGTTCGCCGCCCAGGGGCCTGTCCAGGGTGGAATGGCGCCTGTTTTGGCGATGCTCCGACCCAGCATGAGTACTAAAAAGTACGAAATCGAGGCGAGAAGGCCGATTCCAACCCCAGAGGCTTGGCTACGCAGGTTTGTAGTGAGAATAAAACCATACGCCATTAGACCAAGAAAGAACACCGAAAATGCGAATGCGTCTTTGATACGCAAGTGGATCAAATACTCCAGCGGGTTCTCTCCTAATGACCGGATATCATCCACTGTCTCAGCCAGGTCTGAGCGTGACATTTTTTCGGGATCATTACTCACCTGCGAAAATTTAACCAAGTCGTCAGGGGTGCGGCCAATCATGTACGGATGTTCATCATATTGTTCACGAAGGATAGAGCCATCGTCTTGAACATAATGAGCGCGGACGTTTTCCAGGTTCCAGGCGCCTTTTAGGGTGTCATATCGCGCTTTTTCAGCGTCAAGCCGAGATGAAACCGCCTCTTTATCGCCGCGAAACTCAAAGATGGTCAGCCCATGGACTGTCTGGCTGTGAGGTTGGAAGTCATGAATGTGAAAGACCCTTCCCTCTTGTCCATAGAGCCAAAATCCTTGCATGGTATCCAGGCTGCCGGTTTCACGGCTTAGTTGAATCAACATCTCCGCTGTTTTGGCGAAGCGGCTGCTGACATATTCATTCACAAAAAACAAGGCGATCATGATGGCGACCAATAGCCCAACCACTGGCGCGGCTAGCCGGAACGGATGATAACCGCCCACAAACAACATCAACATTTCGTTGCAATGAAGCATCCTGCCGATGGCGAGAACCACAGTCAGGGTTACGATGATGGGTGAGGCTTTTGCGATTTCATGAGGAACGCACAGCAGAACGTAGGTCAATCCTGAAATCAATGAGAGGTCGTTTTCGATAATGTTTTCGAGTTCATCGAATAATAATAAGATAAACGCCAGCGAAAAAAATAACGCCAGCATGAAGGCGAGCGATTGAAGCAGCTCCATCAAGATTAAACGGTCAACGGTTTTTACGCCCCACGAGCGGCTTTGAATGATCATAATCGCCTAAAATGATACAAAAGATACAATGCGAATGCGGCCGCCGCCGCGTTGGGCGTCCAAAGGCCAAGCCAAGGCGTGATGGCGCCGTCTTCGACCAGGGTTTTACCAAAATTTAAAAGATTGTAATACAAAAATATCACCAGGATGGTCAGTCCATAACAGGCGGAGCGCTTGCCATACCCGGACAGCATACCCAATAGCGAACCAATCACAGCCATGATTAGCGCCGCGGCAGGCAGCGAAAACCGACGGGATTGCTCCATCTGCATCTGCTTGGCTTTTTTGAAGAACCATCGTTTGGTTTTTTCATCCGAGGTGTCTTCATAACCCTGCCAGAGTTCGACGACCCGCTTTTGTAGATCTTGCCCGCTGTAGCGCTGTTCTTCAGGCCCGGTTCGGGCAAATTTGTTTAACAACGCGGGGATGCCGATTGAAAAGGTCATGCGGTCGAAGTCGATGAGGACGTCGCGGTCGGTGTGTGGCATCTGGTGAAGACGGCCTTTGTTGAGTGTGAAGGCTATGCTGCTGGTTTCGGGCAAATAGTCGATGGCGGCGCTGGGGGATGAGATTACGCCGGCGATTCGCCCATCGCGCTTTTCAAAGAGTTTTAGATAACTGAGCTTTCCACCGCTGACGCCGCGCGCCGAAATTACCATGTCGCCTAAATTGGAGAACTGGCTGGGGCGGATCCCTGCTGTCGCGGCGTTTTGTAGGACGTCCGCGGCTGTTTCACGAACAATGCGCAGGCCTTTCGGGGCAATGCGGTGTCCCCACCAGAGTAAAAGTAATGTCAACAGAATGCCCAATACAACAGCGGGAACCAATAACTGAAACGGCGAATACCCGACTGCGCGAAGCGCGTTAAATTCGTTGTCTTGCACCAGACGGCCGTAGACCATCATGGTGGCGAGTAAGACCGCCATTGGCAGCGTCAACAGCATGATTGACGGCAATAGGGACGAAACCAACTCAATCGTGGTGAGCATGGAAGCGCGGCCCGCGACAAGAAGTTCCGTCAAGTTGAACATACGGCGCAACAGGAAAACAAATGTGAACAACACGACGCCTTCGCCGACAGCGCTGAGCAATTCAACAAACGTGATGCGGTGAATCAATTTAAACATGGTATCGCGTTAAATTAGCGTCCCCTCGAGGACGGTGACCGCTTGGCCGCTGATGACAACGCGGCCTTGGCTTAACCTCATTTTTACCCAACCGCCGCGTTTGGAAGCCTGGTAACCCACTACCGATTCTTTGCCTAACTTAGGCCCCCAATACATCGCGAGGCAACAATGGGCGGAGCCTGTCACCGGGTCTTCGTTAATGCCAGCCCTAGGAGCGAAAAACCGCGATACAAAATCACAATTTCCATCATTAGAAAGCGCAGTGACGATGGTTCCTCGGATATCAATTTTGGCTAGTTCAGAAAAATTGGGCGCCATGTTTTTGACGATGGATTCATCATTCACATGAACGATGTAATCCATGTTGTTCCTGCCGACATACACCGCTTGTGTATCCAGCGCCTCAAGCAATCCATCGGGCGGTTTGGTTTCTGACGCAGGGATGCCAGGAAAATCCATCTCAATCCAGCCGCCCGTTTTTCTACACGGTAGTTTGCCGCTGAGAGTATCAAACGTTGCCGGTTGGTGAGAAGGCAAGGCGCCAGTTTGCCAAAGAATGTGAGCGCTAGCGAGCGTCGCGTGACCGCAGAGCTCGACTTCGTATTCGGGCGTAAACCAGCGTAACCTATACTCGTCTCCATGGGGGACGACAAACGCGGTCTCGGACAAGTTCATTTCGACTGCCAGGTTCTGCATCCACTCGGCGTCGGCGTCTTCATCAAGAAGGCATACCGCGGCGGGGTTGCCTTGAAATGGGGCGGATGCGAATGCGTCTACTTGGTAAATCGGCGTTTGGTTCATGGTTCGCTTTCAGGGACACGATTGATACGGTATCCTACCGTTGTGAGCAGACAAATCCCAGCGACTCAACTCATTTTCTTTCTCCTGGCGGCGCTTCCCTGCCTGATCTATGCGGCTTGGTTATTGGCTTTTGACTTTGGCCTGGTTGATGACGCCTATATTCCCTTGGTGTATGTTCGTAATGTACTCGATGGGCATGGCGTTGTGTTTTATCCGGGAGGTGAACGGGTCGAAGGATTTACCAGCCCATTGTGGGTTGGATTTATGTTGCTCGCTGGCGTGATGGGCGCCTTGCTGCCAACTGCCGCGAAAGCATTGAGCGCTGTTTGTGGCTTGCTTTGTCTGGTCTCAATCTTTTATGTATACTGTTCAGTTTTGGCTGATAACACAAAACCAAATCATTCGATTTGGGCGATGTTAGCGGGCGCGGCGCTGGCTTGTGATGTGTCATTCATCGCCTGGTCGACTTCTGGATTAGAAACTTCTCTGTTTACGTTGGCGGTCTTGTGGCTGGTATGGAGTTGCTTCGCGAATAAGCCATTTTGGCTTATCTTTTTATTCTTGCTAATTGTTTGCCTTACGCGGCCTGAAGGCGCTGTATTTATTGCGCCGGTTATCGTTCACGCCTATTTAAACAAAACCTTGAAACAGGCGGTGGTATGGGGAGCGTTGATCTGGTTGGTCCCCATGTGCCTAATGTTTCTCGCGAGATTTATGTATTTCGGCGACTGGCTGCCGAATACTTTTTACGCCAAACATGACTTTGGCGGCCTCGAACTGGTCTATCGCGGCGCCCTGTATCTGTTTACGTTTCTTACGCCGAGGCCGTTATTGTGGATCGCGTTTCTATGGGTATTGATTGACAACAAACGCCGCACCGCTCGGATGTGGTTGTTATGGATAGGAATTTTTATGATCGCGGTGGTGCTCGAAGGCGGCGACCATTTCGCCCTACACCGTTTTTTTACGCCCATACTCCCTTTATGGACAATAGCGTCGATTCGAGTAATACAAATTGGCCATGAAAAACTACGTGCTTTCATTCAATCAGAAAAGAGAATGGTAAACATTGCTTTCGCGGCGGTCGCTGGCCTTTGTTTGTATGGCTATTCATGGCAGTTGTTTCATTATGAAGACCGCGACGAGTATCGGTTTTCGACCGGCGCCAGACGTTTTATCAGCGAGGTTGAATGGACAAAGAACTGGCTGTTAATCGGCGAATGGCTCAAAGAACGATACCCCGAAGGAACTACCATTGCGGTATCTACGGCTGGGGCGATTCCTTTCGCAAGCGAATTGCCTTGTATTGATCTGTTTGGTTTGAATACCAAAGAAATCGCCCGGACGCCGATCAAGCAACGCGAACGGGCGTATCCAGGCCATGAAAAAAGCAACCCCGACTATGTTTTGGGGCGAAAGCCCGCGTATATTCAGTTATTTCCCCTTCTGTTCTTTTCATCGCGTGAATATCCTTTTCCTGGAGCCTACCACAGTGAAGACGCGCGGCGCGAATGGCTTGAATCAATGATCGTGTTCAATGCTCAAAATGATTTGTGGAACCATCCAGCGTTTCAAGAGCAATACGAATTCAAGACGCTGGAGACTGAGCACGGATTCATCTCAATATTTGAACGGAAGGATCTCTATGACTGAGGCGCGCTATTTTCCATTCAGCGCCTACTTGAAAGAACGCTTTGGCGAGCGCGTTCATAAAGTATCCATTGACGCTGGTTTTACCTGCCCCAACATTGACGGCCTCAAGTCGGAGGGCGGTTGTACTTACTGTAACAACGAAGGGTTTAGTTTTAATTCACGCCGCCAGATTCGGCCCATCCCCGAACAGATTGCGTCTGGCATGGCGTTTATGAACAAACGCTTTAAAGCCAAAAAATTTATTGCCTACTTTCAGGCGCATACCAATACCTACGCCCCTGTGTCGCAGTTGAAGGCTGTGTATGACCAGATACTTCCTTACCATGAACTGGTCGCGCTGTCGGTCGGCACTCGTCCAGATTGCATCTCTAAACAAGTGCTTGACTTGATGGAGTCATACAGCGACCAACGAGACGTGTGGGTCGAGTATGGCCTTCAGACCACACATAACGAAACCTTGCGCCGCGTAAACCGTCAGGATACCTACGAGCGCTTTCTCTGGGCAATTGAGCAGGCCGAAGACCGAAACGTGAAAATCTGCGTGCATGTGATTCTAGGGCTGCCCGGCGAGTCGCATGACCACATGATGAAGACCGCTGAGCGCTTGGCGGGAGTTCCCTACCACAGCCTCAAGATTCACTTGTTGCATGTGATGAAAGACACCCAACTCGAAGAACAATACCGTCGCGGTGAAGTCAAAATATTTACTTTGGATGAATACGTCCAGGTGTGTTGTGATTTTCTAGAACGCATCCGGCCTGAGGTCAGTATCCAACGCTTGACGGCTGACGCCCCGCCCCGCGTGTTGGTGGCGCCGGAATGGTGTTTAGAACGTAAGCAGGTCATTCAACGTATTGAAGCCGAACTCGAACGCCGAGATAGCCGTCAAGGCTCGTCAGTTGTCCCAGCCTGGATCAAAGACCAGTCATGGCGCGCGCAAGTTAGTAAAGGCGCGGTTGAGCCCGTCGCTGAGCCTGACCATACTCTACCGATACTGCAATCCGCCTAAAACCAATGAACAAAATTCAACCGCTATCAATTAAACGGCAAGGCGATGATGTTTTGGTCATCGAATGGGGCGACGGCGAAACGCGGTCATACACCGCCAAAGAGTTGCGCCAGAAATGCCCCTGCGCGATGTGCACTAAAGAAGAAGCGCCCAAAGACCCGATGCAATTGACGGTGTTGTCTGAAAAAGAGACTGAGCCGATTCGCGTCGAACAGTTTGTCCCTCAGGGCCATTATGGATACTTGATTTATTTCAGCGACGGCCATAACACTGGCACATACTCCCTGCCCTATCTCAAAGAACTTGGCAAAGCAATTTAACTAGGGTCTATCTCGATACATACATGTTTAAGATGGCATGGGTATAACTCTGTTCGCTTCAGTGCGGCTCCGCCTTTTTGCACAGGCGCTCCCTGAGTTATAGCCATGCCGTAACAGACGCTTTATTCAAAATCGAGTAGACTGAAATCAATTTAAGTTATATGAGATGGCGTCTTGATTCTTGCTGAATCCTCAAATCTCTGAAACAATGACTCATCTCATCCTTGGAGCAGGCAATGAAACGAATTTCTTTCCTACTACTTCTGATTTCTATCTCATTCACGAATGTGTTTGGAGAAACGCTGCGGGAACTTGCAGAACAACGCGGCATATATATTGGCGCGGCGGCGAACATGCGTTTTCAGACTGATGAACAATACGCCAAAGTCTTAGGGCGTGAATTTAACATGATGACCGCTGAGAATGATTTTAAGTTTCATAAAACTCAGCCGCGACCAGGGCAATTCACATTTGAAAGCGCTGATTCGTATATTCGATATGCAGACAAGCATGACATGAGTATGCGCGGCCACGCCCTCATCTGGAGCCAAGCCACGCCGAAATGGGTGAAAGAAAGCGAATGGACGCGGGATTCATTGTTAGACGTGATGCAGCAGCACATCAAGACAGTCGCCGGACGGTATAGCGAAAAACTATACGCATGGGATGTTGTCAATGAGTATTTCGACAAAGACGGCGGCGTGCATAAGTCGGTCTGGTCTGAGGTGATCGGGCCTGATTTTATGGAGATTGCTCACAAATTCGCGAGAGAGAGCGACCCACAGGCAAAGTTGTTCGTCAACGATTATGACATTAACAAGATCAACCAAAAGTCAAATGGATTATACGCATGGATCAAAGACGCTAAACAGCGCGGCGTCCCGGTTCACGGCGTCGGCTTTCAGATGCATGTACCGTATAACTTCAATTTTGATGAAGAAGAATTTTTGAAAAACCTTCAGCGTTTCGCTGATTTGGGTTTAGAGATTCATATCACGGAATTGGACGTCAGAATCAAAGAGCCAATCACCCCAGAGAAATTAAAGCAGCAAGCAGAACTCTATGGGAAAATCTTGCGCTCCTGTTTGAAACAACCAGCCTGTAAGGCGTTTGTGATCTGGGGATTCACCGATAAATTTTCTTGGATTCCCCGGTTCTTCCCTGGGTTCAACGACGCGCTCATTTTCGACCGCATGTATCAGCCAAAACCTGCGTATGAGGAACTTCAGCAAATATTGAACTGATAAACAAAACCGCCCCGTTACTACAATCGGGGCGGTTGAATTAAACGATAAAAACTTCAGTTTTACAGTTTTGGTTTTGCAGAAACCAAAGTGTAATCATAAGATTCAACCAAATTTTCACCTGATCGCTGATCAAGTTTTGTGTTTGTGTATCTCTTGAACATCACTTTCTTTGGAATTGAATATCCCATGTTTTCTTCGTGAACATATTCAGATAATTCGATTTCTCGAATGGTAAATGGGTCTTCATAATAAACTGCGGAACTCAATTGTTGGGCGTCTTCATTTGATTCTGATTGAAAGATGATGTTGTCTGAAGATTTATTCTTCAGTCTCATTGTTCGTTGGGGTATCTGACGCCGAATGAATTCGCCGCGATTTTGGAATGTTCCGCCCGGACTTCGTCCGACCTCCACATTCCAAAATCCAAACAACAACAAAATACTCTCACTTCAACTGGTACGAAAAACAGGGGCTAGACAAGACCAATATAAAGGGAATATTTTTTTGTCAATATACTTTTTTACTTCAGTAAAATAGTAGTGTTTATGAAATTAAGGTTCTGAACTAGTAGATTATTCAACACGTTTGGCTTGGGCCATGCGGCTGGTTGAAGATGGTTCGGGCTGTTCGATTACCGATTCTTCGGGGTTTTCATCGAATTCTTTTTGGTTCTGTTTGACAAATTCTTGCACTTCTTTGACTGCTTGGGCGACGTGGTTTAGCTCGCCCTGCCGGTTTTCGAGTTTCGACTGAAACTGAGCCAGCCCCTGGTTCATTTGCTGGTAATTCAGGCTTTTGAGTTCATTCAGATTAATCTGCCCTTCATTTAATACTTTCATGGTTTGGGCAATCGCCATCATTTTTTCCGGGTCTTTGTTTTGGAACTGCTTCAACATGGTTCGCATAAACTCTTTGACATTGACGGCGAGCTCTTCACTGATTTCTACTTCACGTTGAAAGATAGTTTTCTGAAGCAGCATGATGGTCAGGCATTGCTTAATATAATCAATGATGAGCGCCCGATAGATAGAGGGGTCAACCGTATCCGTTGAAACGGTATTGATTAAATGTTTTTGGGAACCTAAAAACACGTCAATCTTTTCATGAAGGACTGATTGTTTGCCGTCTAAAAAAGATCGTTGAAACTTGCAATGCTCTTGTGATTTTGTATTTCGGATATTCTGTTCGAGCCAGTTGAGGTTCATCTTGGCGCGGTTGATAGACGACTGGCCCGAGTCGCGCCGTTCTTCGCCGTCGATAATCAGTTGGGCGGCGATGTCGTCAGACTTGTGCTTTTGTTGAACTGGCAGGCGCTGTTCAACAAACCGCGATAGCAAGCGTTTAACACTGTTATAAATCTCCAGCCGTTTATTCATGTTGGGCGGGTTCCTAAACGCAAAAACTAAAAAAAGGGGCGGCTATCGCCACCCCTTAGTTTACCGCTTGAGTTATTCGTAGGCTATAGGTCGACCCAAATTCCACCTTTTTGGCTGCTCTCGACAGCCTTGGTGATAAAGTAGATGCCGTGGCGGCCGTCTTCGACGGTGGCATATTTTGAACCGTCAGCGCCTTTGTAATTGCCCGCCTGGTAGGCGCGCACGTCTTCTTCGAAGCAGCGGTGAAGCCGCGCGAAGGCGTCGTGGAAGGCTTCGGGGTGTCCTGGAGGGATGGTCGGTTCCGCCATCAACTCTTCAGGGATATCGCCCAAGAAGCCATCATTCGGTTGTACGGCGCCGCGCCAGTAGACGCGGTCTGGCTGGTTTGGCAGGCGAATTTCGACCTTTTCGGGTTCTTCCTGGCGCCAGATCAAGGTTCCCTTGGATCCACAGACTTCGATGCCGAGGTCATTGAGGTGGCCGATGCAGATTTGCGACGCGCGACAGAGGGCCTTGGCGCCGTTATTTAATTCACAATAGATGGTGAAGTGGTCGTCTAACTGGCGGCCTTGGACGAAGGTTTCAAGGTTGCCGAGAATTTTGGTCGGTTCCAGACCAGTGACATAGCGCAGTTGCATCATGGCATGTGTACCGATGTCGCCGCCGCAGCCCGATAAGCCCGCGCGTTTGGGGTCAACACGCCATTCAGCTTGTTGAACGCCCTGGTCTTCGGTTCGGTCAGCCAGCCAGCCCTGGATGTAGTAAGCGTCAACCCAGCGAACATCGCCTAGCAAGCCGCTTTGGACGATATGGCGCGACAGGCGGCTGGTCCAATGGCCTAAATAGGTGTGAGCGACACAGAACGGAATGTTCTTGTCTTTGACGATTTTGACCAGTTCATCTGATTCTTCTAATTTGACCGTGAGCGGCTTTTCGCAAAAAACTGGGATGCCTCGCTCAAGGGCCTTCTTGGCGGGATCAAAGTGGACGAAATTCGGCGTGACGATCAGAATGTAATCAAGTCGTTCCCCCTCAGGCTTCTTGCTTTCTTCTTCGAGCATGTCGTCATAATTTTTGTATCCACGGACGGGATACGCCCAGTTTTCGGCCTCTTTCATGGCGACCTCTGGGTCTGGGTGGAGCGCGGCGGCGCTGACGCGGCGAGTGCCGTCAAAAAAGATGGCTTTTTGGTGAGGATTAACAATAAACGCGCCTCCGCCCCCTCCAACAAGCCCTACATTCAATGGACGATTTGACATGATGCTGCTTCTCCTTTCAACCAAAAACGATTTGGAATAGTCTCCCCTGTGAAAAATGCTCTTCTATAGTATCAATCTTGGCGGTGAAATATAGCCTTTCTGAACCATATTTGACTGTCCTTGCAGCATCCATATCAACACTTAATATGTCTACGGTAGATAGTCTTTTGCCCCAATTTTCTGAATAAGGTTGAACTAGATGTTTTGGAAACGCCAGGAAAAAAATGAACCCGTAGAACCACAGGCTGAGATTCAGCCTGAAGCGTCTGTTCAAGAATTCGTATCCGCAGAATCTGATCAAGAGCAGGCGTCCGAATCGCCCAAACGAGGCTTGTTCGGCAAATTATTTGACCGGCTCAGCAAGACCCGTGAATCAATCGTTAAGCAGGCTGTCAAAATATTTCGCCTTCGCGGCAAAATTGACGACGATCTTTTAGATGAATTGGAAGAAGTCTTGATCTTGGCGGATGTCGGCATCGACACCACCACCGAATTGATGGACGAACTCAGGACTCGCATCCGCCGCGAGAAGAAAAAAGATTCTGACGATTTATCTTGGCTGACTCAAACCCTGCAAGAAATTTCCCGCGAGATGCTCGAACAGGGCGAGCGCGGCATGGCGCTGGCCGATTCTGGCCCCAGCGTTTACTTGGTTATCGGCGTCAACGGAGTCGGTAAAACTACCGCAATCGGAAAACTCGCCAACAAGTTCAAACAAGACGGCAAGTCGGTCATGCTGGTCGCCGCAGATACCTTTCGCGCCGCCGCGATTGAACAACTCGGCGTATGGGCGAAGCGCGCTGATGTACCAATTGTGCGAGGCAAAGAAGGCGCCGACCCGTCATCTGTGGTATACCTAGCGATGGAGCGTCTCAAAGAAGAACCCGCGGATATCGTTATCATCGACACCGCCGGGCGTCTGCATACCAAGTCAAACTTGATGCAGGAACTCGCCAAGATGGCGCGGGTGATTTCGCGTGAAGTGGAAAATGCGCCACATGAGACGTTATTAGTGCTTGACGCTTCGACAGGCCAAAACGCGCTATCACAAGCCAAGACATTTACCGAAGCCTGTCAAATCAGTGGGCTTATTTTGACAAAACTTGACGGCACGGCCAAAGGCGGGGTGGTTCTCTCCGTCCACAAACAATTGAAACTGCCCGTCAAATGGATCGGCGTCGGCGAAAGCATAAATGACCTGGAGCATTTTGACCCTGACACGTTCACCAAGGCATTGTTTAACATCGAAACTGAGGACGAAAAGCAGGAAGAGCCTACTGAAGTTTGATGCTTTGTTCGATGTCTTTGGCCTTTTCGAGCAAGGCTTGGGCGTCTTGTTTGAAGTCTTCATGTTCATTGAAATAGGCGGCCAGTGCATCGGCGAGTTCGGCGTCTTCTGAGAGGGTTGAGCCTCGGCGTTTTGAATTGCTCTCTAGGGGAATGCGAATCAACCCCGCTTTATGATGGGCCGGACGCAGCGCTTCATGAATCGCTTTTAAGTCTATTTGTTGGACTTCTTCTTCTGACGCTTCATAACGAACTCGCACAACCGCTTCCTTTATCGGCTCCATTTTAAGCTCGTCTAAAATTCGTTGAGTCAGATCGCTGTCTTGTTTGTGTTTGATGCGGATATCCACAAATTCACGAACATCAACCGTGCGGTATTCAAACTCGCTTCGGCCCCGTTTCACCTTGGCGATGACAAATCCCTTGATTTCTTCCGCCTCGCTAAAATCGACGCGGTCAATGCTTCCACAATACACAACAGGGATCTCTGGCCGCGGGCTTAGGTCTTGATGAAGGTGAATGTGACCAAGCGCGACATAGTCATATCCTGCATTCGCCAGAGTTGATGGAAGAATTTGAATTTCATCTGATAACAAAGGAGCCCCGTGATACCCGCCCAGTTGCGCGCCATGAACGGTGAGATGGGAGACGAGAATTCGCGGCAGATCATCTGGTAAGCCGTCTTGCATGTCTCGGAGAACATTTGAGTAGAAGTCCTCAAAGGCGTGAGTCAACTCTTCACCAGTGAATCCCTGATACTCTGGAATGTTCAATAAAAAACTGGGGCTGATGTATGGCAGGCAACACACCGCAATCGGCCCGTTCTTGGTTTCAATTACAGGCGGCTTGTTGTCGCCCAAGGTTGGGCGATTGACAAAGATATGAAATATGCCTGGCCGCAATGATCGAAAGATATCAATGGATGACGCCTTGCCGTGCATGACCGGGATATCGTGATTGCCTGAGATCATCACGACGGGGATGCCAGCATCCGCCAGGCGTTGAACGTGTTTGACCAGTTCGCGTTGTTCAGTCGGAGAGGGCGAGTTTCGTTTGTAGGCGTCGCCAGCGAAGACCGCCAAATCAACCGGCAGGTCAATCGAATAGTCGATGGCCTGTTTGAGGCTGTTTGAAAAATCCTCCAAGCGGGTGTGCAGCCCCGTCTGCGAATTGGTATGGCCATAGTTTTCCATACCAAAATGCAGATCGGCGATATGTAGAATGGTTATTGGGTTCGTCATTTTGATTCATTATTTTAATTATAAAGCTGTCAAAAACTCTGTTGATTCATAGAAACATTCTGCCTAAACAAAAATCCCGCTAAATAGTTGAGAAGAGCGAAGCCTGTCTGCCTGCGGCAGCCAGGCTTCTGGTGAGCCAGTTAATTGGAAAGTCGATCATGTATTCGCGGCTCGGCGGGAGCCCCGCCCTCCCCAACTCCTTGTACTCACTTCAGGATAATCTAGATAACCACTCAAATCACTTGATTTCATTTTGTATGTCGACATTATGGTGCCAAACCCGTTCGAGCGAAGGATACTTGTTTGAGTATGACTAAAGTCCAGATTCAAGCCTCATTGTCGCTACTGGTCGCGATACTCTGTTGGGCGACAATTCCACTCTTTTTGCATTCGTTCCGCCACGAAATTGACGCCTGGACGGCGAACGGGGTTCGTTATCCGTTTTCTATGATACTGTGGCTGGGCCCGCTTTTGTATTTTTATTCACGAAACCGCGTGCCAAAGAACATCTGGCGGCTGGCGTTGGTCCCCTCATTTGTAAATCTGTTTGGTCAGACCTTTTTCGCCATGACGCCGTATTATCTAGAACCCGCGCTAATGATGTTTTTGGGGCGAATCTCCATTTTATTCGCGGTCGGTATGTCGCTCATCCTATTCATCGACGAACGGGCGCTGGTTCGTTCTAAAATATTCTGGGCCGGCGCCATCGTTTGTTTGGGCGGTTTTATCGGGATGAACGTATTGTCTGAATCGCTGTATTCCAGCGTTACCATGACGGGCTTGATCATTCTTCTCTGTTTTGCGTTTTTCATGGCGATGTATGGCGTGTCGGTGCGCTACTGGATGCAAGGCATCGACCCGTGGATCTCGTTTCCGGTGATTTGCATCTATACCTCAATCGGCCTGTTTATCATGATGTGGATGTTTGGCGAACCGGCGCGCCTGCTTGATCTGTCGTCGGGCAGGCTGACCGTGCTTGCAATTTCCGCTGTGATTGGCATTGCGCTAGGACACACGTTTTACTATTACTCTCTTGAACATATCGGCGTATCGATCTGCGCTGGCGTGTCGCTGGTAACGCCATTTTTGACGGCAATTGGCTCGTATTTTATCTTTCAAGAAGTATTGTCGTTTGGACAATGGGTGTCTGGAACCTTGATTTTCTTCGGCGCGATGTGTCTTCTCAGCGCCCAACGCCATTTAGGCAAGCGCCATTCTCCCGCCCCGATTACAAGCACGGCGCCAGAAATTGAAGAAATCGCTTCCGCTGAAATTGAGAAGCATTAGCCCCGTCTGTCCTTTGAATTCAATTGTTCCTGAAGGACAATGAACCGATATTGCTTTCGGGAACTCCAATGGCATCAAAACGAAAAGTTATACAACAATTAATTGATCTTGGCCTCAGCCCTGCGCTCGCGTTTCAGGCGTATGGGTTTTTTGGCGACCAGGCGATAATTCAAGTCCAGAATGATCCGTATCAATTGTTGAGGGTTAACGACAAGTCGGCCTGGGAAACCGCCGAAAAACTGGCGTACAAACATGGTATGCAGGAAACAGACTCGCTGCGGGTGGCTGGGGCGATTCGCCGGGTGTTCACCCTGTCGGCCAATGATGGCCATATTTTTCTCCCGATGAGAGAATTGCAATCGGGTTTGATGAGGTTGGTCGGTTTTGGCGATGAAGGCGATTTTTTTCAAGTGCTGGATGAATTGCACGAGATGGGTGAAATCGAACGTCCCGGCGATCTTAACGAACTTGGCGACCCGGTTTATTCGACTTCGTTACATCACGCTGAAACCCAAACCGCTGAGAAGTTAGCGAAGATACTTAACGCGCCTTCTCGAGTCGGGCTGTCAGGCCCGGATGAAGGCGAACTCGACATCGTCGAGGCAGACCTCAATATCGACCTGGCGCCAGCCCAGCGCACAGCCATTGCCGCTTCGGTGCAAGACAAAATTGTAATCATTACCGGCGGCCCGGGCACGGGCAAAACAACCATCATACGCGGCGCCCTTCATCTATGGAGCCACCGCGGCGCGCGAATTTTGCTGGCGGCGCCAACCGGACGAGCAGCCAAGCGCCTGGGTGAAAGCACGGGGCAATCCGCTTCAACCATTCACCGCCTGCTTGAATACAACCACGAAAAGCAGCGGTTTAACCGCAACCGGGCGCGGCAGTTGAAATGCGACCTGCTTGTGATTGATGAAGCCTCAATGGTTGATATTGAACTGATGTCCCACTTGCTTGAGGCGCTTCCACTGCACACCCATTTAATTTTTGTCGGAGATGTTGACCAATTGCCCGCGGTCGGCCCCGGACTGGTCTTGCATGACCTGATTGAAAGCGAGTGTTTTCGCACCATCTGTTTGAAAGAAATTTTTCGCCAACAAGAAGGCAGCCTGATCTCAATCAACGCCCAGAGAATCAATCGCGGAGAGATTCCTGAAATGGACGGACTGGGCTTAGAATCAGGCCAGGATTTCTTTTTTGTACCCCGCCCCCAACCTCAGCGCGCCCAAGACGCTGTGGTTGAAATGGCGACCCAGCGCATCCCAACCCAGTTTGGCTTCGACCCTAAGACCGACATTCAAGTTCTCTGTCCAATGATCAAAAAAGCGGTAGGCGTCGAGACCATGAACCAGATGTTACAGAACCAGTTAAATCCATCGTCTTCGCGAATTGAGCTGGCCGCTTATGGTTTGTCGATAGGCGAAAAGATCATGCAGACCAAGAATGACTATACCAAAGATGTGTTTAACGGCGATATCGGGTTTGTCTCAGATATCAATACAACCAAAAAAACCGCCACAATCAACTTTCAAGACCGGGACGTACTGTATCACTGGACAGAATTGGTTCACACCACGCTGGCTTATGCGATGACTGTCCATAAATCACAAGGCAGCGAATTCCCTGCGGTGATCATTCCCATTTTGAGGGCGCATTACCCCATGTTGCAGCGTAATTTGTTATATACTGCAGTGAGTCGAGGTAAGGCGTTGGTGGTTTTGATTGGCGACCCGAGCGCCCTTGAGATTGCGGTAAGGAACAATAAGATACGAAAGCGATATACTGCGTTAAAACAACGGCTTAGCAACCTTTTGTCTCGGTAAATTCGGCTGAAAGAAACGAACGATGATGCGCTTATCTTTTTTGGCGATGCTATTTACGGCTTTACTCTATACACCATCAGTCTGTATGGGGGCGCTAGTGTCGGGGCCGTTTCTTCATGAAATGACGCCAAAGAGCGTCACGGTGGTCTGGGAAACCCAAGAAGAAACCATCGGGACGGTCCAAGTAGGCCAAAATGAATTTAACCAGTCAGCCAGCGACTCTAAACCAGCAAACATTCATCGCATTCAAATCAATGGGTTAACGCCAAATACGTTATACTCCTACCGATGCCGCTGGAATGATCAGATTACAAACACGTTTACCTTCAAAACGGCGCCTCCACGCGGCGGCGACGGCGTCAAAATAGCTATTATTAGCGGGACCGCGGGAAATCAAAACGCGACCGAACGACTGGCGGACCAAATCCACAAAGTTCAACCGCATCTCATCTTTCACGCAGGGCGTGTTGTTTCACAACCAACCAGCCCGACCGCTTGGCGCAACGAGTTGTTTAACCCACTGGGCAGCCTGATATCAATCACTCCAATTGATTTTATATTAACCGGGTTTAACCAGCGCCCTGTCCCATTCTCATATGTTGGAACAGACCAAACCTATGGCGCCTTTGAATTGGGCAATTTTTTGTTAGTACGGCTTGATGACTCACTGGTTGGAGACGCGGCGCAAACCCAAGCCTCATGGCTAGACGAGACGCTGAGGTCGACGCAACAAAAATGGATTATCGTTTTCATTGAGCAACCGTTATTTTCCGCAAACACAGCCAGAAGCGTCCCACCAAACCGCTGGTTGTTGCAACCAGTGCTCCAAACACACCAGGCTGATTTGGTCGTCGCCAGCGGCGACTCGTTTTATCATCGAACATATCCAATTGGCGATGTTGAGGGGTATCCACAGTATGGCGTATGTCATGTGAATGTAGGCGGCGCTGCGTCTCCATTGCCATCAACACTGTTTTCTTATACGGCGTTTCGTGAAAATCGGCGCCATTTTTTGACTGTAGAAAGCCAAGGCGACCGCTTGTTGGTTAAGGCCATTGATGAGAGCGGGCGGGGGTTTGATTCATTTGTCCGCGACAAAGACGGCGGCGTCAGCCCCACTGAGTTTGTCTCATTTGAGATGATGGAACTCGAACGCGACCTGAACGATTGGATTGATAAAACATTTTATCAATGGAGCACGGTTGAGATTCACGGTGAAGCCAATGTTCCAACCCGGTTTACGATTCCACTACGCGGATCAATGACCTGGAACACCGCTGGTTCGTGGACGGTCGCCTCGCCGGTTCAGAGCGTGTTTCGGCTGGCGCCGGAACAAGCGCTCGCCTTTGAGTTTACCGCCGCTTATTCTCAGCCGGAACAATTGTATCCACTACCACAACTTCAAATTCAATTGGCGTATGACGAATTTCTTCAAGACTACCGAAACCCCATCCGTGGATTTCGTAACTCAACCATTGTGTTGTCTCCATTACAGGTCGTAAAACCACTTAAATATGTTGTTCCGAAGGCGACTGGCCGTATTGACCGCGCCGGTTCTGTCGAACCCAGTTGGGCGAAGGCGCTTTATATCGATAACCTGTTTGTGAATCAGACCGGCGCCGAACCGGCCCACTCTTCCCGTATTGGGTTTCTTCATGACGGCGAGTTTTTGTACATCTACGCCAAGATGCTTCAAGACCCTTCGTTTGTTCAACGCTCTTCAGTGTTTAAGGGGCGTGATCATCAGTCATTATATTCGAATGAGCATTTGCGGTTTTCGATTCGCAGCGGACAAGACGTGTATACCTATTTATTGTCATCAAATGGCGAACGGTTAGACAGCAAGAACGGCGATGTAGCGTGGTCGGTCGAATGGGACGGCGCGGCTGTCTTGGCGACAGACGCGTGGGAAGCGGAAATGAAACTTCCGGTCGGAGATGTCTTGCGAAACGCTTCAAACGGCCTCAAGATGAGCGTGTCACGGTATGACGCGATGAACCACGAAACCAACGTATTGATTCCGTCTTACGCGCGGCCTCAAAACTCTTCATCTCACATGGCCTCAGTCACGTTTGACCAATAGCGATTCAAAGAGGTTTTCTAACTGTTCACCGAGCGATGCATAGCTATGCCGTTCGATGACATACTCTCGCGCTGATTGGCCGAGAGATTGTTTTTGTTCTGGGCTATGGTGTAACGTCTGAATGCAATTCACGAATTCTTCGGGCGATTCTGCGAACAACACCTGTTTGCCATGCTCTACCTCAAGGCCTTCTGCGCCTAGCCTGGTGGTGATGACCGGCATTGCCGCCGCCATCGCTTCAAGCAACTTGTTTCTCACCCCGGCGGCGACGCGCAGCGGACATAAATAGATATCATCCGCATAGAGGTAGTCTTCCATTCGAGGCGCGTCAGAGATTAAGGTAATGCCGCTCTGGCCGTCGAGTTTGCGCATTTCTTCGCTTGGGCGCGTTCCGACAAGAATGGTTTCGATAGAAGGAAATGTTTTTCGAATTTCAGGTAAGATATCTTCCCAGTACAACCTCACCGAATCAATGTTTGGAAAATAAAACAGAGTGCCCGTAATGATTAACCGGGGGGTGTGGCCTTGGCCATGAAAGTGGGGTTGAAACTGTTCGATATCGACGCCATTGGCAATCACATTCATCGAGGCGCCCGAGGTGTTTTTTTCAAACACGTTGGCGTCGATTGATGAACAAACCAGCGGCGCGTTGGTTTCAACAAGCATACGTTTTTCGTAAGATGGAATCGAAAGCAGTTCCCACCAGTCGATTAGCCTCTCGCTGATTGCGCGCCTGAATCGGAGCGAGCGCTGCAAGTAAAGTGGAAGCGAGTCAGTAAAATCAAGGACGGTCGGAGCGCCGACCGCCTTCATATACTGTCCCATGCGTAAGCGGTCAAAATGGACCACGTCGTATTGTTCCTCATGATAGGTGGTTTGGATGACGGTAAAAAACCGCCGCGAACAACACCACGAGACCCGTAATGGTCTGAGCAAGAACAAACCAATTAAACATTGCAGCAATGAATTCAACAGTGGAATTGGCTCGACATGTTTGACAATCACACCCATATCGGTTAGATGGTCAATGTCTTGTTGTGTCTGCTCTTTGAGCTTCATGCAAATCAGGTGAGTTTCGTGCCGTTTGCTGATGTATTTTAAAAAATTGTATGGGCGCCTGCCGTCAGTTTGGGTTGGAACCACAGGCGTTACAAAGAGAATTTTCATTCCAAATCAAACCCTAGTTTTTTCGCTTTCAGTAACGGTTATTGCTGCGCATGTTGCCCCATCAGTTCGGCGATACGGCGGGCGAGCAAGGCCTGGCCATGTTCATTAAAATGGCAGCAGTTATCAATATATACGGTTTCTTCAACGTCTTGAAAGAGCAAGGTGAGATCAAAGAAATTCACGCCGGAATCTTGTAGTTCTCTGCCATGTTCGACCAACAGTGGATACCCAATCGTTGCGGGTTTTTCAAACACGAAATTATTTACGAATTTTTCTTTTTCTTCTTCAGAAAAAGGTTTTGAGTTAGCGAGATATTGGTTTGGTTGAAGAAAATGTAAATACTCAATCCCGCGTTGCTTACATAAGACGCCCATCTGTTCGGAACAGGCTTTCCAAAACGCGGCGGTTTGGTTGAGCCCGTCTTCTAATTCAGTGAAGCGCGCGCGCGGCCCTTTGGCGAGATATTCGACGTCAGTGAGTTCATACGTTTCAATTTGTAGGGAGAGTTCGCCATAGCGGGACGACATGGCCCGGTCGCGAAGATGCCATATCCAATTCAGAGTTGGGCTGTGTCTTACGACAGGCGCTTGGAACCAACCAAGCCAATTTAAGCGTTGTTTGGTCAGATACTCTTTCTCACCGATCATGGTCAGCAGTTCTTTGTTCAAGACGCCTGCCATTAGAAGGTCCCAGCGGCGCGGGTAATAGGGGCTGACGCTGCTGGGCCAGTTTTCGGCCACTGGCAAGACGAGGTCATTGAAACCGTCTAGATTGACCACATAATCAAACTCGGCGCCCATCGCCAGCAGCAGATTCAGGATGAGCAACTGTTGGGGCTGTTTGTATCCCCCGCTGCACGCCCGCCAAATGCGAATTTCTTGGTCAGCGAACGGTTGAAATTCTTTGAGCGCCCTGGTGAACTCTGGTTCGCCAAAGTCGCCGAAATGTTCAGCCACCGAGCCGCCAGTCAACAATATATTGACTGCGCCTTCTTCTTTTTGAGGGGCGTAGTTCTGCATCTCAAACAGATCAAAATAGGCGACTTCATCTTTTCGTTCAGGTCGAAGCATTTTTGGCAGGCTCAACGAGTCGCGCACCATGCCAAAGTATGGATGAAGAACATACACCCGTGGGATCAGGTTCTCAGGTTGGGGATCGTAATATTGAACGTCGGTCCGAAAGGTTGAGTCGCTTTCGACCCGTTGTTTGATCGTTACAAAGTGCTGAAATAGATTGATCTCACTAAACCGAATGACGCCGAAGATATAGGCGATCATTTCAATGCCGAGATAAACCAGACAAATTAAAATAGCCGTAAACAGATACGCGCGTGACGCCGCCCGCTTTGGTTGTTGGTTCATTATCATACTATTTCTTACATCCATTTCACAACTCATTGCTCAAGGTTGTGCATGGCCTGGGTACAACTCCGCGTTGCACCCAGGCCTGAATCGGTTTGAACTATTTGAGAACTTGTGGTTCTCAATGTTGAGTTGAAATGGCTTCTATCAAATTCGCATCCGGGTTGGTATTTCAGCCAGACGCCTATCGACAGTATAAAAACAGCGGCCTAGTCTGTTAAGCGCAGAGAGAGTTTACCAGTCAATCGGCGGCCACACGATCATCTGTGAGACGCCCCGGAATTACGATGACATTGTTTGGTGGGCTCATTCGCCTTGGCGAATGAGCCCATCCCTACCAAGGGTGATTGGCGACCAAGTGGCTTTTTGAATCACCCGTCGCCGTCCATGATTTCTTGGAGGGTGGGTTTGTGGAGAGTGGACTTGAGCAGGGTGTAACCGTTTTGCATAGCGCGCCAGGCCTCGCGCGGCGAGCGCACGTCGGTGGCTTTTTTCCATAAATACGAAGGCCGCAAGTGAAAGTCGCGAATCGCCTGGTTACGCAACTCAATCACCCGTTCGCCGGGGATGCTGCCGATTTGCATCTGAGGGAACGCATTTGCCGTCGAGTTGTCAACACTGTCGACGTTTTTATCGACCCAACCTTTTTTGATCGCTTCCGCGCGAAGGTCGGTGCCCATACGCGGCGCCGCCACGTTGATCGAGAGAAAGTCAGGATCAAGTTGTTTGGTGAATTCTATCGTTCCCTTGGCGGTGTCTTCGGTTTCTCCTGGAAGCCCCAAGATGAAATGCGCCAAAGTGCGAATGCCCAACTTTCGGCACAATTCGAAGGTCTGGCAAACTCGCTCCGGCTCAATGTCTTTTTCGATTGAATTCAAAATACCTTGGTCGGCTGACTCGACGCCAAACTGTATGGTGTGGCATCCCGCTTGAGCCATAAGCGTTAGCAATTCTTCATCCATCACATCGACGCGAGACAGCGTGACCCAATCAAATTTCAAGTTTTCCGCCAACATGCGCTCAAGAAACTCGACCGTGTGGGTGCGCGTCACGCCGAAGGTCAGGTCTTTGATCCACAACTCATGGATACCGATGGTCTTGAGGTATCGAAGTTCCTGTATCGCGTTGTCGATGTCGCGCAATTTATGGGTCCATTTGCCGTTAAAACAGAAGTTGCAGCGGTACGGGCAGCCAAAATCGGTCAGAAATGATGCGAACACCTTTCGCCTGCCATGAGGGATGCGATATGTCGAGTTTGGTATCAGGTCATAACGCGGCAGCGGGAAGCTGTAATAACGGTTTCCGGGGTCAACACCGCGGATGAATTCTTCGCCTTTGCGATGAAGAATATTGGGAATCGGGTCGCTGGTTTCGACCTCGCCTTTGTCAGGGTTCCAGGCTTTGAAGAACGGATCCAGGCTATGAGATGTGAAATTGAGCAGTACGCCCGACAGCCAGCGGTGGCGGGCCATGAGCTCTCTTCCCTTGCTGACCATGACGTCGCCAGTGCCAACCACCGCGACCGATTTGGGTATCTTGATACTGTTAAGAAAGGCGAGGTCTTCTTTATAACAGACGCCGCCGGTCAGAAAGACAATGCCATCGGGTTTTGAGCGCCAAATTCGCTCGGCTGCGGCGTTGTTTGAGAGGTTTAATACATTGGCGTCAAGATAATCGACTTCAAAGTGGCGAGACAATATCCCGCTTTGAACCACCAGGTCGTAGGGGTGCCAATAGTAGTAGCCCTTCGCCGTGTGGCTGCAGTAATAATCGCGCAAATAGCGCTTTTCACCAGGCGGGTTGAGTAGCAATAATTTCATGATTACGCCACCAAATCTTTCAACTGCCTCAGTCCGTAAATCATGTAATTCTTAAACACTTTCGGCGATGGGTTGCTGGTTAAGGTTCTGAAAATATATCCAGGGCGCAGGTAGAACGAGCGTAAGGCTTCCTTGCGTAACGGCTTGAGTTCTTCGAGGGTTAGGTGTTTGGTCGCAATCGCCGGGCTGTTATACGCAGCGTGAGGCAGTGTGCCCTCTTCAAGCAGGCCCTCTTTGACTGCGACTTCGTAGAATTCCGTTCCATAGAATGGATAGGTATAGAAAAACTCGACGAAGTCAGGGTCTAACTGACGTGCAAACGACTTGGTCTTTTCGAACGAATCCCGGCTTTCCCACGGCAGGCCAATCAGGAAATAGACGCTGGTTTTTATGCCGACTTTTTTGCACAGTTTGATGGCGGGTTCAATCTTGTCGAAATCCAACTGTTTTCGCATCAGCTCGAGCATCTCAGGGTCGCCGTGTTCGACCCCAAAGGCGATCAGCCAGCAGCCCGCCTTACGCATTTCGACAAGCATTTCTTCTTCAAGCGTGTCGATTCGGCTGTTGCATGACCATTTGATGTCAAGCCCTTCTGCTTGAATGGCCTGGCATAATTCAACCACCCAGGCTTTTTTTGCGGTAAACAGGTCAGAGCGGAAAAGGAAATTGCGTATGCCGTATTTTTCAACGCACTCCTTAATCTCAGCCAATACATTTTGGGGCGAGCGCGTACGCACTTTTTGCCCAGAAACCTTAGGAGCAAGGCAGTAGATACACGGAAACGGGCAGCCCCGGCTGGTGACTATCGTGGTTTGGCGTTCTTCAGTATCAGGGCGAATATAGATTGAGTTGTCTATTAAATTGCGCGCTGGAAACGCAATATTATCAATGTTTTGAATGAATTCCCGTTCTGAGTTTCTTACAGACCCGTTTTCGGTGCGGTGGGTGATACCCGCGACATCTGGCCAAGGCTTTCCAGACGACAAGTCGCTCATGGTTTCTTCATATTCCCCACGCACGACAATGTCAATCTGGGGGTAGAGTTTGAGCGCTTCCTGGTCGAGGTGTTTAAAGTGGGCGCCTTTACAAATAGTAATAATGTTTGGATTAATCTCTTTGGCTATCGCCGCCGCCTGAACGTCATCAGCCAAGGTTGGAGTCGTGATCGATAGAATGAGCGCATCTGGCTGAAATTTCTGGATGTCACGTTTGAAGGCGTCCCAGGTCAGGTCATGGCCTGGGTAATCTTGGACGCGACATTCTACGCCCGCCTGTTCCAACGCTCCGGCGACATAGAGAAGGTCTATCGGTGGACGCAGCGCGACTGTGTGTAACTCATCCAATGGAGTTTGACAGCGGTCTTCTCGAATATATTTACCCGTCGGTGGCACCGCCAGATAGGCTTTTTTCCAAGCATTCATTGAGTTCGTAATTCCTTCTACCCGATCAAAATCTAAGACAATGAAAGGTAATAATAAAGTGTGAAGTTGTTTTAGTAATAATCAAGATTGTTTCAGTAAACTTTTGTAAAATCTTGGTTTTCTGCCTTTTATGCGGAGCAGCACTGAAGCGAGCAGAGTTGTACACTTGCCGCCCACTGTAACCCGATAGAATTTTTGAGATGGCTTTTTAGCATAGGTGATCCATTCATTGTTCGTAGCTAATGCTTTGCTCAACGCGCTTATGCAAAAAAAAAATTTAATCACTTAGTCAACAATCCTGTAATCATTGAACTGGCTTGTGTTCTGATACCAATCATCGAAGTTTATCGCATCCTGGGCCAGCTGCTCAGCTGCGAAAAGCCCCATTTGAATCGACTGGTCAATATTGTTATGGCGAAATAGGCCCTGGCGCCCAGTTGTAAGCAAATTTTTGTGTTGAGCGCATGCTGTTAATACCTGCTCGAGGTTTTCTTTGTATCCTATGTGGTAAACAGGATATCCCTCTTTGATATGAATCGCCTTCACCTGGGCGGGCTTCTCTGGCGTCAGCCCGCTTGTGTGGAGAACCTGGGCCGCGTGTTCAGCCAGAACGGTAGGATCAGCATTCCAGGTTTCATCGTCGAATTCACAGGTGAATTCGACACAAAAACAGGTCTTGTTTTCGTATGTCTTATGTGGATTAAAATTGTCAGGGACGCTGGCGCGTGTGAACCGAACATGTTCTTCAGGGTAATAAAGCCATGTGTCTTCAATCGAAATTTTTTGGTCATACATCAAATAGAGCAACACAATCGAGCGGTAGTTTAATGACTGGGCGGCTTTTATGACCGAGTCATCCGCTTCGATCAACTGGGCTAATTTAGGCAACGGGACGGTCGAAACGACAATATCGCACATAGATGCCATTTGTTCATCATTCGACAGGGTGATGACTTGAGTGATTTGATTGTCTGAGCTTTGAAGGCTGGTCACTTCTGCGTTGAGATAAATGGCGCCGCCGCGGCTGATGATTTGCTGGGCGAATTTTTCAGCGATCTCGCCGATTCCATTTCTTGGATACAAAAACTCAGCGACGTAGGTCTCTTGTCTTGACAACAGGCCGTCTAATAGAGAATGCCAGATTGTCTCGCCGCGAAGACGAACTTTAGCGGTCTCGGCGGCTATTTGTCGCGGGTCAATTCCCCATACCTTACGGGCGAATGGAGCAAAAATCGTTTTGTATAATTTTGTTCCGTAATAGCGGGAGACATAGTCTTCATAAGAAGCCGCCTCGCCGCCGCCGTTGAAGAACACTCCCATCGCTGACAAGCCATACGCCAGCGAATTGAATGGGCCTAACGCCAGAAATGTTGGGAGGGCTTTTATCGGGTAAGGAATATAGCGGCCATTGATCCACATTCGGCTAGAGCGATTCACCTTCACCATCTCTTTTTCACAGAACGCGTGGACGAATTCTTTGATCTCAGGGATTTCAGTATGAAACCGATGAGGGCCAAGGTCGAGGCGGTACCCGTTCCAATCGACACTTTTCGCCAGGCCGCCAATGACGCCTTCTTGTTCAATAATGACGACCTCATCATCAGGACGCTCTTGTTGAAGTTTCCATGCGGCGGCGAGGCCAGCGATTCCCGCCCCTACGATGACGACGCGACGGCTCATGGCGCCTGCTTTCTGTCAACAATCGGCGGGTTGGCTTTTTTCACGCTCCAGAAAAAGCGCACTTTGAGGATGGTCCACACCGCGACGATGAAGTCAGGCCAGCCGATTTTTTTGCCTTCCGCAACCGTGCGCGCTTTGAATGTAACCGGAACTTCGAGTATTGTCTCGCCCAGTTTCATTAACTTACTAGTAACTTCAGGGCAAAACTCAAAGCCGCGGCATTCAAGCGATATTCGCTCGATTACGTTGCGGTGGAAGGCTTTGTATGCAGTCGCCTCGTCGGTGATGCGCTGCCAAAATAAGATTGAGACCATCTGGGCAAGAAGCCAGTTGGCGATGCGGTTTTCGAGGCGCATGCCTTTCACCGACCCCAGAAACCGCGAACCGTAGCAAATTTGGGTTTTGCCGTCTGCAATCGGTTGAACCACGCGAACAATTTCGCCAGGTTCATACTCTAAGTCAGCGTCTTGGATGATGACGATATCGCCAGTGAAATAGCGCAGGCCGCTGCGGATGGCGGCGCCCTTGCCCATGTTGGTCTCATGCTTCAAGACAATCGTATTTGGCTGCGCTTTTTCGGGTTCCAAAATTTGTTCTGTCCGGTCAGTTGAACAATCGTTGACCAAAATGATTTCTTTGTTGGGCCAATCAATAGAACGCACCCGTTTTAACACCTCAGGAAGCGACTCTTCCTCGTTGTAGATGGGGATAATGATCGACAGTTTTGGCGCGTTGCTTTCCTGCACGCTGTTGGCCTCAATTGGTATCGGTTGGTATTATCGTTTCGATACCGAAACAGTACGACCGCTGCAGTCTTGGCAGCAATTCTTTTTACAAGATTTTACAATGGCTTCCGTAAAACGGCAAAACCGATGCTGGAAGGAGATAGTGTATCGGGTTTTGGGGCCAGTCGGTAGAACATCAAACTCAACACGGGCTGAAATGGGCGCAGTATTGAACGTATGATGGAAGGCTGGAGTTGGTTGAAATAGTGTCGGAATGGAAGCAGGCGGTCGTCAAAAAACCCAACAGAGAGCGCTTCCCATACTGTCGAACCTACCAAGCGATTTGTTAAAGCCGGCTGTGAGTAGTTTCGGCAAAACAATTCTTCACTTTCACCGTCTTCACTGTTTTTTTGAAAGCCAATCTCATACGGCAGTTCGATCCATTCGTCAAACTGCTCCCGGTTGCTTTCAACCGTAATCGCCGCCACACCGCCGGGTTTAAGGACGCGGTGGATTTCTTTCATAGCGGTGATGTCTGCGTTATAGGGCAGGTGTTCAATCATACAAAGCGCCGATACGCCATCAAACAGATTGTCGCCGAATGGAAGCGACGTTACATCGCCGCAAGCGAACCTCGCCTCGCCGCCATCATTGATTTGAACCTTTTTTAATCCATCAAAGCCATAGAGAGACCCATCCAAGGCAACGACGTCACAACCAAGGCGCGACCAAAAAACGGGCAGGCTGTTGTTGCCCGAACCAAGGTCGAGAATCTTCGCCGTGGGTTGATCTAGCGGCATCGCCTGAGACGCGATGAGTATCTCTCGCGCTTTATGATAGGCCAAACAGGCCTGTTGAGTTTTTGGCGGAGCTGAACGCAAGGTTGAGTAGAAATGGCCAAGCGAAAAACGGATAGTGCTGTTTAAATTGAAACGCTCGATTGTTCTTAGAATGGACGCTACGACCGTTAGCGCGACTTGGTAATAGGCTTGTTGGGCCATGGTCGAACGGGTGGAGACGACCTGTTTGGGTTTGAGATGTTGGTTGACTTCTTTGAGAAGCGTTTTGGCTCCAACATTTTCACGGTCGGTTTTTAGCAGTTTGCTTAAAACGTTTTCAGCCCGGCGCCAGCGCTTTTGTTGAACATAGAAATAGCCAAGATGCCCCAACAGCTCTGTTGATTCGGGGTAATCTTTCAAACCATCTTTAAGCGCCTGTTCAACATGTTCAAGATCGCCTTCTTGCGCGGCTTGTTGGGCGCAGGCCACGATAGAGTCAATTTGTGGGTTCGTCATGGCAAACTAAATCTACTTTTCGCCTTCAAGCCAATGATTACGCCATTGGATAGAGTTTGATGAAGCGCCGTCGTTGTCTATCAATAGATATTCTTGTTGGTTCCAGCCATTTATGAGGCGCAGGTGTTTGGTCAACAGTCGGTCATCTCGCAAGAGGGTTGCGGTGACGAGTTGGTCGCGGCCTTGGCGCGCCAACACACGGTCAAATTCGTTTTTCAACGCTCGTTCGTTGTCTAGCGCGACGATCACATCATGGCGCGACAGCCCTGCGATTGAGGCGGGCGAATTGGCTTCGATCCAATCGATTTTGGGGTAGCCGCCGGGCGCGGTTGAGAAATGAAGCCCGGTGTATGGCGTCTTTGGATCCGTATCATGTTTTTCAAGATTTACGCCAACTACTGACAGCGCCTCTTCGAATGGCAGGTCGCCCGGGGTTTGCACCCATTGATGAAATTGCTCGTCCCATTCGCTTTCCGTTAAGTGCTCCAGCGTCTGAATAGCGTCTTCAGTCGAAAAGCCGCGCCCTTTTAGATAATACGACTCTGTTTCAGCGTCTAAATAGAAGCGTTTGTAAAGCCGTTTGACCCAATCCTCGAAAGCATATCGGTTGTTGGTGCGTTTACGAATTTCCATATCGATGCATAAAGCGATCATTTCGCCTTTGAGATAATAATCGATCCACACATGCTGCGGGTTCCATTCCACTCCGGCGGGCGGCGTGTCTAGCCAGGCGTCAAAACTGGCTTGTTCGGCGCTGCGTTCAAAGGCCCCCGGCTGTGAGCGGTAGAGTTGGATGCGGTCAGCGAGCCATTCGTACAAGTCGTCCTGGCTCCATGCGCCTGAGCGCGCCATGATCAGGTCGGCCAGATAGTTTGTGCACCCTTCGGCGAACCACAATAGCGGCGTGTAGACTTCTTTGCTGTAATCAAACGGCCCTAGGCCTTTGGGGCGAAGCCGCTTAACGTTCCAGGCGTGGACGAATTCGTGAGCGGTGATCCAAGGTGTGAGGTCAGACTTCCAGTTGTCTTCTTCGAGGTCGTGGTTGCGGGAAATTTGAAAACAGTTTAGATGCTCCATCCCGGTTGTATTTCTCGTGTCAGGCAAAAAATGGTAGAAAAAGGTGAACCGGTCGGCATCAAGCGGCCCCAGCATGTCGACCGTAGTGCGCGCAATCGGCGTGATCTGGTCTAGAAATGCGTTCATGGGTTCGCGGTCGCTGTTGTTGAGAACGCTAACAGTGATCTTTGTGTCGCCTGCGTCAAATTTGTACACGAAGAACTTGCCTAACTGGACCAGTTCATCGGCCATTCGGTCATAATTGGGGAACTCAAACTCGGTCTCGCCCAGTTCTCCCGCGCTTGAGAGGACCATCCAATTGTCGGGAGGCGTGATCGAAAGCGAGACGGGGTATTGTTTTGCGCCAACGACGTACATGTAGATTCCTGCGCCGTCGAGAAAGGCGTGTTGGTCATTGAGTTGAGAATATTCGCCAGACAAATTGTCAGCATAGACCTGGTAATTTACTCGAACGTTTGTTGAGCCATTGGTCGTGACACGCCAGGTTGATTTGTCAATTTTTTGAAACGGTAGCGAAGCCGCGCCGCTCGTTGCGGTAAATTGGCTTACATTGCGGGCGAAATCCATAATTCGGTAGCGCCCCGGCGACCATGAGGGAATCTGTAATTCAATTGATTGTGAATTAACATCGCTGATTTTAACTTGTATATGAAGATAATGGCTATTTGGGTTGGGCATTGAAACCTGATAGTCAATCTCATAGGCGCCAATTGGCGAAAGAAACAATACAAAAAGAACAGATAAAAAAGCCGCCCGTTTCATGGTTTCCTCCTCGATTTTTGCTGCAAGATGTGATGTAGGGTCACGTTGGCGATGCGGCATGAGTCTAATAGCGGCTTCCAGGCCGACTGACTTGACGACTCAGGCGTGTAAATGCACTGAATATCAACTTCCGCGAATTTGCGGTTGTGGCGCGTCGCCCAAAGCGCCATTTCGGTTTCGATGGCATATTCGCTGCTTCGAATATGTGGCAGCATATCGTCTAACAACCTACGGCTGAACAGACGAAACCCGCTTTGAATGTCTTGCAGCCGACATCCAGTTAACCACCGGATCAATTTCGAACTCGTCTTGTTGGCCGTGCGTCTCAGCCAAGGAGTATGAGTTGTCTCAAACCCCCTGCGGCCAACAATAAATTCGGCGCCGCCCGCTAGCCAACAGTCCATCAATTTTAGAATATCCCCGGTTGCGTGTTGACCGTCGCTGTCGATGGTGATGAGACAGTCCCAGCCATCACGTTGCAACCAATAGTCAAACCCGGCGCGGAGAGCAGCGCCCTTGCCTTGATTGGCCTGCCAACCGATCCAGTCGACGCCGCTGGATTGAATGATATCACCAGTGTCATCCAGGCTGCCGTCATTCACCGCCAGCACATTTGGAGTCAGCGCATGGCAGCCTTGGATTACGTTCCGAACCGCTTCGCCGCAGTTGTAACATGGAATAACAATCGCCAATTGGTTGTATGGATGGGCGTGTTCTGACATGGTAGTAGTATAAGCATGACTGACGTATTTGTATCAACCCTTGGGTGGATAAGTCGGCTGTCGTATTCTGTTGTTGTGAATTAGATACTACCTGTCAAAGAGAAGCCCGTGATTCAAACTGCCTTCATATCGGCCCTGTTCTTGCTACCAGTTATCCTATTCGCGCTGCCGGATATTCGAACCACGATTGAAGAAGACGTTCTTATTTTGGTCTGTGGAATTTACTTACTGCTTCGCGCGGCGAACCCATGTCGGCGCGAGCTGCCTTCATGGATTGAAACATCATCCACCGTTTTCTTATTTGCCGTTCTGTTTGGAGCTGGATGGATGGGGCTTTGGCGGGGCTATCCAACAACCCCCTGGATACTCAACGCCTATTCAATTTGGATTGGACTTGTATTTATTTTTCAGATGAACCGCACTCAGGCTCCCAGCACTCTACCAGTAACCTGGTTCGTGATCGCCTGGTTGTTTATCATGTTGTTTGCGGTGGTTTTTTCATTTCCATTTCTCGAACCTGCGCAAAATGCCGTTCCGACAACATTTATTGTTTGTCTCTTCAGCGTTTTGATTGTTGGTTTCGCGTTTTCACTCTCTTTGCAAGGCCGTTGGCTAAGCGCGCCGGGCCAGTTGGTTCCACTCGCGATCGCTTTCGTGTTTGCGTCATTATTTGTTTGTGCGTCAAACTACACTACCTGGCGGGTTTGGTATGATGCCAGTGAAGCCTCGCGGTCATGGGCGCCCTTTAGGCAGGTTGATGAGGAAGGCAAGCGCACGGCTGAGCGCACCCCTTACGCTGCTTTTGACCAGTATGTTCAAGTATTGAATTTGTTAGGCCAAAAGGGCCGAATCCCTTACCGCATGGGCTGGCAGAGGGGCATTCAACACCAACTTGCCACCCAGATTGAGCGTACGGCGGATGCAAAATTACTGAATACTGCGATTCATGTGTATCATTCGGGCCCTGAGCGCTTGGCGTTAATCAACCAGATTGATTTCTATACCCTCTATCAACAATTCACAAACCAACCGGCGGACAACTCAACCAATGAGCGCATCTTTCGTGATTTTGAAATTGATGATGAATCAAACACGCTGTACCTGCTTGACCGCTGGGGCGGGGTGTCAAAACTCGCCAACGGCAATATCCAGCCTGTCTGGCGTCCTGAGCTGTTTGTCAATGACGCAGTTGATTTGGAATTATTGAACGGAGGTTTTGTTGTCTTGACGGCGAACCGTACTCTTTTATTCTCAGAAAAAGTCGACTGGTTAGAGGGCGAATTGGCGGCTTACACGCTTGGAGGCGACGTAGTCGATATCGAACTAGTTAAATCTAACAACACCGCTTTGATTGTATCGTCTCGTGGCGAGATTGCCTTTTTGGGAGCGACGCCCGCAAACTTTCCCGCTTGGAGCCAATTGTATTTCAAAGAAGATGTTATCGTTGATATGGAACTCGACGTTGATGAGAAAGGCTATTATTTGCTAGACGCCTTTGGCGCCATTCATGGCAACCATATTGATGGACAAAACACCTTGCCATTTCGTTCGCCGCCCATCGCGCCTGGGCTGACGCCTTATTGGGCGGGGCAGCGAATGGCGATTGACCTTTCTGTTGACTCACACTCTCGCGGTTTGAATGTATATACACGACGCGGGGAACTATTTTCGATAGCGATTCAACCCTATCGAGAAACCTATCGGCCATTGAACCCCAACGATCATCAGGGAGTCGCTGCGGCCAGCGGAGCAAATGCAAACCTATATGCGCTTGAAAGCAACGGGCGAGTGATTAGACTTCCATCGGATGTTGAAACGCATAAGTGAGGACAATTATGAGTGAATCAAACTGCTCAAGCAAACCCATTCTTGTTGAAGAGACGGTTGGCGTGAAATACTACTGCACCTGCCGTCAGTCAAAGAACCAGCCCTACTGTGACGGCTCTCACCGGGGGACGAATTGTACGCCGATGAAGGTTGAAATTGAAGCCGACAAAACATACGCCTATTGCGGCTGCCGAAAGTCAGGCGCCCTGCCCTTCTGTGACGGAACCCACTCCTCGCTGTGAGGCGAGCGTGTCAGTCAGGGATGTTGCCTTTGGGTTTGCGTAACTCGATCGGCGCTTGGCCAAATTCACCCGTTTCAATCATCCGGGGCAGATCGTTCTGGATGAAATCGATGAACTTTTCGCGCAAATCATCACGCTGCAGCGCGAATTCGATGGTGGTTTTTAAATAGTCTAACCTGTTGCCGATGTCGTGACGCTTGCCCTCAAACTGGTAGGCGTATATCTTTTGGTCTTTACACATCAGGCGCAGCGCGTCAGTGAGTTGAATTTCGCCGAGTTTTCCTGGCGGGGTTTTTTCGATGTAATCAAAGATATCCGCTGTTAATATATACCGCCCGCCGACGGCGAATTCTGACGGCGCCGACTCAATGTCGGGTTTCTCTATCAGATCGTCAACGATGATGGTGTTATCTTCTATCGTTCTTCCCTTGATGATTCCATAGTTGATTACTTTCTCACGAGGCACTTTCTCGACGCCGATGACCGGGCAGCGCCAGGTGCGGTAAAAATCCATCAGTTGTTTGGTGCAGGGCGTTTTTCCTCCAACAATCGTATCGCCCAGCAAGACAACAAAGGGTTCGCCGGCGACGTGTTGTTTGGCGTAATAGATGGCGTCGCCCAAGCCTTTGGCGTCTTTTTGGCGGATGTAGTGAATATTCGCCAGGTTTGATAATTCAGTGATACTTTGATGGATGTCGCACTTGCCTGAACTTTCCAATGAATGTTCAAGTTCCCATGAGCGGTCAAAATGGTCTTCGATGGCGCGCTTACCTTTACCGGTGATGATCAAAACGTCGGTGATGCCTGATTCAACGACTTCTTCAATAACGAATTGAATTGTCGGCTTATCAATCACAGGCAGCATTTCTTTGGGCTGCACTTTGGTCGCGGGCAAAAAACGCGTGCCCAGGCCGGCCGCGGGGATGACCGCCTTTCGAACTTCACCAATACCGACAGCGTTGGCTGGATTTTTCATGCTGCGCTCCATTTAGAGTTGGTTCATACGGTTGAACAATTAACTTGGGCGTTTGACGCCTGCCCGGTTATTGCGAAAATCAGAACCGCGCACTTCAATGACGCGGCACATGGAGATGATACGAGAGGATAGCGCGGGGTCAACACGCACCTTCAGGTTATCGTATTCTAAATTTGAAGTGATAATCAGCGTCTTGCAATCCTGATAGCGGCGGTTGATCAGCGCATACAATCGGTCAGCCACCCAGGACGAAGTTTTTTGGACGCCAAAGTCGTCTAATACCAAAATCTGCCGTTGCAGCCGTTCTTCGATTTGCGCTTTGGGGGCGTTGTTGTTTTGAGGGTCGTAGGTCGCCCGAATCGCGTCGAGCAAATCAACGATGTTATAAAACACCGCGCTATGCCCTTTTTCGATGAGGGCTTTGACGATACCGACGGCGATATGAGTTTTGCCAACTCCGGTGGGGCCGTAGATATACAGGCCTTGAGCGTTTTCGAGCGAGTAGTGTTCGACGTATTTTTTGGCGTCATTCAAACAGGCGCGGAGTTTGGTGTTTGACAGTTTGAACGTGTCGAGCGATTCATTGAGAAACCGTTTGGGCACTTGGGAATCTTCAAACGTATTCTGGACAACCTCTTTCTTCACACATTCACAAGGCCGGGCGCCCTTCTCGTCAATGATATGGCCGTATCCGTCACATAGCGGACAGCGTTGGTCAGGATCGGCGTCGGGCAGTTTGTCCATCGGCGGCATCTCACTCAGAATCTTTTTCACATTACCGCTGATTGCAGAAAACGATTTCATCTCGCTCAACTCCTGATCATCAGGCTAGGCCGTTTCAGCCTCAATGGATTTGTTCAGTTTTGATTTGACCCAGCCAAATTGCTTGGTGCTTCGCCGATGGGCTTCGGAAAAGACATCATAGATTAACGCCATATCATAGCAATTAGAAATTTCTTCAAGGTCTTCAACAATTCGCGGGGTGAACCGCGGCCCAAACACCATTTGGTATAAGAATACCACCCGCTGGGCCTTTTCGAGTTGGTCTATCGGTTCCGCATAGCGTAAGGCGAAACGCCCACCCTGGCCGCCTGTGATTAATTCACGAATGTCGTCTAAGTCGTCTATGTAAGGCAGCGGCGACTGAATACGCGCCTGTTGGACGCGGTCTGCTGTATCGCGCCGTTCGATGAATCCTTCTTGTTCCAGTTGGTTTAGATTCGACGATACTTCACGTTCTGTTAAGCCCGTTTCTTTCGACACGGTTGAACACTCAAACACAAACCAGTCTGGCGTCAGGTTCTTGTCGCAGTCAAGAGAAACCAGTTTTCTAAATACCACCCAACATTCAATCCCCAACTTGGCTCGAATCGTTGTCGGCAGCCCGCTTGCTTCGATCCAACGGGGAAAACGCGACCATAAGGGATCAGTCATCAGCGCTGTTGGTTGAGTGGCTGTGGGTGGCCACTGGCTGGCTTTGGTGGTGGTCTTTAATTTCGGTATGGACCTTATCAATCTCGCGGCTCAATTGTTCCAGGCGCTCCATGATCGGGTCAGGGAGATGGGTATGGTCGAGGTCGACGCAGGGTTTGCCCTCTTGGGTCGTAACGCGCTGGCCGTCGCGCACCACAACCCGCCCTGGCACGCCAACCACCGTGCAATTGGGGGGGACGTCTTTTAACACGACCGCTTGGGCGCCGATTTTCACATTCTCGCCAAGACAGATGTTGCCCAACACTTTTGCGCCGGCGCTGACCATAACATTTTGTTCGAGGGTCGGGTGGCGCTTGCCGGTTTCTTTGCCCGTTCCGCCAAGGGTAACGCCTTGAAACAACACGCAGCCTTCGCCGACTTCGGCGGTTTCGCCAATGACAACGCCCATGCCGTGGTCGATAAACACGCCGTGGGCGATTTTTGCGCCCGGGTGGATTTCAATTCCTGTAAAAAAACGGTTCACCTGAGAAATGACTCTCGGTAGAAAAGGAAGGTGGAAGGTTTTGTGGAGTACATGCGCAATCCGGTGTAGCAGCAAGGCATGAAATCCTGCGTAGGTAAACAACACTTCCATCCCGCCCCAGAAACCTCGGACGGAGGGGTCGTTGTCCATGCAGGCCTTAAAATCTGAGTAAATGGCGCGCAAGATCATGTGAAAGGCTCCTCGCGAATGGTAAATCCGATTATGCTACCTCAACGATGAACGAAACGCGTTCATGATCGACAGTTTATCATGAAGCGGGCTAACGTCCAACTCGGCCTTAATCCAAGATGACGACCGATACAAATAAACAGATTCTTTCTCTTTGGGATTTTACTCGAAGCGAGTTACAAGAGTTTCTCGAAGCGAAGGGGCATAAACGCTTTCACGCCGACCAGATCATGCGCTGGCTATATCAGCGCGGCGCGTTATCATTTGACGACATGACTGATCTGTCAAAAGAGTTACGCGCGACGCTGGCCGCTCATCTCAGCCTCGAAACGCCAACGATTGTCGCTCAACAGACCGATTTAGCCGATGAGACGACGAAATGGCTCTTCGAATTTCAAGACGGCGAGCGGGTGGAGACGGTCAGAATGCCCCGCTTCGCTGAGCGGGCCAAGACCGACCCAAAATCAGGCCGGGTGCGCGACCAAGACAAGCGCAAAATCGAAGGCTACACCTGCTGTCTCTCTACCCAGGCGGGGTGTCAATTTGCCTGCAAATTCTGCGCCTCTGGCCAAAGTGGTCTCAAGCGAAATTTAAGCCCCGGCGAGATTGTCACTCAAATTATGGGGTTTCTTCGCCAGGGCGACGACGTTTCGCGAATCGTGTTTATGGGTTCGGGCGAGCCGCTGCATAACTTTGAACATCTCAGCAAAGCCATCGAGATACTAACTTGCGAGCAAGGGCTCAACCTGTCGCCGCGCCGAATTACGGTATCAACGGTTGGGCTTGTGCCTGAGATATATCGCATGGCGCAAGACGATTGGAAAGTCAAACTGGCGATTTCGCTTCATGCGACTCGAGACTCTGACCGGGAAAATTTGATTCCACTGGCGAGAAGTTACTCACTCAATCAACTCAAAGACGCATTGCTCTATTACCAGCGGTCGCAAAAACGCCGCCTTACGTTTGAATATTTAATGATTTCAGGCCTGAATGACGCTGTCGCTGACGCGTCTCGTTTAAAAGAAATCTGTGAAGAGTTGCATGCGCATGTAAACTTGATTCCATTCAATGCGGTTCCCCGCTCTCCATTTAAGTCATCCAACGCGAAGACGGTCGAAACATTTCGCCGTCAACTCAGGAAGAATGGCATCGACGCCACCGTCAGATATAGCCGGGGCAGAAATATTGACGCTGCCTGTGGTCAACTCAGGCAGCGCTATGAGAAGACAGAAAATTAAGCGACCCGTTTATGTGCCAAAAACATAATGGTCGCCGCTGCTGATGACGCCGTTGCTTTGGTCGTAAAAATGAAGAGGCATTCCCTCCGCCGCTTCATAGTCAGTGTCTGGCATGGCGCCGTGTAAAACAAATCCACCTTTTTTGTTGTTCTGTGACGGAATCCAGCGGAATGTATTGCCGTTCATCCGGTTTCCATTCGCATAGTCTGGGTCCCACAGGGGGTATGCGCTGTCTTCAGGTACAAAGACGCCCTGTCCAGTTGGGTCAATTCCATCTCGGAATGGGTCGAGTGGAACTGAACTCATATAAGCGACTGGAGAGGTCAGACGCGCAAGCCGGGCAAAACGTAAGTTGCCCGCTGTGCTGGGTGTAGGGGGGTACATATTATTATCAAGCCGATAGGTCTCAAGCGCCAGTTGGAGACTGCGCATATCGCTTTGGCCTCTAGCGACTTTTGCCCGTACCTGGGCGTTGATGAAGTTTGGGACCGCGATGGCGGCGAGTATCCCTATAATAGCAACAACGATGAGCAGCTCGATCAACGTGAAGCCGGAATCGTTCATACGCATTGTTTTGATCTCCATCGAAATACAGCGCGCCCTTTCATCGTCTTGTGAAAGGGCGCTTCATGTATCTCATAGAATGCTGAATTAATATAGGCTCCATTCATCAACATCTGTAGGGAATTCGGCGCCGGGAACGACAGCGACATTAAAGGTTGAACGGAAAGCCGTATCCTCAGACAAACCCGCCTGCTCAAACCCTGATGTAATTGTGATCAGCCTTGGGCCGGCAGCGAGGTTGGAGGCGTCAAAGATGGCGAGTGTGTTTACTAGATCCGTTAAGTGGTAGCCAGTAATAATAGATGATGTTCCTGGAATTGTTGCGATGCTCCAAAGCTGGCCTGTGTCGAATGGGTCAGAGGTGTCGTATGATTCTTCTAATTGGCCATCGAGGCTGATACGCATAATCGTTTTTTGATCTTGGGATGAAGTGATAACGACCCCGATTTCTTCATTATATGTCAGCGACAGAAATTCGGTTTCGCCGTCATCATAAAAGACGCCGGTTTGGTTTCCATCGGTATCAAATACGAGAATACCAGGCGCGGTTTGACCCATCAGTATGCGGCCATCAGGCAACTTTAGCGCTTCGCCGTGGCCGGATTTCACAAAATCGGTAAAAATGGGGTCGCCGCTGGAGACGTCTAATTTTTGGGCGATATCCGCGTCTCCGGCGTTGCTATTTATCATGACCACATCGGTATCAAGCGCAGCGAGATGGGTAGATTTGATTATGTCTAGATCCCATGAATCTTGCGTGCCGTCGCTCTTGATGCGTAACGCTTGTCCAATCCCTTCTGGGAACTCACTATCGGTGTCGCCTGTCCAAGTTAAGCCAACCCATACTTGGCCAGACGGGTCTATGTCGAGGCCTAATGCGCGGCGACGTAAAGCGCCGTCAAGGTCCCAGCGGACGACATTCACAACTTCGGCTTCATTTCCTGTGATCTTGAGTTCGACGATTTGACCGTCTGGCGAGAAGGATGGATCGGTGAATATCACGTTGCCGGGTTCAAACAGCTGCGTCCATCCTGTGAAGGGTATTGCGGCGAGACAGAGAAATACGAATATCTTCTTCATAACACACATCCTCCTGATTGAATAACCCCCAAATAGACTCTAAAGCCATTCTATTATCGAGATAAAGGCCATCAGGTCAAGCAAAAAAAAAGAAAAGCAGCGATTTTTTTATTCGCTGCTTTTGAGATACCTTGATATGAGTAGCAATTATTCAGCCAGCCGTTTGGCTTGTTTGTATTCTCGCTTCCATGTCAAAAATTCATTATAGTTTGCGGTAAATTTCGTTTCGCCGGTTTGCATCGAGATAAAGTAAAGCGCGTCGATATCGGCGGGCTCAATCGCCGCTTTCAGTGACGCCTCACCAGGGTTGCAGATCGCCGCTGGCGGCAGCCCCTTGCGTTGATAGGTGTTGTAGGGCGAGTCAAATTTAAGGTCGGCTTTTGTTAAAGCGCGAGACCAGTCTTGAATCGCATAATGAATCGTACTGTCTGATTGAAGCGGCATGCCCTTCTTTAACCGGTTGACAAACACGGCGGCGATCTTGGCGCGGTCTTCGTCCTTCTTTGCTTCTTTTTCGATAATCGAGGCCAAGATGACAATTGAGTGAGAGGCGTCATTTTCGATCAATTCCGCCTGCTCCCACCAATACGACTTGTCGGTGTTATCTTGGGCGGCGGTATAGAGCGGGTTAAAGACCTTTTCAAACCGCCTGACCATACGCTCGACGACCTTTATGGGCGGGGTGTTTCGAATCAAAAAATAGGTGTCTGGAAAAAACACGCCCTCGTTAGCAGCATTCGTCCCGTCAGGCGCAGTGACCACAACTTGAAAGGTCTGTGAGGTGTTGCTCTCTGCGATAAATTCTTCCGCTGTACAGATTTCCATCTCTTCAGTGCGTTGGGCGATTTGAAGTTGAGTGAACCCTTCAGGAATTACCAACGAACGGCGAAAGTTCCAGCCAATCGCGAGAAGGTCAAGCGCTTGGTAAGGGGTTTGGTCGCCTGTAAATTCATACTCGCCCGCTTTCAGTGAATCGCCAATACCGCGCAAATCGGCAATAATGAGAAAGACATTCACGCTGTCGATGATGCCTTTTTCTTCGAGCAATTCGCCAATTTGACGCGCTGTCCATCCTTCTGGGATATCAATCAGATAACGGTCTTCAGGGGTTCCCCAGGGCGTGTTCCATGCTTGATACTCTTGGTATATAATGATGCCCGCCGACGCGACGGCGATCAGTACGACGATGAGTAGTCCCCAAATCATTTTTTTCTTCATCGTACGAAAACTCCAGCCCCTTCGATACCAGATTTCTTCCAATCCGTGAGCATTTTAGTCGAATGAGCGCCTGCGGCGAAGATAATCATGCGGTATTTCCGTGGATTCTCAACGGTTGCGTCGATATGATGTAACTATTAATCAAAGGATGCGTTTATGGCTGACTATATATTAAGTCGCTTAATTGGAGCGGTTCCAATTTTGTTGGGCGTTCTGGTATTGACGTTTTTGCTCTTACAGATGATTCCAGGCGACCCGGCGGTGGTCTTGGCGGGTGAACGGGCGACGCCTGAGCAAATTGAACGTATTCGTGAAGAACTTGGGCTGAATGACCCCCTGCCCGTTCAATTTGGGCGTTATGTCTGGAACCTGGCGCAATTTGACCTGGGCCGATCCCTGCTTACCGAACGCCCGGTTTTGACCGAACTGCGCGAGCGGTTTCCCGCCACACTCGAGCTGTCAGTCTACTCAATGATCTTCGCTGGCGTGTTTGGCATCTCACTAGGAACCTTCGCCGCCGCCTATAAATACCGCTGGGGAGACACCGTCGCAATCATCATTTCGCTGATAGGCGTCTCAATCCCAATTTTTTGGTTAGGTCTGGAACTCATCTACTACTTCGCCTATAAGTTATATTGGTTCCCTACTTCAGGCCGTGGGCCTTCTCCGATTGATTTGCCAATTACTGGAATGTACACGATTGACTCGCTTCTGGCATTGAACTTCTCAGGGTTTGTTCAAGCTTTTCACCATTTGTTCTTACCCTCACTCACGCTCGGTTTATTGGCTTCAGCCCTGATTGCGCGAATGACCCGCACGACGCTAATCGAAATTTTAGAGCAGGATTTCATCCGCACCGCCCGCTCAAAAGGCGTCGGGCGAATCAAAGTATATCGTCATGCGTTTCGGGCTGGGTTTGTGCCGATCTTGACCGTTTTCGGCCTACAACTGGGGATGTTGCTCGGCGGCGCGGTGTTGACTGAGCATGTCTACTCATGGCCGGGATTGGGTTCATTTTTAGTCCAGGCTGTGTTTGCGCGGGATATTCCTTCTGTTCAGACGTTGGTGATGTTATCAGCGGTCACTTTTGTTGGGGCGAATTTGGTTGTTGATTTGATCGCCGCGCTGTTTGATCCGCGAATTCGCGAGCGCTATCAACAAGGCGCTTGATTGGAGATCAATATGAAGAACGTGATTGGCCATATCAATCAAAACCGCCAACGGTTTATTGAAGAGTTAGTTGAGTGGGTTAAAATCCCCAGTGTGAGCGCCCAAAGCAGCCGCAAGGCCGATTGTGAACGCGCCGCGAACTATTGTATAAACCAACTAGAAACTCTAGGGTTTGACGTCAAACTCTGTCCGACGCCTGGCAATCCCATCGTTTTAGGCAAACATCACAAAGCCCCGGGCAAGCCGACCGTTCTCATTTATGGTCACTATGACGTTCAGCCTGAGGATCCCGTCGATTTATGGAAAACCCCTCCGTTTGAGCCTCAAATTCGCGACGGCAATCTCTACGCGCGCGGCGCGACTGACAACAAAGGGCAGTGTTTCGCGCATATCAAGGCAGTGGAGTCGCTCTTAGAGGCCAATGGTGAGTTGCCAGTAAACCTGACCTTTCTCATCGAGGGCGAAGAAGAAATTCACAGCAAAAATCTGTATGACTTCATTCTCGCCAATAAAGACGAATTAAAATGCGACGTGGGCGTCATCAGCGACAGCAGTCAGTTCGCCGAGGGCGCCCCTGCGGTCACCTATGGATTGCGTGGTATCGTCGGCGAGGAAATTCGCGTCAAAGGCCCCAAACAAGACCTCCACTCAGGTGTATACGGCGGCGCGGTGGCGAACCCATGCAACGTGCTTGCAGACCTCATTTCAAAACTGATAGATGAGAACGGGCGGGTGGCGGTTCCAGGTTTTTATGATGATGTTCTTGAACTAGAGCCGTGGGAACGCGAGGCGTTCGCGAAACTTCCCTTTGATGAGCAAGCGTTAAAAGACTCAATCGGCGTCCCTGAATTATCTGGCGAGAAAGACTACAACTCCTATGAACAACGCTGGGCGAGGCCGACTCTTGATGTGAATGGCATCTTCGGCGGCTATCAGGGCGAAGGCTCAAAAACCATTGTCCCCAGCTGGGCGGGCGCCAAGATCACCATGCGCATGGTTCCTAACCAGAATCCTGAAGACATACACCAAAAATTTGTCGAATATGTAAAATCCATCGCTCCGTCCTCGGTTGAAGTGGAGTTTGTCGAAAGCGGTGGATGCGGCGCGGTAGTAGTGCCTAGAGACGCGAAATTCATGGACCAGGCGGTCGAAGCGGTAACCAAAGGCTTTGGCCTTGAGCCTGTATTTATTCGCGAGGGTGGTTCGATCCCGATTGTATTAACGCTATCTGAGGAATTGGGCGTTAATGTATTGCTGATTGGCTTTGGCTTGCCTGACGATAACATGCACGGCCCCAACGAAAAGTTCAATCTCGACGATTTTGTTAAAGGAATCCAAACCTCGGCCTGGTTGCTGCATTTATGCGGCGAAGCGGGATGATTAAACTGACTTGAATATAATCGCCCCCCTGACGCTTGCGGCGTCTTCCCCCCCCCTTAAATAAGGGGGGCGAAGGGGGGATCAATTTTTATGGGGATGACTATGCTGCCGCATAAATTAACGAATCACAAACCAGGTCAGCCCTTGTGGCTCGATCTCAACCGGAATTTCAATCTTATGTTTGTCGTTTAATGAATATGTCTTCCACTTGCCTTCCATCTCACTCACCTTGGCTGAACCGCGTACGCCCGTGTAATAGAGCGGCAAGGTGAAATTTTGCTTGATCGTCTTATTGGTCGGGTTGAACAACATTGCGAAGCCTTTGTTTTTTAATTTAGGGTTCGCATGAAGAAATCCGTCGATGCTGCGTCCGTCAGGCCGTTTGAGATGGATGATGTCTGAATCAAGAATGTCGCGGTATTTCTTGTAGAAATCAACGCAGTGTTTGACTACCGCCTTGGTTTCAGGCGAGTCGTAGATGCGCGGGCCGCGATAACAGGCCTGTACGCCAGCGCCAAAGTTCTGCATCAAAAACTGCTCGTATGTATCAAGGTGGTCTTTGAGCGGCTCGATGGTCGCCGCTGCGCCGCCGCCGTGATATTCAACCAGCGGGACAAACATCCAACCCATGCTGGGCGGTTTGAGATAGGTCCCGTCGTGTACATGCTGGCGGCTGTGAATGACCTGCATCTCGCGCGGCAGGCTCCAGTTGGTTTCGCGGTAGCCCATGGCGATTTTGTTGGAGCCGTTGAACAGGTAGTAGTCTGGCACGTTGAGATAGACGCCCTTCGCCCGGCACCAGGCGTAGAAATCGGTGATGCGTTTATGTTGCGCCCATTGCGAATCCATCAACCCTTTATGGCCGGGGTGGGACGCTGACGCGCAGGGATCGCCTGGGTACGAACCGTCGTGCTCTAACAAGTCGCAGCCAGTTTCTTCGATAAACGTCTTCAGGTTGTTGAAATAGCGCTCGCCCCATTCACTCATTAAGCAGGGCGCGTTGCCAAAGTATGCGCCCGGTTTGCCCGTGTTGGGATCAATCACGTCATGCTCAGGCCCGGCGCTGCGCGATGACAACAGCGAATACGCGCCGATCTCAATGCCCTTGCTGTGGGCGTAATCAAAGTCGGCCTTAAAACGGGCGATGTAATTAGGGTCGATGTTTTCCATGCTGATGCCGCTGCCAAAACTCAGCACGATCATCTCAAACCCGACTTCAGCGCATTGGTCCACCGCTCGGCGAATCGACTCAGAGTCGGAATAGCGCAAATGCAGCATGATAGGGTTTTCGGTCACCCAGGGCGACAGAACGCGGTGCATCTTGCGCACCGCCAGCCCGCGACGCTCTTTGTCATCGCTGTCGTGAAGCAACTCAATCACGCGAAACGAAGTAAACGATTCGCCGGGCGCAACATGGGCGCCGGGGCCGTAGGGATAGCGGCTGGTGAACAAGTGCGGCCAGGTGCGGTCGTAGTTCACTTGGGTTAGATAGTCGGGGTCAGGCCCCCAGAAATTGGTCTGGTCAGCGGAGAGGTGGCTCATGCCGCAGAATGAGTAGTCGCTTTGCGGGTGAAAGCGCGAATGAGTGATTAACGCCAGATCGTTGTTATCAATATGGTTTTGGAATTTTCGCGGCTTGGTTGACCGCGCCAGGTTGACTTCGCTGAGGTTTTCAACAACTGCCAACATCTCCACCGTTAGCGCATCAATAACGATCTCATTGGTTGTATTGTTTTGAATCTCGACCCATTTGGTGAGAACCGGTACGCCTTGATAAAGCTCATAGTTGACTAAAACCTCGACGCCCTCAAGTTTGGGATGGGCAAACAACAATGTCAGGCGTTTTCCTCGCGGAGGCCATAGCGATTCGGTCGCGTATCGCTTTTGGTTCCAATGAATATCAGACCGGCACGCTCCAGTTTTGTATCCCTGAAATTGGAATGCGTCAGGCGACGAAGTGAGATCGTCAATCCAATCGTCTTGAAGGAACCCATAGTTAGGCTGGCCTCTGAGGCCGCCGATTTCGTAGGTGGCGCCGTTGATGACGACTTTGGCTTCGGGTTTGACGCCGCGTAGGAACTCTTGTTCGGTGACAAGATGATTAAAACTGACCGCCGCCAGGTTTGGATGCAGCCGGAAGGCGCGTTCGATGAGGCCGTTTGACAGGCTGAGTGATTTTCCATCGTCTTGAAGATCAATGGTGACAGGGTCGTTTATACCCTCGACCAGCCAATCGCGCCCGGCGAATGCGGACAGTTGAATGGCTGATATGAACAGAAATAACGCAACAATAATATGGCGGCAGTGGTTCATCCCAATTCTCCAGTGAATAAGATGATTTAGTTATAGACCAAAACAAAATTGGCATGAAGTTGTGAGGGAGTATAATGGCGTGGAGTATTGATCGGATGCTTGAGCCAAAACTGATCAAATTATTTCGAAACCTACCCCTCCACCAAGTTTGGGGGAGAGGTGCGGTGCGCGCTTGAGGAGATTCAACAATGAAGACCATTGACCGATATCATAAATGGGTGAAATAGAGCGAGGATGACCAAGTCTATATCGGCAAATGCCCTGACTTGATTATAGGGATTCACGGCGAAAACCCTCAGCAGGTTTATAATGATCTATGCGAAGTCGTTGAAGAAGTCATTGGTCACTTCAACTCTGAAGGCCGCCCCCTGCCCTCACCCGCCGTCCGCCCTATGCAGGAAGTCAGGTAGGGTAGGCTCGTTCGTCGAAGGCTTTGAGGTTTCAAAATGGTGGGCTAAGAACCCACCCTACGGTTAATTATCATTGAGCCCATATTCACGAGTATGTAGACGTTCTTTCCATGTATTTTCAATTTGGATAACTTTGTCTGGTTCTAAATCTGGTGACACTCGCTGTAGTATACTGAATCGGAAATTTTTAGGGTCGCGCTTTTTCAGAAATTTGTTTCCACCATGACCAGTAATTGAATAACCAAGCCAGCGTCCATAAATATTATCTTTTCCATATGCCGAACCGACATACCCTTTAGAATCTGAGACATCAAAAATAAAATAGATACCTCGCCATTGAGCGAGTGCATTTTTCCAACTCGACGGAATTATACTAAGTTCTTCCCAAGTGAATATTTTCTCATCC
>CAZKYC010000009.1:0-29704 GCA_964556895.1 uncultured bacterium | reverse complement strand
CTCAGGAACGAGACCTTTTTTAACTAACAAATCGTTGAAATTCATCAAATCACCTTTTCAGAGAATTGTTTTTTTTAGAATACAGAATCAATTTAAATATTTCTATTACTGCAACAAAAAAACCGGCCCGAAGCCGTGAGGCCTCGGGCCGGGGTGCTCTCACTCGCTAGGCGCGTTTAGCTGATCTTCACTTCAATTGAGCGCCGCTTGGCGTTTTCTGACTTCGGCAGCGTGATCTCTAACACGCCGTTTTTATAATTCGCCTGCGCTTTTTCACTGACCACCTCAACCGGCAGCGCAATGGTGCGCTGGATGCGACCATAACTGCTCTCAACATGATACGCATGGCGGTCTTTGTGTTCCTGCTTTTGCTGCTTTTCCGCGTTGAGAACCAGGTAATCGTTTTTGACTTCGACGCGAATCTGGTCTTTCTCAACGCCTGGCAGCTCGGCGCGCACAAAAATTTCGCTGTCGCTTTCACTGACATCCACCGCCGGGCCGCCGTTAAGCATGCGCGACGGCGCGAAAAAGTCAGCGAAGAAATCATCGTCCCAGATGTTGCGAGTATCAGTTGATGGGACGTTTCGGTTAAAGAGACGGTTTACGTCTTTGCTGGTTCCCGTGAACGGGTTTTTCCATCCATAGGGCACAAGGTTCATGGTAGGTGTACCTCCTGTCGTATGAATTTTTTACTCAGCGTAATTGACCAACACCTGTCTCGGTTTAACTTTCTCGACCTTGGGCAGATGGACGGTCAAAACGCCGTTTTTTAAATCGGCTGAAATCTTTTCAGCGTCTATTTGTTCACTGAACTCAAACTGGCGGTAAAAATTGGCCAGTTGATATTCTCGATAAATCGCTTCGTTGCTGTCTTCCATGACAGGATTCGCTTCAAGGGTGAGAACGTTGTTCTCAACATTGATTTTTACTGAATCCTTACTCGCGCCCGGTACGTCAGCGTGCATAACTAGTTTGTCTGCATACTCTATGATATCGACCGGCGGTGTGACATACCGGGCGTCTTCGCGTGAGTGTTCCTGGGTTGTAGGGACCTGGCTTTCTTGTGTCTGAGGAACGGTTTTTTCAACGCTCATGGTGTTTGCTCCTTTCTTAGTTCGAAACCTGAACTTCGATTGTGCGTGGACGCGCTTTTTCGGCTTTGGGCGCGGTGACGGTCAAGATGCCGTTTTTGTATTCGGCGCTGATCTTGTCGGCGTCGACTTCTGACGGCAGTTCAACCGTGCGGATAAACTTGCCTGCTGCTCGTTCGTTGCGATGAAAGGCTTCTGGTTCGGTGTTGCCGTTGGTTTTGACCTTTTCGCCGCTCAAGGTGAGTTGGTTGCCAACGATGCTGACGTTTACGTCTTTTGCGTTCAAACCAGGCGCCAATGCTTCAACGACGAAGTTGTCATGTTCTTCGTACAAGTTGATGAGTGGATAGCGGCGGGCCGAGTAACCTGGCAAAAAGGCCAGACGGCGGCTCCGGTCGCCTTGGCGGCGCGTCGGACCGAATGCACGGTCCATTTCTTCCTGCATCCGGTCGAGTTCTTGAAACGTAGACCAAAGGTTCATGAGCCTGACCTCCTAAATGTTTACTCCCCGGTGGGGGGTGATTTTTAATCTGGCTTTTTATAATTGCTAAAGCCATGCCAATGTGATAAAGTGAGTGAAATAAATTATTTATGAAGTATTAGTATGTGCTGGGACTGTGCCAATATGGCGCAAGACTTGGCCCGGAGTGAGTAAAAAAATGCCGTAGACAAGATGTCTACGGCGTCTAGTGGTCAAGAGCGGAGACCGCTCTGGAAGGAATTTTTGTGTGACTTTTTGCTACGTTGTCAAAGTACAGACGTTTTCTGCACCTATCGCTGAGCCGTATCCGGCGCGCTGATACTCTGCTTTCAATTTTTTACCCCATGCCTCCCTTTTTAATGGGAAGTCCGCCGCAGGCAGACAGGGGGGCAAACTCTATACCAACACGTCAAGGTCAACTGTTTGAGGCTCTGGCGTTAACAAGGAGTCATTGCGTGGGGCCGAGAGATCGATTTCTTCTTGAAGTTCCTCGAGTTTTTCTTTCTGCTGCTCACGCAGTTGCTCGAGGTTTTTGTTCAACAAATCAGTTGTGAGTGTTTCAGGATCGGCTGAGGTGTCGATGCCAAAGTTGTTGAACAACTGGTTTGTCGTATCAAAGAAGCGGTTCAGGTCGGCGTTAACATCCTGACCTAGGTCTTCGAAAAACTCAGATGAGAACCCAAGGCCCAGGCTGTCGAGTTCTTCGCCAAAGGTATCGTTCAAGCCAGTGAAGAAATCATTGAGTTTTGCGCCGACGTGATTGCGGGCAGATTCGATCAGGCCCTGAGTCGCCCCCAAGAACGAATTGAGATTGCTCGAGTCGGTGGTCAACACGCCGCGGGCCGCTTCTAAGAAGCCGCCCAGCGTGCCTGTGTCGTCAAACTGGGCCAATTCTTCAGCGATGGCGTTAAAGTTATTGAGGTCTGTTCCTGAAATCGAGACGTTCAGGGTGAATTCTTGGGCGACTTGTTGTGAAACGCCTAGAAACTCACCCGCGACGGCGTCGCCCTGGGCTTGTTGTGCGCTCAAGGCAACTGCTTTGGTTTCTTCAAAGAAGATTTGCGCCTGAAAATCACGGGTGCTCACGATTTGCTCAAACGAGGTTTGTCGCGCGGCCAAGGCGTCAAAGCCAGCCAGCGACAGATTGCCTGGATTTTCTTCCAGAGCAAATTCATCGCCTTCGACTTCGTCTGGTGCGGCTTGTTCTTCTATTGTTTGAACATCGGGTTGTTCGGTAATTTGCTCTTGCGAGCCGTTGAACGATTGGACGCCGACCGCGGATGATTCTGCGAATCGTACGGCTAAGTCTAACGCAAATGAACCATCGGAATTTATCTTGAGATCGACTGAAGCCTCAAATCGTCCATCTTCGCTGACGATGATTTGATTGGTAGCGCCTAGTTCGGGTTTAGAGCGGGCGTTTTGAATGGCCTCATCAGCGGCGTTTTTGGCGAATGATGAAAGGTCGAGTTTGTCTTTCTTGTCGTCTTCGACTTTATTCTGTTCTTGCAGGTTTCGAAGAATGCTGGGTTGGCGTAAGGGCGACAGCCCATTTTGACGCGATACGCCAGGATTTTGGCTAAGCAGATTAAGCGCTGAACCGCCAGTGTTGTTGGTGTTTCGGTTGAAGAGGCTGGTCAGGCCTGAGCTTGAGTTGATAAGGCTTTGTAAAGCAGTTGGGGCTTGGATTCCCTGTGCCATAGTTTTGCACCACGTTTCCGAGTAATGGTCGCTTTCAACTATCGGCCTGGATTCTCGTATCTTTAAAGAAAAACGTAACCTATTGTGGCGGCGTGTTAAGAAAACGCCTTAGAGATAATCCTCTAAGGCGCTATTTGGTAGTGGGTTGAATGAAATTGTATCAGATTGACCTACGTGACCGTGGGAAAATCTTCGATTTGCCGTCGCTTCCCGCCTCAGAGTCTTTTTCGCCATTGGCGAGTGAGATGTGTTCTTTGCCTTTTCCTGATCCATCAATGATTGTAGACGAGACATCATATTTGAGGCTCTCAATTGTCCAGCGAAAATACTTGCGGGCAAACGAAAACCACTCCGTCGGCCTTGTGGTGGTCACAAAACAAAGAAGGATGACAATCAGCCACATCCAGAGAATCTCATTGGTCTTCATGGATTCTTCCCTCCTTGTTCGTTTGAATTCTCTTCGTATACATATAGTATAACCGAAATACCCTATTGATGGAATTCTGTTGTTAGGAGCTCCGGCCTTGGCGAATATGGCATCCATTCACTGCCGAACTTGCGGCAAAGCATTGCCCGAAGGCACGCGAACGCCTACATTTCCTTTTTGTAGCAAGAAATGCAAAATGGTCGACCTGGGGCATTGGTTTGATGGAGACTACCACATCAGCGAAACCCTCCCGCGTGAAGAGGATGATCACGACGCTGACGCCGAATTTGGCCTGCGCTGATTGGTTATGCGCCACAGCATCGGCAGTTCTTCTTGGTCTTTGTTTCCCACCATTTGAACAATCGTATTTCATCTTTATCGCTTTGATTCCCGCCCTTTGGCGGATTCAAGACAACAACACAAAACACAATCTGTATATCGGTCTCGCGACGGGGTTCTTCTATAATTTGATCCTGCTTCACTGGCTGGTTCATGTGACAGGCCCGGGAATGGTGTTGTTGGCCTTCATCGTAGGCGCGCCGTTGATGGCCCCGTTTTGGGTCTGGGGCGCGTTAAGCGGACGCTGGTATCGCATCCCTGTATTCGCGTTGAGTTGGTGTTTGGTTGAGTACCTGCGTTCAATCGGCCCGTTTGCGTTTGCGTGGGGATTCGTGGGGCATGCGACGTATAACTATGGTGTTTTGTTTTTGAAGTCTATTGAATGGCTTGGAATTTTGGGCGCCTCTCTCTTGTTCGTTGGTTTCAACGCCTCGCTATTCTGTTTGCTTTATAGGGTTTGGAGTTGGATTAGGAACCACACCCTGTCCGAAAGAATAAAAATTCAATTAAAACCAGCTGTATTTTTTTGTGTTGTAATAACCATAACGATTATCTGGAATGCACTAAACAGTGTTGGCACAACTGTGATGCATTCAAAATTCAACCATATAAAAACGCCCTACCGCGTCGCTCTCATCCAAGGTTCGTTTCAACAAGACGCGAAAGAGTCCGCTTCGACTGATGCGATATTAGATCGTTATCTTGACCTCTCCCGCCAGGCGATGGCAGAGGAGCCCGACCTCATCATCTGGCCTGAGAGTACAGTCCCCTACCCGCTCAATTTATGGCACAACGGTTTGAGACAGATCGTCTCATTTGTCAAAGACCATGATGTCGAATTGCTATTGGGCTCTGTCCACGCCGAGCTATTGAGCGACGACAAAGTGGTCTATTACAACCGCGCGCTACACTTCAGGCCTGACCTCATCAACGAAGACGACCCGACCGAGATGATTCTTCGCAATGTGAATTCGTACGACAAGATGCACTTGGTTCCCTATGGCGAGTGGATTCCAGGCGGGCAGTATTGGCCCTTCTATTATATAGAGACTTTGATCGAAGAAGCGGGCGCCGGCATCTTTCAACCCGGCAAAGATCAAACGATTTTTGAAACGCGAAAAGGCTACCGCTTCGCCGTTATGATTTGTTTTGAATCGACGCTTTCTTGGCAAGGACGTTTGGCTAAAACAAATGGCGCTGACTTTTTGGTGAACATCACAAATGACGCCTGGTTTAAGCAGTCTGCTGGCTTAAAACAACACTTCATCCAATCTCAGTTCCGCGCGGTTGAAGCGGATTTACCTTTATTACGCTCTGCCAATACTGGGATTACGGGGATCGCCTATCGATGGGGCGGGTATCAGACAATTCCCGATAATGAGCCAGAATTTTATATTGCAGAGGTGAGACTGGGGGAGTTTCGGGATGAACCGTTCCGCTGAAATTATATCGAATGAAATACTAAAGTCGATTTTTATAGAAATCTCTTGTCGAAAATCCAAACGCGTCTATACTCATTTTGCATTTGATCTTCTTTCCTGAAAATGGGGAAATCAATTGGGAAGTACGACTAACAACACAGCCATGACATCCGGTCAAATGACACGGTGTTGGCGCATCAAGGACGCTTCAACAATGAGTGAACTTGGCGCACAACGACACCAACATGTATTCCTCGCCTCTTCTTATTTAAATCCTCTTTTAAAACCTTTCGTTGCAGTTCCGAATTAGTTGATGTAGGAGAATTCTGCTTGGTTTCATGTTTTTGGGTAATGAGGGAAATAGAAGTCATCTCGGATGGTCGTACAGGGAGAATGGTTCATGTCAAAGCAGAAACAAGTCATAGAAGCGCCTAAGTCTCAGAAGTTCCAAAAGTTGATTGAACTCGGCGAGCGCAATGGCCGCCTGACGTATGACGATGTCAATCGAATGATCAACGAAGAAGCCATGAGCGTCGAAGATCTCGATGACATTTTTATTGTATTGAATGATCATGATATTCCGGTCGTTGACGACTATGTCATGACCAACGCTGACGCAAAACAGCTTCGTCAAGAAGCCGCCGAAGCCGAAGCCGCCCAGCACGAAGAAGTTCAAGAAGAAAAAATAGGCGTCGATGACCCGGTCCGGTTATACTTGCGCGAGATGGGGCGGGTTGCGCTGCTGACTCGCGAGCAGGAAATTGAACTGGCCAAACGCATTGAGTCAGGCCGCTTTAAAATTTGTCACGCTCTCGCCCAGAGCCAGACGGGCGTTCGAGAAATCGGCCGCATCATAGACCGCCTTGAGTCAGGCCGGGTGAAAGTCGAAGACGTCATTCAAAACTTTGACTTAAAAGAGAATTTTGCTGAAACCGACCGCGAAGCCATCGTCAAAGACCTGCAAAAGAAGATGGCCCAACTGAAAAAAGAACAAACCCAGGCGATCAAATACGCCAATCGCTATAAAGGCAAAAAGACGCCGAAATTGCAAGAGAAGATGCAGAAGCTAGGCAATCTTCTCATCTCAATGAAACTCGACCATGAGCAGTTAGGCCGCATCGCGAAAAAACTGTCTTCCCTTCACCTCCGCCTTCAAGAGTCAGGCAGCGAGATTACCCAAACCGAGAAGCGTTTAACCCTCTCCCGCGTTAAGCTCGTCGAATTGTTCCGTAAGTTACGCAGCACGACGTTTGGGCGAAGCGAACTTGAAAAACTCACCAACCGCCCTCGTGAAGAACTATTGCAAATGGCGAAACGCTACATTCGCGCCCAAGAACGCCAAGCCAAGGCGATGAACGAAATTGACGACGACTGCAAATCGTATGACCGTGTGTGCGAACTCATACGAGAGGGCGAACGCGTCGCCCATCAGGCGAAAATGGACGTCGTCAAAGCGAACCTGCGTTTGGTGGTGTCAATCGCCAAAAATTACACCAACCGCGGGTTGCAGTTTTTGGACCTCATCCAAGAAGGCAATATTGGTCTGATGCGCGCGGTCGACAAATTTGAATACCGCCGTGGGTACAAATTCAGCACTTACGCCACCTGGTGGATTCGCCAGGCGGTCACGCGCGCCATCGCCGACCAGGCGCGTACGATTCGTATCCCGGTTCACATGATTGAGACCATCAACAAAATTACCCGCATCTCCCGCCGCATGGTTCAAGACCTGGGCCGTGAGCCGACTCCAGAAGAAATCGCTACTTTTATCGACATGCCGGTCGATAAAGTGCGCGGCGTTTTCAAAATCGCCCAACAGCCGATTTCATTAGAAACCCCTGTCGGCGATGAAGGCGACACCCACTTTGGCGATTTTATCGAAGACAAGAATGCGGTTTCGCCGTCGTTTTGTACATCAGAAGCCATGATGAGCGACCAGGTCGAACTGGTGTTGAAAACTTTGACCGAGCGCGAAGAAACCGTCTTGCGTCTTCGCTTTGGCATCGGCGACGGTTACCAGCGAACACTGGAAGAAGTCGGCAACCGCTTTGGCGTGACCCGTGAGCGGGTTCGCCAGATCGAAACCAAAGCACTGCGCAAGCTGCGCCACCCGATACGCAGCAAGAAACTTCGAGACTTCGTCGTTTAATCTTCGAAATGATATTAGTCAAACGCCCCAACGATATTTGGGGCGTTTTGATTTGAATTGACATCGAGGTAAAAATTTGATATTAATATTACTTCAGTTAGCCGTAATAACTCTAGGAGGAATTTTTTATGAAAAACGTATTTGTCTTATTGTTCGCTATCGCCCTTTTTTCGCTTCCTGTTTCGACCCAGCCATTAGACATCGAGAGTTGGCCGCCGGATACTGACTTTTCTCAAGAAGTCCACTATTGGAGTTCAGATGGGTTTCTTGATGATGGAGTTCCTGAAGGGGCGGATGATTTTCTCAATTCACTGACGATTCTGAATGGCGGCGACCAAACCACAGAAGAAATCATTCTCGCTGACCAAATCGCGGTGAGAGCGACCAACAACTTTATGAACGTCGCTGACGAATTTTTCTTCGCTTGGCCTGACGTGCCAGAAGTTGATGTTCTCATTCAATATTTCGCCAATGCGGACTCTCAAAATGACAACATGGGTTTTACGTTAGGCGTTCTTGGCAATGTAAATGGGATTGGTGGATTCACACTCGAATCACTGACTGACCAGTTTGAATGGCGCGTATTCAGAATCGATAACTCTGGACAATGGTTAGGCAATGACCTCGCTGTTGACCCGATTCCCAGCGACGGCCAGTTGGGCGGCGTGAATGACGGGACGATTCGCCTAGAGCGTGTGAACGGATTGGCGGTTCGCGCGATAGCGATTGGCCCGGCTGGCGTGTTTGGCGCGACCGAAACCATCAATCAATCGAATACTGTTGATTTTGATCCAGATTTGTTCCCTATTGCTGCTGAGTGGGACTTAAACAATAACATCGCTGATGGGATCGATTTATTCCGAGTGACTGGCGGCGACCAAGAAACCATCGAATCCGAAGACATCGGCCCCGCAGGCGACAAGCGCAAAGCCATGCGCCCGGCGATGGAAGACGGCAGCGACGCGACGTTAGATAACTTTGTTAACTGGGAAATTTTAGATGAACACTTTGGACCCACCTCCCAACCCAGTACTCGAGTAAAGATCGTCGCTGAATATTATGACGATCCCGCGTTAACTGGCGTTGTATTTGGCCCAGAAGCCTATCGCACCGCTGGCGGCGGCATCGAATTTTTCCCCCCACAAAGTCGAACAACCATTGAAGGCACTGACTCCTGGCGTGAAGCCGAATGGTTTGTTACGGATGTGAAATTTGATGGCGTGAATGTCCCAACCCAGGCGGCGGCGCGGTTTATTTTTGACGGCCCGGTCTACATCAGCCGTTTGAGATTGGGCGTTATCCGTGCGTCTGGCGTCAACCAGGGCGTTGACCCGATTCCTGATTCATTTCCGTTTGATCCAGACCCGTTTGAAATCTTCGCTGAACTCGATATTGAAGGCGGCGTCGTCAATGGATTGGACTTTGGCGGCAACGGCGGCGACCAAGAGTATATCGTTGAAGAAGCCGGCCCGGCTGGTGAAGAACGTCTCTCGCTGCGACCTGCTTTAAGTGATGGCGCGGCGCCATTTGACCGCTTTGTTAATTTCTCGGTTTTAGATGAACATTTTGGGCCGAGTTCTCAGCCGAACGCGGTGATCAAAATCGTGGTCGATTACTGGGACAACCCCGCATTAGCCGGGGAGCGCTTTGGCCCTGAGGTGTATGTTTCAAATACCTTTGGAACCAACGAGTTTAAGTTCTTTCCTAACGAACTGCGAACAACGCTTGAAGGGACTGACGCCTGGCAGACTGCGGCATACCTGATCGAAGATATGAATTTCTCAGGAGTAAACCAAGGGCCTCAAGCAGCTGCCCGTTTCTGGTTCTCTGATAACGGTGCGGTTCACATTAGTCGAATTCGTTATGCCGTCATTCGCCCGGTTGGTGTAAACGCCGGCGTCGATATGTTGGCAGAATTCGAAACAGACGTTGTGGATTGGCAATTGCACTAATTCAGAGTTATGTTGATCAGAAGGGCGCATGTGATCATACATGCGCCCTTTTTTGTTAAGCCAAGAACTCTGTATTAAAATTTATCGTGCTAGTATTGCTTGGCTTTACAGACCAATTTGGGGAGTTGAGATTCAATGAGTTGGGAAATCAAAGGTTCAACCACCGTCTGCGCCGTGATCGGCGACCCGATTGAACACACGCTGTCGCCCTGTATGCACAACGCGGCGTTCCAATCGCTAGGATTGAACTATGTCTACACCGCGTTTCATGTGAAAGACATCGCCCACGCAGTCGCTGGAGTTCGTGGATTCAACATACGCGGCCTTTCAGTCACGATTCCACACAAGGTGAATGTGATGGAGCAACTGGATGAGATTACTCCGCTCGCCAAGCGAATTGGGGCTGTCAATACAATCATTAACGACAATAGCCACCTGATTGGAACCAACACTGACGGAATTGGGGCTCTACACGCCATCGAAGAACACGAACGCATTGATGGAAAAACCATCGTCTTTCTCGGCGTCGGCGGCGCGGCGCGCGGGGTCGGGTTTACCCTGGCGTGTGAGCGAAACCCAAAACAAATTTATTTTCTCCACCGCGATGAAGACACCGAAATGGCGGGAGCGCTGACCTCAGAGATTCGTTCTCATTCTTCCTCGCTAATTAGCACTGGCTCGCTTAGCAAAGAGGACATGAAAGACGCCTTTGAAGCAGCGGATGTCATCATCAACACCACGCCGATAGGAATGGCGCCCAAAGTGGATGAATGTTTAGTCGAAGAGTCGCTGTTTTCTGAGCGCCATTTGGTGTTTGATATTATATATAATCCGGCGCAAACCCGATTGTTGCAGCGGGCTGAGGCGCGTTTTGCGCGCACTATCAACGGTATTCCCATGTTTGTGAATCAAGGCGCTGAGCAGTTTCGGTTATGGACAGGCGAAAAACCGCCTGTTGAGATCATGGCCAAAGCCGTCAAGGAGGCGTTGGGCCAATCATGAATCTGGTCTTAATTGGCTATCGCGGCGCGGGTAAATCAGTTCTGAGCAACCGACTTGCAGAAAAGTTGGGCTGGCCCGTTCATCACATGGATGAAATGTTGGTGGAACGATTTGGGTGCGCTATCCCTGAATTTGTCGAGAAAAATGGTTGGGACGCCTTTCGAGATGAAGAACAAAAACTGACCGAAGAACTGACCCACCAAGAGAATGCTGTAATTGATTGCGGCGGCGGAGTCATTGTTCGCGACGCCAACATTGAAGCGCTGCGCAAGACCGGGTTTGTGGTCTGGCTACAGGCGCCGGTTGAAGTCATCGCCCAGCGTATCGCGGGCGACGCCAACCGCCCTTCCCTGACCGGAAAAGGCACAGCGGCGGATGAAGTGAGAGACGTGCTCAGCCAACGCGAAGCGCTCTACCAAAAAGCCAGCCATGCGACGCTTGATACGAATGCATGCTCGATTGAGCAGTGTGTTGAGACAATTTACGAACAGTTTGTTGCCCAACAATCGTAAAATTGTAAGAAACCTGTTATATCTCCTACCCCAAATGCTGAACGCATTTACCGGACATGGGTTGGTTTGTAGAATACCTCAATTGTTTACGGCGACTTGGTTCGCCGATCCCCCACGTTTAGGAGTTCAGCATGTCCACCCTTGAAGGTAAAGCCATAATCGCCCAGGGCGGCGGGCCGACCGCGGTCATCAACCAGTCACTGGTAGGCGCCGCGCTCGAATGCCGCAAGTTCAGCCAGATTACCCATGTATATGGCGCGCGCCACGGCGTCAGCGGAATCGTCAACGAAGATTTTGTTGACCTCAGCCAAGCGACTTCACACAACCTCGAAGAAGTCGGGATGGCCCCCGGCGCAGCGCTTGGTTCGACCCGCGACAAACCCGACGCCGATTACTGTAAGAAGATTTTCGCCGTATTCAAAAAATACAACATTCGTTATTTCTTTTACATTGGCGGCAACGACTCGTCTGATACCTGTCGATTGGTAAACCAGTTCGCCAATGAAGAAAACTTCGAAGTTCGTTGCGTTCATATCCCTAAGACAATTGATAACGACCTGGTCGTCACCGATCACTGCCCGGGCTTTGCGTCCGCAGCGCGCTACGTTGCGCTGGCGTTGGCGGGAACCAACCTCGACAACCGCGCTCTACCTGGCGTGTACATCGCTGTGGTCATGGGGCGCCACGCCGGCTTTTTGACCGCCGCCGCCGCTGGTTACCGCCGCTACCCGGATGACGGCCCGCATTTGGTTTACTTACCGGAGCGCAAATTTGACCAAGACAAGTTCATCCAAGACGTTGACAAAATGTATAAGAAACATGGCCGCTGCATTATCGCCGTCTCTGAAGGCATTTGGTCAGAAATGGATGAAAACGGCAAGCATGTTCCACTCGTCGTCAGCATTACCGGCGAAGCCGAAAAAGACGCGCACGGCAATGTTCAGTTGTCAGGCACTGGCGCGCTGGGCGATGTGTTGTCGACTCTGATTAAGGAAAAACTCAGTATCAAGCGAGTTCGCGCCGATACTTTAGGCTATCCGCAACGCTGTTTCTTGGGCGTGGTATCGACAGTCGACCAACAAGAAGCACGCGAAGTTGGCGAGAAGGCCGTTCAGTACGCCCTGTGGCACAACATCGACGGTTCTGTCGTGATCAAGCGCGTCGGCGAATATGCGGTTGAATATGACTTGGTCCCATTAGAAGACATCGCCGCCAAGACCAAACTAATGCCGGACGAATTTATCAATGATGAAGGCAACGATGTGACGGAAGCGTTTCGCCAGTATCTATTGCCCATTATGGGGCCAGCGCCTGAAGCAAACCGTTTGTGGGCGCCAGCAGTCGACAAAATGTAAGGCCTTTCTTGTTATGCTTACAACAATTCGGGCGGGATAGCGTATCCCGCCCGTTTGCTTTGCCTTGAATTTTTGTTTTTTGTATTGAATGCTAAAGACTACAGTTAATTTTATTGGATTGATTTAAAATGGTTTCCTATATTCGCGAAGAAGGTTATGGGCGAGAGCGCTCTCTGTTGTGGATCACCGCGGTCGGGCTTGCGGTGTTCATGATTTACGGTTCGGTGGATTACCTGGTTCCTGAATACGCCGAGCAGTCTATCGCCAGGGCGTTTTCGGTCGCGCATGACAGAGAGCCGTCGCTCTATTCAGTCTACCCCGACCCATTGTGGCGATGGACGCTTCAACGGCTCGCCAACCTGGGCGCCATCGAAGACGAAATGAGCAAGACGACCACCTTGTGCGGCCTGGGCATGTTAGTCATTGGCTGCCTATCGCTGCGCACCCATTTTCGCCGCGAGCAAAACTTGTATTCAGATTTTTCAGTGGTTTGGTTTGTCTGCGCATTATTTTTAACACCCATCTATGGAACCTCGGCCCCGCTTAGTATTTTGATGATTTCTCTGCTGGCGCCGATGGCCGCTTCGATGAGGTCTCCTTCTATTGTGGGTGGATTTGGCGTCGGGGTTTTCAGCTCATTCTTATTATTGAGCAACCAGGGGCTAATCTGGTTTGTGGTTGCATTGAACGCGGCGCTCCTTATACAACAAATCAACAAGAACGGGCCGCATGAGATTTTTGCCTGTGTTTGGGCAACGCAACTGGTCTTAGTGGTTGGCTATTATGTGATGGTCTTTATGAATGAAAGCCGGCCTGACGCCGTCTTTTTTCAGCTGTGGAGCCAAAACGCCAGATGGTTCAATATTTCCATGCCCAACAGCGTTCACGACTGGGCCTTAATTGCTTCATGTATGATGGCGATTGGCGTCATTGTGTTGAGGACGCCGATGGCTTGGCTGGGCTGGGGTGTGTTATTGCATTCGACTTCACTTGTTGTCTGGAGCGCGCCAAGTGATGACGTGTTTACCAGTTCGACGCCGATCGCTGCGCTAGCGGTATTGGCGCCCGAATGGATCCATAACCAAAAAGTGTTCCCTCACCAAGTACGCATCGTCATTCTATTAGCCATTGCGCTGATGATTTTATCGGTATCGGTATACACCATTACCCAAGGCGGGGGAGAAATCACTTCCTCAATTTAGCCAACTGGCCTTGGCGCAACTCTGTTCGCTTCAGTGCGGGCTTTCAGGCCCATTTGCACAGGCGCTCACTGAGTTGCGCCAAGGCTTAGATCACCTGGTCGCTGAATGATGAGTCATTGATCTTTCCAGCTATCTTCAATTCTTAGTTGGCTGAAGTTTATCTACTTGACCGAATCGTCTTCAGGCAAGCCGAGTTTTTTATACAAAGCGCGGCGGCCCGCTTTGTCTTTCACTAATGTCTCTAAGGCGTATTCCGCCACCTCTTTCGCAACTGCGCGAGGGACAACAATCACGCCGTCTCCATCGCCGACAATCACGTCGCCGGGCATGACCAAGACGCCGCCGCAGACGATCGGTTTGTTTACCGATTCAATTTCATTGCGGCCTGGGCGAATTCCCCGCCCTGCGCCGCGAAAATAGAGCGGAACCTTTTGGGTGATGATTTCGTCTGTGTCGCGGGCGGTGGTATTTGTGACAACGCCGACACAGCCTTTCAACACCCAACTCATGATATTGTTAGAGCCGATGGTCCCGGCTTCTTTGCCGACCGGGGCGTCATCAAGCACTAAGACGCTGCCTTTTCGCAATACGTTGGCGAACGGCTCAGGCGAGTAAGTGTTGTAAAAATGGCCGACCCATGTATCGAAGTCTTCGCCTTTTCTCACGCCATAGTGAGGCTTTTGGGTTGGAACGTAGCGCGCGGTGACAGCGATGCCAATGATTCGGTGGGCGTAGGTGTCAGGGTCTTTCCATAAGGGCATAATCTCCGGATCCATCAGCCCAACGTTCGGCAGGCCGACTTTGTCCATGCCGTCGCAGACGTCAGTGACGCGAAGTAATTTGTACAGTTCAAGAAGTTCGAGGTCTTCTTCAAGAGCATAAACCTTGGTCTTAATGAATGATTTACCTTTGCGTAGTTCGTCTTGTGCGTCGGCTTGGACGCAAAACAGGCATGCGAGAAGCAACGAAGAGATAAACGTGATTTGCGTGTGAAGTTTCATGGCGGCTCCTCCGTTTGGGGTTTCAAGAGAAATACCATGAACAGAGGAGAATTTAAAGCATCTTGTTGATGGTTTCAGCGAGTTTAAAGTCGAGATCAGTCACGCCGCCGGCGTCATGGGTCGCTAGGTCGATTGCCACTTTGTTATAGACATTAAACCATTCGGGGTGGTGGTCCATCTTCTCGGCGTGAAGGGCGACCCGGCTCATGAACGAAAACGCTTCGATGAAATTTTTGAATTGAATCTCACGGTGAAGTTTTCCGTCGACCAAAGACCAACCGTTGAGAGAACCGAGCTTCTCATTGATTTGGTCATCTGTGAATTTGGATGGACGCGGCATACATGCAACCTCATTTAGAATTTAAAAAATTGTATAAACAATTCGAAGTGAATCAATGTATGACAATCAATGATATTGCGTAATTGAACTGCTTGTCTGCCTGCTATTCGTCTTCGAGCCGTTTTCGGTAATAAATTTCGCCTACCCAGCCGCAGAGTGCGCCAACAAAGAAACATAACCCGGCAAGAACGATCAACGGCATGTTAAAGTTAATACCAAAAAACCACACTGTGACCGAGACAAAGTTCATAGCGAGAAAGATACCCAAGAGTAGAAGTAAAACTCCCGCCGCGATGAGCCGAATTTTTCCCCAGATTGATCCTTTTGGGTGAATGTCGTCGATATCTTGATTGAGTTTATTGTCTTCCATGGTCTGCTCCCGTTTGGTTTTACTATGAGTATACGGCGCTTACGGTAATTTTCTGTCTAATATTTCATGTTGTTGAGAAATCTGTTCGACAGAGTGCTTCTAGTGTATTGGATGATTGATACAGCATAGAGACGCTGGCGATGCTCATCCAGGCGAGTTGAATAAAAAAGTGGTTCTTTCGATATTTGAGTACTTCCCTTGTTGGATGACCTGGTATTGAGTCAAAAAACGATATTCGTCCTGTCAATAATAGATAATCCAACTAGGCATGGATGTAAATCTTTTATAATGTTCATCTTAGGTGTGTTTTAGGTGTAAATAGCCAAAATCTGATAATCTGTAATGTTTAGGTTCATTTTTGTGATTATTTGAAGCTTTATATAGCACATTGGCGTCTTAGTCAGTGAAAGCAGCCATAGAAACTTAGCACCATAAATACCAGATATTACGAAAACTGTAAAGGAAATTTTCATAAAAGCTGCAAACCCAGCATAAATTACTTGACCAGGTAATTAAATAATGCTATATTTTGTAAAACATGATTGCAGCGTGTATGAAAGGAGTGTTTGACCATGATCGCACTAAAAAAATCCGCTCCCTCACTCACGTCAGACCAACGTCGAATTGAGCAACAAGCGGTTGATCTTCTGACTCGGGCGCAACGTATGTTGCTAAAGGGCGACGGATACGCCCACGAAGCGCAAAAGCTGCGCGACCACGTTATGTGTGACCTGTTGCCATCGAACCGGATGTATATCAAGGGCAATCATCCATCGAGTTTGCTTCGCGACGTCGACCGCCGTCTTCTTCAAGCGCGCATGCGCCTGGTCAAGACTGGCGCGGCGTATTCTGAAGCGAAGAAAAAAGAGAAACAAAAAGCCTCGCTGGACGAACACAAGTTTGTTCTTCAACAGCGATATAAATCGGCCCGCGCCAGCCACGAAAAACAGATGTACACCGCCCTGACCTGGTTAACGGTGCTCGCATTTGCGGCGGTGTTGGGCATGATGGCCTACCACCACTATTACGGTTTCAGCAGCCTGTATCAATCGTTTCAGTGGTTACCCCCAAGATAAGAACCGATCCCGACCATCGGATACACAGTTCTCCTTTTGCGGCGCTTTGAGCGCCGCATTTTTTTTGATAGGTTTGTGAGGCAAATCTAAACCATCAGGTCAGGTGCACAATGATGAAATTCAACATTTGTTCTGCTGTTTTTTTGTCTTCTCTCTTTATTCAGACTGCGATTTCACAAGACCTATCGAGCTGGTATGCGTTCCAACCGGTTGACACGGTCGAGCAAGGCGAGATTGGCATGGCTGACTGGCATCACCGCCCAGCCGGCCAGTTTGGCCGCGTCGAAATGAAAGACGGCGACTTAGTGATCGATGACGCGCCTATCAAACTATGGGGGGTAAACAATACCTACGCCACATGCGCGCCAGAAAAGGAGTTGGCCGAACAACGGGCCGCTTGGTATGCCAAGATGGGCTTTAACAGCATGCGCCTTCACAAATACGCCGATGGCCCAGGCTGGCGCGGCATCTGTTCTGACGAGAGTTTCATCTTGATGGCGAAAAAGATCAAACCCCATACTATCTGATCGAAATAAACGAGAATTGAGTTAGTCCTTCGATCGTGGGTGCGACTTTTTATACACATCTTGAATGTGCGACATGGTGACGTGGGTGTAGTGTTGGGTGGTTGAAAGGTTGGTGTGGCCCAGCAGTTCTTGAACAAAGCGCAGGTCAGCGCCGTTTTCGAGCAGGTGTGTTGCGCAGGAGTGGCGCAGCGTATGCGGAGTGGCTTTGCCCAGCCCAAGTGAGAGCGCAAACTTTTTTAGTCTAAGTTGAACGGCGCGCGCCGAAAGCCGCTCGCCAAATCGCCCGACAAATAACGCTTGAGGGTCTTTTGGGTGGCGTTTCGAGACTGGTCCGTCAAGAAGTTGCTTTCGAATTGTAAAATAGTTCCTGAGAGAATCCAGCGACGGCTGGCTGAGCGGAGCGGTGAGTCGTTTACCGCCTTTGGCTCTGAGGTTGATGGTTCCCTTGCCCATATCTAAGTCGGCGAGGTTTAGGTTTTGAAGCGAAGACACCCGCATCCCGGTTGAATACAACACTTCCAATATTGCCCGGTCGCGCAACGCAAGTGGGCGCTCTTCATCTTTGGCGGGCTCAGGATGTTCGACCAGTTGCTGGGCTTGATTTTGGTCTAAGAATGTTGGTAAGCGCTTGTTTTGTTTTAAGAAACGAATGTTTTCTGAAGGATTTACTTCAACCCAGCCGCGCTCAATGAGAAACTTATAAAACATGCGGATGCTTGACAGCCGCCGATTGATAGACCGCGGCGACTGGTTTTGGTCAACCATGTATGTGATAAACCCCCGCAATGTAAGTGAGTCGATTTGGTCGAGGGAAAAATCTGGCTTTTCAGACTCACTGTTAACGGTTTCGTATCCTGACTCAGTCAGGTATTTACGCAACATCTCAATATCGCGCGAATAGTTTTCAATAGTTTTTTCTGCGCGGCGGGCCAATTCAATCAGATGGTCTTTAAACGACGAAAGGGCTGAACGTAAGGTTGCTTTCATCAATCAACTCAAGTGGGAAAAATGGTAGAAATTCAAACAAGTTTCAGTATATATAATAGACCAAAGGTTGTGTGATGCAATAAGTAGTTTTATATACCAACATTTTTCACTTCACTATTATCGGAAAATCCGAAAAAAAATTAAGGATTCCCTGTTTATAGCACATGTAATAAAGTTTATAGTTTATAAAAACAGCAAAATTTATAAACGCTTATGGATTCAGGCATTACATTTTTTTTTGATTTTTTTTGAATCTGCCTCTTGTATTCTTGACTATTTCGGGTATCTTTTACCAGCAAACTTAGCTAAAGAAATATCCTATATGTCAACGTTCATATTTCCTAAATGGTCGAATAAACTTCGTCCGGTTCTTGGCGTTGCGGCGATCATCCCCGCTTACTTCTTGTTTCTCATCTACTACGGCTTTGCACCTTCGACGACGGATGTTGGTTACGCGCCTAAGCAACCGGTTCCCTACAGTCACGCGCTTCACGCGGGCGAGTTAGGTATTGACTGTCGTTATTGTCACGGCACGGTCGATCAATCAGCTCACGCGTCTGTTCCCCCGACGCAAACCTGTATGAATTGCCACTCAAACATTCGCTCTGACAGCGACAAGTTGTTGGCCATTCGCGATAGTTTCGCGACGGGCATGCCGGTTGAGTGGATTCGAATTCACGACTTGCCCGATTATGTGTACTTCAACCACAGCGCTCATGTTACGCGTGGAATCAGCTGCGTTTCATGTCACGGGCGCGTCGACAAGATGGAAGTTGTCTACCAAAAAGAAACCTTGAGCATGGGCTGGTGTTTGGATTGCCACCGAGAACCAGAAAAACATTTGCGTCCGCTTGACGCTGTTTATGATTTAGATTGGGTCCCTGAAGAAGACCAGTTAGTGATTGGTTCGCGAATCAAAGACTTGTACAAAATAAATCCCTCGACGGATTGTTCGACATGTCATCGATAGAAGACAAAAATAAACTAGGCCAAGACTATTGGCGAAGCCTGAATGAACTGGCGGATACGCCTGACTTTCAGGAATTTGTTCGCCGTGAGTTCCCTAACAACGCCGATACCCTGATGGGGGAAGACCGCCGATCATTTTTGAAGGTAATGGCGGCTTCGTTCGCGCTGGCTGGGTTGACGTCATGTCGCTGGCCTGAAGAAAAAATCGTCCCTTACGCACATCGGCCTGATAACCGCATTCCAGGCAAGCCCGTTTATTTCGCGACTTCAATGGAAAAAGGCGGAATCGCGACTGGGTTGATCGCCAAAAGTGTAGACGGGCGCCCGATTAAGGTCGAAGGCAACCCCGAACACACCACCAGCTTGGGCGGCGCGTCTCCACAAGCCTTGGCCAGCGTCTTAGAAATGTACGACCCAGACCGCAGCCAGACGGTTATCTATCAAACAGGCAACCAGGTGATTTCAAAGTCTTGGGAGCAATGGTCTGAGTTTATCGAAAATCACGGCGCCGAGTTTCGAAAGAAAAATGGCGCTGGCTTATGTTTTCTGAGCGAAGCGACTGCGTCGCCGACAGTGATGCGCCTTCGTAAAAAAATTGAAGACCAATTGCCTCAAGCCAATTGGTTTGAGTATGAAGCCATCAGCGACGACAATGAGCGCGATGGTTCTAAGGCCGTGTTTGGCCAGCCTTACCGTCCCCTGCCCGACTTTAAGAAGGCCAAAATCATTCTGAGTCTTGATTGTGATTTTCTCGGCGCTCACCCGGCGTCATTGGCTTGGGCGAAAGAATGGGCGGAAGCGCGCGACCCAGACGGCGCGTTTGTCAACCGTTTGTATGTTGCCGAGTCGCTATTTAGCGCGACTGGCGCGATGGCCGACCATCGAGTTGCGATTCAATCTGGTCAAGTTGAGGCGTTGGCCCAAGCATTGGTTTCGCGCATCCTCAAACATGACTCTCTCAATGGCGCGTCAAATCTGTCTGAACTAAAAGCCATATATACTTCTGAGCCTGACGTTCACTTTCCCGCTGATGTATTGGACGCAATGATCGACGACCTGATTCATCATCAAGGCGAATCGGTTGTTCTCGCTGGCCCACGCCAATCGGCGTCGGTGCATGCGATTGCCTGCGTACTCAATCATGTGTTGGGCAATTCAGGCAAATCTGTTCAATACGCTGCGGCCCCTGATCCGCTTCGCTGGTCTCACAAAGAGGCGATTGCATCGCTGGTTCGTGAGCTGAATAACGGCAATGTTGAAACCTTGTTGCTGATTGGCGGCAACCCGGTCTATGACGCGCCTGTCGAACTCGGTTTCGCTGATGCGCTTTCTAACGCAGCGCATACAATTCATTTAAGCCTTTACCGCGATGAGACGTCTCAAGTATGTGAATGGCACGTCCCTCGCGCACACATGCTCGAAACCTGGGGCGACGCGCGTGGGTATGATGGAACCATCTCGTCAATCCAGCCCTTAATCGCGCCTCTGTATGGCGGCAGAACGCCCAGTGAAGTGTTGAGCGCATTTGTTGAAGACGAACCGGTCCGCGCCTACGACATTGTTCGCAAGACCTTTGAAGACAGCCGCTACAAGTCAACTGAAAAAGAATGGCGCACCTTCTTGCATGACGGCTTCGTCGCGGATAGCACATTTGAACAACGAGCTCCGGCGGTCAATGTCTCAGGTGTTCGTGAAATCGCCGGTAAGACTGCAAGCCATGGCGATGGGTTTGAACTCGCTCTCTACGAAGATGTATTTGTTTATGATGGACGCTTCGCCAACAATGGTTGGCTTCAAGAAACGCCCGATTTCATTACCAAACTCACATGGGACAACGCGTTGCTAGTCGCTCCATCAACCGCGGAAGAACTCGACCTGCATGAAGAAGACGTTGTCGAGATCACCGTTGGCGAGCGTACAATCGAAGCGCCGGTTTCACTTTTGCCTGGTATGGCGAAGAACGCGGGCGCCATCGCGCTGGGGTATGGCCGAACTCACGGCGGACGCATCGCAGACGGCGCTGGCGTCACTACCTACGCCATTCGTCCCAACGGCGAATCCATCCTGCATGGCGTCTCGATCAAGAAAACAGGCAAGCGGTATGCTCTCGCCGCGACCCAGGACCACCACGCGATTGACGACATCGGCATGAAAGAACGCAACTATCGCGCTGGAAAGCTGATTCAAGAAGGCGACTTAGACCAATACAAAAAGAACCCTGAATTCGCCAAAGAAGCAGGCGCCCACTACCCCAAACACGACTTGTGGGAACCGTTTGAGTATGACAACCACAAATGGGGCATGACCATTGATCTCAACCAGTGCATCGGCTGTAACGCATGCGTCACAGCCTGTCAGGCTGAGAACAACATCCCTATCGTTGGCAAAGAGCAAGTCACCTGGGGGCGCGAGATGCACTGGATTCGCGTCGACCGTTACTTCAAAGGCGACCCTGACAAGCCGACGGTTACTCCACAGCCAATGACTTGCGTACATTGTGAAAACGCTCCCTGCGAACAGGTTTGCCCGGTTCAGGCGACTGTTCATAACAGCGAAGGCTTAAACGTGATGGTCTATAACCGTTGTGTCGGAACGCGTTATTGTGCGAACAACTGCCCTGTCAAAGTTCGCCGCTTTAACTTCTTCAATTTCAATTATGGTTTGAAAGAAGTTGAGAAGATGCGCATGAACCCTGAAGTCACCGTTCGCATGCGCGGCGTGATGGAGAAGTGCACCTTCTGCACTCAACGCATTGAAGCGGTCAAGATTGACGCCAAAAACAACCGCCGCCCGATTCGCGACGGCGAGATTGTTACGGCCTGTGAGCAGGCCTGCCCCACCAAGGCGATTGCCTTCGGCGACCTCAATGATGAAAACAGCCGGGTGACAAAGAAAACACAAGACTCGCGCAACTACAGCATCTTGGACGTCCTTTATCTAAAGCCGCGATTGACATACTTAGCCAAGATTCGAAATCCACATCCCACATTGGCCAGCGCCAGTGAGGAGACATACGGAAAACATGGTCACGACAGCCACTCGTGAAATTGACAATACCCAGAACGATCCGCGCCAACGGAGCGAGCTGATCACTGGCGGTAACAACTTTACTACCGTTACAGAGAAGGTCTGCTCGATTGTTGAAGATCCCAAAACCTCCCAAACATGGTTTATCATGTTTGGGGTTTCGCTTTCTTTCTTAGGCGTTCTTGGTTTGATGATCGCTTATCTATTTTGGATTGGCGTCGGCGTCTGGGGCGTCAACAACCCCGTTGGTTGGGGGTTCGCAATTGTCAACTTTGTTTTTTGGGTCGGTATCGGCCACGCGGGGACGCTGATCTCAGCGATTCTCTTTTTGTTCCGCCAAAAATGGCGCACCAGCATTAACCGCTTCGCTGAAGCGATGACGATTTTTGCGGTCATGTGCGCGGGCATCTTCCCCGGCATTCACATTGGGCGCCCCTGGTTGGCGTTTTACTTGTTTCCTTACCCTAACGCGATGCTTATGTGGCCGAACTTCCGCAGCCCGCTGTTGTGGGACGTATTCGCGGTCAGTACATACGCCACGGTGTCTGTCTTGTTCTGGTATGTCGGCATGGTGCCAGACCTGGCGACGCTTCGCGACCGCGCGAAACACCCGGTTCGTAAATTCGCCTATGGGCTGTTGTCCATGGGCTGGCGCGGTTCACACCGCCACTGGCACCGCCACGAAGTCGCTTACCTGCTGCTCGCGGCGCTGGCGACTCCGTTGGTTCTTTCCGTCCACTCGGTGGTCAGTTTTGACTTTGCGGTGTCTCAGTTGCCTGGCTGGCACACCACCATCTTCCCGCCTTACTTTGTCGCAGGCGCGATCTTTGGCGGGTTCGCGATGGTGTTGACACTGATTATTCCGACCCGTCATTTTTTAAACTTACAAGAGATAATTACCCTTCGCCACATTGAAAACATGAACAAGATCTTGTTGTTCACTAGTTGTGTGGTTGGCTACGCGTACGCCGTTGAGTTTTTCATGGCGTGGTATAGCGCCGACGGATTTGAGTTGTTCACATTCTTAAACCGCGCGCTGGGGCCGTATTCATGGGCCTACTTTGTGATGGTGTTCTGTAACGTAGTCGCTCCGCAAGTGCTCTGGTTTAAATATTGCCGAACCAATCTCGTGATTACCTTTATTGTCGCCAACTGCGTCAATGTGGGCATGTGGTTCGAGCGGTTTGTGATTGTCATTACGTCTCTCAGCCGCGATTTCTTACCGTCCAGCTGGGACATGTACTACCCGACGCTGGTTGATATTTTGACATTCGCAGGCAGTTTTGGGCTGTTCTTTACCTGCTTCCTGCTGTTCCTGCGTTTCTTGCCCGCGGTTGCCATGGCGGAAGTCAAGACCGTTTTACCGAGCGCCCACTTAGAACATGGCCATCACCGCGGCGTTGGCGATTATCACGGTGACATCCCTGAAGCGCACAAAGAAGATTAACACGCGAATTTCGCGATTGGGTTTTTACGATGAGTGAAGACAAACAACTATACGGCCTATTAGTAGAGTTTGACGACGTAAACAAACTCCGTTCCGCCGCTGAATCGGTGCGCGACGCCGGCTATACCAAGTGGGATTGCCACAGCCCCTTCCCCATTCACGGGATGGACGGCGCGATGGGAATCAAACCGACGATCATCCCGTGGATTGTTCTAGTCGCTGGCACGACTGGCGCGGTGATTGGCCTGGCCATGCAATGGTGGATGAACGCGGTCGATTACCAAATTATTATTAGTGGAAAGCCGATGTTCAGCCTGCCTGCCAACATTCCAGTTATTTTTGAATTGACCATTTTGTTAAGCGCGTTGGCGACGGTCGGCTGTCTGTTTGCCTTTAACGGCTTTCCGATGTTGTACCACCCGCTGTTCTCAAGCGAACGCTTCGCCCGCGCCACCGATGACCGCTTCTTTCTCGTCATCGAAGCGTGCGACCCGAAATTTCATTTAGACCAGACTCGCCAGATGCTCGAATCAATGGGCGGCGAAACTGTTGAAACGGTGGAGGACTAATATGAGCGTCCGAAGCTGGATTATCAATGGCGTGATTATCGCGATTTTATTGGCTGCGATTCCCGTCGCCCTGATTTCAAAAGCGCGGGTGACGACGTCCAAATTGCCTCGTATCCACTTGATTCAAAATATGGACAACCAGCCCCGGTACAAGGCGCAGCAGTATAACGTATTGTTTGCTGACCGCCGCGCCATGCGCCCCCAAGTCGAAGGTACTGTCGCGCGCGGTGAACTCGACTTGACCCAAGAATATTACACGGGCGTCAAAGATGAATCCTGGGTGACTGAATACCCTGTGCCCGTCACGGATTTGTTAATCAAGCGTGGACAAGAAAAATACGAGATCAGTTGCGCGCCCTGCCATGGGTACGCTGGCTACGGCGATGGAATGATCAACAAACGCGCCGAGCAGTTGCAGGAACCCGCGTGGATTCAACCGTCGTCATTTCATACCGATGAGATTCGCAATCGCGAACACGGCCATATATTTAATTCAATCACAAACGGCATACGCTCAATGCCCGCGTATCGAGAAAAATTATCTCCCAACGACCGGTGGGCGGTTGTGGCGTATGTACGCGCATTGCAGCGCAGCCAAAACGCGACATTTGAAGACATACCCCAAGACGTGTTGTCAGACCAGAACTAACCCGGCCACGCCGGATGAACTATTGAGGAGTCAATCGTGGCGCTAGTTGATCCCGCCCAGTTATCAGAAGAACGCTGTCACCTTGAAGGCCTTGGCCTGACACTGACCAAGGTGGGCGGCGGCGTAGGGCTGGTGGTGTTGGCCCTCACGTTTATTGTTGGCTTTGTTATGGGCGACCAACAAAACCTCTTTTTCTCTTACCTGGTGAGTTTCGCCTTCTTCTTAAGCATCTCACTCGGCGCCTTGGGCTTTGTCGCCATTCAACACATCACCCGCGCCGGCTGGAGCATCGTCGTACGCCGCATTGCTGAAATTCTCGCAGCCAATGTCGTTCTGCTGGCGGTGTTGTTTTTGCCGTTGATGTTTGGCCTTTCGTACCTTTACCACTGGACGGACGTTGAACATGCCGCCCACGATTATTTTGTCGGGCCGAAACTGCCCTTTTTGAACCTATCGTTCTTTCTATTACGGGCTGTCATCTATTTTTCCATTTGGATTGGCCTGGCTCTCTTCTATTTCACGAAGTCAAAACAACAAGACCAATCCGGCGACGTGAATCTTACTCTTCAGATGGAAGGCGTTAGCGGATTCGGGCTATTGTTGTTCGCGCTTTCATTGACCTTCGCCTCGTTTGATTGGTTGATGTCGCTTGATTCTCACTGGTACAGCACCATGTATGGCGTGTATTACTTCTCTGGCTCAATGATCGCCATCTTCGCAACATTGAGCGTGGTTTCAATATTGCTGCAGAACACGGGCCGCTTGCGGCGAGTAATTACCGTCGAACACTATCATGATCTCGGCAAGTTCCTTTTTGCGTTTACCGTGTTTTGGGCGTATATCGCGTTTTCTCAATACATGCTTTATTGGTACGCCAACAGACCTGAAACCACAGGCTGGTACCTAGTTCGCCAAAGCGGTGAATGGGGCTATATTTCAGTTTTTTTGATCTTCGGCCACTTTTTTATTCCCTTCTTTGGCTTGCTGTCGCGCAAACCCAAACGCCGCCGCGCCCTCTTGTTGTTCTGGGCGGTCTGGATGTTGGTTGCTCATTGGGTGGACCTCTATTGGCTGGTCATGCCGGAGTTTTCCAAAGCGATTGGCGCCGCAGACCAGGTTCCGTTTAGCCTCTACGACCTTGGCTGTATGATTGGAATCGGCGGCCTGTATGTTGCAGCGTCTGCGCGATGGGCGCGAGGCGTTGCCTTAACTCCTGTGAAAGATCCACGCATGGGCGAGTCGCTCATGTTTGAAAATGCGTAAGGTGTCACAATGAGTGAAGTAAAACACGACCATAATGATTTGAATATGCCCGTTATCAGCGTAGTCAGCGTGATTTCGGTGTTGTCGACGTTTTTGATTATCATTCTCATTCAGGTTTGGTATTTCAATTATTCCAGCGCTGAGTTTGATAAAAAATTCGTTCAACAGCCTCACGCAGAGTATGAAAGTTTGACCGCTGACCAAATCGAGCGGTTGAACGGGTACACTATTGAAAAAGAAAAAAACGCCTATCAAGTTCCTGTAGACGTCGCTATGGACATCATCGTACGCGAATGCGTTTCGTCTTCGAATTCCACATCAAGTTCGCGAGAGTAAATTCGGTTCAGCCTAACGAACACTCATTTGGTTTGATAAGTGAAAAACCTGGGGGAAATGGGTATTCAGAACAAGGGGGTAACGTATGAACGATATGAGACGGTTTAACCATTCTTTTGGGTTCCTAGTTGCAATCGTCTTAATGGTTGCATCGGCGGCGTCGTACGCCGTTGTCGAAAACGAACCCGGCAGCCGTATGGAGCCTCTGCCCGACGAATTAGAAGGCGTCGGCATTACCGAGAAGTTAGAAGCGCCTGTTCCTCTTGGACTAGAATTTAAAGACGAAAACGACCGCACAGTCAAACTCGAACAATACTTTGAGGGCAAAAAGCCCGTCATATTAACTCTCGTCTATTATCGCTGCCCGATGTTGTGCGGCCTGGTGTTGAACGGCTTGTTAGAGTCGATGCGGGAGATTTCGCTCAATCCCGGCGAAGACTATGAAATCGTCACCGTAAGCATCGACCCTCTCGAAACCCCGAACCTCGCCAAGATTAAAAAACAAACCTATTTGAAAGAACTCGGCAACCCAGAAGCCGCCAAGGGGTGGCACTTTTTATCTGGCAAAGAAGCCAAAATAAGAACGTTGGCTGACTCTGTTGGGTTTGGCTATAAATGGATTGAGAGACGAAAAGAATACGCCCACGGCGCCACCATTATTATTTTGACGCCAGATGGGCGCGTCTCGCGATACTTAGGCGGCATTGAATATGATCCCCAAACGCTGCGCTTATCGTTGGTTGAAGCCTCTGAAGGGCAAATCGGCACAGCGTTCGACCAGTTTTTTCTCTCATGTTTTCACTATGACGCTGACGCCGGGTCGTATTCAGTCGCAGCCTTAGGCGTCATGCGCATTGGCGGCTCGCTGGTCGCGCTATCGCTTGGCATCATGTTATTCATCTTTTGGAAACGTGAATTGAAAAACCGAAAACTCCAATCTGTAAAGCCGATTGAAGGAAATTCATAATGATTGACAGTCTGTTCAACGGCGTCTTGTTTAACGTCCAAAGCAACGGAACATTTTGGATGCCGCCCGAAGCCTCCACCATGGCGGGCGGCGTGGACAATGTGTTTTATTTCATTTATTGGCTGAGCGTCTTTTTCTTTGTCGGCATCGTCTTCTGCATGACATTGTTCGTTGTTTTATACCGCCGCCGTGAAGGCCATACAGAACAACAAACCGCTTCTCATAGTACGGTTCTCGAAGTCACCTGGAGCGTTATTCCATTCATTCTAGTTATCGTCATCTTTTATTTAGGGTTTCAAGCATATATTGATATGCGCACTCCGCCCGCCAACGCCTATCGCATCAACGTGACCGGGCTCAAGTGGAGTTGGAGCTTCCAATACCCCAACGGCTACATTGACGGCGACCTTCACGTTCCGATTGATACCCCGGTTGAGTTGGTCATCACCTCTGACGATGTCACCCACAGCGTGTTTATTCCCGCATTTCGTTTGAAGATGGACGCCGTGCCGGGGCGCTACAACAACGTCTGGTTCCAAGCCACGCAAGAAGGCGATTTTCCGCTTTACTGCGCGGAGTATTGCGGTACAGACCACTCCAACATGGTGTCAACCGTTTATGTTCACAGGCCGGGCGATTTTGAAGCCTGGCTCGAAGACGCGTCGAATTTTGTCGACCGCATGCCGCCTGTCGAAGCGGGCGAGCGGTTGTACAAGATACGCGGATGCGCCCAATGCCACTCCATTGACGGCTCCGCCGACGATGGCCCTTCGTTTAAGGGAATCTGGGGCAAGATGGAGCCAATGCGAGAAGGTCCAGACGTGCTGGTCGACGAGAACTACATTCGCGAGTCAATTCTCGAACCCAACGCCAAAATTCGCGCCGGCTTTGAGGCGATCATGCCGACTTATCAAGGCAAGTTAAATGATAAAGAAATCACAGCGCTCATCGAATTTATTAAATCTTTGAAGGACGAGTAACAATGGTTACAACGACCTTTCCTGACGCACCAAACGCGCCCCAAGAGGCGCATGGCGCCAATTACATTACTCATAGTAAGGGCATTTTGTCGTGGCTGGTCACTCTCGACCATAAACGCATTGCTGTCCTTTACCTGATTTCAGTTCTCTCGACCTTCTTTTTGGGCGGCGTCTTCGCCCTCTTGGTGCGCACTGAATTGATCACGCCCGGCCCCACCATGATGGACGCCAACACCTACAACAAGATGTTTACGCTTCACGGCATCATCATGACCTTTATGGTGATTATTCCTGGCATCCCGGCGGTGTTTGGCAACTTTGCCCTGCCCTTGATGTTAGGCGCTAAAGACGTTGCCTTTCCCCGTCTTAACTTAATGAGCTGGTACTTTTATGTCGGCGGCGCCATCTTTGCCGTCATTGCCATCGTGATGGGCGGGGTCGATACCGGGTGGACGTTTTACACGCCGTATAGTACGACCACCTCGACGGCGGTCATCCCCGTGACGCTGGGGGCGTTTATTCTTGGATTCAGCTCGATATTCACCGGGCTAAACTTTATCGTTACGATACACATGCTGCGACCACCAGGCATGACCTGGTTTAAGATGCCGCTCTTTTTGTGGGCGCTGTACGGCACCGCACTCATTCAGGTGTTGGCGACTCCGGTGATTGGCATCACCATTCTTTTGTTGATTATTGAACGCACGTTGGGCATCGGGATCTTTGACCCGTCGCTTGGCGGCGACCCCGTCTTATACCAACACTTCTTCTGGTTCTACTCACACCCTGCGGTTTATATCATGATTCTTCCGGCGATGGGGGTTGTGAGTGAATTGATCCCGACATTTAGCCGAAAGCACATCTTTGGCTATAAGTTTATCGCTTACAGTAGCCTTGCGATTGCGATTCTGGGCTTTTTGGTGTGGGGCCACCATATGTTCACCAGCGGCCAATCTGTGATGGCCAGTTTTATCTTCAGCCTGTTGACCTTTAGTGTTTCGATTCCATCAGCCATCAAGGTATTCAATTGGCTGGCGACGATGTACAAAGGATCAATCAGCCTGCAGACGCCGATGTTATACGCTCTCATGTTTATCTTCATTTTTGGTATAGGCGGATTAACTGGGTTGTTTTTGGCGACCTTGGCGACTGACGTTCACTTGCACGACACCTATTTTGTCGTCGCTCATTTCCATTATGTTATGGTCGGCGCCATGATCGCGTTTGTCGGTGCGATTCATTACTGGTGGCCGAAGATGTTTGGCGTGTTGTACAGCGAGTTTTGGGGCCGCACAGCAGCCTGGATGCTCTTTATTGGTTTTAACCTTACCTTCTTCCCCCAATTCGTAATGGGAAGCCACGGCATGCCGCGCCGCTATTATAATTATCCTGACGTTTTCTGGCTTAATCATTTTTTGTCGTCAATGGGTTCGTATTTGATGGCAATCGCGTTCTTTATCATCGCTGGCTATCTGGTCCATTCATTGTTTAAGGGAAAAAAAGCGCCTGACAATCCGTGGGGCGCCGCGACGCTCGATTGGCAGACAAGCACACCGCCCATTCA
>CAZKYC010000008.1:0-80841 GCA_964556895.1 uncultured bacterium | reverse complement strand
ATACAACGATAAAAAAATCATCCTTGAGATCGTGTCTGGAAATTTTAATTCAATTCTTGAGAGCGTACCCAAATCCCGGATGAGCCGAAATTCAATTCTATAAGTCCAATAACGCTTTTGATTGTAAACTTCATAGAAAATTCAACTAACATCAATGAACGGCTATCTCTATCAGACTGAGAATATTTCGATTACGATTATTCAAACTTATGAACATCCAACTCGATAAACCGTCCGTTTTCATTAGTGCGCGGGGGGAACTACGCGTCATTTTGCTGTATGTTCCTGCTGTCATCGTTTATGGCTTGTTGGCGAATGTCGGGATGCCTGTTCTCGAAGTGATTTGGGACATGGTGTTTTATAAAGCGCTTGCCTTTAGCCTGTATCATTGGTCAACCTTTGATTTGTCTCAAAACCAGCCAGTCCCGCCGTTATATTCCGCCATTCTCTCGTTAGGCTTTTTTGCAAAAGATTACCTGACCGTTGAGATGGTTCAATCGTGGATCAATCCAGCGATGTATTTTCTCGGGCTCTTCCCGATGTATTGGCTTGCGCGGAACTTTACATCAACGAATTCTTCGCTCTTTGCTTGTCTTGTTTATGTGTTTTACCCTGCGGTCGTTTATACCCAATGGTCAATGAGCGAAAACCTATCAGCGCCATTAACCTTGTGTGTATTTTGGGCTGCTTTGGAATTATTGAAAGCAGAGAAACCGCGCTGGGGCGTCGCCCTTGGCCTTGCGATAGTAATGGCGGCGTTGTGTTTGACGCGCATCCAAGCCTTGTTGCTGTGTGGATTTGTTGGACTCTGGCTTCCGTTTCGCTGTTGGAGGACGAATAAACCATTCGCCCCGCCATTGGTAGGCGCTATATTGTCTGGAGCGCTTGTTATCGCGGTCTGGGGGTGGCTGGGCTTTTTAAGCGTTCAACAAAATTCACCCTTTTATTTCAATCTGGAACGCCCCGAATCGTCAGCCCTCAGCGAAATCGCCTCGAACTTTCTGACGTATTTGGCCGCGCATGGCGCGGCCCTATGGATCGAAGGCGGACTGATTTTAACCTCTGTGCTATTGGGCGCTTGGCTGGTCGCGATTTTGGCGCCCAGTAGTTTGACCACGATTGAGCGTGAATACGCTCTGTTGATCGGTTGGGCTTTGTTATTGGTTGTTGGCTTCGTTTCACTCTATTACATTCTTCGCGCGCCTTATGAAAACTGGTCGATCGGGCTGAGGTATATCTTTTATTTCAATCACGCTGCGGTTCCCCTCGCTGTTGCCCTCGTAAGCCGATTCCATCGCATTGAAAGCGACCACACTCTGCCAGAAGGCGGCTGGAAACTACTGGTTGCGGCAGTGAGTATTTCAATGCTCATCGCTGCGGGAACCTTATGGACAGGCGTGTGGCCCGCCTTAAGCAGCCACAAGGCGTTTTTTACCAATGCGCCGTCGTTAGACTTTCTGGCCCAGTTGCGAAGCCAGGGCCCAATTGTCGGCGGAGGCGTTCTGGCCGCCATATCATGTATTTTGTTGGTTCTATGGTTTTCGACATGGCGGCCTGGCATGATTGCCTTCGCTATCATTTTGCTATATATCCAATTTGCGACTGTTGAGGCGGCAATCGGTATTCGAAAAGCCGCGGCGGAAACGCTTTGGGGCGAGGCCATCCATTATTTCTGTGACGACTACCAAAACAACAAATGGCGGAATTTACCGATTTATTGCCATGAAGAGTTTCCATTTTTGGTTCCAAATTTAAACTATTGGATCCAAGCCAAGGTGTTCGCTGTCCCTGACGATAGGGCTGTCATGCCTGATTCATATGTATTGGTAACGCCGAATGATTGGCCAACTGGGGAACTGGTTTTTTCACATCAAGGCTTAAAAGCCTTCTTGATCGAACCCAAGTGAAAAAAGTGAACTAAATTGTGCAAATTGTTGACTATTCAGAGGGGCAAGGCTGTAGTATATTCTTGCGGGGCGTAAGTATATAACAACGCCCTTCTGGTTATTGAAAGGAAACGCATCATGGAAGTGGTGGTTCTAAAAGACTACGACGAGATTTGTCAGCAAGCGGCCGATCAAGTATCAAACTTGGTGCGAACCAAACCCAATTGCGTCTTGGGGCTCGCCACGGGCAGCACGCCAATTGGTTTGTATCGCGAGCTGATTCGCCGCTATCGCGACGAGGGCTTGGATTTCTCTAAAATTTCGACGTTTAATCTCGACGAATATGTCGGCATCCCCACTTCGCATGAACAGTCCTACCACACCTTCATGCACGTCAACCTGTTTGACCAAATCAACATTCAACCCGAACGCATCTACATTCCCAGTGGAAACGCCGCCAATGTAGCGGCGTTTTGTCAATGGTATGAAGACGAGATTCAGCGCCTCGGCGGCATCGACCTTCAAGTCTTGGGCATTGGCCGCGACGGCCATATCGCGTTTAACGAACCCGGCTCTGCGCTTGGGTCGCGTACGCGAATCAAGACCCTGACCCGCGAAACCATCGAAGACAACGCCCGCTTTTTTGGCAGCGTCGATGAAGTGCCGCGCTATGCGATCACCATGGGCGTGGGGACGATTCAAGAAGCCAAACGCGTCATCTTAATGGCGAGCGGCGAAAGCAAGGCCGACATTATCGCCAAAGCCATTGAAGGCCCCATGACCGCCCAGGTCACCGCGTCGGTGCTACAGCTCCACCCCGACACGATCGTCTATTTGGATGAAGCGGCGGCGTCAAAACTTGAGCGCTACGACTATTACAAATGGGTGTACGAAAACAAGCCTGATATGTAAGATACCTTCAACATAATTTTGTTTTTGTTGAGGGTCAACGATGAAAAACATCATTCTGTTTGAAGATGTGGGATGGAAAAATCTGCGTCCACTCACATGGACGCGTCCCGCCTGCCTGCTTCGTTGCGGCGCCAATCGCTTGTCAGAAAAAGCCGCCGCCGCATTCAAAGCGCAAGAAGTCTATTTTCATTCGCGGCCCGTGATTGAACACTGGCTCGCCGCCGAAGGCATGAATGTATGCTCAAGTGGTTTGCCCCAAGAAGACGTCTCTCTGCTTTTGAATGGCCGCGCCTTATGGCCGGCCAACATCGCTGAAGCGATTTCTGAAAACCAATCTGAAACGTGTTATGTTCAAGACGGGTCGCTTGTCGCGGTCCGTTGTTCTAAACAGCGGCTTGAACTAATCGACTGGTCATTGCCTTTGTCGATTGATGAATTTTCTGATCTGCCTCAACAAACCATTCATACCAACGTTATGGATTACTTTTGGGACCTGGTCTACGCCAACCCTGCAGAGATTGTCGCTGATATCGCCGCGTCAGGAAAAACCGCCGCGCGAGAAGGCGTGATTCACCCTGGCGTCGACATTGTCGGCGACCACGCTCTGACCTGTTGTGAAAACGCTGTGATTGATCCCTGTACGTTCATTGATACGCGCAAGGGCCCGGTATGGCTTGGCGAGAACGCCAAGGTGATGTCTCACTCGATGCTGCAGGGGCCGTGCGTGATTGGCGCCAACTCAATCGTCAAATCCGGGGGGAAAATCTATGAAGGCGTGACCTGCGGCGAGTGGTGTAAACTCGGCGGTGAAATCGAACAAAGCATTCTTCTCTCCTACAGCAACAAACAACACGAAGGTTTTTTGGGCCATTCATATGTCGGCGCGTGGGTCAACATCGCGGCGTCGTCAAACACCAGCGATTTACGAAACGACTACGCGATAATTTCATGCACGATTGACGGCGAGCGCGTTTCGACCGGGCGCCAGTTTGTCGGCTCCGCCTTTGGCGACCATACCAAGACCGGCATTCAGGCGATGATGAACACGGGCGCGGTGATTGGCGCGTTTTGTAATTTGTTCGGGTTGGGGTATTCCCCGCGCGAGATTCCTTCGTTTGCCTGGGGCGGCCCGGTCGGCTGGTCAGAACACCGGTTTGACAAAGCGCTCGAAGCCGCCGCGAGAATGATGGAGCGGCGCAGCCACTTACTCACCCCTCAACTCGAAGACGTCTATCAAACTGTCTACCAACAGACCCGTGATGAACGCGAACGCATCTTTCACCAAGAAGCGGTGGATTAAACTTTTTGCGGCGTCGGGTTGTGAGTCGCGCGTTTCGAAACAATAATACGGTATTGGCTTAGGCTGCGTAGCCGAGGCCGTTTACTGACCGTTATGCATATGAGGTAGAGGGCGGTTCAATCAATGATTTGGAGAGGGTCTGATGAATCGAATAGGGTTGAAGGCAGTATCGATTATCGCATGCGGCTCCTTGTTTCTCTTCGGGTGCGCCAACACGCCGTTTCAGGCGTATAACGACGCGACCGATGTGGTCATTATGGACGGCGTTATGCACCCCGTGGGCGAAGGCGAGACAGTCAACGCCATTGCCCGCGCCTATGAAGTCTCGCCCCAACTGCTGGTCCGGGTGAACAGTATTGATCCAGCCCAGACGTTACAAGCAGACAGCCGCTTGTTTATTCCAGGCGCCCGTGATTTCAAAGTGGTGAAGCCTGTCCACCAGACCATTGCGATTGCTGACCCGACAGACCCTGAGCCAACTTCGCCCCCCGTGCCTGAAGTGCGCGACGGCTTGTGGCACATGGTGAATAAGGGCGAAACCCTTTCGGCGATTGCGAAAGCCTATGACGTGCCTTCAAACGAACTGCAACGCGTTAACAACCTGCCTGACGCCTCAAAACTTGAAGCCGGGCAAGTGTTGTGGGTTCCCGGCGCCAAAGAAGTGAAAGACGTAGAGATCATCAAAGTAAATGTTGTGACGAATACACCAGTTAAAGAACTCGAAGACAAGCCAAATGTGGTTCAAGAAATCAAACCCACTCCAACTCCAAACCCACAACCAGAAGAAGAAGCGAAGCCGCCCCAACAAGAATTCCCCCGCAAGGTCAGCGAATTTGCCGGCATGCGTTTTCAGTGGCCGATTAAAGAAAATTTTCGCGTTGTCCGCCCTTTCAGTTCGTCCGCCGCATCGATGAACGCCGGCATTGACTTGGGCGCGCCCATCGCGACGGAAATCTCCGCCGCCGCAGATGGCAAAGTCCAACTGGTGGGCGGGGTCGCCGATGACCTTGGCGGCAGCTTCGGCAACTTCATCATCATCTATCACGGCAAGTTAAAGAACGACGACATTCGAACCATATACGCCCACAATAGCGAAAACCTGGTTCAAATTGGCCAGATCGTGAAGCGCGGCCAGGTGATCGGCAAAGTCGGCAAGAGCGGCGCGCCTCCCGCCAGTGAAGCGGGCGTGCTACATTTTGAAATACGGCAAAGCACGACGGCGCTTGATCCGATTCGAATTCTACCCAAATTGAATGACTAACCTGTTTAGCATGCAACGATGTAGCAGCGGGAGAGTGAAATGAATGAACGGCGGGTATTTGAGCGGGAGGAGATTCGCATCCCATTCATCTATAGTTTTGATGAGGGCGAATCTCTGCAATCGGGCGAATGGCAAGAGGCGATCACATTAGACATCGGCCCTGTATTGGTCGGCGGCCTGGCGTTTCATTGTGAACACCCCTGTGAAGTCGACCAAAAAATTCGCCTCTCGCTGTTTATGGACATTGAACTAATGAAAACCTGGCTCAGCAACCCCGAAGAACAACCGCCCATCTATCACGGAAAAATTTGTCGTATCACCGACGACGACGGCAAGAAAAAACTCGCCGTCGCCTTCAAAGGCATGGAAGATCTCGACCTCGGCGCGGGAACCTTTGACGACGCTGAATAGCTAGAAGCCATATCAAAAAAAATGGTTCTTCCGATATTTGAGTACTTCTCTTGCTGGATGACCTGGAATTTGGTCAAAAAACGATATTCGTCCTATCAATAATAGACAATCTAACTCAGGCATGGGTGCAACTCTGGGAGCGCCTAGGCTTTTAAGCGGAGCCGCACTGATGCGAGCAGAATTGTGCACATGCCAAATACAACGAAAAAAAATCATCCTTGAGATCGTGTCTGGGAATTTTATGAGAGAACGTATCCAAATCCTGGATGAGCCAAAAAAATGAGTACATTTCAATAAGGGGGTAACCGACCAATTATTAAAGAACCAACAGAGTTGCACCTACGCCGCTCGCTGCAACGCGACAGTTTTTTGAGATAGCGTCTAATTTTCTTCATTCAACCAACGATAGCCATGCAACGCAGCCAGCAGCGTCTCAATGAGAACCGCTGGCTCGTTTTCTGTATACACATCCACAAACCATTCCTTGCCGTCAAAGCCTGCGCTGACCGCTGCGGGCTTGAGATGGGGCGATAGTGCGCTGACCAGCTCTGCAAATTGCTGATTCGCCGGGCCGGGTTGTTTCAGCCCCTTTGACTCCAATCGTAATATAAAATCAAACCAGTCATTTGATATCGCCGCCTGCGCCTGGGCGGAAGACCGCACCTGCGACAACAAGTTTCTCGCTTCATCGGTTCGGCGCTGTCTACCGTCCGGGTCAGTGTTGTCCTCGCCGAGGTAGTTGCTGGCTGCGGCCTCTGAGTCAAACAGATACATGGTTGCGTCGCGCTCTATGGCGATGAATTCATCCAACGGCGGGGCGGGGCGGCCTTTTTTGGATTGAATCTGATAGAGAGTCCCTGGAAATTTGGCAATCTCAATCTTGTCTGAATTCACGCCTGGCATCTGTTGAAATCTCTCAATGAGGCTTCCGTCTGTTTCAAACTGTGGGAACGCAAACGCCATAGTTGGCGCGCCCTGATAAAACCCAAACAGATTGAACGATGCGATATGGGTTGGCTTCGTCATATCAAGAAGATTCAACATGCCATGTCGCGACATACCTTGTTTTATATTGCCATTGCCCTGCGCCCTGCGCTTTTGCGCTCGCCGGTCAGCCCTCATCAAACCTGGTTGGTTTGGCGCTTCTGCGACATCGGTCGCAGGGTTCACCGCTCCGAATGAAGGCCGCCGAAACGCAATCTCCAACAAGCCAGCCGGGTCGTCAGCGCCAAAGGGAAACTCTTTCATCGGCGCCCAATCAGACGTCCACCGCGGTGGAACCGCGCTTTGAGCGACAGCGGTCAGCCGCCCCTCGCCGTTGGGCCAGTGCATCACAACATACGCCGAGTCAGCGCCGAGATGCGATAACAATTGCGGCGCCATGCCAGGAGCGCCTGGGCCCGGGTGGATGGTGTGCGCGGAATTCATGAACAGTCCGACCGCAGTGTGGGGAAACCGCCGCAGGGCGTCTTCATGCAACGCGGGCTTCTCGGATAGATCAGGCGGCGCCGGGGCGTTGAGGATGCCGGCGAGTTCTTGGGCCGCCGTGCTGATCCACAATAATTGGTCGTCAAGCCGGACGGCGAATTCTCCGAACGGGGTCTTAATTACATCGATCTGATGAGGCCCAAATGACTTGGTTTCACGGTCTGAATCAGGCATGTCAGACAGCAGCGATGACAACGTGTCGTGGTCGCCCAAGAACGCAGCGATCCATGTGGCGTGGGCGTCTTCGCGCGGCGGCGGCAGAAAAAACAACCGCATGGCGTCGCTGGCGCCTGACAGCGCTTGAAACGCCTGGGTCGCTCCAGCCGGCAGGGCGGCGACAAACTCATCTGCCACTTCTTTGACAGCGTCGTCTTTCCACAATGGAGAAAACGCGTCTTTGTGTTCGCCGATGCGCTTGAAGTCGGCCCACAGCCAGGCGATTGATGCATTTGGCAAAACGCGCTCTAGCACGACCCCAGAAGGCGGCGCTTGTGGAGTGGGCTGCTCAGCGGCCGTAATCTCTTGTTCGGGCCCTGGGCTTAGGGCGGCGGAACGGGGGCCGCCTGACATTTGCTGAATCAGATAACCGCAGGCCAGACCGCCCGCGAAGAACAAAAATGAGATGAGAATGTGTTTTTTCATTCGCTCCGTCCGTTGTTGTACGCCGATTACCGTCTGTTCCATTAACACGCTTTCGTATCACCCGGTTAGTTGGGGTTGCCGATCCGAACATTCAGATCGTCTAAATGGTTTTTGAACCCATCATAAATATCGATTCGTTCGCGGTGGCGTTCAAATGCTTTTTCGCGGTCGTCGGCGTCGTTGAGAATGTAGGGCGTGATAAACGCCATCAATTCTTTTTTGGTCTGTTGTTTTTTCTTTGATTTGAACAGATAGCCCAAGACGGGAATATGTTTTAATACTGGAACGCCGTCGTCGATGTCAGTAAAACTGGTGTCAATAACGCCTGACAACACCGCTGTCTCCTGGTCGTTGATCATTAGCTCCGTCGTGACCCGGCGGCGGTTGAACGCGGGAATCTCTGATTCGCCGACCTGGAGGGAAAACTGATTGAGCACCTTGCCTGTCTCAAGGTCGACATTGATTGTGACGGTGTCTTCATCATTGATATGTGGCATGACCGTCAATACCAAACCAACGTCAACATGAGTGATGCCTTGCAGGTTCGAGACGGTGCTTTGTGAAATGTTGCCTAAAATGGGGATGCGGTCTACGACTTCAACAAATGCGCTCTGGTTGTCGCCGGTTAGAACATCGGGCCGCGCCAGCACGTTGGTTTTGTCGCTCTTGGCCAAAAACCCCAAGACGGTTTCAAAGCTGGAGCGCGACAACACCGTCGCTCGGTCCAGGCTAAATTGGTTGAACGATTGGTTTAGATCAAGATCGGCCTGAATGGGGATGTTATCAGGCCAGTTGATGCCGAGTTCGTTGTTCTTTAAGTCAATGATTTCAACAATGAGAATCTCAACCAAGACTTGGCTGATTTCGCGGTCGAGTTCTTGGATGATGGTCTCGACAATGTCAAAGTACTGCGAGTTGGTTGTGACCAACAGCGAGTTGGTGCGCGTCTCTGAGACGATGCGAACATTGCCGATTAAATTACTGATCTTTTGGTCTTCGCCTTGGCCTTGTTGGTTGAGGTACCAATAAAACCCTCGGTTGCCTTGATTGCCTTGGTCTTCTTCAAAGAGTTCATTCAGCTGTTGGGCGAGTTCTGACGAGTTGGCGTTTTTGAGTTGCAGGACCCGCGTCCCGCCAAACTCGGGCGCCATACGGTCTAAGTTTTGGACTAACCGTTCGACGATGTCAAACGCGCGCGGCGTCGCCGCGATGACAATAAGCGAATTGGTGTTGGGGTCGGCGATGATTTTGACTTTGCCCGTTAACCCGGTGATGCCTGATTGTTGATTGTTGCCGTAAAAGAAAGAGAGCGACGAATTTGAGGTGTCTTCTTCAAACAAGGTTTCAATCAGATAGGCCAGGTCTGACGCGCGCACATGTTTGACTGGGTAGACGCGCGGTTCTTCCGCAGATTCTGACAGGGGCTGGTCTAGTTGTTCGACCAACGCATTTATCATCTGAAAATCGCCGGGCTTGGCGGTAATGACAAGCGCGTTTTGGCGCTGGTCTTCAATGATCGAGACGTCTTTCTGGTCGTTGTTGCTCGATGAATACCAGCGGTAGCGTGAATTTGAATTGCTGTCTTCTTGGTTGAGCAACTCATCTAACATCGGCTTAAGGATGATGGCGTCAGCGTTTTCTAAATTATAGATCTTGGTGATCTTTTCATAACTCTCTTTGCTGTCTAAAACCTGAATCAACTTGCCGACCGCTAAGACATCTTCTGGGTAGGCCGAAACGACGATGGTGTTGGTGCGCGAATCAGCAGACACCGATGGACGGTAAGTGTTGGTTTGACGGCCTTGGGCGAGTTGCATCAATGTTTGGACGACCTCGGTCGCATCACCGTTCTTCAAAGTGAAGGTTTGGGTCTGTAGTTCTTCGGTCTTGCTGGTGTCGAGTTTGTTGATAAATTCACGCACCGAGTCAATCGCGTCTGTCGGCGCCGAGACTATGAGCGAGTTGGTTTGGCGGTCGATCACCACTTCGACCGGGGCTTGTTGGCGCCGCCCTCTGTCAGTTTGAGATTGGTTTGATGCGACGATATTGCCCAACAGGTCGTCGAGGTCGCGGCCGATGTCGCTTGCGTTGAGGTATTTGAGCCGAAATACTTGCACCGACATGTCGCCGATGGCGCTCTCTTTATCGAGCTCTTGTATGATGTCTTCAAGGCGTTTGATGTTGGCGGCGGTGTCAGTGATAATCAGTGAGCGGGTGCGTTCATCAGCGATGACGTTGGCGGTTTCAGGGATCAACGGCGCCAGCGATTCTTTGAGCGAGCCGGGCGATGCGAAATTGAGTTGAATCACCTGGTGTTTCATGCGCGAGCCCATCGTGTCCTCATCGTCGCCGGACTTCACTTCCAGCCCTTTTTGTTTGGCGCCCGCCACGGTCATGACAATGATCATCTGCTCATATTCAACAAACGTTACGCCTTTCAACAAAAACGCCTGGTCGATGATCTCCATCGCTTCTTCGGCGGTGACTTCATTCGGGTTGATAATGTTGATCTGGCCCTGAACGTCGTCACTCTTAAGCACAACTTTTTTCTCTAAATCGCTGATGAACTTCAACACCTGTTCTATGGGCGCGTTATTAAAATTCAGGCTGAATTTTTTCGGCTCGCCTTCCTTGCCGTCTTCGACGGGGTGGGCCGATTTGCCGTTTGGCGAGATGACGCTGAACATGCCTTTGACGGTGTCAGCAAGGATGCTTCCCAAGCCTTTTGAGGTTTCGTCTTGGGATTGATCATCTGACGGCTGGGCGTAAACAGGCGCCGTCGCTGCAAAGGCGGCAAGTAAACCAACTGCCGCCAGAGTGATATAGGTCGAACGTTTCATGGCCACGCTCCTTAACAATGCGTTGTTTCGTTTCTTATTTCTTATTGGCTGTTCCATTATTGGCCTTCCATTCGTCTCATCATGCGCTCACGGACCTCGGGCGGCGCATTTCGTATCATGTCGCGGCGTTGTTCAGGCGACAGATTGCGCATGGCGCCGCGCATGCCGCCGCCGGGGCCTCCAGGGCCGACCATCATTGGCATGGACGGCGCGCTCATGTCGGGGCCAGGGCGTGAAGGCCGCGACCGGTCGCGTGAAGAACGGTTGTTCATTGGCTTGCCCATGCTGCCCCCGCTTTGGCCAGTAAACATTTCTACCGTACGAGGGTTGTCTTCGCCTTCGATGTGAATGGTCACGCTGAATGGCAAGATCGACTCCAGCGTCGCCTTGCCGATGCGCCCGCCGACGGCGACTTCTTGACCATTGATGACCGCTTTGTCGAGATAAATGGCGGTCAGGGCGAATTTTTGTTCTTCGTTTCGAAAGATGTCTTTCTCAGGGCGCCGCGGTGTTCCACCGTCGGGAGGCCCGCCGGGCTGCCCGCCGGGGCCGCGCATCCCAGACTGTGGCCGGTTGGGTTGATCTTCGCTGTTCTCATTTTCGCCTGGAGGGGGTTCACTCGATTCGGCCTGGGCGATTAACGAATCCACATGGCGAAGTTCGAGGATGCGGTATAGCGTGGTTCCAAGTTGTGCGGCCAGAACCAGGCCCAGCCCAACATAGACGCATTGTTGCCAATAGGCCCTCAGATACCCCAACACACGTTCGCGTAAATGAAGGTTCATGCGCCGCCTCCTGGCCGAAGAGTTGTGGGCGCGTTGTGTTCAAAGCGCGTCTTGAGCAGGTAGGTTGTAAGTTTCAAGGTGACTTGTAACTTCGGCTGCTTAGGGTCTTTTAGCGAAGCGCGCAGATTGGAGGGTTGCAATAAAATTTCGCCCTTCTTGAAATTGTCGAGAAGTTGAATGAGCTGGTCGAACCGGCATTCAAGCGTCAGGTTGGCTTCGAGTTGAGGCAGCGGCTTGGCCCGCTTGTTAATCGTCGACGAATAATTCATCACCTGGACGCCGCTTTGCCCGGCGACTTTTTCAATTTCGGCGTAAAGCTGGCCTACATCTTTTTCGCTAATAAATCGTCCGGTTTCGTTGCCGATTCGCTTTCGCCAATTCAGGTTTTTCGCCTTTTGCTCTTCCACCGTCGCCATCTGTTCAAACAGCGTATCAAACCGGTCTGCGGTCGCGGCGGACACTTCAATATCGCTGCCCGGCATGATATTCATCACAATGTAGATGGCGCCTATCACTGCGGCCAAGCCGGTCGCCAGCGCCAGTTTTTTCTCTCTCGCTGATAACGATGCCATGCGCGTCTCCTACACTCCCGCGACCAATTTGCCAGTCAAATAAATGACGATGCCGTCTTTTTCCATTACGGCGCGGTCAGACACCACGTCGCGAAAATATTTGCTTTCGTTCATCTGGTTGATGATGCCTAAAACGTCTTGGTTGCTGCCGCCGATGATCGACATCACCACACCGTCTTTGTTGTCAAATGAAACTGACTTGACCAGCATCTTTTTCTCTTTCGACATCATCTCAGCCAAAAATAGAAGGATGTCAGCCATGGGCGTACCGCGCTGGGCCATCGAACGCAGGCCGATTTCTTCGGTTTCGAGATGGTTGGCCAGTTCGAGCAGGCTTTTGCCTTCGCTGAGGCGGGCGTCAACAGCGTTGTTAAACCACAATGCGCTGACAATCCAAAACAGCAAAGCGGTCGCGGTCATAACGCCTGCGTTGCGTATAAATGTCGGCGAGGGTTGGGCCGCTTCCCACAGGCGCGCGCCCCATAGGGCTTCTTCTTGTTTGTCGAGAAGGTTGACGCCCTCCAGGTTTTCGTGAAGCCGCGAGTAGGCGATGGCCAGCAGGGGGATATGTTCAACGCTGGGTTGAACGCCTCCGCAATCAAACTCGACTGAAAAATCGGTCGCGCCCAGTTGGTAATAGGTGAGAGAATGATGGGCCGATAACGCGTCAAAGGCTTCGGTTGAAAGGTCACTAAACCCGGCGATCACCAATGAGCGAATTTCGCCTTCAATCAACCGTTCAGACACATACTGCAACGTCCGTTCCACTTCCATCGCCAACCGTTGTGAAACATCAGCGCCGCTGGGGCCTTTGGTTGAACCCAGATTGACAGTGCGGGTGTAATAGATCGCTTGCGAGTCGGCGGCGGCGATTTCAGCCCGCTGGCCTTCTTGCATCACCAAGATGGTCGGCTGGCGCAACAGCCCGGTCCTGGAGCGAATGAAGAATTCATACAGCGCCCAGACGCTTGGCGTGATTTGTGAGATGGGGATGCGGTTGCTGGGCCAGTCGGTCAGCCACTCGTTGAGGATCGATTTGCGCGCCGCGATCCACAATAGTTTCGGTTGCCCAGACGACTGCTTGCTGGGCGACCAGTAGTCCCAGGCGATATCTTCAACCGGAACTTGCAGCGCCTCAGACACTTCAAACGCAACCAAGTCGCGAACCTGGTCGTCTTCAGCCGGCGGCGCCTCGATGATTCGCGCGGTCAAGCGGTGGGCGGGCGCGGCGAGAACGGCTTCGTAACGTACCCAAATGCCCGCTTGCATATGTTTACTGGCCTGGGCGACGGCGTCTTTTAACGTCAGATGTTCGCCGTCAACGTCAAATGGCTGAGCGCCGGCGCTTAACAGTTTGACGGCCTTGCCTTCGCGCGCGGCTTCAAGCCAGACCAGTTGGTCGTCAAGCCGTTGAAACAGAATCAAATGGTTCACGGATGCGTTCATCGCACCACCTTCCAATAGCGAAATTGTGGAGGTTCAGCGTTGCGGTCAAAGATCGCATACACCTGTTTATACGCATTGCTGGATTCTATAAAACCGGATGACCGAACCGAATGCACCGATGATTTTGTTGACGCGACTTCGGTCAGTTGGGCGAACTGTTGGTTGCTGATTGACTGAACGTCAAGCAGGTCGCCCAACGACTCAAACGGCCCGTCGCTCGATTCGCGAAACTCAATGATCGCCTCGACGATATCAGGATTATTCGGGAACAAGCAAGTGATCACTTCGCGCGGGGCCGTATTCAAATTAATTCGGCCAACCAATTGGTCTTCATCTGAGACCGTGATCCGGTCAGCGACGCCGCGCATTTTTTCTTTGTTGAGGATTTGTTGGTTATTATTGTTGCGTCCGCCGTTGTTGTTCTCTTGTTGGCGGTATAGCAGGTCGCCGATGCGGGTATATTCATTGTCGTCCCGGCCTTGAACAATCTGTTGAATCTCGTCGTCGCTGAGAACATCGCTGAGTTCTTCTTTCATTTCGTCTTCGCTGGCGGAATTGATATTGATGCGCGTCAGGCCGTCGCCGCTTTCATTTTTTTCATATGAATAGACGGTGAGAAAATGGACCCACCCGACGTTAAGTTCGTCGTTGGCGTCGTCAATCGGGTACGACGCGTCGCCGTCGTTTTCGTTGAGGTCTAACACGCCGTTGGCGTTAATGTCTTCGCCATACAATACCTCGACCGACACGCCCTTGACCAACATCAACTCGGCCAGTGTGTCGAACAGGCCGTTCTTAGGTTGGTAAGGTTCTTCAAGGGATTGATAATAATTGATCTCTGCGCCAAACGTTCGCTGTTCGTCATTGTCATCGCGCCAGTCGAGAATGGCGTCGGCCAGTTCTTCGGTCGCGTTAGGCAGCGCCATCAACATGGCGCGGGTCGCCGTGTTAACGTTGAGTTTTGAACTTTCGTCAGTACAGCCATATTGCACAGAACCAAGGTTGTCTAAATCAGGCCGTTCGACCCGGTAGACGCCGTCGCCAAGCGGTGAATCCATAAAGATGGTTGAACTACTGCTCCAGGTGTCTTCGAGACCGTCATAGGAAGTCAGCTGATAGTCGTCTATTAGTTCGGCGACGGCGCGATAGACGCCCGCCTCAGCGATCATCTCAGCCTGAAGCGCGTCATTTAAGTTTTTGTTAATATTGATCGCCAGCCGTGACTCGCGTGAGAACAACAGGGTGAATGTCCCCATCACGGTGACGATCCACAAAACCACGATCAGCGCGATGCCGCGTTCAGAGGCTCTCATCGTTCGCCTCCCGTGTCAGTCATGCCTCGGCTTAGCGTGATCCAGATGGCGGTGCTGTGTTGAGTGAGCATCTCTGGCGCCGGTTGTTGTTCGAGTTGTTGGGGGCGAAAGAACCCAAGCGAGATGTTGACCGCAATGGGCAGGTCGGCTTCAGAGTCCCACTCCGGCCACCAGACCAGGCCGTCGTAATATTCGATGTTGATGGATTGGACATGCGGCCCCAAGAGCGAAATCTCTCCACCAGAGAAGGGGTCGATGTCTGGGGTGGCGTCATATCGCCTCACCAGCCAGCGCTCAGGCGTCGAGTCGTCTTGGTCGATGAAGTATTGCACCTCGGCTAGGTCGCTGGTTCCTTCGCCGATCTCGATTGGGTTGTTGACCATGCTGATGAAGGTCAGCGTATCGGCGTCAAACTGTCCGGCCTGTTCATCCATACCGACAAAACGGGTAGTGTCTTCATGCGGCGAGATGAACGTCGACGCCAGGTCTTTGCGCAACCGGTTGAAAATCATGTTGGCGATTTCGGCGTCGCTGGTTTTGCCGCCGCGCATTTTATACGCCTGTAAGACAACAGACATAGAGAAAAACGCCCCTGACAACACCAGCGCGGTGATGGTGGTCGCGGTCAAGAGTTCAACCAGGGTGAATGCGCGCGTGGTTCTCATGCGTCGCCGTCCTCCCCGGTTGTAGTCGCCGTCGTAGAACCCGAGTAGTAATGGTAGGTCATCGCCGTGCGAGTGTATTCACGGTCGCCCCTGACCCATTCGATTGTCATCTCGACGATATAGAAGTTTGTAGAGTCAGTCGGCGTATAGGTCGCGCTCCAGGTATAGCCAGGGTGGTTGGTGAACGTCCCCTGGTTGATATCAAGCGGCGAAAACAAATCGGCGCGAACATGTGTGCGCAGTTCGGTCATCATGGAGGTGGATATCGAGTAGTCTTCAGCCAGCTTGCTGGCAATCAGCGCCGCGGAAAAGGTCGTAAGGATGCTGGCGATGGCGATGCCCATGATGGTCATGGCCGCCAGGGCTTCCACCAGCGTGAACGAGTCTTCTAAGCGGCGCTTAGTCCTCATACAGCGTCTCCACTTTGCGGTTCCAGATCAACACTTGTCCGGTCAATCCGACCACGCCGACGGTGTAGGCGCGTTGGGTTTCATCAACCAACACCAACAGCGCGTCAGAAGTTGAGCCGTCAGGCGAAAACAATAGTTCGTTTTCTTCCAGCCCGCCATACAGGCTTTGTTTTTCAAAGGAGGCGATCTTGATGGCAGCGGGTTCGCGCAACTGTTTTGGAACCGGGAAGGGCGTACGCTCTTCGGTGAAAACGCCTGGCTGAAGAAACGGGTCGGTTTCGACCGAGAAGAGAAGCCCGCCCGCTTCTGCGTCAAACACGACCTTGGTTTGCGCGCTTCGTTGAATCGCCTCGCTGCGGGCGTAGCGAATGATATTGGATATGCCTTGCGCGGCGTTTTTGAGTTCCTGCGACGACATCAGGTTGCGAAACGACGGAATCGCCATGCCCATCATGACGCCCATCAGGGTGATGACCATCACCAGTTCCATCAAAGTGAAACCCTGTTGGCGGTTGCGTGGCTGCGTCATTGAATCATCTCGCTGATGTTCATAATCGGCAACAGAAACGCGAACAAGACGCTGCCCACGCCTAGCGCCATCAGAATAATGACGATGGGTTCAAATAAGGTGATAAACCGTTTAATGGCTTGTTCGACCTCGACGTCAAACGTGTCAGCGACCTGAAACAGCATCTCGTCCAGGCTGCCTGACTGTTCGCCGACCGCGATTAAGTTGGTCACCATCGGCGGGAAAAACCCGGTCTCTTTTAACGGCGCCGAAAGCCCCTCGCCTTTTTTCACTTTCTCGCACACGTCTTGAAGCGCTTTGCGCAAAATGCTGCTGCTTGTGGTCGAAACCACCAGGGTGAGAGCGTTCAACACGGGGATGCCGCTTTTGACCAGCGTGCCCATCGTCCGCGAAAACCGGGCGATCTGGGCTTTGACTAACATGCTGCCCAACACGGGGATGTTCTCTTTTAACTGGTCATACTTCTCACGGCCAGCGTCTGAGTCGACATATCGGCGGACCATGTAGCCCAGCCCAAATGTCACGATTAGCGCCAGCCATCCCCAACGCAACACCCAGTCGCTCAATCCGATCAAGGCCGCGGTCAAAAACGGCAATTTCGAGCCAAAGTCAGCGAACACGGCCCCCAGCCGGGGAATCACAAACGTCACCAGAACGGCGATGGAGCCGATGCCGACCAAGACAACCAGCATGGGGTAGGCCAGCGCGGTCATGATGTTGGATTTCAACGCCTGTTCTTTTTCCATGAATGAGGCCAGCTGTTTGAGAACAACTTCAAGTACGCCGCCCGACTCGCCGACGCGAATCATGCTGCAATACAACTCAGGGAACTGTCGAGGGTATTTCGCCAACGCCTCAGACAGGCTGGCGCCGCCGTGTATGTCTTCGCGGACGTCTTTAAGAATGGCGCTCAGCGCGGCGCTCTCGGTTTGTTCTTCAAGAATCGCCAGCGCCTGAGAGAGCACGATGCCCGCTCGCAGCAACGCCGCCAGCTGGGCGGTAAAAACCTGGATGTCGTTTTGTTTGACGCGTCCGCGTTTGGGGGCGGCTTGTGTCGCCGCTTTGAGCGAACTGTTGGTCTGTTCAATCACTTCAAGCGGACGCACGCCCTGGTTGCGAAGCTGGGCGACGGCCTCTTGTCGTGCTGGCGCATTCAGGCTGCCGTCTACCGAACGACCGTCTGCTGTCAAAGCGCGATAGCGATATACCGGCATGTCGCGAACATCTCCCTACAAGTTCAGATCAGCGATTTCTTCTTCTTCTGTGACTCTGACAATTTCTTCGACGGTGGTTTCGCCTGAGACGACTTTCTCCCAGCCGTATTCACGCAGCGTCTTCAACTTGGCCGTTTGTTGAATAAAGTTGGATGACGTTCGCGTATTGATTAACTCACGAATGGGGTCCGTGACCGTCAGCATCTCAAACAAGCCGGAGCGCCCTTTGTAGCCCTGGTTGCGGCACTGCTCACATCCCGCCCCGCGCATGGCTTTCACGCCATTGGGCAGCGAGTCGCCGACCAATGCAAGCAACTCGGGGTCGGGTTCATACGGCTCGCGGCAGTTTGGGCAATTTCGCCTCACCAACCGCTGGGCCAACACGCCAACCAGCGAAGACGAGATCAGATACGGCTCCACTCCCATATCAATCAGCCGCGTGACCGAACCTGCGGCGTTGTTGGTGTGTAGCGTGCTAAAGACAAGGTGGCCGGTGAGCGCCGACCGAATGGCGATCTCAGCGGTTTCAAAGTCGCGAATTTCACCCACCATGATGATGTCAGGGTCTTGGCGAACGATCGAACGTAAGCCGTTCGCGAAGGTCAGACCGCGTTTGTTGTTGACGTTCATCTGGCTGATGCCCTGAAGGTCATACTCAACCGGGTCTTCGATGGTGATGATCTTCATGGTGGGCGTCTTGATCTGGTTCAACGCGGCGTACAGGGTTGTGGTCTTGCCTGACCCGGTCGGCCCGGTAACCAGAATGATGCCGTGCGCACGGCGCAAGAGCGACTCAAAGTCGCGGCGGGTGTCTGCAAAGAAACCTAAGTCAGAAATATCGAGAAGAATGTTGGTCTTGTCGAGGATGCGCATGACCACGCTCTCACCGTGGACGGTCGGGATGGTCGACACGCGAAAGTCGAGTTCACGCTCGCCCAGCCGCAGGCGGATATGCCCATCTTGCGGGGTGTAACGCTCGGCGATATCCATCTCAGACATGATTTTGATGCGCGAGATGATGGCTGACTGCAGGTGCTTCGGCGGGGGCGGCTGTTCTTGCAGCATCCCGTCGATGCGATAGCGAACGACCAATTCGTTTTCAAACGGTTCGATGTGAATGTCGCTGGCGCCTTCTTCAACCGCTTGAAAGATGATGAGGTTGACCAGGTTGACTACGGTCGGTTCGCGGGCCAGCTCTTGTAAGTCGGCGATGTTGTCTGGGTGGACCGCTTGGAACTCATCATCACCCGAACTCAAATTGGCGATCATTTTTTCAATACTGGCGCCGAAATAACGCTCGATGTTTTCGAGCAACGCTTTCTTACGCGTCAACACCACTTGAATCTCACAGCCCGACAACATGCGCAGATCGTCGAACACTTGCAGTTCGCTGGGGTCAAGCGCGGCGACAGTTAAGAGGCCATTGTTTTTTTGAATGGGCAGCACGCAATGCCGCAGCGCGAACTCGGCGGGCACGGCGTTAATCGCCGCCGGCGGCGCCTTGTCGGGAATCTCCTGCCATGGTACGCCATAGGCCTGGCTGAGGGCGTCGAGCAGCCTTTCTTCGTTGACCCACTGGCGCCGCAAGACAATCTCGTCGGGCGGAGCGCCCGTCTCGGCTTGCTCTTCTTTCACCCGTTGCGCTTGCTCGTCACTAAGCAGACCGCTCTCTATAAGGAGCGAGTAAAGTTCCGATGCGTTCATCGATTCTCACATCCCCTCGACGAAAGGTTCTATGTCGTGTTCCGTTTAGGCAAAATATGGAAAATACAGAAGAACAATCTGTTCTAAGAGAGATATATCAATAACAAACTACCACACTTGCTATCGTAAATAAACTAGGGTTGTGCTAATTCTTCGATGAAAAAACAAAGAAAACGATAACAACAAACAAATCATCTCATTGGCCTTCTTGTATGTAACGATTTAGTCATAGGTTTTGTTTCAGATGTTCACTAAAAAAAGCGCACAATTGGTTCGATTGTATTTAGCGCCGCGGCTTTGAATTGGTGCGCGCCTCGAATACACTATTGGCGATTACTACGACTCTGTGAGGATACAAAGATGCCGATTTTTGAATATCAATGCACAAAATGCAATCACCAGTTTGAAGAACTCGTGTTTAATCGTGATGAATTACCTCGATGCCCCTCTTGCGGCGCAGAACAAGTCGGAAAGCAACTCTCGACCTTTGGCGTCAACGCCGGGGTTTCTGATCCGTGTGGCAGCGCGGCCTGTAACTTAGACCAAGCGCCAGCCTGCGGCAGCGGCGCCTGCCCCGCCTGTGAGTAACCCCGTGTGGATTGACGAACACACCGCCAAACACCACAATACGTTTTTGTGCTAATGCCGACGTAGAAAAGGGAAGTATTCATGTCAGCGAAGATTGACCATAAAGAGTTGCAACGCCGTTTGAAAGAAGACGAACTTCAGGTCTTCTTGCAAGAATTTACCGCCAATGCGCGAAATTTCTATGACACCTATGGCCGCCAGGCCTTGTTTGGCGTCGGCGCGGTTTTGGTCGCCGTCATCGGCTGGTACTTATATAGCATGAAAACCGAGGCCGATTTTCAGACCGCCCAGCTTACTTTCGCCACCGGCGTGACCCTGGTCCAGAACGAACAATACGAACCCGCGCTTGAACAATTTAACTCGCTGCTTCAGAGCCAGCCGGGCGCGTCGGTCACGACCTATGCGCGCCTGATGCGCGGCCACTGTTTTGTTGAGATGGAAGAATACCACCGCGCCCTTCAGGAATACCAACAAGCCTTGGCGTCAGCCAAATCAAATTCCGACAAAGAACTCATCCGCGTTTCCATCGTTCAGGTGCAACGCAGTTTAGGCGACACCGCCGCCGCATTAACAGAAATCAAAGCGCTCGAAGCCCAAGCCAAGGCCGACGACTTTAAGTATTACCTGGCCTTTCTTAAGGGTGGGTGTTACGAAGAACAAGGCGATACCGAGAAAGCCATCGCGGCGTATTCATCAATTGATAAAGACTCGGTTTGGAACAGTTTCGCATTAGAGCGCCTGGATTGGCTTCAGGCCGAAGCCACCCCGCCGCTTCAATAATCAACAATCTATATGAACGATAAAAGCCCGGCGCAATGAGCCGGGCTTTTTTGTCGCCTGGTTTTGGGAATGGAACCTTCGCCTTTAGGCGAAAAATCAAAAGAACGGATTTGATCGGATTCAAATTTAGCATTTCGCTGAGGCAAAAGGGAATAAAGAAATGGGGCTCTCACTTCAGCTCGTCTCATTTGCTTCGACGATCTTCAGCGGCTGGCGGCTTTGGCATGTAACTAAGCAACAGGCATAATAAACGTATGGTGTGGAATCACATTCTCTTGTTATTTGTACGCACGCCCTATCAGCAGCTGCGCAACCGAATGCGCAACGCCCGCTGGGACGATTCCCTCAAATGGTTTGCGCTGGTTGTCTTCATCGCTGGAGTCGCTTGGGCGGAATACGCCTTCTTTCAGCGTTTTTTTGCTCTACTGTCTCAAGTGCCGTTGGGGTTGGCGCTGGTGTTGCCCAACGCGTTTTCGGTCATGGGGTCGTTTCTGTTTGGCTTCTTGGTTTACTCAAGCGTCATTACCGCGTTGGCCTCGCTATACCGCTCTGACGACCTTCGAATGCTGCTCTATTCGCCAGTCAAATTAGAACTCATCCTCACGTTGAAATGGATCGACGTCGCTGTTCGCAGCGCCGTCACACTCGTCGGGTTTAGCATCCCGCCGATGATCGCGCTGGGGCTAGAACTCAATCTCAGCCTGGCGTTTTATTTCGCGTTTCTGATCGCTGCGCTCTCAATGGCGGCGTTGGCGGTCAGCGTTGCGATGATTGCGGCGATGGTGTTAATGTCGGTGTTCCCGGCCAAGCGGCTTCACCAAACCTTGTCAATTCTCGGCCTGTGTATCGCCGTTGCGCTAATCGGCGGGCTGCGGTTCTTGCATCTCGAAACACTTTGGAGTGACGAAGCGCTGGCGAACCCCATGTTGACGTTCTTTCAACAACAGCCCAGTGGATGGGTGCAGTTCGGCCCGGGGATGCTGTTCGCTCAGGCGGTTCAGCCGTTTTTGGGAATGAACATTCAAACGGCAGGCCTGGCGCCTGTTGTCTTGATCGCGATTGCGACGGTATTGTTGTCGCTCGCCTTTGGGCGCTCCTTGTTTTTAATCGGCTGGTGGAAATGCCAAGAACAGGGCGACCCCGGCGTTAACCGCTCCCGCAGCATGTCAGATTCATTCTGGGAGCGAAACCTACACCGCGGCCCAATTACCGCGCTGATGGGCAAAGACTGGCTTATTGCCAAGCGCGACCCATCCGTCTGGACGCAGCTATTTATGATGGTCCCGCTGGTGGCGTTATACCTGGTCAATCTTTCCTTCTTGCCCGTCAAACAAGAAGGCCTGGCGCCAATATTGGCGGCGGCGAATGTCGGTATCATCTCGCTACTGGTCGCCGTCATTGGAGCGCGGTTCGTGTACCCGTCCGCCAGCCGCGAGGGCAGGGCAGTGTGGACGCCCAGCGTAGCGCCCGTAGGGCCACAACGGCGCATCCTTCAAAAAATTCTGTTCGCCGCGCCGCCAGTGGCCATCGTCGCCGCCGCGTTGTTGGTCGGGTCAAGTTACATTCTCGCCTTGCCCCATGACCTCTTGGTTTGGTCGCTGGCCACTGGCGGGACGGTTTCGGTTCAAATCAGCCTGATGGCGGTGTTTCTCGGGTTTTGCTTCCCTATATATAATTACCGCCATTTGATGGAAGTCTCACTCGGCAAAGGGGCCTTTTTGTATATGGCCCTAGCTGTGGTAGAAATCAGCGGCTTGCTCTATTTTTCGGTCCGGTCGGCGTTGTATGACGCGGGCGCCCCGCTACACGCGTCTAATCCTCAGGTAATACTTTGGTTGCTTGGCTGGATCGTTGTGACAATCACGGTTGGCGTCTGGAGCGTCATCAAAACCCGCCTGTTTGAATGGAACCTGTAATACGGTTTGATCTTTCCTTCATGAAAATGGTATGATTCTCTAGCGGGCCATTTTGGCGTCCGCTATTATCTTCACTTTGATAGGAGCAAACCAATGAAACGCATCTTTAGTGTAACGCTCGCAACGTTGTGTCTTTGTGTATTTGGGCTGACAGTCCAGGGACAAGACAAACCCATCGACGTGCTCTTTTTAACCAGCTCGGCTGGGTTTGAACACGGCGTGATTAAGCGCAACAACGGCGAACTCGGCTTTGTCGAAAAACTGATGATTCAAGTCGGGGCGGATAACGGTATCCGCGTTCTCCCCACCAAAGACGGCGGCCTGATCAGCAAAGAAGCGTTGGAACTGTTTGATGTGGTCATGCTCTACACCACTGGCGACCTCACCAAACCAGGCAAAGACGGCAGCATCCCCACTTCAGAAAATGGACGCAAGGCATTGATTGAGTGGGTCGCCGCCGGCGGCGCCTTGGTAGGCACTCACACCGCCTCTGATACGTTCCACGGTTGGAAGCCCTATTTAGAAATGATCGGCGGACAGTTTAAATCTCACGGCAAACAACAAGACGGCGTCTTGACGGTGAAGCGCCACCCCATCACTTCACATCTGCCCGAACAATGGAAACTGTTCGAAGAATGGTATTGCTACAAGAACCTTCAAGATGATTTCACCCCGATCATGATTCTTGATGGAACCATCATGGTCGAAGACTGTTACAAACAAGCGGGTAAGTATCCACACGGCTGGGTCGAAGAATTTGGCAAAGGCCGCGTGTTTCATTCGGCCCTGGGCCACCGCCAAGACATTTGGGAAAACCCTGACTTTCAAGAAATGTTGATCAAAGCCATCAAGTGGACCGCGAAAGAATTGTAATTCAGCAATACAGAATAAAGAAAAAGGGCGGTCAGATGACCGCCCTTTCGTTTGTATTAGGTAAGGTGGTATCAACCCGCCGCTGCGGCTTTTTGCTGCGCTTCTTGTGATGAATCTTCGTTTTTGGCTTGTTGTTCGGCTTTCTTTAAATAGTCGTCAAACCATTTAGACGCTTTTTTTACGACACCTCTGAGTTTGACTAACCGGTCTTTGTCCGCCTTGCTCGCAGGCTGCATGCTGTCGGGGGTCAACAAAAACGCGTTAAAATATTTTTGTTCGGGGTCTTTAGACCTCAAGTTGATGGTTCCCGATGCGTCTAAAAAATGCGCCATCATCTTGCGTTGACCAGATTTTAATGGGTTATACGCGTCTTCATTATCGAAGATCACTTTTTGAAGGTGCATGAGAATGCCTTCTTTGGTGCCTTTTTCGCCCAGTTTTCCTACATCATCAGGGGGAAGTTTATCTTCAATCGTGAACTTAGCGGCGATTTCTTCAATCTTCATCTGACGAGCGACAGTCTTACCAAACATGCCCTGTTTTTCTTTGATGGTAGGTAGTTTGCCATTATTTTTAAATTTCACCCGGTCTTTAAAGATGTCCATCACCGAGCGTGCTTCTAACTCAAGGTGGCATCTGCGTAGAATGTTTACAATGTTTGCGATTTTATCTTTGGGAAAGAGGGTGGCGGTTTTATCGAGACCGAGCGCAAAATTACAAACTTTATTCACTAGGTCAAATATATCTTTACGGCATTCTTCATAGATCGAGTCTTCGCTCTCGCCGACTCCCATTAAGTTTTCAATTTCGAGGCTGGCTTTAGAGGGGCCAGTGGTTTTTACGCCCGTTTCCATATCATGCTTGGCTCGCTCCAGATCCTTAGCAGCCTGCATACGCTTCAGGCGATCTTTTACTTCCTCCTGGCTGACCTGGTATTTGCTATTCGTTTTCTTCTGCATCGTAAAGCATTCCTTCTAGTGATGAACTTAGGTGTATCACTCATAAAATCCCCTCTAACCCATTAAAAAATTAGAAAAGCAGAAAGAACTTACAAAAGTATAGCATAATTTTACATGTCTCTGAATGAAATCTTACAATCAATAGGACTTAACTGTCAATATATTTACAACTTGTTCTCCTGGACTTTTTTCTTCAACCTATTTTACTTACTAAATCGTTAGGCGATAGTCGCCGATAGTAGTGTAACTCTATTTTGGTGAAACATTCATGAAATCTTTGCCTGCTATATTGGGTGGCACTCCAACCGCTTCGCCTCCATTGCCTTTTGCCCGCCCCTTTTTACCTTCGTATGACGAAGTTGAAGGCCAATATCGGTCAATCTTCGCCAGCGGCATGATAACACTAGGACCCTACGCAGAGCAGTTTGCTGAAGCATCCGCCGAAACGCTGGGCGTGAAACACTGTGTGTGCGTCTCAAGTTGCACGAGCGGGCTGCTACTCGCTTATCAAGCGCTAGGCCTACCGCCTAAATCAACCATACTGGTTCCCAGCTTTACGTTTATGGCTTCTGGCTTAGCTCCGCTTTGGAACCATCATCACATAAATCTTATCGACGTAAACCCTAAAACCCTTAATGTAGACCCCGATATTCTTGAAAAAAGTGTAACAGATGATTGCGCCGCGTTAATTGCAGTCCATCAATTTGGCGCTCCTGCTCCAATAGAAGAAATTGAATCGATTGCAGATACAAATAACCTTCAAGTGTTATATGATTCCGCTCACGGCCTCGGGTCGCTGCATCACGGGAAACCACTCGGCGGCAATGGCCGTGCGGAAGCCTTTAGTTTGTCGCCGACAAAGTTAGTTATAGCTGCTGAAGGCGGCATCGTCGCGACCAACGATGATGATATTGCCTACCACCTGCGAATCGGCCGCAATTATGGCAACCCGGGCGACTATGACTGCTTGTTTCCTGGCATCAATGCGCGCATGAGTGAACTCCACGCCATTTTGGGGCTGCATTCACTCAAGATGCTCGAACAGGCAGTCAACACCCGAAATAAAATTGTTCAGTATTATCGAGAGCGTTTAGGACAGATTCCAGGCGTCTCATTTCAAACGATAAACGAGTATGACCGCTCATCATATAAAGACTTTACTCTCATCGTTGAGCCATGTGAATTTGGCTTAGACGCAGCGCAATTGACCAAGGCGCTCGACGCGGAGTGTATCGGCTCTAGGATGTACTACTCACCCGTTTTACACCAGATGAAGGCGTTTCAACGTTTTGTTGATTTTGAGCCAGAAGAGCGGTTGCCCAATACCGTCTATTTGTCGACCCGGGCGATCTCACCGCCGCTCTATTCAGACATGCGGCAGCAAGAAGCGGCTGTGATTTGTGAGGCGATTGAAAAAATTCACGCCAACGCAAAAGCCATTTCAAATAAATATCTGCATACGTTCTCTTGATTTAGGCATTTTTCGCCTTGTCAGCCGGGCTGATGCTCTTTATGATATGCCATATCCAAACAATTTGTTCCGAAGAGGAGCATGGAGGAAACAATGAAAAAAAGCCTTCTTTCAATGTTGGCGTTGGCAGGCCTGGTTTGTCTGGCGACGATGGGTTGTGCGAACAGTGGAAAATTAGCCGATGCGGATATAGCCACCAGCATCAAAGAACAACTTGAAGCCTCGTCTGGCCCCGAAGGCCCGTTCGCGGTTGATATTTTTGTGAAAAAGGGCGAAGTGACGTTGGATGGCAAGGTCGAAAGCGACGCCGCCAAACAACAATCAATGGGCATCGCTCAATCCACTGAAGGCGTAAAGAGCGTCAAGAGTTTCTTGATCATTCCATAATGCGCCGGGTCAACCTGAGCGAACCGATCTCGTTCAGGTAGACATCACTCATCAGAACATTAACGCTGCCGTCAACGCTGCCAACTCGTCCTTGTTGGGCGGGGGCGGCGTTGACGGCGTGATTCACCGCGCTGGCGGCCCCGCCATTTTTAGAAGCGCTAGGCTCTGGTTACAATCGAAGCCTTCAAGTCGCAGTTGATAACTCCGTCGTATCGGTTGCGTTTTCACCCATCAGCATGGGAGCCTATGGCTGCCCGGGTGAGGCGGCAGCATCCATTGCCCTAACAACTCTTGTCGAATTTCTAAAACAAAATGAGGCGATCAAATTAGTCGGCTTTGTCATGTTTGACGCTGAGACTTTAAACGCCTATACGAAGGGGCTTGAAAAGATCAACCTGAAGCAATTTCGAATAAAAACGTGTGTTATCCAGGGAAGGGCGTCCCTCCTGGCGAGCCGCAATAAAGAGCAACCCTATCGATTGTTCGCGGCTCGTCGGGAGATTGGCCCTCCCCATACAATGGTCGTTAAGTTTTCTTGCATTTTCAAAAAAGAAAGGAATTGTAAGAAATTCTTTAAACCTGTTTTATCTCATCATCTTCTGGCCGATGGTCTTGGTTGCCCGGTTGTTCTGAGTGGGTTGGTTGTTGCCCAAATTCTGTCTGAGGAGGTTGAGCGTCAGGCTGTCTACCATTGTTCTCTGGCGGGATATCAGAGAAATTCACCGGCCCATTCATGGGCGGCGGTGTTTGAGTCGGCGCGCTGTCATTAAACGTAGTGGGTGATGAAGGAGGTTGCGGTTCGGAATTTGTATTAGCGGTAGTCGAAGTTGACTCATCTGGCTCTGTCTTGGGGGCGCATCCCACTGGGTAATAGTCATTATTGCCGACAATCATTGCGAGAAAATTCAGGGTGTACGATTGAAGAAGAACAAAAACCGGCAACAAGAAAAAGGCGATAAACGCCCCAAGCGGCATCATTAAGCCATAACCCTGAATCGTATTCATGGCGTTGGGGAAGTTTTCGATGCTGCCAACTCCGGCAAACACGGCCATCGCGAAGAATGTAAAAAACAAATAAAAAATGACTGTGACCATCCCAAACGCAAGGCCAATGGCGAGTTGAATCAACATAAACCCTAAAAATTCCATTATGTTTTCAACAAAGATTGAGATCGCGCTTGACCAGGCTTCAAAAATACCTTTGTTCTCAACTAACATTTGTGGGACGACAACGGTATGCAATAAATAATAATATAGGACAAAAAACACAAATCCGACCAAGCCGACAACCAATGACGCTAACACTGCGATAATGGTGATGACGGCGCCGCCAATCGCGTCACGCACTAAAAAGACAAGGCCAAAGATAAGCGCTGCGATGATCAGCGCCGCGCCGAATAAAATAATGCCCGCGACAATGTTCCAAAGAAATAGTGAAATGATTCCTGATAGATTCTCTTGAAAGGATTTCCGTAGGCGAAATACGCCTTCTTTGGCTCCATTCAAAAAGACAAACGAAACGATGGCCCCGATAAATGTGACCAAGACGCCGATGAAAATGTAGAAAATCACACTGGCGAAAATATACGGCAGGTTTTCGGCAAGGCCTGAAAATGGGTCGCCCGAATTCATGGTTGATGTAATCATTCCATTTAGATTGGGTTGAGGGCCTTGATAGCCCTGGGCGAGAAACATCAACAGGGCGCCTTTTACCCAATACTCCAGCCGAAATGGCCGAAACATAAGTCGAATCATGTGGTTCCAGCTTTTACCAAACGCGTCCGTACAGTGAGCCATGATTTGTCCTTTTCTGTCTAACGCTCGTTTTTTTCAGCCGCCCATTGATTCGCCTTCAAATGGCTGAAACAATTTTCATTAGTCATTACTACGATGATAACGCCTGTATACTTTCATCATTCAATTACACAGGTTCGTCTTATGCACCATCATACACGGGTTGTCGTTAATCTTCGAGCGTATCAAACCAATATACGCCTATTGAAACAGCGCCTGGGCGAGAAGGCCAAACTCTGTGCGGTGGTGAAAGCAGACGCCTATGGCCACGGCCTTGATCAAATCGCCCCAGCAGCCATCGAAGCAGGGGCGCATTATCTCGGCGTCGTCGACAATTGGGAAATACAACGGATACGCGGCTTAGGAATCAAACAGCCTGTCTTGCGCCTGCGGCCTTCGCTTCAGTATGAGGCTGAAGAAGCCGCTGAATGGGGCGTCGATGAAATTGTCGGCTCGCTTACCAACGCTCAAGGCTATTCACTCATCGGTGAAAAACGGGCTGCGCCAATTTCTGTCCACATTCAGCTCGACGCTGGCATTGGCCGAATGGGGATGTACGCCTCCCGCCAGATGGATGACCTAAAAGCAATCTTGGGCCTGCCGGGGATTATCATTCGCGGGGTGATGACCCATTTTCCTTGCGCTGATGAAGATGATGAATCGATTACACAAAACCAACTTCGGGGATTTCTCAAAGACTTAGAGCAGATTCGAGAACTTCTCCCTGATGATGTCATGGTTCATGCTTCTAATAGCGCGGCGCTGCTGCGTTTTCCTAACACGCATCTTCAAATGGCCCGCGCGGGCATCATGAGTTATGGCCTGCGGCCGGATGTATCAATGCAGATTGACCTCGGCCTATTACAAGCAATGAGTTGGAAGACGCGAGTCGTACTGGTTCGCGATGTTCCCAAAGGCGCCGCCATCGGCTATGGAATGACCTACACCATGCTGCGCGACGGGCGAATTGCCTTGTTGCCAACCGGGTACGCGGATGGATACCTGCGAAGCTTTTCGAATAAGGCCCATGTGTTGATTCGCGGGCGGCGCTTTCCCGTGGTTGGGCGTATCTCAATGAACTTGATCACGGTTGATGTCAGCGATGGGCCCGAGGTGACTGAGGGGGACGAGGTGGTTTTGATGGGAAGCCAGGGAAATGAAACGATCGTCGCTTCAGAATTGGCAGAACATGCAAATACCATTGATTATGAAATCTCTTGTATCGTAGGGTGCTGCAATGATAAACGGCGCCACTATGTTTCAGAATGATAATAGAATTGGTGAATAAAATTACGATAAACAAGCAGGCTAGGGTTTTTAGTTGACTAACTACGTTGCAGTTTTTCTGAAAAATGAAATAAGGGGTTGACTTTTGTATATACCAGCGTAATATAGAATTATGGGCTTCCAACCTTTGGGATCGCGCAAAGGGACACTTGTCCCGAGGGTCGATCCCCTTTTTTTGCCCTAAATTATGGGGTTGTTAATTTGGGCGGAGAAATAGGCTAATTACCACACCAAAGCTCTTTGATTTTCCTGATTTGCGTCTACAATACTCAACTTGGCTAAAAGCCCAATTCACACCCGACTGTTTCAGTTTGAGGAGAGAAGACCATGTCACGCGAATGTCATTTTTGCGGCAAACGCGCCGCCTCTGGCAACAACGTGAGCCACGCGAACAATAAAACCAAGCGCCGCTTTAATCCAAACTTGCAGAAAGTGACGCTTCGTTCTGCGAAAGGCACTAAACGAGTTTTGTCTTGCACCCGTTGCATTCGCTCAGGCAAGACCGTCGCGTAGTTGCAGTAAAATACCCTTCCAGGCAGGCCCATGGCGGAGACCCTGACCTACGATTTGATATCGGTCCTTCGCGTTCTCTATCGAAAACGCAAGATGATTGTATTGGGGACGCTCGCCGCGGGGGTCGTTACTGCCATCGCCGCTCTTTTATGGCCTCAAACTTGGCGGGCTGAAACCATCGCCATCGTTTCGCCGCCAAAATACAAAGAAACCCTCAGTTTAGTTTCAAACCCATTTGACGTACTCACCTACCAGTCGATCATGTTGTCAGACGGGCAACTGGATGAAGTACAGCGCACGTTGCGCTGGGGGACCGACGCCGTCAAACGGCTTATCACTCCTCCAGAACTCGACCAACTGAAGGCGAACCCGCGAATCCAAGACAAGGCCTTGAGGCTAACCCCCTACCAACTCATTCAAAATACTCACGCCGAATTGTTGACAGAAATTCTCGTCCCTCAAGATGACAAAGACAACCCGGCTTATGATATTTATATCTATTCATTAAGCCAGCTGGGCGCCGATGATTTAGAAGCGTTGGGCAGCCTCGACGCTGATGAGTTGGCAGACCTGACCATTTTTGACCTGCGCAAGATGCTGTTCGCCAACGTTTCGATTACTAAAGAGACAAACCTCGAAACCATTTACTCGCCGGTGATTCGCGTCGCCGCCGAATTTGACACCGGCGAACGCGCCCGTATGTTGGCCAACCTGTGGATGCTGCTGTCGCAATTCCGCTCAGAGCGCACAGTAAAAAGTATCGTGATGCGCCAGATTACCATGTTTCGAGACCGCGCTGTGGTGAAAGAAGGCGATCTCGAATCAGTCGAAAACGATTGGAAGGCGCTTCACCAAGACGCCGATCTAGAAACCTTATACGCTGACGCCGCCTCGAAGTGGATCCTGCTCCAAGGGGTCGCGCCTATCTACAAACGCGTCAAACAAACCACCGAAGAATTTGATTTAGAAAATTCCGACCGCCATTTTATGACCGAAGAGCGCCAGGAGTGGGACACCGTCCAGTTTTCGATTACGCCCGAATATGAGCGTGCGCTGCTGCCAAGGGCGCAGGAATTGAAAACCGAAATTTTATTCCTCAAAAAACAATTAGAGCGCTCGCCCAATGATCCTGATCTTTCAAGCCAACTCGCCAATGCCCAAGACCAACAGACGGCGCTTCAATCTGAAATAAAAACCACTACCTCTGCGTTAAACAAAACCTTGGCCCAAATTCGCGAGAATGAAACCAAATTACGCTTTAAACAAATTCAACTTGAACGCGCCCGCACGGCGGTCGAAGTGTTAGAGCCGTTTTTGGGCGAGGCCAACCTGCTCGAACAAAACAAAGACGGACGCTATTCAGACATTTCATACAACCTCGCCATTAAACCCGACAAACGCGTGTTTCCTAAACGTACGTTTATGACGGCCTGCGGCCTCATCGTGGGTTTTCTGCTCGCCTGTGGGTGGGCGTTTCTTCAAGACATCTGGGCTGAAGTGGTTCACTCCGAACCTGGCGCTAAGGCGTAGGGTTCTTTGTGATGCGCCGGATTCACGCCTGCGGCGCGGTGATGGTGGTTGGATGCGCCCTGTTGTCGTGGATGTCTCACTGGATTGACCCCACCGCCCTCGCTCAAGACGTTCTACTCGTGCTCACGATTTTGTTTATGATGGCCTTCGCCTATGCGTATGCATGCTGGCGGGTCTGTCACCACAGCGCTTCGCTGCGTGTGGTTCTGTTTTGGGCGCTCGCGGCGCGGGCCGCTTTCTTGCCCAGCCAGCCAATTTATGAGACCGACATATACCGCTATTTATGGGACGGCTATGTCGTCTCGCAGGGAATGAACCCATACCAATATTCTCCACAAGATGTTTTGAACGAATTGGAAATAAGCGAGCTGAATCAACAAGGCCCTATGAACGAGTTGATCGCTGATCTTTATCAACAGCCTAAAATGATTGATGCCTTAAAAAACGTAAACAATGCTGGTCTGAATACAATCTACCCGCCGTTTACTCAATTGCTGTTTGGAGCGGTTGCGACAATCGCTCCTGGCTCAATCATCGCTTGGCGGGGTATGACATTGTTGTTTGATCTCGCTTTGATGGCCAGCATCATCTTTTTATTAAAAGAGTTTGGGCTGCAGACGTCGCGGGTTGTGTTTTACGCCTGGTCGCCTTTGGTGTTGAAAGAGTATATCAATACGGCCCATTTTGATGTCATCGCCCTCAGTGGATTGTTTGCGGCGTTTGTCATGTTTCACTTGAATCGAAATTCGTTTTCTTCGCTCATCCTCGCCTTCGCGGCGCAGACGAAAATTTTCCCTGCGTTTGTGTTACCGTTGTTCCTTAAAAAATGGCGGACAGTCAATTGGCTTTTATTTGGAGCGACGGTTTTGGTTCTAGCCGCCGTGTTCTATCAGATCGGTGAACATGGGCTGCGCGGTTGGTCGGCCTTTTTTCAACGCTGGGAAGCCAACAGCAGTTTGGTTGCGTTCAGCGAATGGTTGTTGGTGTTGTTGGGCGTTCCTGCGTGGGGGCAGGGAGTTGTCATCGGCCAGTTCAGCGGTTCGTCATATCACATCGACGCCTTTCTGATCTCAAAAGTGTTTTGCGCTTCGCTGTGGGCGATTATGGTGGTGTATCTTTCATCTGCCGTGTGGAGCAATTCGATCAACTCCATTCAACCAGTCGTGAAACGTTCATTCATCCTGTATGGAATGTTGTTGATCTGCAGCCCGGTGTGCAACCCGTGGTACATTGGCTGGGTGGTTCCGTTCTTGTGCTTTTATCCTCGCCTGTCGTGGATGTATTTGACTATCGTGTGCTTTCTGTATTACTCCTTCTTTATCCCAACCCCCAGCCAGCAGCCGGTGTGGGTTCGCACACTGGAATATTGCCCGTTTTATGCTTTGTTAATTTGGGAATGGAACCAGGGCCTTTGGGCGTCCGGTTCTACAGAAGCGTGATATCTTTATGAGTTTTGTATTGAGCACTCTGATTGCGACGGTGTATGGTTTTGATCAACCCCGGTTTGGATTGAGGCTGTGCGCGCGCCGCGAAGCGCCCAAAGCCCGGCGGCGCTGGGCACGGCTTAACTGATTACTCCCAGTTCTTTCATTCGCGCATAAATCGCCGAAGGCTGGCGTTTGAGCATGCGGGAAATTTCAAAGATGGTGAACCCTTCGCTCCTCATTTGTTTCAGGTGAGAGTCTTCGTCTTCGCTCCAGGTGGCCAGCGCCCTTGGGTAATTGGTCAGTAAGTTTTCGAGGGATGGGTTAAGAGAAACAAAGCGGTCGCGCTTTGGCAAAACCTCTTCGGCGACATTCATGATATCAGACTGTTCAAATTCTGGGTGCGCCGCCATAATTTTTTCACGGGTATACCCGTTTGAAAGCATGGATAGAATGATTTCATTTTTGTTACGGCTTGGGCCAGATTGCGTGTTCACCCGCGCCCCTCTCGGCGAATGTCGTTTCTGTTGACTTGCTTAATTAGAGTATCAAGGACGGCTGCTACAAAATCCAACGGTATATCAAGACAATATCGTGAAATGTAGCAACTGCCTAGTTATTTTCTCAGAATTTTCACCCGCATGTTGATTGTAAAAAATTGAGTATTGCTGCATTCACGATATTTGGTTGTTCAATGGGTGACAAATGGCCTGCGTTATTCACAATCACCAAGTCAGCGGTAGGAATTCGTTGATGCATCACCTCGGCTGCCGATGGAGGCGTCAACTCGTCTTCTTCTCCAACAATGATGAGCGTCGGAGCGACAATTGACTCAAGCGTGACCAAAGAACCAGGGCGTGACGCCATGGCGATCTGGGCTTGAACAATACCTTCTTGGTTAGTAGATTCAATTGACTCCTCTATCTCTTTAACGAGTTCATAATTTTTGCTTTGAGTGGTTTTTCCTAAGAGTTTTTCTGGCATGGTGCCTACCAATAAATCAACGCCTTCATTGCGTACTGTTTCTGCCATTTTGAAACGGTTGTTCATTTGTTCGCCCGTGTCGGCTTCTGCCTTTGTGTTGCATAGCATCAGCCCCATGATGCGGCGCGGCATGGTGCGCCAGAATTCAAACAGAATGTAGCCGCCCATCGAGCAGCCGCCTATCAGGGCTTGTTCTATATTCTGTTCATCCATGAATGTAATGATTTGTTTTACATAATCAGCCATGCTGCCGGGGGTGTCGCTAAGCGGCGAATCGCCGAATCCTGGCAGGTCAGGGGCTAAGACATAGGCGTTTTCTGATAAGCCGTCGAGCTGGTGGCGCCACATCTGACGGTCGAGTGGAAACGCATGTAGTAGAATTAAAGGGACGTTATTTGGATTTCCAGCCGATGAAAAGGCGAGACCCATGGTCAATTTTCCTTTCGCGAAATCAGACATTTCGGCGTTTACACACAGTGGATTGAATAAAGATTCACTGGTATTCGCCGATAATGGACTAGACTATGTTACCGCATCCTATCGATATTTCACCCACTGAATCCCATTAAATCGGGTTATTGAGGAAAAAGCGAAATGAGCTCAGCCGCTCCACAAATCGAAACCAAGGTTGATCACAATTACCACCAGTTGCCTAGCGACCGCACATCCGCCTGGGAACAGGCGATGCCGCACGAATATTGGGCCTATCGCGAAAAGTGGGAGAACTGGCCAAAACAACATAAAACCGGGCCCGTGCCGATTCACCTCGATATCGAGGCGACGTCAAACTGTAACCTGAAATGCACCATGTGTCCGCGGACGGACATGGTCGAAGATGGAACCTTCTGGGATGTCGATAACTTTGACCTTGATCTCTACAAACGCCTGATCGACGAAGCCTCAGCGTTGGGGTTGTGTTCGCTTAAGTTTAACTACCTCGGCGAACCGTTGATGAACCCCAACCTGATCGAGATGATTACCTACGCCAAAGAGCGCGGCGTGGTCGACGTCATGTTTAACACCAACGCAACCCTTCTCACGGAGCGCATCGCCAAGAAACTGATCAAATCAGGCCTTGACAAACTCTTTTTCTCGTTTGACTCGCCCAACCGCGAACATTACAACGAGATTCGTATCAACGCCGAATACGACAAAACCCTGCGCAATATCAAGCGCTTTATGAAACTGCGCGACGAGGCGGGGTCGGTAAAGCCTTTCACCCGCGTATCGATGGTGCGGATGCAACAAAACGAACATGAATGGCTGGAATTTAAGGCCCTGTTTGAGCCGATTGTCGACGCGGTGGCGTATGTCGATTACATCGAACACACCAACCAATCGTCTGAGGGGCGGGTATTGCACCAAATCGCTCCGCCCAAGCCCGCCAACAAAAAGTTCTGCTGCCCTCAGCTCTGGCAGCGCATGTTCGTCCATCCTGACGGCGTGGTCAGCGTCTGCTGCGTTGATTCCGCCCGCGAACTCACGGTCGGCAATATTCAGGGCAAGACGATTGAAGAAATTTGGAACGGGCCCGAATATCAAAAGCTGCGCGAACTGCACGCTACCGGGCGCATTGATGAAATCCCCACCTGCGCCAACTGTCACTTGGCCCTGCTTGATTAGATTGTTTATCAAAAAATGATAAACCATGAGCCGCTCATCCGAGCGGCTTTTCTCGTTTCTATAGTGGTTGCCAGAATTATGTGCGGATAGAGTTTACTTAACTGTATCTATCGCTGTCCGCCGCGGCGGATACGGGCTCGCTTTACGCACATTTTTTTGACAAACGCTCTAATTCAATTTGAGAGAACGTACTCAAATCCCGGATGAGCCTAAATTAACAACGTCATTTCGACTCCCAATCGATTACTGAACATTTAAGCAAAATAAATTAAAGATTTGTTGACTGGTACCCGATAAGTGCTAGTATGTTCACTGTTGTTATTATGTTCAGTTAGGAGATTGAAATGTACAGCACCCCCAACACCCAAAATTATGTCGTATCCCCAAGTCGCGTCCCCTCACATCGGCTAGGTCAGCCTGGCGCGTCACACACTCTCGAATTTGAGGAACCATATCAACCCCAGGTTTTGTCAGAGCAAGAAGAGCGCTGGGTCGGTATCGCGTTTAACATTCGTGTTCAGTATCATTATCACCGCGCGCCTAAAGAGCTACTCACCGCCTGGGCGGGCGCCTGCTGGTGCAGCGACGCTCCTATCGGCGACTTCGCTTACGGCCCAGGGCCAGGCGACCCGCAGCTTCCCGCACGGCTGCTTCGGGATTTTTTCCGCATCCACGAAGCCTATGTTGAAGACCTTGATCCGGAGAATCGCAAGTTAGATTCAATGGATGAAGAAACGCTCAACCGTCAATGTTTAGTACTTGCGTTGTTTGAGCAGATCACCAACCAGGGGTTGGATGAATCTCATGGATCGCCAATTTTTTCGCCCGGTGTTCAGTCTGTTCAAGATTTGATTAACATTCCAAATCAGAAATTGATACGCGAATTAACCTACAGGTCATACATGCTTTATGACTCATTATCTCGAAAGCGCTCAAATCAGTTTGTTGATAAAGAGGGGATTGAATTGTTCTACGCAGCTGTTCGTCCTGCACCGCATGAGATGGCTGCGAAGTTGAGGGTAATGAACTATGGTGACCGTTTGATGCAGGGGGCTGCATAATTGTATGCCCCCAGGGTTGGGCTGATGTAAGGTCTAGAATGTTATCTTTAGTTCTTCGAGTTCTTTTATGGATCGAACGATACAGCCGCCGCTGGCTTCGATCCAATACTGAACTTGAAGATTGACGCACACGCCGTCGTTTTCACCAGCGCGGCGAAAATCGGTGCGAATTCCATAAATGCGTTTGCCGAGAGCAAAGGCGTAGCCAATTTCAGAGGCAGTGCCCGAATCAACGTCAACGCCGTCTAACACTGCGAGCATCAACTCGCAATCACGGATGTTAGCGGCGTTTCGTTCAGCGATTTTTGTCGAGATTGAGTTTAGGGCAACTATTCTAATATGTTTATTATCAATTAGTTCGGCTTTATACATTTCTTCTTCCAGGTCTGAAGTCATTGACCAGGGATCGGTAATGCCAAGCAATTTCACTTGCAAGCAGGTCTTCAGCGTATCGCGAAACGGCGACGTGCTTTCGGCGAAGCCAAGAGGTGATGAGATAAATATCTTCATGGGAGTGTTCCTACGAGGGGTTGATGTTCGAAGCTTATTTCATCGAACTCAAAACGTAAATGGGGCGATCAACTGACCGCCCCATTGAAGAGTTCTTCTCATAGAGAGAATTAGTTAAATGGGGTCTTGGCGCCGCCGCGAATAATGATGTCGCCGTCTGAGATGATGCCGTTGGTGGCGTTGTATTGAATCGGGAACCCGGCCGCCGAATTAAAAATCTGGTTGGGGCCGATTGAAGTGACTCCATAGTTGTCAGGGATGCCATTATTGGCTGGCTGAAACCCGTCGCTGGCGAACGCGCCCCATGTGTTGTATGAGTAGGTGTGCGGCGGTTTGCCGGGGAACAACAGTTCTGATCCAGGGAACTCTAATTGTTGGGTATGAAACGGGTCGGTCGGGAGGCTGCCAATATAAGAAATAGGAGTAGTTAAAAGCCTCATCCGGGCGGCGGAGTTAAAATCTTCAGGATTAAATTGTTCCAAGTCATCACCGTCAGGTGGGAACGAATTGTTGTCAACCTGATATGACTGAATGGCTGTTTCAAGTGCTTTCATATCTGCCTGGGCGCGGGCGACCTTGGCGCGAACCTGGGCGTTGATGAAGTTGGGCACTGCGATTGCCGCCAAAATTCCAATAATCGCAACGACAATCAACAATTCAATCAAAGTAAAAGCGTTTTTAGGGGCTCTCTGGCGAATCGCAGAAGGCGATTGGCTCATAATCAATTCTCTACTTTCTCTATTCGAATGGGGTAATTGTTACATCTTGGTAGACAGTTCGCCGATGGGAATGAACAATTATAAACATCGTTTCGACATAAAAATCAAGATTATGTCTACGCATTTATGACAAATGTTCCAAAATTATTTTCCATTGAATTTTTGGTTTGGAACCGTAAAATCCGTTACGGTAAAGTAACTGAAACGTAAACACTCAAATTTTTAACCCAGGTAGGAGAAGACGACTATGCTGAAATCAACCCAATTGATGGTATTTGCCTCTATGTTTGCGCTTGTGTTGGCCAGCGCCGCTCAAGCAGCCGACTGGCCGCAATATCATGGTCCCAACCGCGACCGCATCTCGACCGAGTCAGGCTGGGTAACCACCTGGGAAGGCGAAGGCCCCGCGGTCAAATGGCGCGCCCGCCTTGGGCCTGGTTACACTTCAATCTCTGTGGTTGACGGCAAGGTCTATGTTTCTGGATATGACAAAGCTAAGGGCGAAGACAACATCTTTTGTTTCGACGCCAAGACAGGCGAAGAAATCTGGACGTATTCCTACAAATGCGCCCTGATTGACAATCTCCACGAGGGCGGCCCCGCAGCGACCCCTACGGTATATAACGAAAAAGTCTACACCATCAGTAAAGAAGGCCATTTTCATAGCCTCGACGCCAAAACGGGCAAGGTGCTCTTCGCGAAAGACCTGAAGAAAGAGTTAGGCGTAAAGACCCCAACCTGGGGGTTCTCTGGCGCCCCGTTGATCATTGATGACGTGATCTACGTCGACGTGGGCGTGATCGCCGCCTACTCGCTTGATGGCAGCAAGATCATCTGGAAAACAAAGAACTATGGCGAAGCCTATGCTTCCCCCATTCTGTTTTCGTTCAACGGAAAAGACTACATTGCCGCTTTTCCGAAATTGGGCATGGTGATCGTTGACAAAAAAGACGGCAAAGAATTCTCGACCTACGCCTGGGATACTAACTATGGCGTCAATGCAGCTACACCCATCATTGACGGCAACAACGTGTTCATCGCCTCAGGCTATGGGATGGGCGGCGCTATGGTCGAAATTCAACCAGACGGAACCGCCAAAGAACTCTGGAAGAGCAAGAATATGAAAACCCAAATGAACGCCGCTGTTTTATTTAATGGCTATTTGTATGGGTTCGATGAAAGCCAGTTGAAATGCCTCGACGCCAAGACTGGGGAGTTGAAGTGGAAAGAAACCAAATTGGGCAAAGGCTCGCTAATGGTTGCTGACGGTAAGTTGGTCGTCTTGGGCGGCAAGGGCGAACTGGTAATCGCCGAGGCCTCGCCCGAAGGCCTGAACCCAACCGGTCGCAAGCAAATTCTCGGTGGCACTTGCTGGTCGGCCCCGGTTTTGTCAAACAAAATGTTGTATGCGCGCAACGCGCGCGGCGACTTTGTCGCGCTTGATATGAGCGCTAGTTAAACGAACCCAAAATATACCTAAAGCGGAGTGTGTTTTTTTTGCACTCCGCCTTTTTGTTAGTACTATCATACAGAGTAAACAATTTGAACCCAAAATATCTAGTCTACATGGAACTTTTTTCAATTGCCTGTAGACTGTTAGAAGTAACCAAGGCCAACCTCACCCCCGCACTGATCTCTTCTTCGCAAATCTTGGGCCTGCAAATACAGCATAGTCATCCACATCGTAAGTAAACGGTTTCTTTTTGGTAAAACCGTCGGCGTGTTTTGCCAACGCTTGAATCAATGATGTAAACAAAATCATACTAGGTAGGATCAATTCAATATGTGTGGATACATGAACCGGTTTCGTCTGTGTCTTGTAACTGCTTTGGTTATGTCAATGACGCTATCACCCGTCCATGCCGCCGAGGGTTGGCTCAGCTGGCGCGGCCCTCTACAGATTGGCGTTTCGCCAGTGAAAAACCTGCCCGATGAATTCAAATTAGAGGATGGCAACTTGCTTTGGACATACGAAATTCAGGGGCGCGGCGCTCCCGTGATTTCTGATGGGAAGATGTATGTCTGGGGCTACAAGGGCGACGACTCTAGCGCCGACGCCCAGAACGCATCCACCCCGCGCGCGGCCCAGTCTGGTTTGCGTGAATATTTGATTCAACTTGATCCCGAAACCGGCGAAGAATTTTGGACGAAGGGTTTCAACGACTTCTTGAGCGATACCGTCTATGAGCGCTATACCATCGGCTCGCCCACGGTTGACCCCGAAACGGGCAACATCTACTTTATGACGACCGCTGGCGAAGTGGTTTGTTTCACTACTTCCGGAGACGAAGTCTGGCGCTATTCAATGATGGAGCGCTTTGGCCGGCTGACGTTCCCTAATGGGCGCGTCGGCGTGGTGGTGATTGACGGCGACCTGGCCATCGCCCGCGGCATCACATCCTACTGGGGCGCGGCTGGCCCTGCGCGCGACCGCTTCTACGGGTTTGACAAAAAGACAGGCGAGTTGCGCTGGATGTCCACGCCGGGAACCGCCCCCAAAGACAGTTCCTTCTCAACCCCCTACTTTGAAACCCGAAACGGCAAACGCGTGTTTTATGCGGGGACAGGCTGCGGCAACGTAGTATGTGTAAATGCCCGCAACGGTGAACCGATTTGGCGCTTTCTGGTGTCAAATGGAGGCGTCAATTCGTCGCCTGTTATTCATGGCGACAAGTTGATCGTTCCACACGGTAAGGAAAACGTCGACGCTTCCACCGAAGGCCGCATGATCGCGATTCAGTTAGGCGCCGAGCCAGCCGCTGGCGAAGCAGCGCCAAAAGTTCTCGATAAATCGCATGAACTCTGGCGCAATGATGAAATCTCGATGTTTACCAGCTCGCCCACATTAGTCGGCGACCGCGTCTATCAGGTCGACAAGACCGGCATGCTCTATTGTTTGGACGCCGACACGGGTAAAATCGTCTGGACGGAAAAACTATCAAATAGCCAACTTCACGCCTCGCCCCTCTACGCCGACGGAAAACTCTACATCCCCATCGTTAATGGCGAGATGTATATTCTTAAACCGAAAGCCGACAGTTGCGAAGTGCTTTCAAAAGTCAAACTCGAAGGCGGCGCCATTGGCTCTCCAGTGGCGTATAACGGTAAGGTTTACGTCCACACCACCAGCAAACTCTACTGCTTCGGCTCAAAAGGCGGCGCCGCTGAGCCAATCAAATGGCCCATCTACAAAGAACCAAAAGGCGGCAAGGCGACAGCCCTTCAAGTTGCTCCGGCTGATGTCTTAATGAAGCCTGGCGAATCACAGTCGTTCACCTTTCGCGCGATTGATAAAAACGGATATTTTGTGAAAGAAGTTAAAGACGTCAAGATGGCGTCGTTTATTCCACCAACGGCGAAAGTCAAAACTCAGATGGACGCCACGATCAATTCGAAGGCTGAATTGGTTGTCGACAAAGACGCCGAGGTGTCTGCGGGCGCATTCAAAGCCGAAGCGGATGGGATGTCAGGCATCGTTCGCGGGCGCGTATTGCCCCGCCTTCCCTACACAGAAAACTTTGATGCCGATCAGTTAACTGTTTCACACCCAACCGAAAGCGGTGTGACCTTTGCGTTCCCGCCGTTGCCATGGATCGGCGCCCGCTTCAAATGGGAAGTGCGCGATCTCGAAGGCGACAACGTCCTCTCGAAGACGCTCGATAACGTCTTGTTTCAACGGGCGACTACGTTTATCGGCGATCCGGAGGCGACCAATTACACCATTGAGGCCGACGTTCGCTCTGATGGAAACCGCCGCGGCATGTCCAACGTCGGGCTGGTCAACCAGCGGTATGTCATCGCTTTAATCGGCAACTGGCAGCAAATCGAAGTGTCATCTAATCACGAACGCCTAAAAGTCAGCGCGCCGTTTACGTGGAGCCCCGACAAGTGGTATCGTCTCAAAACGCGCGTAGACATGAACGACGACGGCTCCGGTGTGGTTCGCGCCAAAGCTTGGCCGCGCGGCGACGCCGAACCTGACAAATGGACAATTGAAGTTCCCCACGAGAACGCGCATCCGAAAGGCGCGCCGGGGCTGTTTGGGTTTGCGCTGCAAAGCAAATATCGCGTCTATGTTGACAATATTGTTGTCACACCCAATAACTAAACATGCATACTACTTATAAAGGTGAATCACGATGAAATTCAAACGTTGGCTGAATTGCCTGTTAGCCGTCTCGGTCGCTTCACTTTCTGTTCATGCTGACGATTGGGCGACCTGGGGCCGTACGCCTGAACGAAACATGATGTCTCCCGCCAAAGGAATCGTCTCGGAGTTTTCTCCCGGCCAGTTAAAAGACGATAGCGAAGAAATCGATATGTTGACCACCAAAAATGTGAAGTGGGTGGCGAAACTCGGTTCGCAATCATACGGCAACCCGACCATCGCTGGCGGCAAATTATACATCGGCACCAATAACGAAGCGCCGCGTAATGACAAACACATTGGCGACCGAGGAAATATCTATTGTTTTGATGAAAAGACAGGCGAGTTTTTATGGCAGATGGTCGTTCCCAAACTCGGTGCGGGTAAGGTCAGCGATTGGGAATATCTCGGCATCTGCTCCTCACCGACTATCGACCTCGAAAAAGGCGTCGGATTTGTAATAACCAACCGTTGTGAAGTTGTATGTTTTGATGTCGACGGTCTCAAAGACGGCAACGACGGTTATCAAGACGAAGGCCAATACATGGCCGGGCCGGGCAAACCGCCTATCGAAGTCAGCCCCACTGACGCTGACATTATCTGGGTCTATGACATGCGCGATGAGTTGGGCGTGTTTCCTCACAACATCGCCAGCAGCTCGGCGTTATTGGTTGAAGGCAAGTTGTTTGTTACCACCTCAAACGGCCAAGACTGGTCACACATCAATATCCCCTCGCCGTTCGCGCCCGCGTTAATCGTTCTTGACCCTGAGACAGGCGAATTGATCGGCGAAGAAGCCTCCGGCATCAGCCAAAACCTTTATCACTGCAACTGGTCGTCACCCGCCTATGGCGAGTTTGGCGGCGTTCCCCAAGCCGTCTTTGGCGCGGGCGACGGCTTTGCTTATGGTTATGACATGGAGCCTGTCGAAGATGAAGACGGTTTTTTAATTCTTAAAGAATTATGGAAATATGATTGCAACCCGCCCCAATACAAAATGAAAGACGGCGAGCCGATTCGCTACCCGGCGCCAGACGGCCCGAATGAAATTATTTCCACCCCGGTTTCATACAATGGCAAGGTCTATGTCGCCATCGGACAAGACCCCGAACACGGCGAAGGCGTTGGCGCCTTGCATTGCATTGATGCGACCAAGCGCGGCGATATCACCGAGAGCGGTAAAGCCTGGTCTTACCTTGGAATCAAACGAACCATCTCAACGGCCTCTATCAAAAACGGTTTAGTGTTCGCCGCCGACTACAGCGGTGTGATTCATTGCCTCGACGCTGAGACGGGTGAACTCTATTGGACTCACGACACCCTCAGCCACATCTGGGGCTCAACATTGGCGGTTGATGATAAGTTGTATGTCGGCAACGAAGACGGCATCCTCACCATCCTGGCTGCGGACAAAAAGAAAGACGTCATCGCCGAAATCGAATTTGGCGCGCCGATTTATTCAACGCCAATCGTTGCGAACGGCGTTTTATACATCGGTACGCAGACTCACCTATACGCAATCGGAACGTAAACGAAAGGTCTACTATGGCGCGTAAACTCGTTTGGGGCGCAGCGATCATTTTGGCGGTTCTTCACCAGGATTTCTGGTTGTGGAACAACGCCACGCTGGTGTTTGGCTTCTTGCCAATCGGCCTCGCATATCATATTGGGTTTTCCATCGCGGCCGGCCTGTTGTGGGCGGCGGCGGTTGTGTGGGCGTGGCCGACAGAAATCGAAGAAGAAGTGGCTGAGTTTCTTCGCCAACAAGACGAAGGAGCGCCGGCCAAATGATTGCGGTCACCATTATCTGTTGCTATCTTACGTTGTTACTGGGGCTGGGGATCTTCAGCCACAGGTTTTTACAAAGTTCGTCCAAAGACTTTTTTGTCGCCAGCCACTCTATCGGCCCCGTGTTATTGTTGATGTCGGTGTTTGGCACCACCATGACGGCCTTCGCCATGGTCGGTTCGACAGCCGAAGCCTATAAAGCAGGCATCGGCGTCTACGGCAAAATGGCGTCATGGTCAGGCCTAATTCACTCGGCGGTCTTCTTCTTGGTCGGAATCAAGATGTGGTCGATTGGCCGAAAGTACGGCTACGTCACACAAGTTCAATTGTTCCGTGACCGCTTCGAAAGCAACGGCATCGGTTACATTCTGTTTCCCATCTTGGTTGCGCTGGTTATCCCCTATTTGTTGGTCAGCCTTCTTGGCGCGGGCAGCGTCGTCAAAGGCGTGACCGCCGGGGCGTTTCCTGAATGGTTCACATCAACCAACGGCAGCGTCCCGCACTGGTTGACCGCGTTTGTAATATGCGCGGTAGTTTTGACCTATGTGTTTGCCGGCGGCCTTCGCGCGGCGGCGTGGGCAAACACGTTTCAGACCTGCGTGTTCATGGTGATAGGCGTCATCGCCTTTTATTTAATCTCCACAAAACTTGGCGGACTCGAAAAAGCGACGTCAATGGCGAGCCCCGAAAAACTGGTTCGCGGCGAAAGCGTCCCTCAACTCGTCTTTTTGACCTATTTGTTCATCCCACTGTCTGTGGGGATGTTTCCTCACTTGTTTCAACATTGGCTGACGGCGAAATCCGCCAAGACGTTTCGTCTGACCGTTATCGCCCACCCGATCTTTATCATGATTGTGTGGGCGCCCTGCATCCTCATCGGCATCTGGGCCAGCGGCGCGGTGATTGAAACCGCCGAAGGGCTGCGCCGGGTCGTTCCAGCAAATGCGCCGCCTAACGCCGTGCTTGGCATCATGGTCGACAAATTGACCTCCGAGCCGCTGGCGGGCTTAGTGACCGCAGGCGTGTTGGCCGCCATCATGTCGTCACTGGACTCACAGTTTATGTGTCTAGGGACGATGTTCACCAATGATGTGGTCATGCATCAGTTTGGCAAGAAGCGCTTCAGCGATTCCCAACAAATTTGGATGGCCCGCGGCTTTATCACCTTGATCGTTTTGATTACCTACCTGCTCTCACTCGCCGAACCCCGCAGCGTCTTTGTTTTGGGCGTCTGGTGTTTCTCAGGCTTCGCGAGTTTGTTTCCGCTGGCGGTCGCGGTCGTGTATTGGAAGCGCGCCACCAAGGCGGGCGCCTACGCAACTGTCATTGTCGCCAGTCTGGTCTGGTTCTTATTGTTCCAAGATTCTAACTATGGCCTAGAGCGCGATTATCTCGTGTTTGGCATGATGCCGGTTGCGGTTATCTTTGCGGCGTCAGCGGCTACCATGATTATCGTCTCGTTTCTCACCACGCCGCCCTCACAAGAAACGATTGACAAATTCTTCCCACCAAAACCAACGGAGGTTGCATCGGCATGAGCGCCATTGCGGAAAGCGCCTTGGTTCAGGCGAAAGAACAATTAGACAAACACCTGAAGGAAGTCATCGACTGGCATTTCTCGCCTGAGACGGGTTGTCCATACTGGCTCAACTGGGCCAAACAAGCGGGCTGGGACCCGCGAAAAGAAGTGCAGTCATTTGACGACATGATCAAGTTCCCTCACTTTGACGATGAAACATTGCGCAACGAGCCGCACGAAGTGTGGATTCCTAAAGAGTACGAAGGCAAGCCGTACAAAATTTTTGAAACCGGCGGCACCACCGGTCTGCCCAAACAGCGCATCAGCTGGCACGATCATGAATACGACTACACCGAGTTTATTGATACGCTGGACCCGAAATTTTTCCCACGCGGCGGCAACTGGCTGATGATGGGCCCAACTGGCCCGCGTCGCTTACGATTGACGATTGAGCATCTCGCCAATGAGATGGGCGGCTCGTGTTATCACCTCGACCTCGACCCGCGCTGGGTGAAAAAACTCCTCGCAAACGGCCAGGGCGACCAGGCCAAGGCCTACATGGAACACGTCGTTGACCAAGCCGCGCCAATTTTGAAACATCGCAATGTCTCATGCTTGTTCACGACCCCTAAACTGCTCGAAGCGCTTGGCGAGAAGATCGACGTGCCCGGCGCGGGGATAAAAGGCGTCTTTCTTGGCGGTACGTCTATGACGCCGCAAGTTGTCCGTTTCCTCGTGGAAGAAATTTTAGAAGAAAAAGCACAGCTGGCGCCGACCTATGGCAATACCTTGATGGGCCTGGCGTGCAGCAAGCCGCTCTCAGCGGAAGACAATTATGCGTTGACTTATTATCCGCCCCAGCCGCGCGCGGTCTTACGGGTGGTTGATCCTGACAATACCGACAACACTGTCGAGTATGGAGAATGGGGCCGGGTGGAACTCACCACCATGACCAAAGAAACCTTCATCCCGCGTTTTCTTGAGCGGGACGAAGTCATTCGCCGCGAGCCTTGGGGCCGTTTCGCCTGGGACGGCGTCGGCGAAGTTCGCCCATTCCGCGCCAACGAAACCAAAGTGGTTGAAGGCGTGTACTAATACGGAGACCGTTATGACGACGCTTAGCGCTTTACACCCTATCCCGTCGATTCGGCGCGGGCGCATCTATGAAAGCCTCGACAAGACCGAGCTGACCCATCATTCCGGCGGCGGCCCAGTTGCTGAAATGAGTATGGCCAATTCCGGCCTCATTCGCCGCGATATAAACAAGATTGACCAGTCGTTTGCGATTTTGCAAAACATCTCCAGCGCAACCATGTTGGATATCTGCCAAAAAGCGGGCGAACTGTTCATGACAGGGGCCTTGCCGCTTGGCGGCCAGGGGACGCAGCAATCACCCCAAGACTATATTGTGTCATTGTCATCAACCACTGGCTTGCCCTACGCGCTGGTCAAACGAAACATGGGCAAGATTCATGAAGTGATGACCGAGATGCCCACCATATTGGGCGGTCTCACTCGCGGGTTGGATTTGACCGCGCTCGACGGCGGCGTCGCGACTCAAGGCGGCTCGCTGGTGAGTTTTTATCCAACCGCCAAATCCTTGGGCGCAGTCTTGCCCAGCAACTCGCCCGGCGTGAATTCAATCTGGATTCCCGCCGTTGCGTTGCGCATCCCTGTGGTGTTGAAACCCGGCCGCGAAGACCCCTGGACGCCGCTGCGCATCATTCAATCATTCATTGCTGCGGGGTGCCCGCCTGAAGCGTTTTGTTTTTATCCGACCGACCATGACGGCGCCAACACGGTTCTTCAATCCTGCGACCGCGGCATCATCTTCGGCGACGAGAAGACGGTCGCGCGCTACGCTGATAACCCCGCCATTCAAGTGCACGGCCCCGGTTGGAGCAAAGTGGTAATCGGCGAAGACAAGATCGACCAGTGGCAAGACTATATCGACGTGATCGCCGCTTCGATTTACGAAAACGGCGGGCGCAGCTGCATCAACGCATCCGCTGTCTTGGTTCCGCGTCATGGCGCTGAAATTGCTGATGCATTGGCGAAGCGCCTGGCTGAAATCAAGCCAAGCGAGGTTGACGACGAAAATGCGACCTTGTGCGGGTTCGCCAATCCCAAATTCGCTGACTATTTTGACTCGGCGATTGAAGACGGCCTGACAACCGACGGCGCCGAAGACGTGACTGCTCGCTACCGCCAAGGCGAACGCAAAGTCGAAAAAGGCAGCAGCGTCTACATGATGCCGACGGTGGTTTACTGCCAGTCGTATCAGCACCCGCTCGCCAACCGCGAATTTATGTTTCCCTACGCCAGCGTGGTTGAAGTTGTTCAAGACCAAATGCTCGAACGCATGGGGCCGTCGCTGGTTGTCACCGCGATCACCGAAGACCAGGCGTTCACCAAAGACTTACTGAAAAGCCCGCTAATCGAACGGCTCAACCTGGGGGCGCTGCCGACCTCGCGCGTCACTTGGGACCAGCCCCATGAAGGCAATCTATTTGAGTTTTTGTATAAACGGCGCGCCATCCAAATGGCAAAGTAATCTCTATGCAAATTGAAACCATCGGCTTTGATCATCACAACCGTGTTCGTCTCGTGTTTGGCAATAGCGCCGTCAGCCGCCTTGGCGAACTGGCAAAAGAACTGGGCGCGTCGCGCGTCTTGTTGGTGACTGACCCGGGTTTGGTCGAGGCCGGCCACCCGCAACGCGGTGAAGAGTCGTTAAAACAAGCCGGGCTGGATGTCACCGTCTTCAGCCAGGCCGAAGAAAACCCGACCACGAAATGCGTTGAGAAGTGCGCCGAAGTTGCCCGTGAAGCCGACATTGACCTCATTGTTGGCCTGGGCGGCGGCAGCAGCCTCGACGCCGCCAAGGGATGTAACTTTCTGCTGACCAACGGCGGGCGCATGCAAGATTATTGGGGCGTCGGCAAAGCGTCCAAGCCGATGCTTCCTCTCATTGCCGCGCCGACTACAGCGGGCACAGGCAGCGAGTGCCAATCGTTCGCCTTGATCTCTGATGCCGAGACCCACGTCAAGATGGCCTGCGGCGACCCCAAGGCGGCGCCGCGCATCTCGATTCTTGACCCTGAACTCACTTTGTCACAACCCGAGTTGGTCACAGCGCGGACTGGCATGGACGCTATCACCCACGCCGTCGAAACCGCTGTCACCAAAAAACGCAACTCCATCTCATGGCTCTATTCGTGCGAATCGTTTCGCATGACCCAAGCCAGTTATCAACGCGTATTATCAAACCCAGATGACCTCGATGCGCGCGCGGCGATGTTGTTAGGCGCGGCCTATGCGGGCATCGCGATCGAAAACAGCATGTTGGGCGCCGCTCACGCATTAGCGAACCCATTGACCGCGCAATTCCAGTTAGTTCACGGCCAGGCGGTCGGCATGATGCTGCCCCATGTGGTTCGTTGGAACGGACAAGACCCGCTTGTGAGAAAGCAATACGCTGACCTCGCAGTATTCGCGGGCGTTGTTGGTTCTCAAACCAGCGAAGACGAAGCCGTCGAGCGCCTGGCGCAACGGTTGGAAGAATTACTAGACGCCGCCAACATGCCCCGTTCGCTGGCTGATTGTAATGTTCCAGAGAGCGGCGTCGCCTCATTGTCACAAGCCGCCGCCAAGCAATGGACAGGGACCTTTAATCCACGCGAACTGTCCGTTGACGATTTTAAAGAACTCTACCAAAACGCGCTTCGCGTCAACACCGCCGCCATTTAAAACCTAAGCAACCTGCGTACTACTTTCTCACCTTCCCTTAGCATGGGTGCAATGTTGAAAGCGCCTGTGCTTTTAAGCAGGGCAGCACTGAAGCGAGCAGAGTTATACCCATGCCCCTATACAATTACTCAACAATATCCACCCTTCAATCTATCAAAATAAATGAACTTTTTTTCGTTTATTTGAGACTAAGCGATACAATATTAGGCAATATCTTTCATAAGAAACAACACAATGAAAAACATAAAACGTTCAATTTTTATAACATGCTTGGTTGTGTTTGCCCTAGAAGTTCAATCTCAGCCCATTGGCGACTGGACAATGTTTCGCGGCAACGCGTCAAATCAGGGAATCGCCCAGGGCACGCTGCCCGATGCGATGGAAATTCGTTGGTCGTTTCGCACCGAACAACCGATTACCTCGTCCGCAGTAATCGCGGACGGCAAGACATTTTTTGGTTCACAAGACGGCTTTGTTTACGCCCTTGATGTAAAAACCGGCGAAAAGATTTGGGCGTTTGAAACCGAAGACATGGTCGAAGCGCCGCCCATTTATGTGAACGGCGCGATCGTAATCGGTTCGTCAGACTATTTTGTGTATTGCATCGACGCCAAGACGGGCGCCCTGCGGTGGAAATATGAAACCGAAGCCAAGGTCATGGGCTCCGCCGTCTGGACGCGCGACGAAAACGGCGCCTATCGAATTTTGTTTGGCAGTTATGACAGCCGAATCTACTGTTTGGACTTCAAGACGGGCGACCTGATCTGGACGTACAGCACAGACAATTATATTAACGGTTCGCCCGCGATTGACGATAAGCAAATCGTGGTCGGCGGATGCGACGCGCGCGTCCACGCTGTTTCAATCAAAGACGGTTCGCCTATCGCCTCAATCGACGCCGAAGCCTACATCGCTGCGACAGTCGCGCTTGATGACGGCAAGGCTTACGTCGGCCATTATGACAACGAATTTTTATGTATCGACATCGAAAAACAAGAAGTCAAATGGCGCTATCGAAAGCGTAACTTCGCTTACTTCTCGTCCGCCGCAATTACTGATGACTACGTCATCTTTGGCGGACGCGACCGCCGCCTCCATTGCGTCGGCCGCAAAACGGGCGAACCCGTGTGGGAATTTCGCACTCGCGGCAAGGTAGATAGTTCGCCCGTGATTTGCGGCGACCGCCTGGTCGTCGGGTCTGAAGACGGCCGCCTCTATGTTCTCGAAGTGAAAGACGGCAGCGAAGTGTGGTCATACGAAATTGGCGAAGGAATCATCGCGACCCCCGCCGTAGGCCAGGGCATGGTCGTGATCGGGGCCGCTGACGGCGTCATGTATGGGTTTGGCCCTAAAGAATAAGGAGCGTTTGATGAGCACCCAATCGGAGAAGAAAACCACAGTCGGTAGTTATTTTGTTTCTAACTACCCGCCGTTTTCGGTTTGGAAGCCTGACCATGTGTCTTCAGCAGTTGATTCAATCGAACGGCTTCCCCATCCTGAAGCCAACCTGGGCGTGTACTTGCATATCCCCTTTTGCCGCAAGCGCTGCCACTTTTGTTATTTTCGCGTCTATACCGACAAAAACTCGTCTGAGATTCGCCGCTATCTGGATGCATTGACGCGCGAGTTTGAAATGTACGCCGACAAGCCCATCATCGGCGGCCGCCCCCCCCGGTACATTTACTTCGGCGGTGGAACGCCGTCATTCTTGTCGCCTCATCAGCTGACTGGGCTGGTCGACGCCATGCAGAAAAAACTGCCTTGGCGCCAGGCCGAAGAAATTACCTTTGAATGCGAGCCCGGCACACTGACTGAGGCCAAGTTAGAAGCCATTCGCAGCATCGGCGTCACCCGCCTCAGCCTGGGCGTTGAACACTTTGACGACCAGGTGTTAGAACTCAACAACCGCGCCCACCGCTCCGGCGAAATTGGCCGGGCGTATGACTTCGCGCGGTCAATTGAGTTCCCGCAAATCAATATTGATTTGATCGCCGGCATGTTGGGCGAGACCGATGAAAAATGGCATGACGCCGTCCAAAAGGCGCTGGCGATGCAGCCCGACAGCCTGACGGTATATCAGATGGAGATTCCATTCAACACCACCATCTACCGCGACATGATGAAAGAGAAGGGAACCGAAGTCGCCCCGGTCGCCGATTGGCAGACCAAGCGCCGCTGGGTCAAACAAGCGTTTGAAGTGTTTGAAGACGCGGGCTACACCGTGACTAGCGCTTATACTGTTGTGAAAAACCCTGAGCAGGCGAAATTCGTCTACCGCGACATGGTATGGAGCGGCGCGGACATGCTTGGCCTCGGCGTTTCGTCATTCGGCCACTACGGCGGCGTCCACGCCCAGAATGAAAAAGACATGGGCCCCTACCTGGAGAAAGTTGAAGCGGGCGAATTGCCCCTCAACCGGGCGAAGCCTTTGACTGACGATGAGCGCTTGATTCGTGAATTCGCCTTACAACATAAATTGGGCCGCGTACCATTGGCGTACTTCAAAGAGAAGTTTGACGTCGATGTGTTAGAGCGTTTCGCCGGGCCGTTAAGCGAACTAAAACAAGACGGCGTCTTAGACTTTGATGAAGACGCAATTCAACTCACCCGCGACGGGCTGTTGCGAGTGGATGAAAGCTTGAAAAAATACTTCCTGCCCGAACATCAGGAAGTGCGTTACACCTAGAAAGAAACATGGTCGCCGCCTTGTTGCCCAATATTAAAGAACCATTTTCACCGTTCCAGATGGTCTACCAGCGCCATGGCTACACCGTGCGCGCCATGACGCCCATCGCGGAAAACCAACTGGTCGAGCCGGAGAAAAGCCTGCTTGTCCACGACAGCGATATGACCAACACCTTGCGGCAGTTTTACAGCGATGAGATTCATCTCGATGTGATCAACCAAGATATTGAACGAGACATCTTGTCTCGGCTGGTTGTATTAAAACTTGATTCTGATGAGCGCCCGGTCGAGCTTGGCGCCATCCAAATCGACCTGAACCGGTTAGATGAAATTGCCCGGTCGGTCGTGCAAGAAGGCCGCCTGCCATTCGGCGGTATTCTCAACCAGTTTGGGATAAACTATGAAAGCCGTCCGAGTGCGTTTTTTCGGATACAAGCAGACGGCCTGATGCAGCGCGTCTTTCACATCGAGCCAGGGCCCGAACTGTATGGACGTTGTAATACCTTGAGCCAACCCGACGGTGAACCAATCGCCCATGTGATTGAGATTCTGCCGCCGTGTGAAAACCGTGAAGGAGAAAGCCGATCATGACCCAGTATGACTATGATGCGATTGTAATTGGCGCTGGTCCCGCGGGATCGTCGTCCGCCGCCGCGCTCGCCAAAAACGGGCGAAGTGTGTTGATTGTTGAAAAAGAAACGTTTCCTCGCTATCACGTTGGCGAGTCGTTGTTGCCCTATTGTTACTTTCCGCTCGAACGCTTGGGCGTGTTAGACAAAATCAAAAATGCGGGTTACGTCAAAAAATACAGCGTTCAGTTTGTCAACACCATGGGCAAACTCTCCACGCCATTTTATTTCAACCAACACATGGAACACGAAGCCTCCCAAACCTGGCAGGTCTCGCGCGACAAATTTGACATGGTGATGTTAGACCATGCCCGTGAGTTGGGCGCAAAGGTTCTTGAAGGCGTGGCCGTCAAGGATTTTGTGAAAGAAGACGACGCGACCGTAGGCGTCATTATTGAAGACGCCCAAAAAACCTGTACGGAAATACGAGCGCCATTCACCATTGACGCCAGCGGGCGCAACTCACTGGCGATTGCGAAAAACCGTTGGCGCGTGATGGACCCTAAACTAAACAAAGCCTCGATCTGGACGCGCTACAAAGGCGCAAAACGCGACGAAGGCTTCGACGAAGGCGCCACCACCGTCGCCTATGTGCCCGAAAACGGCTGGTTTTGGTATATCCCGCTGGCGGATGACATCGTTAGCGTCGGCCTGGTCGCTGAACGTGAATATCTCTATCGCGAAGGCCGCGACCTGGGCCAGATTTTTGATCGTGAGATTAAAAACAATCCGTGGATCGACGACCACCTCTCCACTGGCGAACGTTGTTCTGAGTTTTGGGCGACAGGCGAGTACTCATACCGTTCGAAATATTGCGCGTCTGACGGCTTGCTGTTGACTGGCGATGCGTTCGCGTTTCTCGACCCGGTATTTTCATCCGGCGTTTTTCTGGCGCTGCGTAGCGGTGAGATGGCGGGCGAGGCTGTCCACAAGGCGCTCGAAAATAACGACACATCCGCCGAGCAATTCACCCAGTACTCTGAAGAGTTAATCGCGATGATCGAAGCCATGCGCAAGTTGGTCTACGCGTTTTATGATCAAGGGTTTCACTTCAAAGACTTCTTGATGAAATATCCCAACATGCGCGCCGACCTGACTGATTGTTTGATTGGCTATCTTGAAAAAGATTTCGATCCCATGTTCGCCGCCGTCGCTGAGTTTGTCGATTTGCCTGAGCCGCTGCCTCACGGGAGGCCGTTGGCCGCCGCCGCGACATGAGAATCATACAGATCACCCCGGGAACAGGCGCCTTTTATTGCGGCAACTGCGTCCGCGACTATTCGCTGGTGAAAGCGCTGCGCGCTCAGGGCCACGATGCGGTCATGACTCCGCTTTACTTGCCCATTATGGCCGAAGGCGAAAACACCGCCGACAATCAAGAAATTTTCTTTGGCGGGGTCAATGTCTACCTTCAACAAATTAGTTCGATTTTTCGGTACACGCCGCGCTGGATGGATAAACTGTTTGACAGCCGTTCACTGTTAATGGCGGCGTCAAAAAAAGCGGGCATGACCAAGGCCAAAGACCTGGGCGAATTGACGCTCTCAACGCTGAAAGGCGAAGACGGCAACCAAAAGAAAGAAGTGGTGCGCCTGGTCGAATGGCTCAAAGAAGGCCCGCGCCCCGATGTGATTTGTCTTTCGAACGGCCTACTCGCCGGACTGGCGAAACCCATTAAAAACGAAATTGGCTGCGCAGTGTTTTGTACCCTACAAGGCGAAGACGGGTTTTTGGATTCGCTGTCGGCGCCGTTTGACCAACACTGTTGGCAGGCCTTGCGCGACTGTGAGCCATGGATCGACGGGTATGTTCCGGTCAGCCGGTACTATGGCGAGTTGATGCAGAAACGCTTGCAACTGCCAGACGATAAAGTCTTCACTATTCTCAACGGCATTTCGTTAGACGGCTATCGCGAACCCAACTTGCCAAACGGCCCGCCCGTGTTGGGATACCTCGCCCGGCAATGCGCTGACAAGGGCCTTCACTCGTTAATCGACGCATTCATTGAATTAAAGAAAGACGAAAATCTCAAGAATTTAACACTGCGCGTCGCGGGAACCATGGCCCCGGGCGATGAAGACTTTGTCGCCAAACAGAAAGCCAAATTAGACGCCGCTGGAATTTTAAGCGACGCCGAGTTTTTGCCAAACATCAGCCTCGAAGAAAAGATAGACTTTCTTCACTCGCTGACGCTGTTTTCCGTCCCCGCCCTGTATGGCGAGGCGTTTGGTTTGTATGTCATTGAAGCGATGGCGGCGGGCGTACCTGTCGTTCAACCGCGCCACGCCGGGTTTGTCGAGCTGTTAGACGCCGCAGCAGGCGGGCGCTTGTATGACCCCGGCGACCCTCACGCATTGAAAAACACGCTGCATAGCCTTTTACTGGACAGTGAACAATTAAACCAATTGGGCCAGGCCGCTCGCCGATCGGCGTTCACACAATTTTCGGTTGAGCGTATGGCCAACGACGTGGCTGACGCGTATGCGTCGGTCCTTTCTCATTGAGCGGTTCATTCTCAGCAACGGGGGCGCTTCATCATGGTTAGCGAGTATCGACATCGTCGGCGGGTGGAGTTCGCCGATACTGACCTGGCGGGCATCGTCCATTGGTCGCGCTTTTTTGTGTTCATGGAATCCTGTGAACACGCCTTTTACCGCTCAATTGATTATTCCGTCCACATGCGCGAAGGCGAGCGTTACATCGCCTTGCCGCGCGGGGAAGTGAACTGCCGCTATTTGCGCCCGCTCCATTTCGAAGATGTGGTTGAGATTCAATTAATCGTCAAAGAAATTCGCGAAAAGACGGTATCGTATGACTTCATCTTTCGCCGGGTCGAACCCGGCCCGGTCGAAGACGTCGCCCGCGCTTCGCTTACGGTGGTGTGCGTCTCATTTGAGAATGGTACAATCAAATCGGTCCCGCTTCCTGAGCGGTTCCGCAGCCAAATCGAAGTCGCAACCGAAACCATAAACCAGGAGACCTAAGAATGGCGGATGCTACAAACCAAGCCGGGATGACCTGGCTGATCTTTGCGTTAATGACGGTCGCCAGTTGGGGGCTGTATGGAATCTTCTTGCATACCGGCCAAATCGGCATGGGCGACCCGGTCAATGGGCGCTACAAAGCGTTTTTGTTCGTCGGCCTGGCTTACTTTCTCACTGCCGTCCTCGCGCCGTTTTTCATACTCGTCATTAACGGAGCAACATGGACTTTCCCCATGAAAGGCATGGTGTGGTCGCTGCTCGCAGGCATCGTCGGCGCCATCGGCGCGTTTTGCGTCTTGCTCGCGTTTGGCGCCAAAGGATCGCCTGCGGTGGTGATGTCGATCATCTTCGCCGGAGCGCCCATCGTGAACGCCGTGGTTGCGTTAACGCTGCATCCCCCCGCTGGCGGGGTCGCGTCACTAAAGTGGCAGTTTGTCGCCGGGATACTTCTCGCCGCCATCGGCGGCACTCTGGTGACGCTCTACAAACCCAACCCCGCGCCAAAGAAACCCGCTGACGCACACGCCATCGTTCAATCCGCCAAAGCGCCGCCGCCGGAGACGCCCCGTTCATGATGGAGGGTCGGCTAAACACGCGTGAAGAGATTCAAACAGCGCAACTTCACAAACTCAACGCGCTGTTAGACGCGATTATTCCGGCCAACCCGTTCTACACCAGCAAACTGAAAAAATCAGGACTAAAGCCGCCGCTTCAGTCGTTGGACGAGTTTGTTCAAACTACGCCGTTCACCACCAAACAAGAGCTCGCCGCCGACCAGCAAAAGCATCCGCCCTATGGCAGCAACCTAACCGAACCCGTCGAACGCTACGTTCGCTACAGCCAAACCAGTGGGACCAGCGGCTCTCCCATGCGCTGGCTTGACACCAAAGAGAGTTGGGATTGGGTGGCGGGCAATTGGGCGCGCATCTTTCGCGAAATGGGCGTGGATGAATCCGACCGTATATTTTTTGCTTTCTCCTTTGGCCCGTTTTTGGGCTTTTGGAGCGCATTTAACGCCGCTGAAGGTATGGGCTGTCTTTGTATCCCCGGCGGCGCCATGAGCAGCGCCGGGCGCCTGCAAACCATCATCGCCAATCAAGTAACCGTATTGTGTTGTACTCCGACCTACGCTCTTCGCCTTGCGCAAGCAGCCAAAGAAGAAAACATTGACTTGACTCAATCTTTTGTCAAAAAAATCATCGTTGCGGGCGAACCGGGCGGCAGCTCGCCCAGCGTTCGCGAGCGTATTGAAGCCGAATGGAACGGCGCCCGCTTGTTTGATCACCATGGCATGACCGAGGTCGGCCCGGTGACCTTTGAATCGGCAACCCATCGAGGCGTGCTGCACCCAGTCGAGCCAGAATATTTGGTCGAAGTGCTTGATCCTGATACATTCAACCCAATCGAGACCGGCCAGACTGGCGAGTTGGTGTTGACGCCGCTAGGACGCAGCGCGTCGCCGCTCTTGCGCTATCGGACCGGTGACATGGTAAAAGTGTCGTGGGACAATCTCGAACAATATGGACGGCCTGAAGCGGCGTTGCTGGGCGGCATCCTGGGCCGTTATGATGACATGGTGATTGTGCGCGGCGTGAACCTGTTTCCCAGCGCGATTGACGAGATCATTCGGCGCAACCCGGCGGTCAACGAATACCGGGTGGAGATCAGTGAAAAAGAAACCATGGCGGAAATAAAAATTTCCGTCGAACCTACGCCTGATGATAAACACCCTGAAACATTGCCTCACCAATTGTCGACAGAGTTGTATAAGACCTATCATTTGAGAATTCCAATTGAGGTAACCGAGCCAGGCTCTCTGCCCCGGTTTGAAATGAAAGCCAAACGGTGGATTCGAAGCCATGAATGAGACCAACAGTTTAGTCAATGTAGACGCAATCGAAAAACGGTATGACGGCGCTGAGCGGGCGGTGCTAAGCGATTGTTCACTACAAATTCGCCCGGCAGAGTCGCTGGCCATCGTCGGGCCGTCGGGCTCTGGAAAGACCACTCTGTTAAACTTGATCGGCGCGTTGGATACACCAACATCAGGCTCACTCACCATCGCCTCAAAAGAGTTATCAACGTTAAACGCTAACCAGTTGGCCGAATTGCGCAATCAGGAAATTGGCTTTATCTTTCAGCTTCACTTTTTGTTGCCTCAACTCAGCGTATTAGAAAACGTATTGACGCCGACTTTAGCGTCGTCGGCCCCCCATCCAGACGCTGAAGCCCGCGCCAACCGCCTTCTTGACCGGGTAGGGCTGTCATCGCGAAAACACGCGCGCCCCGGCCAGATATCCGGCGGCGAGCGCCAGCGCGCGGCGGTGGTGCGCGCCCTCATCAATGGACCCAAACTTCTCCTCGCTGATGAGCCGACGGGCTCACTCGACCGCGAATCTGCGAATGCGTTGACTGAACTCTTGCTCGAACTCAACCAAGAAGAAGGCGTCGCGTTGGTTGTCGTCACTCATTCAGGAGAGTTGGCCCAGCGCATGTCAACCATATACGAACTGTCCGACGGGCGCCTGCTCAAGCGGGAGACCGTAACGTGAATGCTTTAACCTTGGCCCAGCGCAGTTTTCAATACTATTGGCGCACCCAGTTAGGCGTCGCGCTGGGCGCCGCCATTGGCGCGGCTGTGTTAATCGGCGCGCTATTGGTGGGCTCGTCGATCAATGAGACGCTGCATCAACAGGCGCTGTCGCGTATCGGCGAAACCGATTACGCCCTACACGCCCAAGAGCGCTTCTTTCGCTCTGCGCTCGCTGACAGCGTTCGACAAGAAATCAATGAGGCGTTGACCGCGCCGGTGTTGCGGTTGAATGCGTCCGCCAGCCAGCCTGATACGGGCGCGAGGGTCAACCGCGTCCAGACGCTTGGCGTCGACGAACGCTTTTGGCGGATGAACAATGTTGAGGCGCCAGACATCGAGTCTGACATTCCCAGCGTCGCGATCAACCAACGAATGGCGCAAACCTTAGGCGTCGAAGTCGGCGACGTTATTTTATTGCGCGTCGAGCGTCCCAGTATTCTGTCACGCGACGCGCCGCTATCGACCGCATCAGACCAGACCATACCAGACCGCTTGACTGTGAGCGCTATTGTTGATGACGCCCAGATGGGGCGCTTTGACCTGCGCGCCAACCAGATCCCGCCAAATAACGCCTTTGTCTCATTGCAATGGCTACAAGACCGCGCCGAGTTATACGGCCGCGCTAATATGATGCTGGTGCGCACCAATGAAAGCGAACCGTCATCGCTTCTAGCGCTAAGTCAAATCTTGAAAAGCCAGTTTCAATTGGCTGACGCCGAACTCGAAATTCTCGACTTGCCCGGAACTGGCCAGATCGAGTTACGCAGTAAACGTATCTTTCTCGACCCGCCCGTGGTCGAGGCGATGAAGGGGCTTTCTCAACAACCGCTGGGCGTACTGAGCTATCTGATCAATATATTAGAATCTAAAAGCGGCGCCCGTACGCCCTATTCCATTGTCAGCGCAGTCGGCCCGCTCACGCCCACTCCAGCGCCGCAGTGGGCGCCGTCACAACCGGGCAAGGCGAACATCAATCAATGGCTCGCGGATGATTTAGGCCTGCAGCCGGGCGATTCGATCGAAATGACCTACTTCATCTTCGGCCCTATGCGGCGTTTGATCGAACGGTCGACGCCATTCTCAGTCAATTCAATCTTACCGATGCAGTCGCCAGCGGTCGATGAAAATTTAATGCCGGAGTTTCCCGGCCTGGCCGACCAAGAGAACTGCCGTGATTGGGACCCGGGCTTCATTATCAATCTAGACGCCATTCGCGACAAAGACGAAACCTATTGGGACGAGTACGGCGGCGCCCCTAAGGCGGTCATTACGCTACAAGACGGCCAAGAGATGTGGTCTAACCGTTTTGGCGCGTTGACGGCGATCCGCGTTTCCAAAGACGAATTCGACGCCCAATCACTCGAAGCCGCGCTTCGAGAGGCGTTAAACCCGATGCAGTTTGGGTTTGTCTTTCAACCCCTGCGCCAGGCGGCCCTCAATGCCAGCCGACAGGCGATGGACTTTAGCGGATTATTCATCGGGCTGAGTATCTTTTTGATCATCGCCGCCTTGTTGTTAATGGCGTTGTTGTTTACATTTGCCATTGAACAACGCGGGCGTGAGACGGGCGTCTTGTTGGCAATAGGGTTGCGGCCTAGCCAGATCAGGCGCTTTTATTTAGTCGAAGGGCTTCTCTTTTCTATCGTCGGCAGCCTGCTCGGCCTGCTGATTGCAATCATTTACACAAACGCCGTCCTGTGGGGGCTTTCATCTATTTGGAGCGGTGCGGTCGCTTCCGCCGAAGTCCAACTCCATATCAAACCAGGTGTGGTTATTTCTGGCTTAATCGCCAGCTGGTTTGTTTCAATGTTCGCGATTCATTTCGCCGTTAGAAAACAAGCCCAGACGCCTGCACGAGAATTGCTGCATGCGGGGTTAGACGCAGGCGCTTCAGAGGCGACCTCACACAAACAAGGTTGGGTGTCAATCGTTATCGCGGTTGTCAGTTTTCTCGGCGCATTCGTGATAATGTTCGGCGCTGAAACCGAGTCATCCACCCAAGCCGCAGGCGTGTTCTTTGGCGTCGGCGCCTTGATGCTCATTGGCGGGCTGGCGGCGATGCGCGTCTGGCTGAATTCGAAAGCTCATGCCGCCTCAGACCACAGCCCGTCCATGATGAAATTCGCCTTGCGCGGCGCCAGCCGCCGCCCGGGCCGCAGTCTGGCGGTAGGCGCACTGCTCGCCTGTGGGTCATTTCTGGTCATCGCTGTTGGCGCCAATCGACAGGACCCACTTCAAGGGGCAGACCAGCGCGATTCGGGGACAGGCGGGTTTGCGGTCTACGCCGAAACCGCCATCCCGCTGTTACATGATCTCAATCTCGAGTCAGGCCTCAATGAATACGCCCTCACTCGCGAAGACGTCCCCGACATGAGAGTGGTGGCCATGCGGGTGCGCGAAGGCGACGACGCCAGCTGCCTTAACCTCAACCGGGCGCAAACGCCGCGCTTGTTGGGGGTGAACCCTGCCCAACTTTCAGGCCGGGAAGCATTTCGCTTCGCCAGTGTGTTAGACGGCGTCTCAACCACAGGCCCCGCCTGGGACCTGCTCAATCACAAATTTGAAGACGGCGCTGTGCCTGCTATTGTTGATCAAAACTCGATGATGTGGGCCTTAGGGCTCTCGCTGGGCGACACGCTAACCTACGTCAACGGTAGTGAAACCTTCGAAGTCAGGCTCATCGCGGCCTTAGACCGCTCAATCTTACAAGGCAGCCTTATCATCGCTGAAGACAGGTTTCTAAACCAGTTCCCGCTTGAAACCGGGTATCGCGCCATGCTCATTGACGCGCCGTTTGAACAGAGAAACCAATACGCTGATAGTCTCAATGACTTTCTTCAAGACCTTGGAATCGAAGCGATTGACACGGTTGAACGTCTCGCCGCCTTCAACTCAGTCGAACAGACCTATCTGAGCATCTTTCTCGCACTCGGCGCTTTAGGGCTATTGCTCGGCAGCGCCGGGCTGGGCGTCGTCGTATTGCGTAACGTCTTAGAGCGCCGAAGCGAACTCGCGCTGCTGCAAGCGATTGGGTTTAACACGCAATCAGTCAGGATGATTCTCATCTATGAGCACGCCGCCTTATTAGTGTTCGGTTTGGTCATCGGCGCTGTCGCAGGCTTCACCGCCGCGACGCCAAGCCTGGGCAATGCAAGTAGCGGCGCGCCTATTGGGGCGATCGTGTTAACCGTGATTGCATTATTGATATGCGGGTTTTTCTTCACGGCGGCGGCGGCGCGAATCGCGATGAAAGGCCCCTTCTTGAACGCATTACGAAATGAATAATCTTTACCGAAGGAGTAATCAATAATGAAGTGGATTTCGGTTTTCAGTTTATCTTTGCTTTTCTTGGCGCCAACAATGGCGGAAGAAACCAAACCCGATGACGGCGCGCTCTATTCGATGGATTTTGAAAAAGAAGACGACGGCTACTACCCGATGGACTTTCTCGTGCTCGAAGGCGATTTTCAAGTCGAGCCTAAAGACGGGAACAAGGTATTAACGCTTCCAGGTCAGCCGCTCAACACAATGGGCTTTTTGTTTGGGCCGACCAAATTCGAAAACATTCGCGTTTCGGCGAAGTTTTTGAGCGAGAACGTCAAACGCCGTTACCCGCGGTTTGGCGTCGGCCTTTGCGGCGTGATGGGATACAAACTGCGTATAAACCAAGCCTCGCGATCGCTCGAACTGTATCTCGGCGACGACGTGGCAGCCAAGGCGCCATACAAATGGACATCAGGCGAGTGGGCGCACATCATGCTTCAAATCGTTAAGACGTCCGAAGACAACTGGATTGTCCAGGGAAAAGCCTGGAAAGTCAGCGACAAAGAGCCTGAGAATTGGCTGATTGAATACACCGCCAAAGACGAGCCCATCTCAGGCCGCCCCACCGCTTGGGCGACGCCCTACTCAAGCAAACCGATTTATATCGATGATTTAAGAATTGAAGAAGTGAAGTAACCTTACAAGTTAATAACAAAAAAACGGCGGTTGGATATCCAACCGCCGTTTTACCTCTCAATCGAAACTCCGATTACTTATACAAACTCCAGCCTTCTGATTCCGACACAAACACTTCAAAGTCGTCGCTAAAGACGGTCTCGCCGCCAACGATAACTTCAAAGTTGTCGAAGGAAGCGATCAAGCCGGCGCGTGTGCTGCCGGTGACGCCAGGGAAGCCATTAACGCGGTCATCAGCGCCGGGGAAGCCTGACCATTCGGCCAAGGTGACTGTGTCTGAGCCGTCAGTTGTCATGATACTGCCATTGACAACGCCGTTGTCGACCGACAATTCCATGGTGTACCAAACATCGGTTGCCCATTCAAACGCCGTGTCTGTTCCCCAACCACGAAGGTCGCTGAGAAACTCGACATTACCGAGTGTGTCGTGGAGCAACAGGTTGATTCCACGGTCGCCGCCACCGTCGGCGGCAGTTCCGTCAGGGTTGATCTGGACCGCAATGCCGGCGCGGCTGAGGTCTTCGGCGTCATCCCATGTTTCCATACGGATGTCAGCTTTAACGGTATACGAGTTGCCGAATTGTTGATCGACCCAGGCGTGTTTGGGGTCAGCGCCATTGGTGGCGATGCTGACCAATACGCCTTCGTCAACGACATAAAAGCCTTCACCGCCGACCCAGTCAGCGCTCAAGCCAACTGTGCTTTTGACGGGGGCGGTGCCTTCAAAGTCATCTGAAAAGACGACGTTGCCGTCGACGATGACTTCAAAGTTGTCGAATGAAGTTGACAAGCCAGCGCGTGTGCTGGCGGTCACGCCAGGGAAGCCGTCAACGCGGTCATCAGCGCCGGGGAAGCCTGACCATTCGGCCAAGGTGACTGTGTCTGAGCCGTCAGTTGTCATGATACTGCCATTGACAACGCCGTTGTCGACCGACAATTCCATGGTGTACCAAACATCGGTTGCCCATTCAAACGCCGTGTCTGTTCCCCAACCACGAAGGTCGCTGAGAAACTCGACATTACCGAGTGTGTCGTGGAGCAACAGGTTGATTCCACGGTCGCCGCCACCGTCGGCGGCAGTTCCGTCAGGGTTGATCTGGACCGCAATGCCGGCGCGGCTGAGGTCTTCGGCGTCATCCCATGTTTCCATACGGATGTCGCATTTGACGGTGTACGAATTGCCGAACTGTTGGTTGACCCACGCGTGTTTGGGGTCAGCGCCGTTGGCGGCGGCTCCAACCAAAATGCGGTTGCCGTCATCGTCAACGATGGTGTAAACGCCTTCGCCAGCGACCCAGTCAGGGCCGAGCGCGTAGTGTTGCGCAGTGGCAACAGATGAGACGACCAATACTGCTGATAAAGCCATCAATACTTGTTTCATAAGAATCTTGCCTCCATAGATAGAAATAGATTGTCAAAATGGTTTAGATGTGTTTCTAAATTGAGATACAAATTGGTTGATTAGAAAATGGTTTGGGTTCCACCCCCCCCCTTCGCGGTTAAAAAAAACAGAAATTAGAAATTGGAACTGGTGAGAAAACTGAAAAAGATAAAGCAATCCAATTAAGTTAATAATCAAAACTTACTGAATTTATTGAGAAAGGTCAAGGGAGTTTTATGCTTTTATTATGTTTTTAATAATAAATAAATACACTAAATTTACATAATGGTATCATTGTGGGAAAAACCTCATCGGCTTTTTTGTAGGAAGCATTATAAATACAAGTGTTAAGAAAATTATTTCCTTGACTTCATTGGCCTTCTTCGTTTAACATAGTACTCTATTTTTGATTCGGTTCTTGTATTGTTTTGAAATTTGTTTCAGGGAGGTGATGGCTATCGGAAAGAGTTAATGCCTTTTCTGTTTCATTGGGTAGGATGAGTCGCTGTTTATTTCTGATTGTTTTTCATTGAGTTTGATTTTTCTCCTTCGATTAGGCAATCGGTCAATCTATTCCTAAGACATCATCCAAGTTGATTGTTCACTGAAATGAATGTGGAAAACCACATTGGGAGGTTTTTTATGAGTCTGATTAAAACTAGTTTTATTGTAACTCTCGCAGTATTGATTGCATCCCCGGCTTTCGCCCAAGTAGGCGCGTTCGATGCCAGCGCCGATATCGGCGATGTTGGCGCCGCCGGCTCAGCCCAAGCGATTGATGTTGGTGATGGTTCCGGTGATTTTGGCGCGGCGATTTTTGAGTATGAGGTCAAAGCCAGCGGCGCCGATATTTGGGGAACCGCTGACGAATTTCATTATGTGTATATGGAAGTAGAAGGCGACTTCAAGGTTTTCGGCCGCGTCGATTTGGATAATGGGCCGGGGGCTTCAGATTGGGCGAAAGCGGGCCTCATGGTTCGTAATAACCTGACCCCGGGTTCGGCATTTGCCTTTGCCATGTTGCGTTCAAATTTAGACTTCATGCCGCAGTGGCGTGATGAACAAGACGCTGAAGCCGCTTCGGGCGGCGATGAGACGATTGTTCCAGCCGATCAATTGCCAGATTTCTTTGGTGAAGGCGTCACGTACACGATTGCATTGGAACGCCGTGGCAACACCTTTAACTATTTCTATATATCAGCAGAAACAGGCGAAGAAGTTCTTCATCAGACTCACGTTGTTCCTGATATGCAAGATCCTGTATATGTTGGTATGGCAGTCACTTCACACGAAGATGGTCAAATTGCCACCGGTTTCTTCCAAAATGTGGGTATTGCCTTCCGTTCCTTCAATACTTTTGAAACATTTTCATACCCAGCGGAAGAAGCGGGTACCGCTCTCGATGCCCTTGCTGCCAATGATGGTCTCGGTTGGGGCAGCGATTGGGCCGCTTCTGGTGACAATTCTCCCAGCGCACTGTCCGAGAACGTAATTGAAGCCGGCCTTGTTATCAATCAACCGGATCCAGAGTTTAACCCGGGTGGTTTTTCGGTCGAAATTACAGGTGATGCCAGTGATGGCGTCGGACGTTTGTTAGAAGCGCCTGAAGATTCTGGCGATATCTGGATCTCGTTCGTCTATCAAGAAACAGGGCCAGCGACTGAACATTGGTCTGGTATGACTCTTTACGATTCAGAAGGCGGCGAGTCGAGCTTTATTGGTAAACCGTGGAACTCAGCATTCAGTGGCATCGGCAACTTACCTGGTGTCGACAGTCTGACTGATACCGATTATACCGTGCCTAACCACTACCTGGTTCGCATTGATATGGACCCGACTCCTGGTCAGAATGACAGCGTCTACCTCTGGATTAACCCGGATGAAACCGACCGCCTCGACACCTTTGATGCTGGCGGCCCGGGTAACGATGATATCTTAGATATCGCCGAACTTCGCTTACGCCGCGGCGGCGCCGCCGGTTCATCGTTCTTCGACAATATCTGGATCAGTTCAGACGCCGCACTGCCGCCCGCTGGCGCTGGCCGCGTTGACTTGACCTTCAATGATCCAAATCGCGATCCGGCTATCCCGGTTTGGGACGTTATTGCTCTCGATAATATTGTCGACGCTAAAACAGGCGAACCTGGTTTTGGCCACGACAATGGCAACGACCACTACCTCGTCGTAGCGGGGTATATCTATGATGGAAATGTTGCTCAGGGTTTGCCGCCAGACCGTATGAGCGGTTTGAACGGTCACGTCTTTGGCCCTTACAACAACCAGGAACTTGAACAGGGACTCAAGAATTCTGTCAAGTTTATGTTGAATGACACCCAAAAAGGCCCATTCACGTTTGATGTGGTTCCTCCAGGCAACTACAGAGAACTGCGAATGTCAGCCACCGTTGGTAATGGGTTTGGTGAGTTAATCACTACACTCAACTTTGAAGATGGCTCCTCAGAAGAGACTGCGCTTCACGCCGACGACTGGTTCCGTGACCCATCTGACAGTTCGTGGCAGTTCGCTGACGTCCGTCAGTTGATCGATGGGATGGATCGTCTTGGCGGCGGCACCAGTGGTTTTCAAAATTCCAATGACCCGTCCGTCAATGAAGACAAGGCGCCGGTCAATCCTGACAAAGTTCTTGTTTCCGTTACATTGGAACTGGCTGACCCACCAAGAAGCGCAAGCAACCCAGGCTTCAACCTGTATGACATCTGGGCATTGCCAGCCGATAGCGGTACTCCAGTTGTCGATTGGGCGTTGTACTAAACAGAATCTAAGTTAGTTCTGTCTTAAAATTACATTCCCCCAGGGCGATCGCTCTGGGGGAATTTTTCTTTGTGAGTGTTTGGAAAAATAATCGCGCTGTTTGCCCCCTCTCCCAGAGGGAGAGTCCGCCGAGGCGGATGGGGTGAAAGGATATTCAGGATAGGGGAGTGTGAATACTGCTCATCCAGAAAATCCGGGCCATCCTGATTCTGACAAAGAATAGATACCCCAGGCGCTGACGCGCCGTCCCCCCTTATACAAGGGGGGCGATTACCGCCAAAGGTATGAAGTTCTGTATCGCTTGGAGGGATCAACCTGAAGTTCACGTCATCCCAAGTCTAAGGCTCAATCGTTCCGTCGATCTTAAACAAGAGAAATTCGTTGTGTTTGGTCCGCCAACGGTTCATGAGTGGATAGTCATGTACAGCAGAAAGTGGAATGGCTTTTTGGGTGACTAATAGATAACGACTTTTAATTTTTTCTTCTTGTTCGAGTTCTTCAAATTCTTCCCAGGTACTCACATGCTGAAATGGATGCTTGACCGGATACTGAACAAAGGCGCGATAGATGCCGACGCTGACCAGCGGTTCGCCCTCGTTGAGATATTCGGCGATTTCACGACCCATTTGCTGAAAAGGATAATTGATCTGGCGTTTTTTCATGTTGGTTTCACTCCAGAAGCCTTTGATGCCAATCAGCGTAATCAAGACCGCAAACAATAACCATTGAGGTTGGTTTCGGCGGGCCGCAAGGCTGATGTTCATCACGCCAATAATTAACAAACCATAAAATAGATAGCCGATGGCGTAGGTCGTCGCTGGAGTGAATATGTTGAATACGACAATCGTTCCGACATACACGATGATGGGCAGCATCCACTGGCTGGCGAACTGCAGGGTGTTGCGATAGGCGTTCGGCAACCCTTCGCGCGGCATGCCCGACCATCCCCACGCCAAGAGCAGCGCCCAGGCGGGGTAGGTGGAGATCAGGTAGCGGGTTTCCTTGCCGGAAAAGAAACTGAAAACAAGTGCGGAGCCAATCGCCCAGCCAACCATGAGAGACAGAAACAAGCGGTGTTGGTTAGATTTCCAGGGCAAGAAATACAACCCAGGCGCCAGCAGGCTCCACGGCGCCAGGCCCATGGCAAGGGATTTGAGGTAATACCAAAACGGTTCTTGAATGATCTCGCGCTCGCTGACTGTGCGCTCAAAGATTTCCCACCATAAGACTTCGCGAAGTTGCTCCCAGCCAAACCGCGCCAACAGCGCCAGCGCCCACGGCGCCAGGCATAAAACAGAAATGATGATCGCGACAAGGCCAGATAGCGCGACTCGCCTGCGATTGCGGCATCCATACATAAGCCCAAGCCAAGCCGTCAAATACACCAGCCAGGGCACGGGGCCTTTAATCAAGACAGAACACCCTAACGCAACCCCTGAGCCAATCGTCCAGGCAATCAACGAAGACGCCTGTGATGATTTCCACAGACAAAAAACCGACATCGCCGCAGCGAGAGTAAGCGGCGCTTCGAGCTCGGCGCGCGGGCCTTTCTCAAATATGAGTGGAGACATGGCGAAGATAACGCAAGCGAAAAACGCGATGCGCGCGCTGAGTTGGGGCTTCGCCCAATGAAACAGTAAGAATAGCGTAAAGAGAACACTCAACGCTGACAGCAATCGTGAAATAAAAATTGTCACCTCGCCAAAGGGCAGCGACATCAGACAGATGATCCAATATTGAAGAGGCGGCTTGGCGAGGTAGGTTTCGCCGTTTAACGTTGGCGCCACCCAGTCGCCGCTTTTCTGCATTTCCCACGAAGCAAGCACACGGTTGGCTTCGATATGGATGCGTAGCGGTTCGGCGTTGAGCCAAGTGAAATACAGCACGCCGCATAAGACAAGCAAACAAATATACGGGCGTTTTTCTGAACAAAATTGAGTGGCGGTTTCAAACGCGCTTTTCGTAGAATTCTGGTTTTCTTTGGTTGGGTAATTTTTCATGTCGTCTTTAGCGTAATTCCGTTATAATAAAGTTAGTAACAACAAGGCGCTGCACCAATTCATTATCAGCTTGGCCGCGTTGAAAACCAACCCCATTCTGGTTTCGCGCTGAACATCGCCTATCGTCGTTGGCGATGGTTTGGTCAATTTCACATCGCTTTTTTGAATTCATAGATTGGTTTTGTATCTGAATGGCTGAATGATGAATGCGCGGTTGCAACTACCAAAACCATTAAAATCGACTGGGCGCGGACGCTACCGCGTCCCTCTCCCCCCGTTTGCTTGGTACCGCAAGGCAACAGGCCAAAGCTTCAATGGGTCGCGGTTTGCTGTCTTATTGTGGGGCGCCATCTGTTTAGTTCTCGTCATGTGTGTGTTATTTGTTTTTCGTCGCCCGATATTAATCTCGGTGGGTCAAAACCTGGTTTCTCAAACCGAATTGAAACCCGCAGATGTGATTGTTGTTTTGGGGGGCGGAGAAACCCTGCGGGCCGACCACGCGGCGAGGTTGTTTCGTGAGAATTTGGCGCCGCGAATTTTGGTGATGGTTCCACAAAGCCTTCCTGAAGGGACGCCGTACCGAGATATCCTCTCAATGGAACGCCGCTTAGTCGATGCCGTGTTTGGGTTTCATCAAATTCCCACCGCTGTTGTCGAGTGGACAAAACGGCCGGTGTTTAGCACCTATGAAGAGACACTATTACTCAAAGAATGGATGACAGCCAACACAAAACAGTCCGCTATTGTTGTCACTGGTTACTTTCAGTCAAGCCGCGCCCATTGGACGCTCGAACGGTCGCTGGTGGATACAGACATTCAGATCCAAGTTGCGCCGGCGCCACAGCCAGCCATTGACGCCGAAAACTGGTGGACCGATGTTGAGGGAATCCTCGACGTACAAAACGAGTATATCAAATACTCGTACTACCGTTTAAGAGGCCTGTTGGGCAGGGAATGATTATTCGCCGATGACTTTGACGATCACCCGCTTGCGGCGGCGGCCGTCAAACTCGGCGTAATAAATCTGCTGCCAGGGGCCAAAGTCGAGTTTGCCTTCGGTGATGGGCGCTAATACCTGGTGATGCATCAGCAGGCTTTTCAGATGGGCGTCGCCGTTGTCTTCGCCGGTGCGGTGATGGCGATAGTCAGCGAACGGGGCAAGTTTCTCCAGCCATTCATCAATGTCTTCGATGAGTCCACTTTCGGCGTCGTTCACATACACCGACGCAGTGATGTGCATGGCCGACACCATGACAAAGCCTTCTTGTACGCCGCTTTTCTTCACGAGATCAGAAACCGTTTGAGTGATGTTGATATAGTCCCGCCGTTTTTGGGTGCTGAAATATAAATATTCGGTCAGTGATTTCATGTTGGCTTTCTTCTCCTTCAATGATTCACTAGTTTATCATAAGAGGATGAGATAGAAAAAGCACAGGCGCTCTCAGAGTTGTACCCATGCCAAATACAACGAAAAAAATCATCCTTGAGATCCTGTCAGGAAATTTTGATTCAATTTGAGAGAAAGTATCCAAATCTCGGATGAGCCTTAATTTTTGAAATGGCTTCTAATAAAACTTTCGGATAACGACAACATTCTATACCCGCGCGTGCATCCACGGTTTTGATGACGCAAAGCGGCGGCTTGGTCGGCTGCTTGGTTCTGTCGGTTGCGCAAGTTGCGGTTGGTCGGGTTGCTTTGCGCTCATGCTGTCGGATATGCGGTTGGCGATGCTAGTAGGCGTGTCGACTATCAATGACTTGGGCGCGTCCCACAATAGTTTTTTGAATGGATACGCCGCTCTCATCATCCCCGTTGGCGCGGGCTCATTGTTGGGGCGATAAAAGCCTAAAGTCGCAAAACTCGCCACATTCTTAAAGAACCCAAAGAATGACTCGCCAATTCCCTTGGATGAGGCAGGTGTTGCGGGCGCTTTTGATTGTGTTTGAACGCCATGCGCCGAATCGTCTGACCATAAACTACGAGAGTTTGTCGTGGGTTGCGGCGCTAACAATGGATTATTCGTCTGCATCGGCTCAATCACAGGTTCCAACTGGCTTTGTTGGACAGGCTGAGAATACACGGGCTCTGCTGGCAGCGGAGACGACTCAATCGGGGCGGATGAGAATGACTGGCCCAGTGCTGCGTTGAACGCCGCCGCATTGCCGCTGGCCATGACCTGCGGCTCTGTTGTCTGCGGTGGAGCGTCAGATTTCGCCGCTTTCATCTGTTGATATTCTTGGTAGTTCTGAAGAATCTTGTCATGCGCCTGAGCGGGATTTAAGCGATGAGGCATGTTCTGCATCAACGCTAGCGTTTCTTCAGTGAATTGCGGCGGCAATGCGCTGGCGATTGGGGTCGAGTTTGACGCGATCGGAGAGTCGCTGCGCCCCAAAAATGGCTGTTGTTGTTGCTGGCTTAACACGGCCTGAAATGACGCATTCGTCTGGCTGACCGCCGGGCGGGAAGACCGCGAAGCATAGGCTCCAAAAGTCCCGCTAGGAATTTTTTGCCCAATCGGATAATAAGAATCACCCATTTTACCGCTCCTCATATCAAAAAAGGTACTGGTAGTAAGGTGATGTGCAGGTATTATGCCAATTGGATTCGAAAAAGTATACAAAAATAGTAGTAATTCATTTTGATTTTTTGTAATGTGAGTCTAACTTAAGACGTTTATTATTTAATTTCACCATGTAATTCCCCTTAAAAAAAGTGTAACTTGAATAAAGTGAGGATGAAATGAAAAACCGCGGTTTTACATTGATTGAACTATTGATTGTTGTCGCCATTATTGGGATACTCGCCGCTATCGCAGTCCCAAACTTTTTAAACGCACAAATTCGCGCCAAGGTAGCCCGCTCACAGTCTGATATTCGTATGCTACGCGATGTGGTTCGCATTCGAAATCTTGATACGAACATGTGGCTAATCGACGGCAATGATTGTAATGGCGAAGAAGAATGCTGTTTTGAAGGGCCATTTATAGGAAAAAAACCATCTCATGCAGGCTTGGCCGTACTGAAAGGGGATAACCATTTTAATGGTCAAATCTACTTGCCGCTTACCACTCCGATTAACTATACAGGATCAATACCAACAGACCCATTTGGTAATGGAGTTTATTATTCGTATGAAGACTGGGGTTGTGCGAATTCACCAAATGGGGTGTTTGGATTATTAGCCGCCGCTGGCCCAGACTTCGATAGCGGTGACTGGCATCCTGATCTTCTCGCTGTTGCTTATAGTCCAAGCAATGGAGTCGCGAGCAATGGTGACATGTGGTATGTCTGGAAATTTCGTGATACCAATAACAGCGATGGAGAAAAAAATTACGACAAATACTTTCGCGAAAACCCGTGGGGATTTTAGTTAACCCCTCATTCAAAAAAGATGTCGTCTTCGGCGATGTCTGGGATGCCAATCACCAACACCTCATGGTCGCCTTCGGATGAGTGGACGCAACCAGGGTCAATTTTAATCAACATTCCCTTTTTTAATGGAAACGAGGCTCCATCCAATGTGATGGCGCCTTCTCCATCTATGACATAATAAAATTCGGTGGCGCGTTTGTGATAGTGGGCCTTCGAGCCGTTGATGTGGACGGTGTGAAGGTATGCGGGCGTTTCATCTTCACGAGAGATGAGGCGCTTGCGCCAGCCGCATGTACTCTTTTCGGTTTCAACGTCTTCTTGATAGCGAACCATAAAGCGTTTGGTTTCAGTCGTCATTTTGGGGCCTCCGGAATTACAGCGTGTGGATCGTTGTCAGATTCTTTGCCTTCTGGCTCAAGATGAGTTGTGACAGTGACGGGTTTGGCTAACGCCTGTCGAAGTTCATCTTCTAAATGGCTTGCCTCATCGTGGGCCTCTTCTAGCGAGACGTCAGGGCTAAAAACCAGATGCAATTCAACCCAATGTTTGTCGCCTTCAGAGCGGTGTCTCAGCGCGTGGTAATCCCAACTATGCTCTCTTGATTCTTCACGAAGAACCTTACGGACAATTTGGTCAACGTCTGAGTCAGCCTCGTCTAGCAGGCCTCCGACCGATTGGCGAACCAATTTTAACCCGACTGCCAGAATATACCCGCCCGCTATGATCGCCGCCAGGGTGTCTAATAGCATCCATCCAGTCAGCCAGGCGAGAATGGCTCCTGTTAAAGTCGCGGTGGTGGTAATAAAGTCAGAGAGTATGTGCTTGCCGTCTGCGATGAGAATGATCGAGTTGACGCGTGTTCCGGTGCGAACCAAATACCAGCCCACAAACCCGCTTAACGCCGCCGCGAGAATTGAAAACAAGGCGGCGCTTTCAATGTCGTCGAGTGTGTAGCCATGTGCGACGGCAATCCCGGTCTCATACCAGATTAACATCGCCGCCGCGATTACGAGACCGCCTTCAAGCGCGGCGGAAACGAATTGAATTTTTCCATGCCCATACAAATGGTTTTCGTCGGGAGGCCGATGTTTCAGCGAAAGCGAATAAGCGGCGAATATGATAACAGGCAGCTGAACCGCCGACTCGATAAAATCAGAAAAGATCGCCAACGAACCAGAGAGAAAATACGCGGCGCCTTTGATATATATAATGATGACCGCCATCGACAGTGACAGCAACATCGCCCGGCCTTCAGCCGAACCAAAATACGAAAATTGGTGGTCTTGTTTGTCATTCATAATATTGAAATTCAATCTTACTGTATCTTGAACCAATGCGCCATCGAAGGTTTTTGTATGGAAGATAAAAAAAATGCTTGAATCCCTTTGAAAACTGGCCCAAATTCTTACAATGAGTAGTCTTATTGACAGAAAATATCAATTATTCATTGAAACATATAGTTTCATCTATCGACACCATGATTCAACGAAAGGACAACCACCAATGAATTCCCAATCCATTCCGACAGTCTCCATCCTTGGCCCTCCAGGGTGCGGCAAAGGCACCCAGGCGGAATACATTAAGTCTGAATTGGGATTCCTGCATGTCAGTTCCGGCGACGTCTTTCGCCATGCCCTCGCCCGCGGTGATGAAAACGCCAAAGCAGCCCAAGACCTGATGCAACGCGGTGAACTCGTCCCAGACGAAATGATCAAAGTCTTTGTTCATGATGAATTACAAGATGTGTTGCGTGACGCTGACGGCCCCAAAGGCGTTTTATTAGACGGGTTTCCGCGTACGGTCGGCCAGGCCGAAATGATGGATGATCTGTTATCGGATTTAAGCCTGCATTTCGTTGGGATGCTCAATCTTGAAGTGCCCGAGTCATTATTGGTTGAGCGGCTTCTCAAGCGCGGGCAGGGCGCCGAAAAACGCCCCGATGACAATGAAGAGGTGATTCGCGAGCGCATGCGCGTTTGGAAAGAAAAGACGTTTCCGTTAGAAGAATATTACCAACAACACGGCAACCTCTTCTCATTTGATGGTGTAGGGACGCCGGAAGAAGTCTTTGGCCGGCTAAAGCCAATCATGATAGAAAAAGCGAACTTGGCCTGAGTCCATTCGCGGCGCCGAATTTCGTCTATACTATGAATGGCCTCAACCACATGCTTCACACTTAGGCGATGACAATGGTCCGCACTTGGCTTTCTGTTCTCATACTTACACTAACGACTATCATCGCCGCGGCGCAAGAAACCACTACGCCGCGGCTTCATGTTTCGTTTGAAGAGATTAGTTCGGTTTCACCCATTGTGTCTCACGCGACATTGACCGTTTCACTGGCTCAAGCCTTTGTTAAAGCCATGCCTGACAAATGGAGCGCGGAAATCAAAGATAGCGGATTTGATTTGGGGTTGATCACCACCATGGTCGAATCGTTGCGCATGGATGACTCGATTCAAAATGAATCAGACCGGTATCGGCTAGAAGTCACAAAACAGGATTTTTTGTATGGCCCAAATGACGCCCCGGGGTATTTGGTCATTCATTCCAACAAACTACGATTGCCGGTGCCGTTGCTGGTGACCTCAGCGGCGGTGGGCGCCATTCAGTTGGCGTTTCGAGATTTTAAAGACAAACAAGATGAGTTGACTGCGTTGGTTGAAGAGATCAAAAAATCCCCCAAAGGGATGCTTTATGACCAACAGGATAAGTATGACGGCTCCTGGCTGCGCTTGAGTTTAGAATGACCAACAGCATCACATCAGTCGAACAATCCTTACGCGACATACTTGGCGATGGCCTGAAAACCCAGGTTCCATTAGCCTCTTACACTACCTTACAAATTGGCGGCCCCGCCCGCTTTCTGATTGAAGCGACCGCACAAGACCAATTGATTAACGCCTATCGCGCTTCGCTCGAACTGGGAATACGGTTCGTGTTTCTGGCGGGGTGTTCAAACGTCTTGATCGACGACGCTGGAATCGAAGGCCTGGTCGTCATCAACAAAACCCAGTCTGTCACATGGAATGAAGACCATACTGTCACGGTTGAAGGCGGTTACAACCTCGACCAGTTTGTGAAAGACGTTTCAGCCCGCGGTTGGGCTGACTTATCGTTTGCGGCGGGCATTCCCGGTTCAGTCGGCGGCGCCATTGTTGGCGGGGCGGGAGCGTTTGGCGCCCTGGTTCACAAATTCGTGTTGAGCGCCCGGATGCTTAAGAAAAACGGCGAAGTTGAGACGCTTCCGGTCGACGCGCTGGGAATCACCTACCGAAACAGCGAAGCGCGAAAACGCGGCGACATCCTGCTTGAAGCTCACATGGGGACGTTCTCGCCTGGCGCCGCCGATGAGTTGCTAGAGACTATTAACAAAATTAAAGCCCAACGCGAGATAAAACACCCAAGCGTCGACCAGCCGTCTGCTGGTTCGTTTTTTAAGAACCTGCCTCCCGCCGAACCGGGCGGATGGCGCGTGCCCGCCGGGAAATATCTGGACGAAGCCGGTGTGAAGGGGATGCGAATCGGTAACGCTGGCGTCTTCGACAAACACGCCAACATTATCATTAACCTGGGTGGCGCCACTTGTGAAGACGTCAACCAACTGGCGAATGAAATGGCGTCACGCGTGAAAGAAAAATTTGACATACAACTCGAACGTGAAGTGCAATACCTGCGATGAAATCAGACAATCCCTATCGTATTGTAGAAGCCTCATTTGTGACCACGGCGCCATCAATCAAGTGTTGTCCTCCCGCCGACCGAATTGAGATCGCGGTGGCGGGGCGGTCGAATGTAGGAAAATCCAGCCTGATTAACGCGCTGTGCAACCACAAGTCACTCGCCAAGACATCCAGCACGCCCGGCAAAACCCGCGCTCTCAATTATTTTAACTTGCGTGTGGAGCCTGGCTCTATGAATTTCTATCTGGTCGACTTGCCTGGATATGGATACGCCAAGGTGTCAAAAAGCGAACAGGCCCAATGGGGCGAGTCGCTATCTGAGTTTTTATACAAGCGCGGGCCGTTGGTGTCAGTCATTCATTTAATCGACTGCCGACACGACCCATCTAAACAAGACATTCAGATGAGAGAGTGGGTGTTATCGACCGGGTTGGTTCCAATTACGGTTTTCACCAAGGCCGATAAACTCAAACGCGGCGCGCTCAACCAACAAATTAAACGCTTAGAAAAGTTGTTGTTGTTTGGCGAGGGTGAACAGTGGGTGACGACTTCGGCGGTAAAAAAAGACGGGTTGAACCAGTTGACCACAATCATTGGCGAACTGGTTGAACAATCCCCAGCCGGGCGTTTTAACAATCCCGGCGAAGAATAAAGTCGATGAGCAGCCGCAGCGATTGGATGCATTCGGCGGACTCGACGTTTGGTTCGACTGCATCAAGATGTTCAGAGGCCATATCGCCATATTTGCGGCCTACCGAATAGGCGTATTCTATTGAACCCAAATCGGTCATGAGCGTGAGCAAGGACTCGCGCTTTTCTTCTACGCTGGCGTCGCCGTCTAAGATTGCCTGGGCTGTATCGCTCTGGGTCTCAAAGGCGTGAATCAACGGCAGCGTCGCCTTGCCGTTTCGAATGTCGACGCCTTGTTCTTTGCCCAGCGTGGAGAGATGAGAGGTATAATCGAGAACGTCGTCAGTAATCTGAAACGCCATGCCGATGCTATGCCCATAGCCGTGCATGTGTTCGACGAGTGTTGGGTCCAGCCCGGCCAGTTCGGCGCCTGACGCGGTGGCCGCCGCCATCAAAGAGGCAGTCTTACATGAGATCATTTCAAGATAATCGGCTTCATTGACGCCGTTATGGTACGAGTATTCTAATTCGCAAATTTCTCCCAGACACATTTGGCCGGTTGCATGGGTTAGCATGGTTTGCGCGGGGACGCACTCGCTAGCCAGAAGTAGTTTGAACGCCTTGCAGAACAAAAAGTCGCCCAGCAGAACCGCGATTGAGTTGCCCCAATTGTGAGAGGTGGTTTCAACGCCGCGCCTGATCAGCGCTTCGTCAATAATGTCGTCATGAACCAACGTCGCCAGGTGAATCAACTCAACAGCGGTGGCGATTTGTCTGGCGGCCTCGGTTTGTTTGCCAAATGAGCCGGCGCTCAACAACGCCATCGCCGCCCTCACCCATTTACCTTCGCCTTTGAGCAGATGTTGGGCGATCGCATCAACAACTGAAACGCGAAACGGTTCGGGAATAAAAAAACGTCCGTCGCCGCTGACCAGTTTTTCTAACAGATTGCGCTCAGCGGTGGCGAGAATGGTTTGTTCGTATAATGCCTTGGTCAGATCCAGTTCAGATTGAACCGGCGAACAAATCTGCTGCACCGAAATCTCGGTCGATTGCGGCGCCTCATCCGAAAAAACGGGTATGGTCGAACTCATATATTGGTCGGCCCTTGCTCAAAAGTGATCTTCGATATCCTCGGCGGTATGGCGGATACGAAAGGCGTTTTTATGCTGTATCATAGGGTGTTATAACATTCTCGCTGCTTTCCATGGAGTGTCAAGGAAAAGGGAAGGACTTATACCCACCAATGCCTGAGTTGCCTGAAGTCGAAACCGTGCGTCTGGCGGTTGAGCGCCTCGCCGTCGGTCAATCCATCGTTTATTATAAGGTCTTGCGGCCTGATTATTTTCAACGAGGTGTTAGACTCGCCCCTAAATTGAAAGGCGCCCGAATCAAGTCAACCAACCGAAAAGGCAAATTTCTTGTCATTGAGTTAGACAATGGCTATGCGCTGATGCACCACCTGGGCATGAGCGGACGCTTTCTGCATGCCCCCATCAAGGCGAATGTCGAAACTCATACTCATTTACGAATTGGCTTAAGCGATGGGCAAAACGAACTTAGACAGCGCGACCCTCGGCGCTTTGGCTTTGCGGCGGTTTTTGCGCCAGGCGAGTTGGACGCTTTTGAAGCATGGTCGGCCCTGGGGCCGGACGCTCTAACCATTCGCCGCAACCAATTCCAGCAAATTTTGCACGGACGGTCGGCGCCCATCAAAAACCTGTTGCTTAATCAACGCCGAATCGCTGGATTAGGCAACATTTATGTCGATGAAGGGCTGTTTCGCGCTCATATCTTGCCCACTCGCCCCGCGGGAGACATCAGCGATCAAGAAAGTGTTTTGATATTAAAATCGTTAAAAAACGTGTTAAACGAGTCTATACAAGCGGGCGGATCGACCACAAATGATTTCATGCAACTCGATGGACGGTTTGGCGAGTTCCAACACAAACACCGGGTGTATGGGCGCGACGGCTTGCCCTGTGTGAAGTGTAAGGGCGAAATACAAAAAATGGTGTTAGGTGGTCGTGGGACGCACTTCTGCCCCTCTTGTCAATTCTAAAACGAACAGGGAAAGAGGGGTTATGACCAGGTGTCGTCTTGGGGGGAGCCTGGACCGTTATTGATGCCTTGAACATGCGCTTCGCCAAAAATCAGGCGGTGCATGTGGCGCTGGTAGCGTTCCATTTCTTCATAGTTGGTTGAGCGAATCGCCAGGCGAAACTCAAAACTCTCAGAACGCGTCCAACTCCAAAACCCCTTTTTCATTTCCGCGCGCGAAACGATGTCGACAGGAATCTCAATCGGTTCCTCGTTGTCTTTTAAAACAAACAACAATTTGCCTCGCGCTGGGATAGGGATCCTACTATTGCATTCGAAATGCAACATGTTCAGGCTGAAGTTTGTGATTTGTCCCTGAACGTCGATTGGTGGAACATGGGTGCCGTTGATATGGATTGATGCATTGATTGCAGCATCAAACCGATAAACGACACTGGTTCCATTGCCCGATGCGCCGATCATGACGTACCTCCATGTTGCCGTAACAGATTGTCAAGCATCCATACGGCAACAATGGTTATTTCGTTTGTTCAACCCTGGGCAATTTTAAACAGAAAAAAACGATATGTCCATAGCGTATATAGTTCTATGTTACATTGCCTAATATTATATATCAATACTTTTTTTTGTAAAATTTTTTTCAGGGCGTAATTTTCTTTTACTAATGCCCATAAACCCGTAACAGAAAGACTTCATGAATTCAATCGATGAAAGCGAAAAAAACCCGTTAAATACAGGTGTTTTTGAAAAAATTTGTTTGCAATTGTCTTGCAGACCAATACCTAAACCCTTTACATGCAATGTACTATAGATAAGCGATGATTAAGAATCAAGCGTTTGAAATGCTTCATTCTTTCGAATCTTCATTTGAAAGAGAAATTGAAATTTCACTTCTTGCTGGCGGTTGGTTTCTGAGCGAGAATCTTTCACAGATGATGTTGAAAGGGTCCAAAGAGTATGCCCAAGAGTGTCAAAAAAGAAATCGAACAACTGCGCGACGATATTCGCCGTCACGAATATCTTTATTATACCAAGGCCCAGCCTGAGATCAGCGACCAAGACTTTGACGCGCTGATGAAGAAACTGGAAGCGCTCGAAGAGAAACACCCCGAATACGTCTCGCCTGATTCTCCCACCCAACAGGTTGGGGGTGAACCGCTCAGCGAGTTTAAAACCGTCGCCCACCAGACGCCAATGTTGTCGATTCGCAATACTTATTCTGAAGAAGAACTGCGTGAGTTTCATAAACGCTTGATAAAGACGCTAGAAATCAAAGACATTGATTATGTCGTTCAACCCAAGGTCGATGGAGTCGCCATCTCGCTGATATACCAAAATGGAACTCTCGAACGCGCAGTGACCCGCGGCGACGGGAAACAGGGGGATGACGTGACTCAAAATGTCAAAACCATTCGATCTCTCAAACATTCGTTAAACGGAGCGCCAACATATCTAGACATTCGTGGAGAAATCTTCTTGCCCAACAACGGGTTTCTCCGTATGAACCGTGAGCGTGAGGAGGCGGGCGAAGCGCCTTTCGCCAACCCGCGCAACGCGACGGCGGGAACGCTCAAGATGCTTGACCCAAACATCGTTCAGAAACGCCCGCTTGATTTGTATGTACACACACTCGGCGAAATTGAAGGCGCTGAATTCAAGACAGATTCAGAATTTATGAGCGCGTGCGAGTCATGGGGATTGAATCTTGTCCCCGGCTGGGCGGTCATTCAAGAAATTGACGGCTTGGTTGACGCCGTTCAAGAGTGGGACGCAAAGCGCCACAGCCTTGATTTTGAAGTCGATGGCCTGGTGATTAAAGCCAACCTGCTTCGTCATCGCGAACAGGCGGGCTTCACCTCAAAAACTCCGCGTTGGGCGATTGCCTATAAATTTTCCGCCCAAGAAGCCGAGACCAAACTGCTCGATATCGACCTGAACGTAGGCCGCACCGGCGCCATTACCCCACGGGCGAAACTGGAGCCAGTCTTGCTCGCGGGTACGACCATTCGCCATGCGACGCTGCATAACTTCGACGAAATCAAACGTAAAGACATTCGAATCGGCGACCGGGTGGTCATTCAAAAGGGCGGGAAAATCATCCCCAAAGTGGTTCGTGTATTGACCGACCAGCGTGATGGGACCCAAAAAGACTATGAACCAGAAATGAAATGCCCGTCATGCGGCGATCCGATCCAAAAAAGCAAAGACGACGAGGTGGTCTTTCGTTGTATCAATCTCAACTGCCCTGATCAGTTAAAACGACGAGTCGAACACTTCGTACAACGCAGCGCAATGGATATCGAAGGCGTCGGCGAGATGTTGATTGACGCCTTGTGCGACCAAAAACTGATCACCGGTCTATCTGACCTGTACCATCTTGAGAAAGAGGCGCTGTCAAACCTGGAGCGCATGGGAGGCAAGTCAGCCCAAAACGTCATCGACGGATTGGAGCGCAGCAAACAACGCCCGCCTGACCGGTTGTTGTTCGCCATCGGCGTGCGCCATGTCGGCAGCCACTTGGCCGAAGTGTTAATGCGCGGACGAAGCAACCTGTGGGATCTAAACAACTTGAGCGAAGATGAACTCGCCGCCATCCATGAAGTCGGCCCAACCGTGGCTGAGAGCGTGTATCAATTTTTTCAGCAAAAACACAACATTGAAGAACTTAAACGCCTCGAAAGCGCTGGTCTGAATTTTGAAAATGAACTATCTGAGTCGACGGATACTACTGGTTCGCCGTTCCATGACAAGACGGTGGTTTTGACCGGGTCGCTTGAACACTACACCCGAAACCAGGCGGCTGAAATGATACGCGAACGGGGTGGGCGCGTGACAGGCTCTGTCAGTAAGAGCACCGATTACGTCATCTGCGGCGAAAACCCCGGCTCCAAACGCGACAAAGCTGAAAAACTGGGCGTGGATATTCTTGATGAAGATCAGTTTTGCGCTTGGATAGATCAATGAGAAATAGAGTCATCGATTCAAGAATGGTAAAATAAATGGTTCTTCCGATATTTGAGTACTTCCCTTGCTGTATGACCTGGGATTTGGTCAAAAAACGATATTCGTCCTTTCAATAATAGACAATCC
>CAZKYC010000007.1:0-89134 GCA_964556895.1 uncultured bacterium | reverse complement strand
GGGAGCGCCGCCTGAGTTAGAGATAGACCAGGCGTGGTCGTCGATCTCAGTTTGACTGGGGTCGTCGCCCCACGAGTAGCGGGTCGTGGTTTCCGCCCGGGCCGCATATTCCCACTCGGCTTCGGTGGGCAGTCGAAAGCGGCCGATGCCCAGCGCGTTGAGTTGGTCGATAAAGGCCAACGCGTCGTCGTATGAAATCGACTCAACCGGGTGGTTGGGGGCGCCGCTGAATGATGAGGGGTTGCTTCCCATCACGGCCTGCCACTGGGCCTGGGTCACTTCAAATTTGCTCATGAAAAACGGCTTTGAGAGGGTAACGGCGCGTTGCGGGCTTTCGTCGTCATCGCGGCCGTCTTCGTTTTCGGGGCTGCCCATGGTGAATGAGCCAGACGGGACAAAGGCCAGTTCAAGCGGCTTGTCTCCATCGGCGAGCTCAAGCGGGACGACTATCGGCGGGATGGCCGAATAAGCGATTGGCGCCGGGTCGGTCTCGTCGCTGTCGAGAAACTGAGCGCTATAAAACTTTTCGGGATCCAGCAGAATGATCTCAAAATTGTCAACGTAGGCGGTGACGTTGTTTTGTGAGGTCTGGTTCGCAATCTGAAGAATGGCCTGGAAGCCCAAACCCGGCGGGATAAAAAACGTGGTCAAGCGGCGGTATTGGCCGACAAAAAAACTGGTATTGTTGGGCGAATTGGTCGAGAGAAAGCGCGAGTCGTCGAGGCCAAGCGAGGCCAAGGTCACTTGCGCGCCCGGTTGGTCCGTGCGAACGCTGCAACGCACAATCGCGGCGTTGGCGGTGTTGATAGGCTGCGACAACAACATCACGCCTTCGCCCGGTTCGGCGGTTATGATGGCGCCGCGGCCGTCGGTGGCTTTTTCGAAGGCATTGTCGGTCGGGATGGCGCCGAAAGAAACATCCGCCAAGTTAACGGCGGCGAACCCCGCGCCCTGAATGGCTATATGGTTTTCTTCGCTGGTGTCAGCGTCGAAGGAATAGGAGATCGTCTGTGCATTCGCTGAAACCACCAATGCCATCGCGAACAATACGAAAATCCCAAAATTCAATCCTGTACGGACCATGGATGCCGCCTCCACGTTTTATCAATGTTTACGAATAAACCCTCTTGGGGTAACCGCATACATGATATCGTAATGTGAGATTGTTGTCAGTGCAATTTAGCGATCAATTCTGTGGTTTTTCATGTTGCTTTCAATCAGTTATGTCTTTGGCTCGCTTTTATACAAATATGCTTATAATCTGCGAAAAAATCATTTACTCTATGGGATGACATTTTGTATTGGAGAGGAGACTGGGATGAATAAGAACAACATAAACACCCGCCGTTCGTTTTTAACGACAACGGGCGCTGCGGCGGCGATTGGGGCGGCGGGGCGGCGTGCAACATCCGCCAATGATGAAATCGGCGTGGGGTGCATCGGCCTGGGCGTGCGCGGCGGGACGCTGAACCGCCTGGTGGTGCGCAATGAGGGCGTGAAAGTGGTCGCGCTCTGCGATGTCTATCAACCTCATATCGATAAAGGCGTTCGCCAGAGCAACAACCCCAACGTCAAAACCTATGTCGATTATCAAGACCTCCTGGCTGACAAAAACGTCGACGCGGTGGTGATCGCCGCCCCCGACCATTGGCACGCGCCTATGTTGATCGACGCCGCCCGGGCGGGCAAAGACGTCTATATCGAAAAAGGCTGGACGCGCACCATCGACGAAGCCAAGGCGATGCGCGAGGCAGTCAAGAAACATAAAATCGTCATGCAACTCGGCCACCAAAGCCGCGGGCTGGCGTCAGGCCGCCAGGCGGCGGAACTGATTCGAGACGGCGTCATCGGCCCAGTGACCATGGTAAGAACCGGGCGCATGGAAAACCGCCCGGTCGGCGCCAACTTCTGGCGCTGGTATGGCTGGTATGATAATTATGAACGGCCTGACCCCAAAAAGGTCATTCAAGAGCTTGATTGGGACCGCTGGCTTGGCCCGGCTGAGAAGCGCCCCTTCATCGAAGAACACTTCTGGCACTGGCGCTGTTATTGGGATTACGGCACTGGAATCGCCGGCGACCTGCTCTCACACGAAATTGACTTTGTTCACGCCATCTTGAAACACGGCATCCCCGATTCATGCGTCACCATGGGCATGAACGCGTTTAACAACGACGGACGCGACGTGCCCGACACCTGGACGTCGGTGTTTAATTTCAACCATGCCAAGCGCCAGGTGACCTTTGAGTGCAGTATGAATACCAGCGAACAGCGAGTGACGCCGACGTTTCACGGCAAGCACGGCGTCTTACGGTTTAATAACATCGCCCAGGCCGCGAGCCATTTCTGGGTGTATCCAGACGCGGGGACAAACAAATTCGCCAAAGGCTTTGACGACGGCAAGTTTAAACGCGGCGAGCCTATGCTTGAGTTTGATCCAGACAAGACCGAGCGCCCGACCCACATGGAAGACTTCTTCAATTGCGTTCGTTCGCGCAAGAAAACGCAATGCAACGAAGACGAAGCCTTCATCGAGGCGGCGACTTTGGTCATGTCGGTCAAGGCGCTGCGCGAGAAGCGTGAAGTCAAATGGGACCGAAACAAAGAAGAGGTTGTTTAATTTTTCGCCGGGATTGTATGAAAAAAAGATGTGTTTGATCTTTGGAGAACGTAACGGATTTAAGGGGAGGGCGAGTCTCCCGACGAGCCGCGAAAATGTTGTTCGCTATCGGTTCAATGCGGCTCACCAGGAGTTTCGCCCACCCCCATTTCTATTTAATACTTCGCTTGTTTGTATAAACCCAATTCACTGAGTAGCGGCAGGCCGCGCGATTTTTTGACCGTGAGGCGGACAGCGTCGCTGGTGGTTTCTTCAATGCGGAACAAGCGCTTGTAGCCGATGGTTGTTCCTTCCGCAACAATTTTCCATTTGCCGTCTACCTTGGCTTCGACGGTAAACTCGGCGATGCGCTGCCCCATCGAAATGGGTTCCTGCAATAAAATTACGTCGAAGGTTTGTGGTTTGTTCAAGCCAATTTCCAGAGATGCGAATGCGTGTTCTTCTTTCGGCGCCCAATAGGTGTTGTTGTTCCCGTCAAACAATTGGGATGGATTATGATCGCCCTGGTGTTGACTGCTTGGATAGGAATAGGAGGCTTTCTGAATGAGATTGGTTGCAAAAGTCTCTCTGACGTACGCGCCAAATTGCATCAAGCGCCACACGTCATTTTCATGGAACAGGCCGCGGCGGTCGGGCGGAATGTTCAGCAGCAAGACGGTGTTGCGCCCGATGGATTGATAATAAATATCAATCAGGTGGTCCATGCTTTTGACTTGCTCATCTTCTTTTTCATGATAGAACCAACCGGGACGTATTGAGACGTCGGTTTCGGCTGGATACCAGATCAACGGCGCTTGCCCTTGGTCAGGAGAATCAGCAAGATGGTTGAACGCTATGTCATCGCGGTTTTTGCCTGCGTCTTTCAGGTAAGTCACATCGCCTGCGACGACGGTCTCGTTGAATTGAACTTTAGGGTCATTAAGCGCTTTGGGCGTCGAGACGCGGACGCTCCACTCGGTTTCGGCCGCAACGCCGGATTCATTACCAACCCAGCGCACGTCCGGCCCCATGATGGCGATTAAGGCCTGAGGTTGTAATTTTCGAATCAGCGAGTAATACGCCTGAAAGTCATAGACCTGACGTTTGCCGTTGGGGCCTTCACCGTTGGCGCCGTCGAACCACACTTCCGCAATGGCGCCGTAGTTGGTCAGCAACTCGGTCAGTTGGTCTAAGAAATATTGGTTGTAGACCGGCGAGTCGCCGTAGTCCGGATTGTTGCGGTCCCAGGGCGACAAGTAAACGCCGAATTTGAGACCGTGTTTTTCACATGCCGCCGCCACTTCTGCAACGATGTCGCCCTGACCGTTTTTCCACGGGCTGTTTTTGACGGAATGTTGCGTATACTTGCTGGGCCACAGGCAGAAGCCGTCGTGATGTTTGCAGGTGAGGATGATTAACTTTCCGCCAGCGGCTTTGACAGCGCGCGCCCATTGTTCTGCGTCGAATTGAGTTGGATTAAAGATTTGCGGGTCTTCGCTGCCGTCGCCCCACTCGCGGTCGGTGAAGGTGTTGACGCCAAAGTGGGCGAAGAACACCAGTTCCATTTCCTGCCACATTTTTTGTTTTTGCATCGGAACCGGTTCGACCGGACTGATCTGAGCGCTCGCTGTGAATGAAGCGAAGCAAGCAGTGAGAATGAAAATGGCGAGACATTGGCGAAGGAAGGAAAGACGCATAGCAACCTCTCATTTTTTTGTTTTCAGATTTTAGAATCATAAAGGAAAAACAGATTAATCGTCAGGCGAGTCTTGCCTTTTACGTTTCATAATGGCGTCGATCTTAGGGCCGATTCGGCTCGACCCATCTGACTTCTTCCATAGAAAACCAAACTAGAGCGTTTGTGAAAAAATGTGCGTAAAGCGCGCCCGAATCCGCCGCGGCGGACAGCGATAGATACCGTTACGCAAACTCAATCCGCACATAATTCTGGCAACCACTATAAAAAGGCCGCTTCAAGTTTGAAGCGGCCTTCGTTCTACATGGGAGGCTAGACGAGTTAACAATTGGTTTCTTGCATGTGTTTGAGATCGGCTTCGACTTCGCCAATCGGCATCACGTTGAACTTCTCAACCAAGACGTTCAACACCGCTGGAGTGACAAACGCGGGCAGTTTCGGCCCCAAGCGAACGTTCTTAACGCCCAGGTGAAGAAGGGCGAGCAACACACATACGGCCTTTTGTTCATACCACGACACCACCAGCGACAATGGCAAGCTGTTGATGTCGGTCTCAAACGCTTCGGCCAACGCCATCGCGACGCGCACTGCCGAGTAGGCGTCGTTACACTGCCCCATGTCGAGCAGGCGGGGGATGCCGCCGATGTCGCCCATGTCGCAATCGACCACGCGGAACTTGCCGCAGCCCAGCGTTAACACCACCCAGTCTTTGGGCATGGTCTCGGCCATTTCGGTGTAATAGTTGCGGCCCGGCTCAGCGCCGTCGCAACCGCCGATCAACACAAAGCGCTTGATGGCGCCCTGTTTGACCGCGTCGATGACCTTGTCAGCGAGGCCTAACACCGCGTGATGGCCAAAGCCGGCATAATGAAATTTTTCCGGGCTGTCGTCAGTGAACCCAGGGGCCGCCTCAGCGGCGGCGATGACTTGTGAAAAATCGCCGTCGGTAATGTGAGGGATGCCGTCCCACCCGACCACGCCGCTGGTAAAGAGTTGGTCTTTGTATTCGGGCTGCGGCTCCATGATGCAGTTGGTGGTCATTAGAATCGCGCCAGGAAATTCTTTAAACTCTTTCTTCTGGCGCATCCAGGCGCCGCCAAAATGGCCGACCAGGTGTTTGTATTTCTTTAATTCGGGGTAGCCGTGGGCGGGCAACATCTCGCCGTGGGTATAGATGTTGATTCCCTTGCCTTCGGTTTGTTTGAGCAGTTCTTCCAGGTCTTTGAGGTCATGGCCTGACACGAGAATGGCCTTGCCTTTTTTATGTCCCATCAAGACCGGGGTCGGCGTCGGGTTGCCGTAAGCGCCAGTGTTGGCTGAATCAAGCAGCGCCAACACCTTCACTGACATTTCGCCGCAGCGCAGGTTCATGCCCAACAAGTCATCAATGGTGGGGCTCGGTTTTGTCGTAAAGTCCATTGCCTCATGAGTGAATGCAAACAACGCAGGGTCGCTCTTGCCCAGAATGAGGGCGTGGGTTCCATAGGCGGCGAGGCCTTTGAGACCGTAGATCAACAGTTCCTGTAAGCCAACCAAATCGTCGCCAAAAGACTCGACGCGCGAACGGATCGAAACCAGTTCGCCTTGGCGTACGAGTTCGTCGAAATTGTCAACATAGTTCCAAGCGGCTGGCCCAGCCAAGGTTTCGGGTTGTTTGCCGGCTTTTTGACAGGCGTCTTCATACAGCGCTTTGGCTTTTTCGCGCATATCAGCGGCGTCTTTCACCCAGCGGGCGATACGCTGCGCATCAAAGTTCACGTTGGTCACGGTCACGAAGAGTGCGCGGAACACAAAAACATCGACCTCTTCGTCGCGGGCGCCCAACTCTCCGGCGCGATAGGCGTACATCGAGATGCCTTTGGTCACATACACAAGCAAATCCTGCATCGCAGACGTTTGCGGATCTTTGCCGCATACGCCGCGATCGGTGCAGCCTGTGCCGTGTGCTGTTTGTTCACATTGGTAGCAAAACATATTCTTCCTCCTGATGCGTTGTGTCCGAATGAACGGAATTTTTTATAATAAAGTCCAATTGATGTCTTTGTCTTTGATCACGCGGTCAAAGGTAAGTTTCTTTAACACACGTTCAATTTTGGGCCGTTGCTTGCTCCAACACTCATGAATGGGGCATGGTTTGTCGCAAGAACAGGTGGTCAGGCCTAACAGGCATTTCGTGCGCCAGCCGTTTCCATCGATAGCGTCGACAACATTCATCATTGATATTTCTGTTGCTTTCTTCGCAAAAACGATCCCGCCTTTATATCCGCGCTTCCCTTTTAAAATTCCCGCTTGGCTAAGTTTATGAATGATCTTCGACAAATACGACTTACTGATGCCGGTCGCTTGGGAAATCTCTTTTTCCTGCACTAAGCGTTCGGCATCGGGGTCAAGGCAACTCAGCGCCATGATGGCGTATCCAGTCGTTTGGCTAAACGTCAACGCCTCAATCCTCTCTCATTGGTTATGGCAGTTTACGCTAAGATTACCTGCTTGTCAACTATTAAAATTACCTGAAGGTAATTTTTTAAGAAAAAGGGGGATGCGAATCAACGCGTCCCCCTGAAAAATTACAATGCTTCCTGCTTAACCCCTTGGCAACCGTCACAAACAACGCGCGCAAGGTAACGAGTTCGGTTTTTGGGTCTCGCTAGCCGAATTGCCCAGCGCAATAGGCTTACATAAGGCGCCTTTTGAGACATAGACTACTCAGTCTTATGAGGCAGCGGTTTGGGGGTCTTTATCGTATACATCGCGATCGGTGCAGCCTGTGTCGTGTGTTGTTTGTTTACATTGGCAGCAAGACATGTTGTTCTCCTGTTGTTGGTTTCGTTCATTTTTGTTTGCTTCTATTTAATTCTGAATTTGAGTGGCGGCCACTTGGCCCTGGCGGGCGTAATCAATGGCTTCGCCCAGAATTCGTGCGGCTTCCTGGGGGGCGTGGAAGCCCATTGAGTTTTCCGCCGCGATATAATCCAGGCGCCATTGGGCTTTGCGTTGCAGATCAAGCGCCTCTTTCAATTGTTCATCAGTCGCGTTGTTGTCTTTCGCTGCCTGGATGGCGTCTAACTGGTCCATCAACGCCTCGCCGGCGCGTTGAAGCAGGTTAAAGTTTTTTTCTTGAATTGATTCCACCCGGGCCAACAGTTCATCTTCGTCGACATGATGGCAAGTCTGACAAGCGCGGTTAACATTGAGCAGCGGGCTTCTCACCCAGTGGTCTGACACCTTTGTGGCGCCGTCTCGCTGATAAGGCATGTGGCAGTCAGCGCACGAAACGCCAGAGCGCGAATGGATGCCTTGCGCCCACAACTCAAATTCCGGGTGTTGCGCCTTTAAAATTTCAGCGCCGCTCTCTTTGTGTTGGTAGTCAAAGAAGCGTCCACCGCCGGGCATGGTGGTTTCATCCCAGTGTTCTTCCAGATTTTCCATTTTCAAGCCTTTGCTCCAGGGGAACTCCAACGGAAACGCGCTGGAGCAATAATACTCGACGTGGCATTGGCCGCAGACGAACGAGCGCATTTCGGTCCGTGTCGAGAGCATATTGGGGTCATACTCTTCGCTTCGATCGCCTTCTCTCCATCGCTCAATCGAAGGCATCTGCGGCAATGGGTAATCTGACTTCGCTAACTCTTGTATCCCCAAAATGAAGGCGGGCCGGGTTACGCGTAATTTCATGTTGTCGGGATCGTGACAATCCACACAACTGACCGGATGAGCGTGTCCGCTATCGTGAAGCATTTTGTTTATCTCTGTGTATGACAATTGATGGGTCTGTTTAAAGCCAGCGATCTCGTCGCCGTCGCCCAATTCGCGATAGAGCGGCATGACCGACGCGTGGCAGTGAAGACAGGAGCCAGATTGAGGTTTGGTTTGACGCAACGTGGTCTCTTGGTCTTCTAACATATAGGCGTGGCCGCGGCGGTCGCGGTAATCGATGGAGAACGCATAGCCTAAGAACATGCGCTTTAGCCATGGGTCGCGTTCAATCTTCTGTTCCGGCAGCGCTTCGCTGCCGCCGTGCCCGCCAAAGCGGGTGCGCGTCGATTGGGAGGTCAACAGGTATGATTCATATTGTTTTGGCCAGTTCACGCCCCACTTGGCCGGGTCGGTGTCGTCTTCGGTGACTTCGACGAGTTCGACATACCGGTTCGCCGCTTCGTTTTTGCGTTCTAGTATGTTCATTAACAGCGCTGTGACTAACACGCTGGCTCCACATGCGACCACGATAATGGCTATGTAGACTTTGGTTGAAATAGACATGGTCAAACCCCGATCTTTTATGAATAAGAATTACTTTTTTACAGGTTCAAATTTCCCTAGCCCGACTGTCTCGCCATGGCCAACTGAGCGGTGGCAATGAGTGCAATTGACTTCGGTCTCATCAGAGACAAGCCCTGGCAAGATCTCATGCACCAATCCCTCGTGGCAATACAGGCAGTTTTCATGCAGCACTTTCAGGTTCTTTTCCCGGATAAAGATCGGCTCAGGAAAGTCTTGAAAGGTAAATCCTTTTGAGTGCCAATAGCCGTTTTCAGCCTTGGCGATCCACTTGCCGACAAAATCATGCGGCAGGTGGCAATCAACACAGCTGGCGACGTTGTGATGGCTGGCTTTCTGCCACGAATCAAACTGCGGCTGCATAATGTGGCAGTTCACACAGGCGGCGGGGTCTTTGCTGAAATACGAGAACCCTTCTCCATAGATGAACGTATACCCACTTAATCCCAAGAATACTCCAATCAGAATCGCTGAAACTACGGCCCATTTTGTTTTATTCATTTAGGAGTTCTTTCTGCCAATTTGTTAAACATGACCCTTTTAGTAAGGTTTAACAAATTTCAGCAATCCGTCAACCGTTTTCTGGTTCTCGTCCGTCTAAAACGTTACTGTCGCCTGAATGTATCCCCAGTCGGCGTCGTCATCGTCGCCGGTGTCTTCAATGAAGCCGCCCGCGAAGAAGTGTGAATATCCGCCGCCGACGGCGAAGTTGTCGCATACCTGATAGTTCAGGCTCAGGTCAAATTCAGCGCCGATGTAGGAGTCGGCCCCGGGCGCGCCCGCGCGAATCACGCCGCCGCCCGCGTTATACCATGCGTCATCTTCGGCTTCGTCGAGAATAAAGAAGTGAAACTCACTTTTGACATTGAGTGTTTCGATGGGGCTGGCTGAGGCTTCGAGTTCAATGTTATGGCCGTTGCGCCACGAGAAGCGGTCCATCTGGCCGTAATGCAGGTGGTTTGTCGGGAACAGGTTATCAAAGGTTTCGTGGTCGCCGTCGCCCGCGTCGTCATCACCCGTAGCGTAATTGTGTGCAATCGCGAAGCGAGGGCCCCACGCCATCTCTGGGCTATAGCCGATCTCAACATGAGAGGCGAAGGCCGAATGGTCGAGGCCGCCAAAATCGCCAAACTGGCCGACAATTTCGATTTCCCAATCAATACCGCTGTCATAGGCGCGGCCCAGGCGAGAACCTATGGAATGGACTTCATCATCCACATCGTCATTCACGCGCAACAGATAGTACGCCTCGATAAAATCTACAAATTCGACGTCTTTCCAGGTCGAATAGACGCCATAGAGTTGGTTTGAGGTTTCAAAGAACTCATTAAAGTTGCCCCAGTCGTGAATGATCGGCTCGCCAAAGAAGACATCGACGCTTCCACCGTAGAAATCAGGCAGATCAACGGTGACTTTCACCGCGTCAAAAGAGCGCGACACGTTGCTCCATAAGAAGCCGCCGACTAAGCGTTGTTTCCCATAAGAAAGAATCTGGCGGCCAGCGCGCAACGACACGGGCGATTCAAACATGTGGTAGAGGTCAACATACGACTGAAAGAGATCAAGATCGTCTTCAAACCCGTTCGGCACACTGCGGCGATTGGCAAAATCTGACTCAAACTGCCGCGAGTCTTGCAACTCGACATACACACGCCAAAGGTCGCTGGGGTGAACGTCTAAGTGTAATTTACTGCGTAGCAAGAGAAACTCATCGTCACGCGCCGACAGCCCGTCTGGGGTATAAAAATTGTTCGAAAACTCAGCGCGGCCCCTCACTTCGCCGCCGATGCTGACCGCGTCGTCCCAGAAACGGATCATGTCTTCCGCCAAAACAGAAAAAGCACTAAAAACAATAAGGCTGATGACTAGCGTTGATTTGAGCCAATGGTTTATCATTTTTGTTCACACCAAATTTTTGCTTGCATTATCAGAATTTCGATTTATTGTAATCTGGTATTAGAATACCAGTTAAATAATTATCTTGTCAACCCTGAGTAAGAAAAAAAATATTGTTCACGGGAGAGAGCCTTCAACTGCGAACACAAGTAGGTGGGGCTTGGTAAGTGAGGACAAAGATGCAGACTTTATTTAAGTTATCAGACGCTCTTGCGCTTGCTCTGCACACGGCAGGCGTTTTAGCGGCCCACAAAGACAAGATCATTCAAACTCAAGACATCGCTAAAAATTTAGATGTTTCAGAACATCATCTTCAAAAGGTCCATCAGCGGTTGACCAAGAGCGGGCTGTTGCGCGCTTTTCGCGGTCCCAAGGGCGGATTTCAACTGAACCGCCCCGCCGAAGAAATCACCCTGGTCGAAATTTATGAAGCCATCGAAGGCCCGCTTAAGCCCAATCAATGTGTCTTGGGGCGGGAGAAGTGTCTCGCGCAGGGCTGTGTGGTCGGGTGTATGATGGACAAACTTAACAATCTAGTCGTCACCTTTCTTCAAAACACTACCGTTGCCCAGTTGGTCCACAGCGGATTCAAAGAAATGCCGATCGGCGAGGCGGGAAAATAGAGGCCGTATTAAGACCTCTCGTTGTCCTCTGATTGGTCCACCGATGTCATAGACGAATGAATGAGACAGACTCTCAATGATTTCGGTGAACGTCAAACGTAGAATCGTGAATTTACCCTTCTCTGTTGCATCCGAAAGATTGGGAAACAGTTACGGCCTGCTCGGTGGACCGCCGGCGATAAAGCGCCCATCCATTCGAATGACGCCTCGATTGAAGTCGCCGCCCATTCGTACAATATCGCCCGACGAATTCACGCCGTTACTAATGTGATAACTGGCGATGACAGTACCATAAGGAAAGCCGTCGTTTCCGCTGACTTGTTCGCCGAGGTCAGGGCCAGGAGAAATAATCAGAAACGCAGTCGCCGGCCATTGTCTTCCGGCTTTGCTGCCGTTGCCGGAGCCGAATTCATAATGCGGGTTGCCTTCTGAGGGCCCTTTGGCGTTTGACGGAAACACATCACGAGGAAGCGAACCAATGTATGAAACGGGATGAGTTAAACGAAACAGGCCGCGCTGAGAGCGAGTCGATGGATAGTCGTGATCTTCAACGTAACTATTCCAATCGAGAAAATACTGTTCAAGCGAAGTCGCAATCGCTTTTTGGTCGGCGTGAGTACGCGCGACCTTAGCGCGCATCTGGGCGTTAATAAAGTTGGGAACAGCAATCGCCGCGAGAATGCCGATTATCGCAACGACAATCAATAATTCAATTAATGTAAACCCTCTACGCAGAACCATGACCATCTCCTATGGCAACCAATTTAACTTACACCCTTCTAGCTGAAACACATAGAGACAAAGCCCCTCACGAGGCTTTGTCTCTGTAGAAGGTAAAGATGTCAATCTTAGAATAAAGCCCAATGATCGACCGATGCGCCCGCTGGGCCGCGTGAACCCGCAAAGGTCTCAGAACCCGACGCTGTGATGTTGTCATCCGCAAATGCGTCAGAGCCAGCGGTCAACGCTGGGGAACCAGCCATCAAACGAAGATCAACGTCAGCCATGCCGTTGCCAAAGGTGGGCGGCGCGACATACATCGGGTCAACGCCAATGTTGGTCTGGTCTAGGGTAAACTCAATGCCGGATATGTTAGCGACAACATTCAAGCCGCCGTCGTTTTCTGCGACCATTGAGCCGTCATCGACCGCGTCATATAACACACTATTGCGAATGATAACCGATCCACCGTCTTCGACGATGGCGTCAGTCGAAGATCCGCTGCCAGAATAAAAGATGCAATTGCGGAAGATCATTTCTGACGCGCCTTCACATTCGACCAACACGCCTGAGGAATTTGAAAAGTCGCAGTTGGTGAATGTGACAAAGGCGGGCGTGTCATTGCATTTGAGCAATTCGTCGCCGCAGTATGAGAATAAGCAATTTTCAAACTTGTACTCTTCCCCTGTATCCGTATTAAACAATGAGTCAAAGGCTTTGAACGCCCAAACATCGCGAAAGGTGACGTCGAACGACTCTTCGATCTGAATGACATGCACAGTCGCGCGCATAATGGTCATGCCTTCGATCAACACTTCGGCTTGTTGTTCAACGGCGAAGCCGTTTGAGAACGAGTAACCCAAGTCGATGATGGTCGAGTTGGCCGGATCCAAGCCGGAACCCGCGCCTTTGATAACGCTGCCTGTTGGCGGTTGAAAGAAGTCGCTGGTCGGGTTGTTGGGGTCAGGCGTGACGTTGTAGCGGCCTGGGCCGAAGGTGACGGTGCTATTTTCATCGACGACGGTCGCCAAAATGGCCATCACGTCGTCGCCAGGGTTTATGGTGACGTTTTGTTGCGCCCAACCAGTCACGCTGACAGTCAGGGCAAGGGCAATCAGTATTGAAGTAGAACGAATCATTGGCAAGTCTCCTTATTGTCTGTGTGTTTTTGTTATTGCGCGGGGCCGGCGGAACCGGCGAATGTCGGGGCGCCGTTCTCGTCTTTGCCTGCGGTCAACGCAGGCGAGCCGGGCGTAAGATGAAAATCAAACTCTTCGAGCGCCGCTGCGAAGTTGGCGTTAACATACATGGCTTCCGCGTAGATCACGGTTTCGTCGAGAAGCGCCAGGCCGTCATGGTCCATTTCATCAATGGCGCCGTCAGGTTTGTCGGCTTCGAAGAAAACCGTGTTAAAGATTTCGACGAACGCGTTGCCTTCCGGCTGTACGTCGTCAGACAAGAAGCCCGCGTTGATGATGCAGTTGCGGATTAACGTAATCGAATCTTCTTCACATTCAAAAATGTCGCTGGCCGCGTCGCGTGCGTCGCAGTTCATGAACAAGACGGCGCTAAAGTCGTTGATGTCGACCAAGTCTTGGGCTTTGGCCATGGCGCAGTTGTAAAACTGGATCATGCTTGAGAAGTCATCTGGCGTATCAAAGTCGTATTCACCTGACAGGCCCGACACGTTGATGGCGCGTTGGTTGCCCATCATCCAGCAATCGCGAATCACGACGCTGAGCGAGTCGTTCACATTAATCGCTGCATTCCAGAAACTGGAGAAGGTGAAGCCTTCAACCGTAACGTCTTCAGCAAACTCGAAGCGAATGGCTGTTCCTAAGAAGCCAGCGTCGCCATTGAAAATTGTGGCATTGGCCGGGTCGAACCCCGAGCCTGCGCCCTGCAAGGTGATGCCAATATGGTTTTCATTCAGGACGATTGCATTGCCTGCAGACAAATCAGCCGGAAGAATATCGTACACGCCAGGCGCAAAAATGACGGCGCCGCCCGCTCCCGCTTGATTGACTGCCGCCTGTAAGTCGTCGCCTGGTTGTACATTTACCGTCGCGGCGAAGCCGCTGACCGCCAATGTCAGCCCCAGGGCCATCAATCCAACACGTCGATACAAATTACTCATGGATACCGCCCTCCTACTGCGTTCATCAAGATTTCACGAGAAACGCGTCCTCGTGGATTTACCAAAATATTTGGTCAAGTTTGTTTTCACGCTGATGAGGTTTCCCACCAAACATTGATGAAAGTATGAGAGAGGAGTATTAGTTGTATTTAAGAGTTAGATTAGAATATGATGATTATTGTTAAGCCTGGATTTGCATTACATTGCGGCGGTGTTAGGAATCACCCATCATTTTATGATCCTTCTATTGGAATATTTCAACCTTGTTATTGACTTCGTCAAATCAGCGTTTGAATCATGCCAATCCAATGTCCGTCCGCTGACAGATTGAGCGCCTTGGCCATCTCTTTCATCAGTGGCTCTATATCGACCTCGCCGAGTGCGGCGTAGACCGAGTCCATCGCGGTGGTGTCAGGCTGGTTGGCTTTTAAACGGCTGAGATACCGCTTAAACAGCCTCAGCTCTTCGGCGCCTTTGTCACAGGGAACTACCGGATAGGAAAACACTTCTAGATAAATTTCGTTATGCGGTTATACTTTGTTGTTCACGCCAAACATGCGCGACAACCTGCCTGATCTGTTTGATGGAATATTCCAATCCGGCAAAATTCACTAGGAGTACGAATGTCTAGCCCAGATGCGCCCCAAATCAATTTTGAAGATTTACAATTAAGCGACCCTGTCCTCAAGGCGCTTAACGATATTGGCTATGAAACGCCGACGCCCATCCAGGCCGAGACCATCCCCTATATTCTTCAAGGCCGCGACGTCTTGGGCCAGGCGCAAACCGGTACAGGAAAAACCGCCGCCTTCGCGCTGCCTCTACTGTCGCGCATCGACATTAAAAACACGCGCCCGCAGGTGTTGGTGTTGACTCCGACCCGTGAGTTGGCGATTCAGGTGGCGGAGGCGTTTCACCGTTATGCGGCGAAACTCAAAAACTTTCACATCCTGCCGATCTATGGCGGACAGGATTACAACATCCAGCTGCGTCAGCTCAAGCGCGGCGTCCATATTGTTGTCGGGACGCCGGGCCGGGTGATGGACCATATGCGCCGTGAAACCCTGGCGCTCGACTCTCTCTCGTGTCTGGTACTCGATGAAGCAGACGAAATGCTGCGCATGGGCTTCATTGACGATGTCGAGTGGGTTCTCGAACAGACGCCCGAAAACCGCCAGATCGCGCTGTTTTCCGCCACCATGCCGCGCACCATACAGCGCATCGTCAAACAACACTTGCACGACCCCATAGAAATTACGATCAAAGTCAAAACCAGAACCGCCGACACCATCAACCAACGCTATTGGATGGTTAGCGGTCTACATAAACTCGACGCGTTGACCCGAATTCTCGAGGGGGAAGCCTTTGACGGCATGATCGTATTCGTGCGCACCAAAACCGCCACTGAAGAACTCGCCGAGAAACTCGAAGCGCGGGGCTACGCCGCCTCCGCGCTCAATGGCGACATCCCTCAGAAGCGCCGCGAGCGCACCATTGATGGGCTGAAATCCGGCAAGTTTGATATTCTGGTCGCGACCGATGTGGCCGCGCGCGGGCTAGACGTCGACCGCATCAGCCACGTCATCAACTATGACATTCCCCATGACACCGAGGCGTATATTCACCGTATTGGCCGAACCGGGCGGGCGGGGCGTACCGGCGAAGCGATTTTGTTTGTCGCGCCGCGTGAGAAACGCATGTTGTTCTCGATTGAGAAAGCGACCAAGCAACGCATTGAGATGATGAACCTGCCTTCGACCGAAACCATTAACGACAAGCGCGTCGCGAAGTTTAAAGACAAAATCACCGAAACCTTGGCCGTCAACCAACTCGGCTTTTTCTATCAACTCGTTGAACACTACCAACAAGAACACAACATCCCGGCGATTGAAATCGCCGCCGCCTTGGCCAAAATCGTTCAAGGCGACACGCCGCTATTGCTTGAACACAAGCCCATCCCCAAAGCGGAATTTGAACGGGAGCGTCCGCGAAAGGCCAAGCAGGGAAACCAGCGAAGAAGCGCATCCGGCCCCGAAAAAGGCATGGAACGCTTTCGCATCGAAGTCGGCGAGATCGACGCGATCAAACCAGGCAACATCGTGGGCGCCATCGCCAACGAAGCGGACATCGACAGCAAATATATCGGGCGGATTCACATCTACGACGCCTACAGCACCGTTGACCTGCCCGATGACTTGCCCGCGGCCATTCTCAAAAAGTTAAAGAAAGTTCGTGTGGCGAAAAAACCGATGCAGCTGTCGAAATTCAACGAAGCGCCCAAATTTACCAGCCCGAAAAAAAAGAAAAAGAGAAGTTAGCCAACGAAGGCGGCAACGCGACTATGAATAGTCCTTATAGTGTGACGATTCTTCGCCAACACCCTATACCGCGGCGTTAGGCTGGCGTCATCATATCTATTATCAGCGCGAATAATTTCTCGCCTTTTCCTATCCAAAACGTTGATTGTTGAGTATGTTAGAGCGTTTGACAAAATTGCGTGCGGTAAGCGCGCCCGTATCCGCCGCGGCGAACAGCGATAGATACAGTTATGTGCCTTCAATCCCCACGTTATTCAGAAAACCCCAAATCAAACCGAGAGAAAATGCTGCATGGCTAGAAGGCGAACCCAACGCTGATTAACGTGTAGAGTTCATCTTCATCATTGACTGAGTCTTCAAACGAAAATTGATAATACACCGCTGGCGTGAAATAGATATTGTTCCACTCAAATGTCGTAGACGCGCCGATGGTTGAAAAGAGAAGCCCCGGCGCCGTCTCTATTGGCCCGTCGCCAATCTGGACATCCGCCATGAGCGTAATCGCCTGTTCTTGCTGGTCAGGCAACAGCGCCGGGATGGGCACGTCATAACTTAAGGCGAAGGCGTGATAAAACCCGTTGTCGATTGCTGCCTCATCCTGAAGGCCGTCCCACTCGTAATATACCGTGTAGCTGGGTATCAGAACGGACGGGCCAATGGGCAGCAATTGATCAAACGCCAATGACACCGCAATTTCTTGTCCGTCAGATTCGCTGTTGACTTTGGGAAACGAGAAATAGGTATATACCAGCCCGACCGTAAGGCTGTATGGCTGTTCTGTAAAAAATGAGCGCTCATAGCCCAGATAAAAATCGATCTCGGTCAGGTCTTCAAACCCGCTAGAGTCAGGCCACGCGCCCCACACGCCCGCATAAAACTCTTTATAGCCAAACTCGACAGACGGGTGAAAAGCGCCGTCATTTTCAAAAATATCAAACCCATGCCACATATATTTAGACGCGTATGTAAAATCGACCGTGACACTTACCTCTTCGTCGCCGATTTCAATTGCTGACGCGCAAAGAGGGTGAAGCAATGCGAGTCCAAGAGTGAGTGTAAGTAAAGTTAGGCTGAATGGTTTAATCATCACCGAATCCCTTTATACCGTTACGTTTCACCAACTGAGGGCAACCCAGGGACAAGCATAGCGCAGAACAAAAACTATTTGATAAAAAAACTCGCCAATTGGACAGTCAAGCGGCGTTGGATATTGGGACACTCCAGTAGGGCCGTCTTCACCGCGCCCGCCGCCTGGCCGCTTCGGGGTTCGACAGCAGGTTGTGCAGCAGGTAAGCGTTGGGCCCCACCCCAGCGTATACCCCGACCTCAAAAAAGTTGTCGCGTAAGCCGGCTGGTCTCGCTCTAACACTTAGCGCAAGACGGATAAAATGATCTCTTCGGTTTCTGACGCTGGCGCGCCCGCCTCTTCGGTTTCACACAGCGCCAGGTCGTCTGGCGTGGGCAGCGCCCCCCGGTTGAGTTTTCCATTGGGGGTGAGGGGAAACGAATCCATTACCACAAACGCCGACGGAACCATATACTCAGGCAGAAACTGCTGAATAAAACACTTCAGTGTTGCGCCGTCGAGTTTGGCGCCGTTTTTGGGGACTGCATACGCCGCCATATATCGCCCGCCGGGGCGGTCGTCTCGCGAAATGACCGCCGCCTGGCCCACATCGGGGTGGCGTTCTAACACGACCTCGACTTCGCCGAGTTCGATGCGAAACCCACGAATCTTTTCTTGATAGTCAGCGCGGCCAATGTATTCAATCACGCCGTCAGCGCGAAAGCGGGCGATGTCGCCTGTCCGATAGAGCCGAGCGCCGGGCGACCGGTCAAACGGGTCGGGAACAAACCGCTCTTCGGTCATCTTGGCTTTGTTGTAATACCCGCGCGCCAAGCCAACGCCGCCGATAAAAAGTTCTCCACTCACGCCAATCGGCGTCGGCTTCATGTGTTCGTCAAGAATATAAATCGACGTATTGGCGATGGGGTGCCCAATCGGCACCGTCACCGCGTTTGGTTCTGGTTTGCATTCCCAATAGGTCACATCAATGGCCGCTTCAGTCGGGCCATAGAGATTGTGCAACTCGCAATCAAAGCGCTCAAAAAACCGCGACTGAATCTCAGGCGTCAACGCCTCGCCGCTGCAGACCACCCGGCGTATCGAGCGACAGCTCCCCACCTCTTCGCGTTCAAGAAACGCCTTCAACATCGAAGGAACAAAATGCAGCGTCGTCACCCGCCGCGAGCGAATCAAGTCGATCAGATACGCGCTGTCTTTATGGCCTTCGGGCTTGGCCATCACCAGCCGCGCTCCTGTCATCAACGGCCAGAAAAACTCCCACACCGAGACATCAAAACTGAAGGGCGTCTTCTGAAGCACGCAATCGCCGGCATCCAACCCATATTCGTCCTGCATCCACAACAAGCGGTTACAGATCGCCTTGTGAATGTTCATCACGCCCTTGGGGCGCCCGCTCGAACCGGAGGTATAAATGATATAGGCCAAATCTTCTGGGCCGGTTATGGGTTGTGGGTTTTGGTCAGGGTAGGCCTGAATGGCTTCGAGGTCGCGGTCGACGCAAACGATAAACGGCGACGCTTTCAGGTTCAAAAATACGGGGTGTTCATTCAACAAGCGCTGTTGGGTCAACAAGACCGGGACCTGGGCGTCTTCTAACATATAACGCAAGCGGTCATTAGGGTAATCAGGGTCTAATGGAACATACGCCCCACCCGCTTTCACGATGCCCAACAGCCCGATCACCATCTCAAGCGAGCGCTCGATACAGATGCCCACAGGCGCGTCACGCCCCACATTCAGGCTGCGCAGATAGTGGGCCAGTTGGTTGGCGTTTTGGTTGAGTTCGCGATAGGTCAGCGACTTGACCGTCCCGTCGGCTTGGGGCGCTTCGACGGCGACGGCGTCGGGCGTCTTTTCAACTTGTTCTTCCACCCAATTGTGAACGCATTGATGGAATGGATACTCTTTCTTCGTTGCGTTCCAATCAATAAGAATTTTGTTTCGCTCAGCGTCTGACAACACGCGAAGTTCTGAAATTCGCCGATGAGGGTTCTCGACGATTTGCTCCAACAAGACCAGGTAGTGGGTCTGTATCCGCTGGATCGTGCTCAGGTCAAACACGTCTGTATTAAACTTAAACACGCCAAACAGGTGTTCGCGCTGTTCGGCTTTCTCAATGACCTCAAGCGTCAAATCAAACTGGCCTTCCATTTGTGGAAGGTCATACGGCTGAAGATCAAGCCCGCCCCAATTCTCGTTCGATTCGCCGGGCGTCAACAGTTCCAGATATTCATCCGACTGGGGAGGCTTTTGAAGAATAAACATCGACTGGAACAAGGGCGTCCGGTTTGGGTCGCGGTTGAGCTGCAACCGCTCCACAATCAACGGCGAGGGATAGTCTTGATGAGTCAGCGCGTTTAAGACCGTATGCCGAACCTGGCTCAAAAAATCCGTAAACGCCGGATCTCCGTCAAACGACGCCCGCAACGCAACCGGGTTTACACAATACCCCACCACCGAGGCGTAATCGGGCTGCGTCCGCCCCGCTGTGGGCGAACCAACGATAATGTCGTCTTGGCCGGTATAGCGAAACAACAGCGCTTGAAACGCCGCCAACAGCGCCATGTAAAGCGTCGCGCCCTGTTCTTTGGCGCATTGATGCAGCCGCTTGGTCAAATCAGCCGATAACTGAAACCGCAGCGACCCTCCATTAACCGTTCGCATCGGTGGATGCGAACGGTCAGTGGGCAAGTTTAATATCGGAACCTCGCCCTGAAGCGTGTCCTGCCAATACTGCCACAAACGTTCGCCTTCCGAGTCATTCACCAGGCGGTCCTGCCAATCCAAAAAGTCAAAATACTCAAACTCAATCGGCGGCAGTTTCGCCTTCTCGCCTTTCAGCAGCGCCGGGTATATCTGGCCAAATTCATTCATCAAAATCTCCATCGACCAGTCGTCGCAGGCGATATGGTGAATGTTCACTACCAAAATGTGTTCTAGTTCGCTGCGGCGAAACACACACATTCTTGCGACCGGGCCGCGCTCCAAATCAAACGGCTTGCGGTAATAGTCTCTTACCCGCCGGTCGAAATCTTCATCCGTTGTTCCCGATAGGTCGACTGTTTCAAACGAGACTGATTGTTTCGGCAAGATTTCTTGAAACAATTCGCCCTCTTCGATTCGATACACCGAACGAAGCATGGCGTGGCGGTCAACCAGTTGTTGAAAGGACTGCCTCACAACGCCGCTATCGACGGCAGACAAAATACGAACCGCATAGGCGGCGTTATACGCGGCGCTGGTTGGGTTGTTCTTATACAAAAACCAAAGCGCCTTTTGTCCGAACGAAAGCGAATGGCGCTTTGGCTGAGCGGCTTTTTGTTTGAGCAGGCCAGCCAAGGGTTTTCGTTTTTCAATTGAGGTCAGCTGGTGATCAGCCTTATTTGTCATAAAATCAATTTCTTCTAATCAGCAATAGTGAAAACGCAAAACCGTACTATGAAGCCTGTATAAAGCGAATGCACAATGGCTTCATGACTATCTGAGTTATGGGAAAGTTGTATAAGGCCTAAAGATGAAAGTATTCCGACAGAAATTATCGGGATTCAGTTGCCAAAACTCGTCTTATCTTCATGTAATGTTCAATCTTTTTTAAGTTAAAGTCAAGAAAAAGTATACATTTATTGAATAGAACTACGGCTCATCCGGGATTTGGATACGTTCTCCCAAATTGAATTAAAATGTCCAGACACGATCTCAAGGATGATTTTTTTTCGTTATATTTGGCATGAGTACAACTCTGCTCGCTTCGGCGCCGCTCCGCTTTGTTGCACAGGCGCTCACAGAGTTGCACCCATGCCTGAGTTGGATTGTCTATTATTGAAAGGACGAATATCGTTTTTTGACCCAATTCCAGGTCATCTATAGTGGTTGCCAGAATTATGTGCGGATTGAGTTTACATAACGGTATCTTTCGCTGTCCGCCGCGGCGGCATGATACCCATCAGCTCATTATTGGCGAGAACTTCGTCTGGCGCGCCCTCCAAATGGCGCAGCCCCTCTTTGAAGCCCTCATCGTCTAGGTGATAGATCGCCTCGCGGCGCATGGGCAGTTGAGGCGCACGGTGGGCCGCCTGCGATGAACTTGCTTTAAACGGGCACAACGTGCGAGAAGGAGAACATCACCACTAACAACCAGGTATGGAGTCAGTCAGACTTCAGATAAACGCCCTTTTTACGAATTGCATTGAGAATGGCGTCTTTTTTCTTTCGGTCGCCAACAGCCAAGGTTGTCGCATTCAACACGGTTACATCCTTTGGGGCCGCCGACCGAATTACTTCGGTTGTGTCTTCGTCTGGGGAATGGATCAGAAAAACCTGTTTGACATGCACAAGTTTGACTTGACCGGCCCATTCGAGTATCTCGTGTTTGACATTGACGGGGATTTCATTTTTGCTGACATCGTTTAACGTGAATACAATCTGCTCGGCTGTCCACCCTAACGCGATCGCTCGTCGAATCGAATCTGCAGAAATTCGAAACACGCCGCCCGTCTTGCTTCCAATTCGCTCACAGAACGGATTCAGTGAAATTTCGGCCTGTGGAGCGGGTTTCATAAACACAATTTCAAAATTTGGCAAGACCGCCGCCTGGTCGGATGATGAACGAAAATAGTCAAAATCATTGACGAAACCAAACAAATATCGCCCGATGTCCGTGACCCGAATGGCAATGTGCGAATCCTGGTCGTATCCAATTTCGATGCACTCAAATGGAAGCAAACATTCAATAAGCCATCGATCAAGAATGTGAACCCACATGTCTTCGAGTTGCTCGCTTGTTATGTGCTGAAACCGGTGATACGCCCAATGGGACTTGTTTTGTTCAAGAAACGAAACCAGTGGATTGTTGACCCTGCCCTGATAGGCGAGAAATTGCGAGTAAGGGACAAATCGAGAATAGAGGTCGTCCGAAAAAATGTGTTTAATTTTCGAAAAACTATCAAACCCTAGCATACCTAATACATGAAGATCATGGAGTTCGTAATTCATGCAATCTAATCTTCCATAAAATTCTAATTCTTTTTTGATATAATCAACCAGAGAGAGCATTTTGTCTTTCGCGCTCGATTGCAACCACGTCTTTCCTTTGGCTGTTAAAACCAAACCATCCGTTTTATTGGCAAGTTTGGCTTGCCGCGCCAATTTTAATGATGACGCCAGAATCAATGCATGTCTTAAACGCCATTCATGACTCATCTCTAACACATCTTGAAGGGGTTCAGGCAAAGGGAAGAAGCGGCTGAAGAGAACGTCTTTTGCTTTTTTGAACAATTCATATTGATTTTTCAACATCCGTATTGGTGCAGAAGCGCACTCTTGCAAAAGAACCGTCAGGTCGTCCAAAATGGAATAGGATAGTGTTTCCTTAACGTCAATATTGTCTGGTTCGGTCGGGCGTTCTCGATAAATGCTAGTAATTATTTTGGGAAAGAGGCTAATTGTGGGCAGCAGTGTTTCATCATCTAACGAACAGAACAAAAAAAGATGGCGTATGCCAGCCAATACGATTTCCGGAAGAAACGGGCGAAGTTCTTCTACGTCCATTTCATCTAATTCGTGAAGGTAGACAGGCGCGCCTTGCTCAATGAGAAAACGAAGAAATCGTAAGAAACAATCAAACCTGTATGAATTTGTAATATAGGAGTCTTCTTCGTCCGTAAGCCTCTGATACTCCCATTCAGGGCGATCATGGTTTGAGAAAAGTTCATCAACATAATTCACAGACGAAATTTGATTATACAGGTCGATGACCGAACCAGATGTTTGGCCAAACCGTTTGAAGAAGGAAGAAAATTCTTTCAACGTAAAATTTAATTTTACATATTGGCCAAAAACTGTTGGGTTACATAACTGCGACACTGGGTAGGATTGCATAAACCGAATGGTCCGAAAGAATGATAAAGACGGTTTAGACAATTTCACTCTCACGCCGTCGCTAGCAGATTCAACAAAACCCGAACGAAGTAAAACCTCGCGATTCTCTAGCGCCTCAGGCGTATCAATAATCGCCGTTCTATGTTTATCCATCTCTAAACAAAGTCTTCGAATGGGCGTGTCGAGATCAGCCCAATTCGCCAACTGCCGTAAAAAAAGCGCCCAGTCGATAGAATAATATTTCATCTCTGTTTCTTCCTCTAAACCCAATTCTTTCACATTTTCCTTTAAACAGTAAATTGTTACAGTGCTTTGTTGAAGGCAAGCCCGATACATCAACAACCATTGAGCGATATAGGTGATTTTCTGTTTCTGGGCGTCCCTCATCCCGCTACGGGGCAGGCGCTGCTTCGACTATACTAGTAGTCTCTACATTCTATGAAAAAGTGAGATTGAATATGAGTCTCGACCACTTCAACTGCAAGAAAACGCTTGACGTTAACGGAACGTCTTATGACTATTACAGCCTGCCCACCGCTGGCGAAAACGGCTTGGGCGATGTCTCGCGCCTGCCGTTTTCCTTAAAAGTCTTGCTTGAAAACATGTTGCGCTTTGAAGACGGCCAGACCGTCACAGCCCAAGACGCCCAGGCGGTCGCCGACTGGCTCAAAGAGAAAAAATCCACCAACGAAATCGCCTACCGCCCCGCACGGGTGTTGATGCAAGACTTTACCGGCGTGCCCGCCGTGGTCGACCTGGCCGCCATGCGCGACGCCATGAAAGACCTGGGCGGCGATCCACAAAAAATCAACCCGCTGACGCCCGTCGACCTGGTCATCGACCACTCGGTCATGGTTGACCAGTTCGCATCAACCGGCGCGTTTCAATTCAACGTCGATATGGAATACAAACGCAACATTGAGCGCTATGAGTTTCTTCGTTGGGGCCAGACGGCGTTTAATAATTTTCGCGTGGCGCCGCCGGGCGCGGGCATCTGTCACCAAGTCAATTTAGAAAACCTCGCCCAAGTAGTCTGGACAGCCGACACAGGCGGAAACCCGGTCGCGTATCCCGACACCTTGGTCGGCACAGACAGCCACACCACCATGATCAACGGTCTCGCCGTCTTGGGCTGGGGCGTAGGCGGCATCGAAGCCGAAGCCGCCATGTTAGGCCAGCCGGTTTCGATGCTGGTGCCTGAAGTCATCGGGTTCAAGTTGACCGGCGCCCTGCCTGAAGGCGCGACCGCGACCGACTTAGTATTGACCGTCACCCAGATGCTGCGCGCCAAGGGCGTGGTGGGCAAGTTTGTCGAGTATTTCGGCCCCGGCCTTGACGCCCTGCCGCTGGCCGACCGCGCCACCATCGCCAACATGGGGCCTGAGTATGGCGCGACCTGTGGGTTCTTCCCCATCGACCAAGAGACAATCACTTATCTCAAACTCACAGGCCGCGACAAAGACCGCATCGCCCTGGTCGAAGCCTACGCCAAAGCCCAAGGCATGTGGCGCGACTCCAGCAATGATCCGGTCTTTACCGACACCCTCGAACTCGACATGGGCGAAGTCAAACCCTCAATGGCCGGCCCTAAGCGCCCACAAGATAAAGTTTATTTGTCTGAAGCCGACGGCAACTTTAACGACGCATTGAAAACCTTTGGCGGCGACCCGGCGGCGCCAAAGAGCGCTGCGGTCGAAGGGGCAGACTATCAACTGACCGACGGCGACGTGGTCATCGCAGCGATCACCAGCTGCACCAACACCTCGAACCCGGCGGTCATGATCGCGGCGGGACTGGTGGCGCGCAACGCCGCCCAAAAAGGCCTGAAGGTAAAACCGTGGGTCAAAACTTCATTGGCGCCTGGGTCGAAAGTGGTTACTGACTATCTGAAAGACTCCGGCCTGCAAGACGACCTCGACAAACTGGGTTTTCACTTGGTCGGCTATGGCTGCACTACCTGCATCGGCAACTCAGGCCCGCTGCCAGAACCCATTGCCAAAGCGGTTGTCGACAATGACCTCACCGTTGGTTCGGTGTTGTCAGGCAACCGCAACTTTGAAGGCCGCGTCAATCCACACACAAAAGCCAACTACCTCGCGTCGCCGCCGTTGGTGGCGGCGTATGCAATCGCCGGCTCCTTGCGCATCAACCTGACGACAGATCCACTCGGCGAGGGCGCCGACGGCCAGCCAGTCTACCTCAAAGACATCTGGCCCACAAATAAAGAAATCCAAAACATCGTGTTAAAATCGGTCAAGAAAGACCAGTTCACCACCCAATACGGCGCCATCTTTGACGGCGATGAAACTTGGCAGAACATCGACGTCAGCGGCGGCCAGACCTACGACTGGCAAGACAAGAGCACCTACGTCAAACTGCCGCCCTACTTCGTCGGCATGTCAAAGACGCCCGACGCCGTCTCAGACATCAACGGCGCACGGGTGCTGGCCCTGCTGGCTGACAGCGTCACCACCGACCACATCTCGCCAGCGGGCGCCATCAAAACCGACGGCCCGGCGGGCAAGTACCTGCAAGAGCACGGCCAAACGCCAGCCGATTTCAACTCGTTCGGCTCGCGCCGCGGCAACCACGAAGTCATGATGCGAGGCACGTTCGCCAACATCCGCCTACAGAATGAGATGGCTCCAGGCGCCACGGGCGGCTACACCAAATATGTCCCCAGCGGCGAAGAGATGAGCATCTATGACGCCGCCATGAAATACATTGAGAACGACACCCCGTTGGTTGTTGTAGCAGGCAAGGAATACGGTACCGGCTCGTCACGCGACTGGGCGGCCAAGGGAACGAGACTGTTGGGCGTTCGCGCCGTCATCGCTGAAAGTTTTGAGCGCATCCACCGTTCGAATTTGATCGGCATGGGCGTCTTGCCGCTGCAGTTCAAAGAAGGCCAGTCGCGCAAGTCGCTCAACCTCGACGGCAGCGAAACTTTCGACATCGCTGGCATCGCCAGCGGGCTCAAACCGCGTATGGATATCGACTGCACCATCACTCGCGCCGACGGCTCCACCGAGACGGTCGCGCTGCTGTGCCGCATCGACACTCTCGACGAGATCACCTATTACCAAAACGGCGGTATCTTACACTACGTCTTACGCAACCTGGCGTCGTGAGAGAATCTTTCATTATTGCTTTTTTCGGTCCCCGTTGGCGTAAACCAGCGGGGATTGTTGTTAAGTCTTTAATCATCTTGCTGGACGTATGGATTTTTATGGCTCATCCGGGATATTGGATACTTTTTCTCAAATTGAATTAAAATTTCCTGACACGATCTCAAGGATGATTTTTTTTTGTTGTATTTGGCATGGGTACAACTCTGCTCGCTTCGGCGCCGCTCCGCTTTGATGCACAGGCGCTCCCTGAGTTGCACCCCTGCCTGAGTTGGATTGTCTATTATTGAAAGGACGAATATCGTTTTTTGACCCAATTCCAGGTCATCCAGCAAGAGAAGCACTCAAATATCGGAAGAACCATTTTTATCCTCAAATTGGGGAGGGCAAGGCTCACGCCGAGACACAACGCTGAGAAATGGCATCGTTTTCAAGCGGCTCATCAGGAGCCTGCACGGCATGAACGACGAGGGCTGGCGCTCCATCACTCCTGAGAAATTTGAAGCCGTGTGTAAACACCTCGCCAGCGACGATGAGATTTGGGTTGCGACCTTTAAAGAAATGTCGATGCGATTAAATCAGATGAAACTCAACTAAGGGGATCCGTATGCGAATTCTAATTGCATTTATCGTTTTGGCTTTTGTATCACTACCGGTGGTTGCCGAGTCGCCGTTTTTTCAGGCCAATGATTTGTTCACCTCCGGCGATGCGGGCGTTCAGATTTACCGTATCCCCGGCCTGGTGGTGACCGCCAAGGGGACGCTGCTCGCCTATTGTGAAGCCCGCTATTACGGCAGCGATTGGGGGCGCATCGATATTATGCTGCGCCGCAGCGACAACGGCGGCAAGACCTGGTCGCCCGCGCGAATCATCAGCCAGGTACCAGATGGCGCCCGCATCAACCCGGTGGCGCGGTCGCATGTCTCCAGCGACGACGAGATCACCGTCAATAACCCGGTCGCCATCGCCGACCGCAACGGCGCCGTGCATTTTTTGTATTGCATCGAATATGAGCGCTGTTTCTACATGCGCAGCGATGACGACGGGCTGACCTTCACAGACCCCGTCGAGATGACTTCGACTTTTGAAAACTATCGCCCTGGCTACAACTGGAAAGTCATCGCCACCGGGCCCAACCACGGCATCCAACTCAAAAACGGGCGCTTGATTGTCCCGGTTTGGCTTTCGCTAGGCACAGGCGGCAACGCCCACCGCCCTTCATGCGTATCGACGATCTACAGCGACGACGGCGGCCAGACCTGGCAGCGCGGCGAGATCATCGCCAACAACAGCCCCGAACAAGGAAACCCCAGCGAAACCCTGGCGCTCGAACTGGCTGACGGACGGGTGATGGTCAACATTCGCAACGAGTCGCCCACGCGCCGGCGCCTGGTCGCCTACAGCCCCGACGGCGCCGCCGGATGGACGGCGCCCGCCTACGACGACGCCCTCTATGAACCGACCTGTATGGCGGGGCTGACGCGCTATTCGCTTAAACCAAACGATGACAAAAACATCATTTTGTTTTCGAACCCTGACAATCAATTTTCACACTCGCCCGCTGAGAACCCGCGCGCCCGCCAGAACCTGGTGATCAAACTGAGCGAAGACGAAGGCAAGACCTGGCCGCATGCGAAGGTTCTCGACGGCGGCATCGTCGCCTACAGCGACTTGTTGGTCGGGCCTGATCAAACCATCTATTGCCTCTACGAACGCGGCGACAACCAGTTCAAACAAAACTACCGCTACATCACCCTGGCGCGATTTAATCTCGAATGGTTAATGAAGTAGGAGACGAAGTAACGAAAGAGGGTTTGTCAGACGAATAATTGAAGCGGTTTCAAGACGGCGTCTTTTATCTTGACCAATGCCCCTGGCTGCGCCATGCTTCCCATACAATCAAACACAATATCGTTGGAGCAACAACATGCCCATTAGCGATACCTTACTCGAAATTCTGGCCTGCCCGCTATCCAAAGCGCCTATCGTGTTAGACGGCGAATGGATCGTCTCGACCGACCCCGCCACCCGGCGGCGCTACCCCATCAAAGACGATATCCCGGTGATGTTGGTCGATGAGTCTGAAGAAATGAGCGAAGCCGACTGGAAAGCGGTGATGGACAAACACAACGTCACGCCGTCAGCGTAGCCAGTTTCAATAACCACATTTTTTCTCCTTACGCTCGCCCAGAGGCCAATTCGGGCTACAATTTCAATGTTGAGTAATGATTCCTATTTTGATGTCATTGCGAGGGAGTGAAACGACCGAAGTAATCTCATAAAATGATCAGTGAGATTGCTTCGCTTCGCTCGCAATGATACGAACGGACAGTTGCTATTTTCATCTGCAATCGAACCGAAAGGCAATTGCGAACAAATCCATGACTTTTGATCTTCGCGCCCTGTTATCTGACTCAATCGGCAACGCCCGCTCGTTGCACGATCAATACGGCAACTCCGTCTTCGCCCGCGTATTGGAACTCATCGGCTTCGACCATGAGTATGTCAAAGGCGAAGGCTGCTATATTGAGACGCTAAACGGCCGCAAGATTTACGACTCGCTTTCAGGCTATGGCGTATTTGGCATGGGGCGTAACCACCCGGTCATCAAAGACGCCCTGCGCCAGGCGCTCGACTTAAACCTGCCCAACCTCATTCAGATGGATTGCGTCTTACTCAGCGGCCTGCTGGCGAAAAAACTGATCTCCATCGCCCCAGGCGAGCGCTTGCAACGGGTGTTTTTTACCAACTCCGGCGCCGAGGCGATGGAAGGCGCCATCAAATTCGCCCGGGCTTCGACCAAACGCCCCAATATTTTGTTTCGCAAGGGCGCGTTTCACGGCCTCAGCACAGGCGCGCTAGCCCTCAATGGCGACGAGTCGTTCCGCAGCGGCTTTGGCGACCTCTTACCCGGCTGCGAGAGAGTCGAGTGGGAGAACCTGCCAGACATCGAACGAAAACTGCGCACCAAAACCGTCGCGGCGGTGGTGATTGAACCGATACGTGGAAAGGGCGTTTTCTTCCCTGAAAACGAATCTCTGTATCAAAATATCCAACAGCTGTGTCGCGAGACAGACACCGTATTCATCGCCGACGAAATACAATGCGGTCTGGGACGCACCGGAACATGGTGGGCCTGTGAACATTGGAAACTCGAACCCGATATTTTATTGACCTCAAAAGCGCTCAGCGGCGGGGTTGTGCCCATCGGAGCGATTTTATACTCAGACGAAGTCTATCGCGGCGTGTTTAACACTCTCGACCGCTGTGTGGTGCATTCCAGCACGTTCGGCCAAAACGTCTTCGCCATGGTCGCCGGGTTGGCGGCGCTGGATGTAATTGAAACCGAAGGGTTGATCGAAAAGGCCGCGGCATCGGGCCAGCGTCTGCTTTCGGGCCTGAACGCGCTCAAAGACAAACATGAGTTTATTAAAGGCGTTCGCGGCAAGGGGCTGATGTGCGCGGTCGAATTCGGCTCGCCCCAATCACTGCGCCTTAAACCCGCCTGGACGCTATTACACGCCGCCGAAAACGGCCTCTTCGCCCAGGCGGTGGTCATGCAACTCTTCAAAAATCACAACATCCTCAGCCAAGTGGCGGGCCATCATCAAGAGATCGTCAAATTTCTGCCGCCGTTCATTTCTAGCGAAGATGAACTTGACCATCTGGTCAATGCGTTAGATTCTGTTCTGAATGAATGCCGCCGTTTTCCCGGCCCATTATGGTCGGTCGGCAAACAACTCGCGGGCGCGGCGGCCAAACAACATCTATTTGCGCGGGCCGCCGGCCGCTCGTGACAACGAACGCCGACGCCCAATGAGAAACGCCCTCTTTCGTCTCGTTCATTCTATGGTCGCCCGCTTTCCCGTCGCGACGGCGTTGTTGTCGATTGCGCTGGCCGCCGGTCTGGGCGGCGTGGGCGGCGCCAAGATGGAACTCATCACCGACCAAGACAAACTGCTCTCGCCCGAACTTGACTACCACCGCCGCTACATGGATTTTCTCGACCGCTTCGGCGATCTCGAGTTTCTCTATGTACTCATCGAAGGCCCCGACAAACAAGATATGACCGACTTCGCTGACGCGTTGTATGATCGCCTGAGCCAAAGCGAAGACGTCCGTTCGATTGTCTACAAATTTCCCACCGCCTGGATGCCTGACTATGCGCTTCATTACGCCCCCATCGAAGACTTACAGAAACTCGAATCCAAACTGGCCGCCAATCGCGACGAAATCAAAACACTCTATGACTACGCCAACATCGACATCGTCTTAGACGCGATCGCTGACGGCGTCAACGACACGGAGATTTCATCGTCAACAACCGCGTCTTCTAGCAAAGATTTAGACGCCATCATCCAGGCGTTAAATGGGACTTTCAAAGACCCCTTCGAACCGTTTAAGCAACTTGAGGCGGAACTCAACCATGCGCTGCCCGGCGACGCGGAATATTTGTGGTCAGACACCGGCAATTCGCTATTGCTGTTGGTCATGCCGTCGAAAGATTTTTCGACGTTGAGCGTAATCGAAAAACCCTTGATGCGCATCCGCGCTGACATTCAACTCACTGAGTTGGATTTTAATGGACGCGTGTCAGCAGGGCTGACCGGACGCCCGGCGCTTCAAGCCGACGAGATGGCGACCACCAACCAAGACATGATCAACGCTAGCCTCTTCGCCTTGGTGGGCGTGGCGGTGTTGTTTATTTTCTTTTTCCGTGAAATCGCCAGGCCGACTCTGACCATGATGACGCTGATAATGGCGATGGGGTGGACCTACGGCTTCGTCGCGCTGACATTGGGACATCTAAACTTGCTCTCGACCGTGTTCGCGCTGGTGTTAATCGGCCTGGGGGTCGATTTTGGCATCCACTACCTCCATCGCTATCAGGAAGAGCTCGGCTCCACCGGCGACCCCAAAGAAGCAGCGTTGTTTTCGATGCAACACGCGGGCGCGGGCATCATCACTGGCGCGCTAACTTCTTCAATAGCGTTTTTTCTCGCGTTGTTTACTGATTTCCTGGGGCTGGCGGAACTGGGGTACGTCGCGGGCGTCGGCATTCTCTTCTGCCTGATCGGCATGTTGGTTACCCTGCCTGCGCTATTGATCGCGTATGATAGCAGAGCGAGATCAGCGCATATTCCCACCCCAGTCCATCTGTTGGGGCTGCGTCATGCGGCGCGGCATCCCAGAACACTGATTGTGATATTGGTTGCGTTGTCGGTCTATCTGGCGCCCAAGTCGATGGAGGTCCGCTTTGACGACAACCTGCTTGAACTGCAAGCCGACAATTTAGAATCGGTCGAGTATGAACACAAATTGATGGACGAATCGGAATACTCGACCTGGTACTGCGCCTTTCAAGAGCCTGATATGGAGGCGGTGCGCGAGACGGTCGCGTTGTTAGAAGCCGACCCGACTGTCGCCGGCATGGAAAGCCTGGTCGATGTGCTGCCGAAAACGCCTGGCCAGACCCAGCCGTTGCTAAACTCGATCCAGTCGAATTTGACCGAAGCGGCGTCGGATGAGCAGGCGCCCTACACTCCCAACATCTATGTCGCCCAGCGGTTGAGAAATTCTATCTCGTCGCTTTTGTTAAACATTGAGCGCATGAAACAACAGGCCCAACAAGCGGCCCAAGGCGGGACATCCGCCCAGGCGCCTCAACTCACTGACGAACAAATGGCGATGATGACGCCGGAGCAATTAGCCCAGTTCAAACAGATGCAGGCGGTTGAAGCCCCGAGATTCGAAATAAGCGAAGATGAACAAGCCCGGCTTGATCAATTGGGCGATCTGGCCGATGCGCTCTCAGGCGACGATGACCAACTGAAAACAAAACTCGCTTCCGCCAACGCGCTGTTGTTTGAAAACGCCCGCTCCAGCCTGAAACAAGTCGCCCAATGGGCGTCGGCCCCGGCGCCAACACCCGAGACGCTGCCCGAAGAATTTAAGATGCTGTACGTCGGCAACGACGGCTCGCTCTTGGTGATGGCCTACCCCAAGGAAAATATATGGAGCACCGAACACATGAAAGAATTTGTCGGCGCCATGCGCGCCATCGACCCGATGGTGACCGGCGCGCCGATTCAGGTCTACGAATCGAGCATCCTCATGCGTCACGCATTCACCCAGATCGGCCTGTTGTCGCTGGTCGCGGTGGCCGTGATGGTGTTTCTCGACTTCTTCTCGCTGGTTGCGCTGTTTTTTGTGGTCGGCCCGCTGATGTTGGGCGTGTTTTGGATGATGTGCATCATGGGGCAGTTTGACCTGCATCTTAATCTCGCTAACTTTTTCGCGATTCCAATTTTGATCGGCGTCGGCGTTGATAATGCTGTCCACTTCTACCATCGCTTCGAAGAAACCCGCGACGTTGAAACCACCATGTACACCACGGGCACGACGCTTACTCTGACAGCGCTCACCACCAGCGTTGGCTTTGGAAGCCTGATCTTCGCCTCTCACAAGGGGCTGGCCAGTTTTGGCGCGCTGATGGCGCTGGGCACGGCCACCTGTTGGTTTTCGTGTGTGATTGTTATGCCGGCGATGATCAAAGTATTCGGCATGAGCCGCGACCACCACCGCTATTCCATCGACTCAGCGGGGTAGGGTAGGTTCTGCCTGGTGTTTCTACAGGCTAAATTAACAATCGCTGAGAATTGTTCGCATGATAAGTAGGGGCGCAGCGTGTGGCGCCCCTGCTAATGATTATTTATATTGTTTTACATCTCCCTTTTTTAAGGGGGGGGGATTGACCGCCGTAGGCGGACAGGATAAGTTTGGCTTCCGTCTTATCATCCATACAACACTCTACCTTCGCGAAACGCGCGTCCGATGACATGATTACGGGCGTCTTTAAAACGTTCAACGTCTTGGTTTGAGTAAATGAGAATATCTTTCTCAAATGGGATGTCTTTTAAAGCGTCTGTGATTTTCACTAGTAATTGTCGACGCTCTTTGCCAGAGGAAAAAGGTTGCTTCGACACAACCAATAGGTCTATATCAGATGATTGGGTTTCTTGACCCCGAGCCTGTGAGCCAAACAACACAATCGACAGAGGATTTGCGACCTGAACAACCAAGTCTACTATTGATTGTAATGTAGTATTGTCAACCATTTGACGCCGCCAAGAAAATCAATGGTGTATTATACTCCTTACACCCCATTGAGTAAAATTTACTGCAGCATGGTGATTTTCTTAACGGTTCTTAATCCACCATTGATGGAGAGTGCGACCTTACCCGGTGGGCTGCCACTGTCTCAAAAAAGATACAAAAAAAAGAAACAAATTATATTGCCAAACAGTTCTCAGGCATGGGTACAACTCTGCTCGCTTCGGCGCCGCTCCGCTTTGTTGCACAGGCGCTCACAGAGTTATGCCCATGCCTGGCTCAATGATCATTCAACTCGATTTCGTTACCATCCCGTTTCTTTTTTTAACTGGGTCTAGAAAAAAACCGATGAATTCAGTAGGCTGAATCCATCAGACAAAGGTTGGATTGGATGGGTTTGATGAAACAACTGGCAATCGTAGGTTTTCTTGCAGTGGCGGCCCTTTTGCTGACGTCCTGCGGCACACACTCGCCGCGCTTGTTGGATGAACGTTATACCTCTATCCATATCAATGTCGTCGAAAACCAGACCTTCGAGGTCGCTCTCGAAGAAGGCTTCACCCGCGACCTGATCAAAGTCTTCAAACGCGACGGGCGCCTTCGCCTCAATACAAAGCCCAATTCCGACCTTCACATGACCGCGGCCATCACCAAGGCGCGCATCTATCCCATCGCCTTCAGCGACCTCGACCGCGCGGTGGGCTATTCTCTTGATGTCTTGCTGTTAGTGACTGTAGAAGATTCCGAAGGCAATTTACTACTCAACCAACACCCATTTTCCGGATCCGGCGTCCAGATGATTACCCAGGATGAAGGCGCGGGCGGCCTTCAGAACGTATCCGAACAAATCGCCTCAGACGTGTTGAGTTTTCTCGTAGAAGGCTGGTAGGCCTCAATTCATGACAGCTTCATACCCACTCGTGACCGTCTTAGCGGGCGGCGATTCTCTTCAACAACAGGCAGAGATCAAAAAAATCGCTAAACAGGCCTATGGCGAAGGCGAATTTGTGATCCAGCGCTTTGACGCCGCCCAAAAACAGACCATCCGCGCGGTTGAAGAGCTGCTATCCTTTTCGATGCTTGATCCAAACCGGGTCATTGTTCTCGAAAACGCCGAAACCGTAAAACAACGGGCGGGCGCCAGCAACGGCGAAGACGGCCCGGTCGGCAACGACCTGTCAGCCGTGTTGGAGTTTGTCAAATCACCGCGCGGCGAAACGCCGTTTGTGCTTCTGGCTGATTCTGACAAAAACCTGTCCGCCCCGTTAAAAAAGGCCCTGCCCAAAGGGGCGATTTACAAACTCGCCAAAACCAGCGCCAATAAGATTCGGGATGCGGTGATGAAGCGCTGCAGCCAGGCGGGGGTCGAGATCAAACCCGACGCGGTTAAATTTTTTATCGGCCAATGCGGTGATGACGCCGCCGCCGCCCAACGCGAACTCGAAAAGCTGCTGCTGTGGGCCGAAGACGGGCAGACGGTCACCCTCGATGACTGTCGCCGTTTAATTGAAACCGAAGACGATGAATCGGTCTGGGAACTCACCAACGCCGCCGGACAAAAAAAGACCCGCGACGCGCTTCATCTCCTGAACCAATTGCTCGACCAGGGCGACCATCCCATCAAGATTATGGCGGCGCTGTCAAACCATTTTCGCCTGCTTTACGCCTGCCGGGCGCTAAAGGCTGACGGTATTAAACAAGACCAATGGGCCAAACGGTTGGGCAAGCCCCCCTGGATGATCGACCGCGCCGCCCGTCAGGCCAACCAGTTTAGCCTGAACGCCATGCAAGACGCCGTTCGCCTGCTTCAACAGGCCGACGCAGACGGCAAGGGCGGCAAATCTGATGAGTTTCTGGTGGTGGAACGGCTTGTGGTCGATTTGTGCCAACTGGCATAACCGCCGTACATGGTGACGGTTGCGGGTTTTTGTACTATTCTCAAAGGGACGGGGAATCGGCGCCAGGCCGCTTGTTTTTCTGCCAGTCGTTATAATAAATGCCGATTGGCAGCGTAGACAAACCGAATGCTACGCGCCCATACTACTACAGAACCTATTTCCCCATGACTGCATCGTTGTATGGAGAAGAAAGAATGAACCATCGTGTTGTATTCGCCGCATTGCTATTTGTATGTATTGGAGGGGCGCTGGCCTGGCAGGCGCCAACCGCAAACGCGCAAGCCAAAGGCTGGTCCGAAGAGATTTATCTGGCGCGTGGAACCACCATCGACCGGCGCGTGTCTAGCCCAGCTGTGACCGCCGACGGCAATAACGTCTTTGTTGTCTACCGCCAAGGCGAGATTCAATTTTTGTCATCCTCAGACCGGGGCAAGACCTGGAACGAGCCCGTATCCGTCACCCCGGGAAACGCTGGCAACGGCGCGCCCGCCATCGCCAATATCGGCGGCAAACTGGTGGTGTCATGGCCCTCGGTGGTGGATGTCGGCTCTGGCATGAGCGCGTTTCAACTGTTCTACGCGCAAAGCACGAATAACGGACAAACCTGGAGCCCGCCAGTTCGCGTCAACGAATCGCGCGACGACGCTCTTATGCCGCGTCTGTTGTCAGCCGACGGTCAACTCTTTTTATTATGGATGGAAACCCCGCTGAGCGAGACCTTGGGCGACTTGTCGCTGCAAGACCGCTTGAATATTACCCCCGAAGCCATCGAACAACTGCGCAACGTCAATACCCAGGGCGGCCAGTTGCAACAACAGATGCGCCAGGTCAAGTCAATTTTGTATGTGTCTCTTTACGCGCCTTCAGCGGGGACCTTCTCGCCAGCGCAGCGAATCGAACAAATCAACAGCCAGACGCTGCCCCACATGTTTAACATCTATGGCCCCTATCGCGGCAGCCTGTTTGTCACCGTAAACGAAAACTCCGACCTCAAATTGTATGAATCAAAAGACAACGGCCAGACCTGGCGCCCCAACTTTCAAGGCGCGCCCTATTTGAGCACGCGCATGCAGTCAGACATCAAGATTGTCGACGGCAAGCCCGTGACCGCCTGGACCCGCCGCGACCCGTTTGAACGCATCCCCGTCAACTTTGAAGCGGACGCGTCAGACGCCAATACCCGTACCATTCAACTGTCCGTGCCCCATTATGTGCGCTCCGTCCCGCGCATCGCCCAAAGCGATAACGATTTTCATGTCGTGTGGGAAGCGGGCGAAAGCCAAGACAGCTGGGTGACCTATGTTCGCACAGACGATATCCGCCCGACTTCAACGGTGAATTTCCCCGCCAACGGCGATATTGAAACCCGCACCATGACCTTTCAATGGAACGGCGACGACAATATTTCCGCCAGCCGAAATTTGAAATACTCATACACCTACACCGATGAATGGACGCGCCCCCAGCCCCAAAACCAGGCGACCCTTCAAACCCCGCCAGACGGCGAATACACCTTTAAAGTTCGCGCCGAAGACGTGGCGGGCAACATTCAAGAACCTCCAGCTGAGTTCCCGTTTAACACCTTTCAATCAGCCCCAGTGACGGAACTGACCAACGCGCCGTCAAACGGCGCGGAAATTCAAACGCGCCAATTTACCCTTGAGTTTGTCGGCAGCGACAACAACGACTCAATGGACCAGTTAGACTATTCGGCCAAACTCGACGACAACGAATGGACGCCATTCAAAAAAGGCTCTAGCCACACCTTCAGCAACCTGGCCAATGGATCGCGCACCTTCTCGATTCGTATGCGCGACGCCCGCGGCAATGTGGAGCCCGAACCGGCTTCTTGCAATGTTGTAGTCAAAATCGGGATGGAACTTGTCTTAGATACCGCCCCGCCCGAAATCACCAATGAAGATGCTCTCGAATTTGGCTGGAAAGTCATCGACGACAAAGGCCAGCCAGTCAAAATCAGTTACCGCTATCAGTTAGACGACGGCGCGGAACAGGTGATAGAGAGACCTACTCTTCAAGTCAGCGACCTCGAAGAAGGCGCTCATACTCTTCTCGTTTGGGGCATTGACGCCTCAGGCGACCAGACGCCAAAGGTCAAATATACATGGGTGATTGACCGCACGCCGCCTGACTTGACCGCCAGTTTCGCCAAGTCATATCAGAATGGCTTTCCAGTAATTTCCATGAACGCCAGCGATCCTGGACTGCCAGATGGAACCGACCCGGGAGCGCCGACCAAGTTCCAATACAAAATGGGCGAAAACTGGGTCGACTTTAACCACCAAGGCTCAACCTGGCTGGCGCCGAAGAAACTGGCGTTTTATTCCCTGGGCTATTCCATCGAAATTCGCGCCATTGACGACGCCGGCAATATTGACGTCGCCCCGACCGTGGTTGGGTTAATGATCTGGACGCGCACCAACCCGCTGATCTTCTACCCAGTGGTGTTGGTCATACTCGCGGTGATCATCATGTTGGTGTTGAAGTTCATGCCGAGAGGCTCATCTAGAAAGAGCACGTTGTCAGCCGCCCCGGCGCTTGATGACGACACTAGCAGTTCATCCTTTGGCGATGATGATTCCAGCGACAGTTTTGATTATGGTTCAGATGACTTTGACTCGTCTTACTCGTTCGACGATGACGACGACAAAAAGAAAGACGAAGACCCTTATGCCTAGTTGGATGAGGCAGCGAATGTTCATTCTCAAGGCCGCCGCGTGTCTCGCGGCGGCCTTTTTGCTACCCCCATCACCTGCCCAAGCGCGGCCAGTCGTTCTTGAATTGTTCATCGCCGACAGCGGGTGTACAAACTGCCGCTTTGCGATAGAGGCGGTGCAAATTCTTCGCGAGACCTACAGCAAAGACCAACTCCATATCTTGGTCCACCCCATACGAGGGGCTGGTTCGCTGACCGAATCTGAGCGTCGAGTGAGATTTCTCAACGCCAATCTGCGTCCAACCGCCGCCGAACTTCCTCTCGCGGTGTATGACGGCTTCGAACGCACCCTCGGCGCCCAACAAGGCATCTTCAGCGCATACAGCAACAACATCGCTGACCGCAGCGTCCAAGACAACAAAGGCTCGCTTGACGCCTGGATGGACGTCAGCGCCGGGCGGGTGATTACTTCAGCGACCTATGTCGGCTCGGTGACGCCCACGCCCAACCGCTTTCAACTTCACTTGGCGGTTACCGAAGAGCGGCCTGGCGACCAGATGCCGATTGTTCGAATATTTGAAACTCTCGCGCCTCAACATCACCAACAGTTAGAACGAGACTTGCCATTCGACTTTGGTGAACCATCGCTCAACGTCTACCTGATCGTACAAGATGAGGAAACAAAAGAAATTCTGGTGTCGCTCAGGGCCGCCCCCCAGGCCGCTATCAGCGTTGATCTCAATAACGATGGCCGTCTCGACGCCAACGACGCCTTCTTTTTCGCCCTCTTATGGGCGCAACGCGACGCCAAGGCTGACATCAATATCGACGGTGTGATCAATGCGCTCGACGTTATTCACCTCATCGGCCCTCGACCCTAGTTCGATCCAAAAACCCGGTAATTTTTTCTCTTATTCAAGCAGAATCTTCTCAAAACTTACCCAAATAACGAGATCCGTAAAATATATAAGTCTTGTTTTTTAAGCCTAATAGACCACATCTCACCGATTTGGTACAAGCGTTGCGCTTATTGAGTGAGAAATGAGGGATTCAGGAGGCGATCATGGCTCAAGTCATTAACATGCCGGCGAAGACGGCCGGCGTCCACTATAAAGACCGTCTAAAGACCCAGGGCGAGCGCTTTTCGGTCATGGAGCGCAAACTGGTCGACCAGGCCGAGTTTTATGAAGCAATGATTTTGGTGTTAGACGATGTCAGGCTTCAAAATATCCGCAAGCGCGATTACGCCATGATGGACATCATCGCCGAAGAGATTCCACGCTATCAAAAGCGCCTCGAAGAAGTACAAGCCATGCTTGATAAACTGCGCGCCGAATACCAGATTCAACAGGCGGCAGCGAACTAATTGACGATCGGATTGGGTTCGTCTCTGTTCGCTTCGGTGCAGGCTTTGAGCGCCTGTTTGCACAGGCGCTCACTGAGACATCCCCAACCCGGTCACACGAACAGTTGTTGGATGAGTATCAGCGCTCAGCGATAGGTTCGAACATGACTGGATAAAGAAAAAAATAAGTACCAAATAAAAGGCGGCAAGGCCGCCGACCCTCACCCCCGTTTTTGTTGCGGTATGAGATTCGACCCTCATACCGTCTTTTTTTGCCTATTCATCCCCAATTTCTAACAACAATATCCCCCAGACTTAAACTTGACTTTTTTGATGAATTTAATTAGTTTAATAGATTAAATTCAATAACTGATGCTGTCGTACGCCAAACATCACGCCAGAAGTTTCATCTACGCGCCTGAAATTCATCTCGTCTTTTGTGTATGGGGAGTCAATTGTGAAACGATTTCTGATTGTATTTGCCGTTATCGTATTTGGTTTTAGTTCTATCATCATTGCGGATGAGCAGACCAACTACAACAATGCGGCCGAGTCGGCCAAAGCCGCCGCCAACGTTTTAGAGCAGGCCGAAAAAGCCCACAAGGCTACCCAGGAGGCGCTCAAAGCCGCCCGTGAAGCGGCGAAAAACGCTGAAGCGGCCGCCGAGAAAGCCCTAATAACCTTACAAGAACAGAAACGTAAAGAGCGCGTCGCCGGCCTGGCTGAGCCTCCCCAACCGCCCACCGTTGAAGGCAAAACGTTCAACGCCATCGACTCGTTCATTGTCAATCGCTGGCCCCAAAACAGCGATCCAAAACCGTGCAGCGACGAGGTCTTCCTGCGCCGCGCGTTTCTCGACATTGTCGGGTATATCCCCAAGCCCGATGAAGTGACCAAATTTCTAAAAGAAGACGATCCGAATAAACGGGCGAAACTCATCGACCAATTGCTTACCCGCGACGAAGACTACGCCGCTCATTGGTCGCAATTTTGGGAAGACGCGCTCTGCAGCAATGGCAAACACCAGGGCGGGGTCGGCACTCGCGCCAATTTTCGGCCATTCATTATCGAGAGTTTCAGACAAAACAAGCCCTATGACGTGTTTGTCACCCAATTGCTTGACCCCAACGTGATCGGCCACTACGGCGGGTATGTCAAATCAAAAGACCATCTCGAGTCGACCCAGACCGCCGCCAACATCGGCCAGGTGTTTTTGGGCACGCGCATGAAATGCGCCAGCTGTCATGACCATTTTCTCAATTATGAATGGAGCCAGAAGCGCTTTTTGGGCTTCGCCAGTTTCTTCAACAAAGAAGACCTGGAAGTCATTCGCTGTGAAGTCAAACACGGGGAGTTCATCAAACCCATGTTCATGTTTGACAACGGCGCCGTTGACCCGAACAAACTTGATTCGCTCGACAAGCGATTAGCCGCTGTGTCGAACCTGATTGTTGACCCGGCCAACCCACGGTTCGCCGCTTCGTTTATCAACCGTCTATGGAAACGCTCAACGGGCTTAGGCCTGGTCGAGCCGGTCGACGATTTTCGCGAAGACACGCCCGCGTCTCACTCCAAGCTGCTCGCCTGGTTGTCGTATGAATTCGCCGCCAGCGGCTATGACGTCAAACACATGATCAGGCTGATTATGAACTCGCGAACATATCAACTCGAGTTCAACGAAGACTACGCCGATGTCTGGCGCGAGGGCGAAGACGCGCCGCGCTATTTCCGCTCGCCCGCTCAACGCCGCCTCACCTGCGAACAGGTTCTTGATTCGATCGCGGCGGCGGTTGGTCTGAAACGACAGCGAACCACCTTTGATGAAAACTCGACCCCGTTGACCCGCTCGCTGGGCAAGCCCGAAACCCGCAACGAAGTGATCACTACCCGGTCTGAAGACGTGGCGGTGATTCAGTCGCTGCAGCTGATGAACAGCCCTGAGTTTCACGAGATGATTTACGGTTCGCCGTTGCCGGGGCGCCTGGCGAAAACCAAAGACCGTGAAGAAGCGCTCAGGCTGGCGTATCTTCGCGTCTTGAGCCGCGAACCCAATGACAACGAACGCGACGCGCTGATGGCCCACTTAGGCGGCCAGCCCGGCGCTGATGAATGGGGCGATCTGGTATGGGCGCTGGCGTCGTCGCCCCAGTTTCATTACATCAACTAAGAGGCATTTTTTAATAGGCCGCTTGCAGGACAGGTAATTCGATACGCCAAAATAGGCTTGGCTGCAACTCTGGGAGCGCCTGTGCAAAAAAGCAGAGCGGCGCCGAAGCGAACAGAGTTGCACCCATGCCTTCCTAAATACCCAAAGCCATTGAAGGAGACCCGAACATGGCCCGCGTAAACTCATCACGCAGACAATTTATCAAACTGTCGTCCTTGGCGGCGACATCATTTCTCGCCACCAGCAAGTACGCCTCGGCGATGGCTGAAAATACAATCAAGCCCTTGGCCGACTCGATGATATTGATATGGCTGCCCGGCGGCGTCGACCAGTGGGACACCTTCGATCCCAAACGCCACACGCCGTTCAAAGCAGGCATGAAAGGCAGCGACCTCTATTCGACCTTCCCGTCGATTCCGACCGCGGCGGACGGCGTCCACCTCAGCCAGGGGTTGGAAAACATCGCTTCGGTGATGGACAAAGGGACCATTCTGAGAACGCTAACCTCAGACACCAAATTTGGCGCCATTCACCTGCGCGCCCAACACTTCATGATGACCAGTTATGAGTTCCCGGCGGGCGTCCAGGTGCCGTCGATGGGTTCAATGGTCGCCAAGACGCTGGGGCGGCGCGATCCGCTGGTTCCGGCTTACATTGACATCGGGCGCGACGTCACCACCGCCGACCAGGAGATGCTCTTCATCAGCCAATACCAAGGCCCCGGCTTTTTGGGGGTGAAATACGCGCCCTTTATGGTGCCCAACCCCGAAGAAGGTATCCCCACCCTGAACGCGGTCGCTGGCATGACCCCCGACCGCCTCGACAACCGCCAGAAATACCTCGAACTCATCACCGGAAACTCGACTGAACAATTGCGTGAGGCCAACAAAACCAAAGAATACATGCAGGTCATGGAAGACGCCCGCGCCATGATGGACTCGCCCGTTAAGCGCACATTCGACCTCAGCGAAGAACCCCAGAAAGTCATTGATCAATACGAGGTCGACCACCGCTTTGGCATGGGCTGTCTCTTGGCCCGCCGCCTGGTCGAGACGGGAGCGCGCTTTGTCGAAGTCGAATATCAATACGCGCCCTTCAAAGGCTTCGACACCCACGAAAATGGCCATACCCGTATGGCGGACATGAAATCGCAAATCGACCGACCCATCGCCCAACTCGTTCGCGACTTGGATGAACGCGGCCTACTGGAACGTACGCTGGTGGTGGTGATGACTGAATTTGGCCGCACCATCGCCGACAAGCCCTCAGCCGGGCAGGAAGCGTTTGGCTTTGACGAAAGCCAGACCGGCGAATCGCTGGTCATCGAAGACGAACGCCTCTACGGCCACCACGGCCACTTCAGCTCAGCCAACTGTATGTTGTTCTTCGGGGGTGGATTCAAACAGGGCCATGTTCATGGCGCGACCGCTGACGAACACCCCATGACGCCCGTCGAGAACCCTGAGTATCTGATTGATGTGTATGCCACTATTTACCGGGCGATGGGCATTCCGGCGGACACGTTCTACATCACCGAAGACCGCCCCTTCTATGTCACCAAAGACGGCAAAGGCAAGGTGATCGAAGGCATGTTAGCGTAAGCAAGAGACGATAGACAAACAAAAACCAACGGTGGTAAAACCGTTGGTTTTTTGTTTGTCGAGATGCGACTTTGAGGTTACACGATCAACTTCCTCACGGCTTTGAAATCGTCAGTCCCCGCTTCGACCAGTAGTTCAAAAATCACCGATTCAACATTGGTAATGACCGCCCCGGCCCCGCGCATGCGCTCAATGGCGTTGTCGCGGTTGGCGTCTTCGCGCGAGCAGGTGGCGCCGAACGGCAGGTGGACCTGATAGCCGTTGGCGATTAGGTCTAATACGGTCTGTAAGACGCAGACATGAGTTTCGATTCCGGTTACGACAATCTGATTGCGCCCTGCGGCTTGGAGCTGAGACCAAAAAGCCTCTTCGCCGCAACAACTAAACGTCATCTTTTGGGCGATGAAACTCGCGTCAACTTTTTCCGAAATGCTCTCCAGCGTCGGTCCCAGGCCCTTGGGGTATTGTTCAGTCACTACGACTGGCACATCAAGAATTTGCATAGCAGAGATGAGCCGCTCGATTTCATCGGTGACTTGCGGTTTATTTTTCATCACGTCAACGATGCGTTGTTGATAGTCGACGACCAACAGCGCGGCGTCTTCGCGGCGCAAGATGGTTTCATGGCGGGTTTGAGAGCTCATTTCAGGTTCCTTCGTCTTCAAGCGATACAGGCCAGAGATAATGAAGCGCCATGGGATGAAGCCTGAAGCCTTTAACGTTCGGGCGCAGCGCGGCGAAGTCTTTGGTGGTGTTGAGAAACAGCCACGGGGCTTCATCTAAGGCGATCTCTTGGGCCTGGCGGTATATCGAAAGCCGTTCGTTTTCATCGTAGGTCTGCTGGCCCAGTCGAACCAGCCGGTTAAATTTATCATTCTTAAATTGGGCGCGGTTTTCGGGGTTCGCCAGCAGCGCATACGCAAAGTTGTCAGGGTCGCCATTGTCTGTCGACCAGCCTAACATGCAAATCTCAAAGTCATGGTTGAGCGAACGCTGCAAGAGCGTGCCCCATTCGACTTGTGAAATCTTAGCGCGAATGCCAACCTGGTTTAGATCATTCTGCACGACTTCAGCCAGCCGCGAGCCGATCGGGTTGTAGGGCCGCGGGACAGAGTAGGTCATAATCTCAATGTCAAAGCCGTCTGCGTACCCCGCTTCGGCGAGCAACACCTTGGCTTTGTCAGGGTCGTGCTCATACGCCCGGCTGTTGGGGTCGTGGCCCAACACGCTGGGCGGGAAGATACCGCGCATGGGTTCGGCGTAGCCTTCAAACAGGTGTTCGCATATCGCCTTTTTGTTAACGGCGTAATTGATCGCCTGGCGCACCCGCTTGTCTTTCAACGGGCCGGTTTGGGTATTCATGTAGGCAAAACTGATATTGACGCCAGGTTGTTGCATGAGGGTCAAGTTGGGGTTGGCTTCGACCTCGGCGGCGATCTGGGGGTTGATGCCCACCATGATTTGCGACTCGCCGCGCGCGACGCTAAACAGGCGAACTTCGGGGTCGCGCAGCACCTTATACACGACCCGTTCGGTCTTGGCCGGTTCTCCCCAATAGGTTTCATTGCGTTTCATCACGACTTCCACGTCGCGTTTCCACTCGACGAACTGAAAGGGGCCGGCGCCGACCGGGTTTGAGGCGTATGCTTCGCCGTATTGTTTCAGCGCCGTCGGGCTGCTGATGAAACAACAGAACATCCCCAGGTTTTTGAGTAGCGGCGCGTAAGGTTCATACAAAACAACATCGACCACCCTCTCGCCCTTGGCGACCACGTCTTTGACGATGCCGCGCAGCGCCATATCCGCGTAGGGCATGCGCCCCGCCAAGTGGTAGGGGTGGTTTACATCAATCAGGCGCATCAGCGACATCACCACCGCGTCTGAAGTGAGCGGCGTCCCGTCGTGAAACGTCACCCCAGGGCGCAGGTAGAACGTCCAAACGCGGCCGTCTTCAGAAGTCTCCCAGCGTTCGGCGAGAGCGGGTTCGACCTCCAGCGAGCCGTTTTTAAATTTGACCAGCCCCTCAAACATTTGGGCGGCGATGTTGGCTGAATAGCCGTCTTCCATCGAGCCAGGGTCGAGATTGACGGCGTCGCTTCCGTGGGCGAACACCAGGGTGTTTGGGTCAACAGCGGTGGGCGGCGCGCCGCAGCCGGCGCATACGATTAAGAGCGCAATCCCCAACAGTGAGAACGACAAGGGCCGGGGGCGTAGAGATATCGAAAAAAAATTCATTCCCTGGTTTCTTCTTCTCCTTCACCTTCTTCGCCTTCAACCTCTTCGGTCTTGATATAGTCCTTAAACATGGTGTCGGCGTCGTTGACGAAGTTTTGTTGATTGGTGCTTGAAATGCGTTTCATGCGGTTGTCGGCGTAATTTTTGGCGAAGCGCAGGCATTTTTCGCCTTCGTCTTTTTTGCCGAATTTGTAGTGAAGTTTGGCTAGCAACAGGTTAAGGCCGCCGTCTTTGGTTTCGAGAGGAATCGCGCCGATGTCGTCGTTGTCTTTGCAATACTGGAAATATTTGTGGGCGTGTTTCCAATGATAATCGAGCAGGTCTTGAAAATGTTGTTCGTCGTCGTTATAGACTTCGGTGTTTAACTTTTCAAGATAATAGATCGATTCCAGGTGGTTCATGGCGATGAAGAAAAAGCGCGGCTCGGCGGATTTCATTGAAAGCGACTCTTCATCAAATTTGGCTTCAATCGCCGCCTTCATAGTTTCATACGACCAGTCGTCGGGTTCGATATCGTTGTTAAAACAGATTCTGACCATTTGAAAGAAGCGGTCCATGGTGAACAACACCACTACGTCAGCGAGGTCGCGGGGTTCTTCAAAAATTTTTTGAAAGAACGGTACGCCGATTTGTTCGCGCGCCTGCCAGATTTTTTCGATGGTGGCTTTGGTGCGCGTGTTTTTGGGGCGGTTGCGTTTTTCGTCTAGGATCGAGCATTCTTTTTCAAACCGGCCAAACTCCGCCGCTAATAACTTGGCGCGGTCGTCTGTGCAGTTTTCAAAATACTCTTTCATCTGGTTATTTTTGGTGGGGCTTTTAAAGAAGCGGCTGTAGTCGTCAACGCCGTAGCTGTATTCATTTGACGCAGCCAAACACCCAGGGCAGATTGAGGTTTTGAGTTCGTCAGGAAAACGTTCATACCCGCCAATGGGTTCGGTGTGGGGCCTCATCCATTCGTCCAATACGACCGCTTGGCTTTTGGTCATGAACTGATAATTAATCATCTCCGTTTCACAGACCAAACAGGGCAAGTCACGTTTCCACAGCGTTTTCTTTTTAGGCATGACGGTCTCCCGTGCTTTCAATACTCAACGAATTGAAATGATTGCCCTCGAATACCATATCAATAAACAAGTGTGTAGTTTAGAGTGGTTTATTCAAAAATTTAAGTCTTCCCTAGACGTGACGGCTTTGTTCTGTGTAAAAATCTGAAAGGCGCAGAGTCAGCGTTTTGTATGTCCATTCACCCTGCGCAACCATACGCCCGTTTTTTGACAACGTTTCGGCTTTCTTTGGGTCGATCAGCAATTCAAGACACATGGCGCTAAACTCACTAACATCACCAGCCAACAGCCCTGCCTGATGTTGTTGGACTAGCACTGCGGTTTCTCCGACATTTGAGGCGACCACAGGCCGCCCGCTGGCGAAATAGTCCGCCAACTTATTGGGCACGCGCGCCCGGTTGGCGATGGTGTCTTCAAGCGGCAGTAGAAACACATCACACGTTGCGAGATACATGGGGACGGCCTCAAAGGGGACGACGCCTGGCAGGAGGACCTCGTCGCCAATAACAAATTGCTCGCGCAATGGCTCAAGCGCCTGGTCTTCCACCCCGCCGCCGATGGCAAGCAAGACAACGTCTTGTCGTTGTTGTTTGACTGCGCTAAAAATGTCAGCGAGCAGTTTGATATCCCAAAGTGAGTAGCCGATAAAGCCAAGAACCGGCCGGTCTGTTGGAAACTGCAGTTTCATGCGCGCTTCTTGAACGCTCAACTCAGCAAACGCGCCGTTGGTCACACCCGCGGGCAAGGTGAGGAGTTTGGTTTCATCAACGCCAACCGAGCGGGCGCGTTCATGCAATACCGAGCTAATCACTGTTACGCCGTCTGACATGCGCTTGCCGCCTTCTTCGATCTGCTGTTCGATTTTGTCGATCCAGGCGAAAGGGCGCCGCGCGGTAGTGATGCCGCCCGCCGTCCACCAGTCACACCAATCGCTGACAAACAAGGGGCGCTTTTTTGAACCCACTGCGAGACAGCGCTTCAGCAACCATGGCAAAAACACATTGGGGCGATGGTCAAAGGCGTGAATGACATCCCAGCGGTCAACCAAAACCGCACCTATCCGCGCCAGATTATCAATGAAGGCGTAACCGCCGTCGTGGGCGCCGACGCGGCCCCAACGCGGGGTTTGCCAGACGCGTACGCCGTCAATCGTTTCGACGCGTCCTAGCCAGTTTCGCTCGCGCGAGGACGTCCACAGATCAACCTGGTGGCCCTGACGCGCCAACTCACGGGCGAACCCCAAACAACGAAAAAAGGTTCCCCGCCAGATCAAATTATGGTTTAACAGAAGAATGCGCATGGCATCTACATTGTATCGAATCAGGCGCTGGCGCACTATCTGTAAGTTCACTTGGTTTTCACGATGGTAGAATACGGCCTTCTATTTGGCGTTTGTATCTTGCTGCTCAATCTCGCGGCCTATGGCGTCTTGCCCGAATGGCTCGCCTTGGCTCTTATTATTGTCATCGCGGCGCCCACGCTGTACGCCTCATGGCGCGGCGCGCCTTACATCCCCTCTACGAAGTTCTCTATTGAACAAGCCTTGGATTTGGCTGGCTTTCAGTCTGGTGAACTATTGATTGATTTAGGCTGCGGAGACGGAAGAGCGGCTCGATTAGCAAGGTCGCGCGGGGCAAACGCCATTGGATATGAACTATCATTCTTTATGTACAGCATCGCCCGTCTGAAAGGTGGAGCTGACATTCGTTATGGCGATTTCTGGAAAGCCGAATTATCTGATGCTGATGTGGTCTATTGTTTTTTGACGCCCAAGGCGATGAAGCGGGTGGAAGACGAACTCTGGCCCAAACTCAAACCGGGCTGTCGTCTGGTGTGTAACACCTTTCAATTAAAAACCCTCGCGCCGGATGAGACGCGAGGGCCGTTGTTTCTCTATCGAAAACCTTAGTCGTCTTCCGGCGGCTTGCGGTGAAAATCCATCCCCGGCGGCGGGCCGCCGCGCCGCCCCCAGGCGCCGTCTTTGTCGTTAAATATTCGCGGCGGGGCTTTCTCAACCAACATGTCAATGAAGCGGTCGCGGTGTTCGATCTTTTTGCCGAGAAACATCTTCAGTCGGTCGAGTTTTTCCTGCATCATTTCGATTTCCATGGTTTGGCGCTTGATGTCGAGTTCAAACATCTCTACAAACAAGGGGCGAATTTTGGCGGCGACTTCTTCATCGGGATTGTTGGCTTTTTCAGGCGGCAACTGCTTGACCGCTTCATGAATCTTGAGCTCCTGGCGCCGCATAGCTTCATGCAATTCGGCCAGTTCAGGGTTCTCTTTTCTAAGTTCGCTCATTCGGCGCATCATCTCATCGCTGCCGCGTCCACGCCAGAAGGGCGGCGGGCCGTCAGGGCCGCCGCGGCGGCCTTTGCCTCTATGAAATTGGCCACGCCCAGGCGAGTCGTCATCGGGGCCGCGCTCCCAGCCGCGCTCGCGGCTGGACGGGGGCGGCGGCGGTTCATCTGTCGCGGCGGCGATGACTTCGCCGGCGGGAGCGCTCGCCCACAAGAGCAAGACCCCAGCCGATGGAACCAAAAGCGCCGCCGCCATCGCGGTTATGAGTATTTTTTTAGGTATAATCATGACGTTAATCCCGAAAAGGCCGATTCAAAGTCTGATTCAAAGTCGCTAAACAGTTCGGCCATTTCTTCATCGAGGGTCAAGAGTTCTTCTTCGATTGATTGGGCCTCCCAGCTGGTTTCTGTGTTCCAGGTGAATTCAGTCTTGCGTTGAAACTCAGCCGATCCGCCCCACATGACTACCAAGAAGATGGCCGCCCAGGCCCAACGCCAACCGTTGAGTTTCCAATCGGGGCGCACTGGCTCAAATTGAGGCGTCTGTACGACGGTTTGGTTTGTCGCGGCGGCATTGAGAACGTTTTCGCGAATACTGAGCCGGGGCTCGCTCTGAGGCAGTTGTTTGCCCTTACCAATCACCGCGTTCAGGTCGCGCCATTTGGCCTGAAGCGCCTCGGATTGGTTACAGTGAGCGAGAAACGCCCGCTTTTCAGGCGCATCGTCTGAGAGATCAAGCATACGCAGCATGTCTTCCGTCGACGGATCGCTAGGGCTTTGAAACAGCGGGTGAACTTTCATGGTCTTGTCCTCCGACCGCTACGCGGTCTCCTCTTCTAACTGATTATCGGCGCAAAGTTGTTTCTGTAAAAATTTTATCGCCTGGCTCATTCTCGACAATACCGTCCCCAGGGGCGCGTCTTGTATCACAGCGATCTCTTTAAACGGGATCTCTTCGATCGCCCGCAGTAAATACACTTCGCGAATCAGCGGCGGCAGCAACTCGACGGCGTCTTCTAGCCTTACCAGGTCTTCGTGTTCAAGCGCCTGTTCAAGCGGGGTCGGCCCGCCGCCAGGGATACGCTCAATCAGGGGCGCGTTTTCTTCGTCTTCGCTCCAATCATGGGCCTCGACAAAATTCTTATCTTTTCGAAAGCGGTCGAGACAATGGTTGTGGGCGATTCGGTAAAGCCAGGCTGAGAAATGCCCACGGTCTTCATATTTGTCTTTCTGGGCCAATAACTTAAACCAGACTTCCTGAAGCGCGTCTTCGGCCTCGTGTTGCCGCCTCAACATCCGTAAGAGAAAGCTAAACAGTGGGTTATGAAATGCGTCCATCACTTGTTCAAAGGCGGCGATATCGCCTTGGTCGCGATATTGGATGAACAATTTTCCCGGGTCGGTCGCGTTTTCGTTTGTCATGGCCTTGTCACTTAATCATAACGCAATTCATACGATTTTATTGAGTTGCATCCGAAAAAAGTCACTAGCCAGAGCCTCGCTTCGTTTGACGATGACGGCTAAGATGATCGCCAGTGGTAACATAAGGCGCCAGGATCGACGATTTGCTGTTCTTCGCACTCGCTGTCATATTGATTTGCCTATACTTATATTCGGTGCGGTTTCTTGACGCGCCGCTAGGGGCGGGTCTGCGCGCATTATTGACAACCAGCCGATTGGTTGTGTTGGTATTCATGCTTTACCTACTCACCTTGCCCCAAACCACTGAAGAAATTGAACAAGCGATCTCACCGACTCTTTATCTCTTACTCGATGACTCGCAAAGCATGGACGCGCCAGTGGACCCCATGCAGGACGGCTCTTTGTCTCGCTGGCAGGCAATGGTTGACCGCCTGGCTGAAGGCGGTCTGCTTGAACGCTGGCAGTCAAAAGGCTTCCCCATTCAAATTGGCGTATTGAGCGAAACATCAAACCCGGCGCTCTCTGATTCAGCTTGGACGTCTGGCTTGCCTGAATCGAAAGCGCCCACTCATGATTCGACCAATTTTTCAAGCGCGATCTTGGCCTTTCAGAACGCAACCCGAAACCAACAAAACGCTTACCTGCTTCTTTTCACCGACGGCCGGTGGAACCAGGGCGGCTCTCCGCTCGCGTCAGTAAACCAGTTGGGCGCGATTCAGCCGGGCATGCAGACCGCGCCAGACCGGCGGGTGTTTTCGTTTGGCGTCGGCCCGGTGGTTTCACTCTTCGATGTTTCGGTCGACCGTCTCGAAACGCCCGTCAGGTTGCGGGAGAGAGAACAGGCGTCGGTCAACGTTTCCTTGTCCGTTCGGGGAGAAACACCGCCCGAACCGCTGCGGGTTTTGTTCAACGTGTTCAATGAACAAGGCGAAGACGTTCATACTGAAGAAACCAGCGTTCAGTGGGCTGATGGCTCGGTGTCACAACAGATTGCCCTGCCTCTGCCCAACCTAGACCCAGGCGATTATTTGGTCCGGGTCGAAGCCGTTCCACTCACAATCGAACGCGTCATTGATAACAACCAACGAGAGGCGCCGCTGAAAGTGCGCCAATCCAAAGACCGCCTGTTGGTGATGACCTCAACCCCAAACGCGGATTTCAAATTTCTCAAGTGGGCGCTAGAAGACAATCAGGCGATTGACCTTCACGCCTACATGCTTCACGAAAACAATTTGAGAGTTCTCGGCGACCGCGCCTGGGCCAGCCAGCAAAGTGGAGTGGACCAAGATCGCGAACCTCCCGCCGAGACCATCAGTGAACTTATAGAAACCGAACACCCTTGGTCAGCGGTAGTGTTGCATAACTTCATTTGGACGGATCAACTTCAACCGTTCGCCGCCTGGTTGCGGGAATACATCGAAACCGGCGGGGGAGCGTTGGTTGTTCCGGGCGCGGCGAACGCCCAACCTGCGCCCGATTCGGTTTCAGAGACCTTACCAGCGCCGTTGGCGGTTGCGTATAACGTTGTCCCGACCCAGGCATTGATTGAGGCGGCTTCTGTCGAATCAGAGTCGCTGCGCGCCGCGTGGCAAAATCTTCAGGGCGGCGGCTTACCGCCTATCGGTCCGCTGTACCGGCCTAACCAGCAGTTACTCACCGCGTCCCCCATCTTACAAGGCGCAGCGGCTGGAGGCGAGCAAACCTTAATGGAGCGCCATCGCTACGGCCTCGGTTCTATTGTCGTCTCACGGGCCGCCGGGCTATGGAAACTTGGCCTGTTGACAGAAGAAGACTGGCTGACGCCTTATTGGATATCCGCCCTCAACGAGAGCAACCCACAGCTGCGCGGCGAAATCGGCGAGATTCTCACTGACCGATTTGCCTATACTTTGTTCGACGCCGTGCAGGTGCAATATACCGCGCCAGAGTCAGTCTCAAGCGTGACCCAGAATGGCCAGTTTGTCATCATTGAAACGCCGACCAAGCGCGAATCGCTGTGGTTGTCGCCTGAAGTGGGGGCGGCGAACTCGTTCCGCGGGCGATACACCGTCATTGAGGCGGGCGATTATGTGGTTTCTGAACCAGCGGCGGGAGTGACCACCACCTTTCGGGTCGACGCGGGGGCGGTTGAATCAGCCAACCTGACTCAAGATGTCGAAGGCCTGCGGGCGATTGCCAAGGCGGGCGGCGGCGAATACGCCAATTACACCGCCTGGCAACAATTGGCAGATAAAATTCCAAACTTGACTCGCCGAATTTTCGAAGAACGCTCGTTCTTTTTGGGCGAAAAGTGGTGGGCGGCGGCGTTGTTAATCGGCTTTTTGGGCTTCGAATGGTTCCTTCGCTGGCGCCAGGGCATGCCGTAATTTTCCAAATACCATCAATAAAACATCGTTCGTTGTGTCAGGCCTGGGTACAACTCTGCTCGCTTCGGCGCCGCTCCGCTATTTTGTACAGGCGCTCCCAGAGTCGCCCCCTCCTGCCCGCCTGCAGCGGCCTTCCCCCAAAAATAAGATGGACAGAATAAAACACTAGACAAATAGTCAACGTAGGTCAAAATGGTTTCATGTAATTTGTTTGGATGTAATTCTATTAAAATCAGTCTTTGGGAGCCTGAAAATGAACGCCGAATCCCAGGCGTTGAACACGTCCCGCCTTGAAAATTTGCAATCCATTGACCCTAAAACCCTGCGCAAACAAGCCAAGCGCATGCTCATCAAACGTGCGTTAAAACTTGCGGATACCGACCGAAACTTTGTGCTCGCTTGCGGCCAGTCATCCAAGTATTTCGTTGACGCGAAACAAATGACCATGCGGGCCGACGGCCTGGCGATTCTTTCGCGGTTGATTTGGGAAGAAATTCGCGATCTCAATGTTGACGCTGTCGGCGGGCCCACCTTGGGCGCCGACCCGCTCGCGGCGGGCGTATCGATGTTGAGCTATATGATGGGCGCCCCCATCGACTTCTTCGTGGTTCGAAAAGAGCGGCAAGACCACGGGTTGGGGCGGCGCATTGAAGGCGCTGATATCGCCGGAAAACGAGTGGTCTTGCTCGAAGATGTCATCACCACCGGCAGTTCGCTGCTCAATACCATCCAGGCGGTGCGCGAATTAGACGCAGAAGTGGTGAAACTCATGGCGGTGGTATGCCGCCAAGACACAGCGGCCGAAACCTTCGCCAAGGGCGATATGGAATACACCTCACTGTTTTCGCTGTCTGAATTGCTCGACTCTCTCCTCTAATCGAACTTCACGCCTTTCTCTATAATCAAACCAAACAACACAACCAAAGGAACCGCTATGACTCTGCCTGTTCATATCTGCGGCGTTCGCATCGATTATGAAGACCACGCCTATCGCTCGCCATTAAAATTCGGCGGCATCGTGACCGACAAGGTGACCATTTTAAACGCGTATGTTCGCGTTGAAGATAACCAGGGGCGAAGCGCAGACGGGTTCGGCTCGATGCCGATGGGCAATGTGTGGTCGTTCCCGTCAAAGGCGCATACCTATGACGAAACCCTCCACGCCATGAAGGCGCTGGCGAGTGAGATTGAAGCCATCACCGCGTCATGCACCGAAAGCGGCCATCCTGTCGAATTAAATACCCTGCTGGAGCCGCAGTATCTCGAAGCGGCTTCGCGCGTCGGGCAGCAACTCTCTCTCAAAGAACCGATCCCTACGTTGTGTACGCTGGTGGCGGCTTGCTGCTTCGACGCCGCGATTCATGACGCCTACGGAAAGTTACATGGCGTGAGTTCATACGCCGCTTTGGGCGGAGACCATTTCACCCGCGATTTAAGCGACTTGTTGGATGAACGATTCAAGGGCGAATCGCTACAGCAGTATGTCTCGCCAGGGCCCAAACCGGTCATGCCGCTCTATCATTTAGTGGGGGCGGTCGACCCATTAGACGAGTCTGATATTGAAACGCGGCTTGATGACGGGATGCCTGAGACGCTGCCCGAGTGGATTCGCCGCGACGGGCTGACCCACCTTAAAATCAAACTCAACGGCGACCACCTCGATTGGGACGTCGAGCGCGTAGCGCGAATCGACCGCCTGACTGAAGACACGCAGCGCGAACTCGGCGTTGATGAGTGGGTCTACTCGCTCGACTTTAACGAGCGTTGTGAAAGCGTTGACTACCTGCTTGAGTTTCTCGCAACCATTCAACAACGCGCCCCGCGCGCCATGCAGCGCGCCCAATATATCGAACAACCCACCGCGCGCGACTTGAAGGCCCATCCTGAAAATAAGATGCACAAAGCGGCGGCGATCAAACCCGTGGTCATTGATGAATCGCTGGTCGATTATGAGACGCTGCTGCTCGCCCGTGAACAGGGTTACACTGGCGTGGCGCTCAAAGCCTGTAAGGGAATCTCACAAGCGTTGTTGATGGGCGCGGCGGCGCAGAAATTTGATATGTTTTTGTGCGTCCAAGATTTGACCTGCCCGGGCGCGTCGTTCTTATTGTCTGCGGGCCTGGCGGCCCATGTGCCCCCGGTGGCGGCGATCGAAGGCAACGGCAGGCAATACGCGCCCGGCGCGAACAAAGGGTGGAAAGACCGCTTTCCAACCGTATTCACTGTGTCGAAAGGAACAATCGACACCTCAGCGATCCAAGGCCCGGGGTTAGGCGTCGAGCCTCTCAACTAAAGGACTGTCTGCTTTGACGCATTGGCAAGAGAACGGTTCCATCATTGAGTCAATGTACCCTGGAATCGCCCAGGCGATTCGAGACGTTGAACCTGTGGCCGCAAGCGAAACCCAAGACTGGACGGCGCACGCCAATCGCGAACTTGACGCCCATTGGTCAGAGGACATAGACCTGTTCATTGTTTACCGCTTCACGATTGGCCCGCTCGCGAAACAGCTGTTTGACAAAATCAACTTATGCGAAGCGGGCGACCTGCGCGGGCGCCGCATGTTGTTGATGGATGACGACCCCCAGCGCTTTCGCTGGGGGCTTGAACACCAGGATTGGACGACGCTGTTAAACTCAGACCGCTGTTTGTTTCACCTGCCTGACCCAGGGTTTCACCAACTCAACCGCTTGATCGGCAAGTACCGCCACATGACCCAGGTCAACTATGCGCTGCTGAACGCCGACCCTGATGCGCCCGAACAATCGCTCGCGATCATTCGCGAACGGTTTGAAATTACCAAACACGACACCAAACAACGAATTGACGCCGCCGTAAACCAACTTAAACAGATCAAAGCGCCGCCGTTCCCGAAGACGGTTCGTTTTTTTGTTCCGGGCCACAACATGCTTCAAGACGCCTGCGTGAAGTCGATGAAGGCGATGGGGTATGGCGTCGAGCGCCTGCAATGGCAAAAGCCGCTGTACCGTTTTATTCGGCCTTACGCCTGGCTCAACCCGGTCTTACAAGACGAAATCGACACCGCCTTTTTTCTGAACGCGACGCCAAAAACCTTCTGTCAACACGATCTGTTTAACGACCTGCCGCTCAAAGCGGCCTCATGGTTTGTCGACAACCCCAGGCGCTATGTCAATTCGCCAGACGATTTCTGCGGATGCGACGCTGTCGGTGTGTTTGACTCGACATATATCCCCTATGTGAAAGCGCTGACTGACGCCCCGGTGGTCGAAGCGCGCACCGCCCACAGCATTGATTACACGCTCGCCGCGGTTGACGGCGAGTTCAGCAAGATCAAGGTCGCGTTTGTCGGTGAACTGGGCGCCAATGGCTTTTTGCCGTACGAGAAAGCGTTTGCTTTGACCCAGCCCGAACGGCTCAAACAAGTCAACGAATTGCTTCGCCAGCATGACGTATCTGATTTGACCGATTGGACGCCCCTGGCAGAGCAATTGTTCAACGAACATGGCGAAGCCTATTTTGGCTCTTGGGTGGAATGTCTAGAAAACAAAGCGACGGCGGTCAGGCGGCGCTATTTTCTCGAAGCAGCCCGCCCGTTTGGATTAACAATCTTCGGCGCCGACGACTGGGCGATGCCCGAATTCGCGGGCGCATTGACCAACGATTACGCCGGACGGCGCATTGATTACCATACAGAACTGCCGCGCCTTTACGCTTCAGCCAAAATCAACCTCAATCTATTTCATACGCAATGCATGAACGGGCTAAACCCTCGCGTGTATGACGTGCTCGCCTGCGGCGGGTTTTTATTGACCCAATACAACCCCGGCGTGGAAGACGAATTCGCCATAGGCCGCGACCTGGATGTATTTCACACCCGCGATGAAATGGTCGAGAAAATTGCGTACTATCTTGACCGCCCCGATGAACGGGCGCAAATCGCCCAAAGCGGGCAGGTTTGCGCGCTTGCGAAATACGGGTACCGTGTTAGAATCCAAGCCTTACTAAACGCCTTACGGTCTGTTGCAGGAGAGTCATATGGCTATATTTGCGGATAAGTCGACCCGGTTGATTGTTCAGGGCATCACGGGAAAAGAAGGCTCATTTCACGCTGAACAATGTATCGCCTACGGTACCAACGTGGTCGGCGGCGTGACCCCAGGCAAGGGCGGCAGCGAACACCTGGGCGCGCCCGTGTTTAACACGGTGGCCGAATCGGTCGAGAAGACCGGGGCCAACGCGACGGTGATTTTTGTCCCGCCTCCATTTGCAGCAGACGCCGTGATGGAAGCCGCCGACGCGGGCGTCGAGTTAATCATCTGCATCACTGAAGGCATCCCCACACTCGACATGCTCAAAGCCAAACAGTTTGTGACGTCTAAAGGCGTTCGCCTGGTTGGCCCGAATTGCCCGGGGGTAATTTCTCCGGGCAAATGCAAGATCGGCATCATGCCCGGCTCGATTCACATGGAAGGCTGCGTCGGGGTAGTGTCGCGCAGCGGCACCCTGACCTATGAAGCCGTCCAACAAATTACGGATATCAAACTGGGGCAATCAACCTGTATCGGCATCGGCGGCGACCCCGTGATCGGCACCACCTTCATCGACGCGCTCGCCGCGTTTAATGATGACGACGAAACCAAAGCAGTGGTGATGATCGGCGAGATCGGCGGCAGCGCCGAAGAAGAAGCGGCCGCGTTTATCAAAACCAACATGATAAAACCGGTGGTGTCATTTATCGCGGGCAAGACCGCGCCTCCAGGCCGCCGCATGGGCCACGCGGGCGCCATCATCGCGGGCGGCAAGGGCACGGCGGACGAGAAAGAACGCGTGCTGCGCGAGTCGGGCGTCTCGGTGTGTGAAAGCCCGGCTGAGATTGGCGAGCGCATCCAAGCCGTGCTGGGGTAAGTCGCGCTTTATACGACCCATCAACACGCCCCGAATACTACCGGGGCGTGTTTTTTGTTGGCGTGTTACAGCAAATTTCTTTTTTTGTAGAAAATCTCAGAGTTGAAAGCGGTTCGCAAGGTTGCATGAACAACGTTTCAAGTAGGGTGGCGATGAGCAAAGCGTATCCCACCAATGAAATGTTTTGATTTACCGATGGTAGGATTCGTTTCATTCATCACCTTACAGGACATGGTTTCTCAATCAGCGGTAGCGCGGGCTCAATTTGCAAAGCAATTTATCCCACCAAACCATGTTATCTTATTTCGCGGTGGGCTGCTTCGCGAGCCCACCCTACCCCTGAATTAGCGATCATCTAGTCCCTTCTCTCTCTGGGAGAATGCAGAGGATGAGGGCAATACACTCTTGGGCTAAGAACCCAACCAACGAGAAAAATTGGAGGGCGAGGCTCCCGCCAAGCATTCGGGCGCAGCGCGCTGCGCCCCTACATCGAATATCGAATTCACAACTTCCCATAGAGCGCGTAGAGCCTGACGCCGTCGACTTCGACCACGGCGAGGGGGTTGCGGCGCAGGTAGAGCGTCCATTCAGCTTGGGTAAACATGCCCTGGCGCGACTGAAGCAAGTGATAGTCATAGGGCGGCTCGGCGGTGTGGTTGATGTCCTCACGCAGCCAACCGCGTTGTTTGTAATCATCAATCACTTCAAACGGCATCGCCAACGGCCGCATGGTCGCGCCCGGCGGCGCCGTCTCATTGATCTCATTGAGCATTTCACGAGTCAGCGCGTCACACCAATAGGCGCTCTCCATGCCCAGCTGTTGCGCCCCGCTCACTCCACCCGCCAGCGAGTTGTAGTAGGCGAGATAGTGAGGATGAATCTGAGACGCGGTCACCACAAACGGCCCGGCGAGCAATACCCAGAACACGCCCTGTATTCCCGCCTGGGGCAGGTGCTGCGTCCAATCGAACAGCCGTTGCGCGCCCCACGCCGCGATACACGCCGCGAACGAAAAGCAGGGCAAAAACAAGCGGCAGCCGTCATACGCCTGGGCCAGCGGCAAGATCACCAGCGACAGCGGCGTGAGAAAATGCAGCAGCAAAAACACGCGCAGACCGCCCGGGTCGCACCAGGCGAAGCGCCCGTCCCGCCGCGTCCATGACAACAGTCCAGCGAACAACAAGACGAGAACACTCGCCGGGATGGTCAACAAGAGCATGACGATGGGGTAATGCCAGGGGGTGTCGCCCTGGTAGAGCGTTCCTAAATAAAACAATCGAATGGGGCGCGCGCTCGATTTGTCGGCGTAATCAATAAACCGTTCAATAATGCGCGGCAGGGTGTCATGCCACAACCAGGGCTGAAGGCCAATATATATGATTGGCGTCAATGCCGCCGCCCAGCCGATGGCCTGAACCAGCCGTACGACCCGTTCGCGGCGGTTGTCTGGATTATTGGCGATATGAATCACCGCCCAGGCGAGCAACGGGACCGGCAGAAACACCGAATGGAGTTTTGTCGTAAACGCAACCGCATACGCCAGCCCAAACAACCATGGCGGCCAACGGCGTTCGATCACGTTATAACCAACCGCGCCCGCCCAAAACCACCACGCCATGATGGGGACGTCGAGGCTGAATAAATGCAAGTGGCCAAACACGCGCGGCATAAACAGCAGCGACAACGCCCCCGCCAGCGCCGCCGGGCGCGACAGCATGGGCCGCAAAAACAGAAAGACCGACGCCGCGAGCAACCCGCCGATCAACGCCGAGGGGATGCGCAACGCGACCCGCTCATCGACCCAGCCTGAGAACGTCAAGCGCGAGACCGCCGCAATCGTTCGCGGCAGCGAGGGGTGGTCAGAGGTTGTCGCCCAATATGCGTCAATGGTCTCTTTTGAGAACGGCGCGTCGAGCGTGAATAGGCCGCGAATCCACTCGCCCTGCTTTTGCGCGGCGGGAATGTTGGGGTGGGCCTCGTCCCAGGTGACGCCGGGCGCGCCCAATTGTGGAATCAACACCGCCCACGCCGCTATGGCGATCAGCGCGGCGAGTTTGAGATCAGTCGAATTTTTCGCTAGCGCGTCACTCATGCGGCGCCCCCGGCTTGCGGGCAACCGCGACATAATTCAATGCGAATATCTTGCGCGTTTCGATGTAGGCGTCAACAGACGCGACGGTGTGTGAATACCAGGCGTTGAAGGCGCAGACCATCCAGTTCAACCCGGGGATGGGCTTTGCCAGCGACTTGGCGATCACCGAGGGGATATGCCCCAAAAATGAAAGCAACCCGCCCGCGGGTTGTATCTCAATGTCGACGAACCCGGCGCGTTCTAACAAAACCCGCAGCCCGTGTTTGGTATAGCGAAAGTAGTCATGCGGCTCGTTGTGTAAATACGCCAGATGAGGGACGCTCAACACAACCGCGCCGCCGGGCTTGAGGCTGCGGTAAAACTCATTGAGCGCCGCTTGTGGGTCGTCAACGTGTTCTAACACTTGAGAACAAAACACGCCGTCGAATGTTTGGTCTTGAATGGGCAGTTGCATTACCGACCCGACCGCGTCAAGCCGCGGGTCATGTTGAATGTCGACCGCGATGTATTCATCAACACTGTTCTTCAATTTCGGCGCGTAGGCGGTCATGCCCGCCCCGGCGTCGAGTACGCGGCCTTTGAGCGCTCCCCGCGCGGCGTGCAGCAGCACTCGCGTCAGGCTCACTCGCGTGGGCGAGAGCGAAAAATAGGCGTCGCGCCCAGCGTGTTCGCGGGCGATTTCGCGGTCGCGGTGTTTGACCTGGTCATACAAACTCATAGTTGTGTCGTTGCTTCAATCACTTGCTCATAGAGAGCGCAATAGTGTTGGGCCGCGTGGGCCCATGAAAACTGATGGGCCCGTTCGCGTGAGCGGCGCCCCATCTCGATTAACAGGTTCGGCCCGTTCAGCCATTGGCTCAAGTGGTTTGTGACAGCCTCCGCGTTTCCTGGCTCGACAATGGCGCCGTTGCCGTCGATGAGTTCGCGGCTGCCGCCCACATCGGTCAGGAGCAGCGGCAGCCCACAGGCCATCGCTTCCAGCGCGGCGTTGGCCATGCCCTCGGCGTAAGACGGCAAGACAAACACATCGCATTGCGGCAGAAACGCCGCGATCTGATCGCGCGTCATGCCGCCGTGAAACGTCACCGATTCACGAACGCCCAGTTCGTCCGCCAAATCTTTCAGGTTATCTTCTTCGGGCCCATCGCCGATCAGGTGGCACCGATACGCAATCCCTTGCTCATGTAATTGCGAGCAAGATTGCAACAGCATATCAAATCCCTTACGAGGGATCATGCGCCCCACGCTCACGATTGTCTTCACATCATTGTCGGGGCGGTCAACCGGTTTGAATGTATCCATACTAACGCCGTTCGGGATGACCTGCGCCTTCAGTTGAGGAAAGGCGTTCTCATACAACTCTTTCAGCCCTTCGCTGTTCGCCGCCACAGCGGCGGCGTTGGAGTAAATCTGTTTTAACAACGGAGTGAGAAACAGATAATCCAAGCCAAAGCGCTGGTTGTAGCCTGGCACGTCAGAGCCGCGTACGGAAATGATATACGGGATGTCTTTGCTCAAGCGATAGGCCAACAGCCCGGTAGGGAACCCAAAAAATGCATGCACCAGATCATACGAATGTTGGTCCAGGTGGGCTTTGATGGTTCGATGAAAGCGCCATAGATAACGAATAATTTCGCCGCGCCGCCAGAAACGCAGGTCACGCTTAGGGAACGCATGAAGCTGTAATCGAACGCGCTGATTGAGTTGTTCGGTTCGGGTTTCTGTCGATGGGGCGATCAGAGTGAGATTGATATCGTCCATCGTTGCCCACTCGTGAATCAGGTTTCGATGGGCCGAGCCGCCGCCGCCGCCAATGGGGGGAAATTCATAATTGAGCGCCAGGATGCGCATCCAATGTCCTCAACCGCCCGGGTTATGACGAACTTGACACTTTGTCGAGAATACGGTTGGCCCGGCTGACCGCTTCGCTGAGTTCGCTGTCATTGCTGGCGTTTTGCATCAGCTCATCCGCCAGGTTGATCGCCACCAGCAGCACAACTTTTAATGACGGGGCGGTCGGCGCCTGGGCGGCCAGTTCATCCACGCGCTCTTTGACCAGGGCGCCCGCTTGTTTGACCGCGTCGGGGTTGTCGCCGCCGCGCAGTTGTAAGTGGGTCCCCATGATCTCGAGTTGAATGATGTCTGTGTTTCGGGCCATGACCGCCTCGCTTCGCCGTTGGGTTAGCCTTCGAGAGTTTCTATTTTTTTGAGGATCGAATGGACGCGCGAGCGAACCTCTTCTTTGTCCACATCGCCCGACGACACTTGTTGTTTAAGCGCGTCATTGTCTGACTGGGCCGTGTCGAGTTTCGATTTTAGTTCATCGCGCTCTTTTTTGACTGTGTTTAATTGGCCAATCAAGTTATCGACCCGCTGCTCTAACGCTTTGAGTACGTCCACTAAAGAATCTGTGCTCATTGTTTCTCCTCAACCCTACACAAAAATCATTATAGGCTAAGAACGTAATTGAACGTTCAGTTTTTTCTGTAGTTCATCCAACACCGCCTTACAGGCGGCGTCGACCACGTCTTCTTTCAAGGTCTTGCTGGGCGAACGGAAGGTCAGGCGAAACGCCACGCTTGAGAAGCCTTCGGCGACTTGCTTGCCGCGGTAGTGGTCGAACAGTTTGACGCTTTCGAGGAGGTCCCCGCCCTGTTTTTGAACCACCTTTTCGACCGCCTCGGCGGTAACCCCGTCGGGCAAGAGAAACGCCAAGTCGCGTTCGACGGCGGGGTAAATAGAAAACGGCTTGTAGTGCGCCAACGGCTTGCGAAACGCCTTGCTCATCGGGCCGAGTTCAAACTCAAACACACACACCCGCCCGGTGAGATCGTCTGTCTCAGCCAAACTGGGGTGAAGTTCGCCAAAGTAGCCAAACGGCTCTTTGCCCGCCTGCACCCAAACCCCGCGATGCGGGTGCAGGCAATTAGGCCCGGGGATCAGGCGATAGCGAGTTAACTTCGCTACGCCCAACAGGCCGTCAACCAGGCCTTTGAGATCAAAGAAGTCAAATTCGGTTTTGTGGTTGCGCCAATCTTCGGTCAACGAACCCACAATCGCCCCGGCGATCATCTTTTTTTCATGCACATGGTCTTCATGAGGGGTGTAGGTGCGGGCGATTTCAAACAAACCAAAATTGGTGTTGCCGTGCGACACGTTTCGTTTCACCGATTGCAACAGCGACGGAACCATCGAGGTGCGCATGGTGCACTCGGCGGAATTGATCGCGTTGAGAATCGTACAAGCGTCGTTCTCAAGATTGACGTCGGCTGGCGGGAACGGCTCCAGCAGCGACTCATTGGTGAAACTGTAGGTCACCGCTTCGTCTAAGCCCGCGCCGTTGAGGTATTCTTTGATCTTGGCGATCAGTTGGCGGTCAATCTCTTGCGGTTCCGGCGATTGAACAGGCGCGAGCAGCGCTGCGGGCGCGAATTCATTAAACCCGTGACAGCGCGCCGCTTCTTCAACCAGGTCGGCCGGGCGTTCGATGTCTTTGCGGTAGGTCGGGATGCGCACCGTAATCTGTTGGGCGTCGCGGCTTTCGGTTTTCAGGTTTAAGGTATTGAAAATCGACTCGATCTCGTTTGGATCAATTTGTTTGCCCAATAATTTGTCGCAATACGAAAACTGCAATGAGAGCGTACGCTCACGAAGCGGCTTGAACAGTTCTTCGTTATCCGAATCAGCGACTGTCATCTCGCCAGCGACTTGCCCGCCCGCCAATTCGGCGATCAGGTGGGCGCAGCGCCAGGCGGCGGGAACCACCATGTCAAAATCGACCCCGCGTTCGAAGCGGTATGACGCTTCGCTAGACAAGCCGAGTTGCTTGCTGGCGCTGCGCACTGACGGCGGGTGGAAGTAGGCGCTCTCAATCAGAATATCGGTCGAGCCTTCAGTTACTTCGCTGTCAAATCCGCCCATCACACCAGCCACCGCGACCGGGTCTTCGGCGTCAGCAATCACCAGCATGTCTTCGCTGAGCGTTCGTTCTTCTTCGTCTAGCGTCTTGATGGTCTCGCCCGGCTGAGCGCGCCGAACGATGATTTGTTCGCCTTTGAGTTTTTTGAGATCAAAGGCGTGCAGGGGCTGGCCCAGTTCCATCAACACCAGGTTGGTCGCGTCGACCACGGTGTTGATGCTGCGCACCCCGCAGGCCTCCAGCCGCGACTTGAGCCACTCGGGCGATGGGCCGATTTTGACGCCGCGCATCACCACGCCCGAATAACGCGGGCACAGGTCTTCGGCCTGCAGAGTGATACTGGGTTTATAGCCAAGATCAACATCGGCTTTGATTGGCGACATATCCGCCATGGTAAGCGTCTTGTCAAACGCAGCCGCCGCTTCGCGCCCCATGCCCACCGCGCTTAACACGTCAGGGCGGTTGGGGGTGACGCCGAAGTCATAAACAACATCATTGAGTTTCAAATAATCAACCAGCGGCTCGCCAATGGGGGCGTCGCCAGGCAGAATCAATATGCCTTCATGGTCGTCGCCCAATTCGAGTTCGCGTTTCGAACACAACATGCCCGCCGACTTTTGGCCGCGGATCTTGCGTTTCTCAATCTTAAACTCGCCTGGCAGAACTGTCCCCACCCGGGCCAGGGCGACACAGTCGCCCGTCTTCATATTTCTGGCGCCGCAGACGATATGGTGGGTTTCAGAGCCGTCGTCGACTTTACACAGTGTTAATTTATCCGCGTCGGGGTGTGGCTCTGTCTCAATCAGTTTGGCTACGACAACGTCACGAATCGCCTCGCCGGGCGAGGCCATTTCTTCGACTTCAAAACCGCGAAGGGTGAGTTCGTCGCCAACCTCTTGGGGCGAGGGCAGCCCATCGACCAATTCGGCTAACCAGGAATACGGAAGTTTCATGATGGTTGAGTGCGTAAATCCTTACAGGGGAATCACTAAGATAGAGCGAATCGTATCAGCGCGCTGGCTTGGGTCAAGGTGAATCAAAACCACGTTTCTTCGAGTATTTTACTAATGCGAATTGACCTCTCAATGACATTTACTATAATTTCAAAGTCTAATTTTTTTTGAAATTGCGCTTGATTTTGGGCTGACGCCGCCATACTATACAAATGTTCAACGAATTATACCCACACTTAAAGGAGACACGATCGTGTCAGTAGACGCCAAAGACCGCCAAAAAGCCATTGACCTTGCCATCAACCAGATCGAGAAACAGTTCGGGCGTGGATCGATCATGAAAATGGGCGACGCCCCCCATCAGGCGGTCAGCGTGATCCCCACAGGTTCACTCACGCTTGATAACGCGCTGGGCGTCGGCGGCGTACCGCGCGGGCGTGTGATTGAAATCTACGGGCCCGAATCGTCAGGCAAGACCACCCTGGCCCAACACATCGTCGCTGAGTGTCAAAAACTGGGCGGTACCGCAGCGTTTATCGACGCGGAACACGCCATTGATGTTGAATACTCCGCCAAGTTGGGCGTCGACGTTGAAAATCTGTTGGTCTCACAACCCGATACGGGCGAGCAAGCGCTCGACATCGTCGAGATGTTGGTGCGCAGCGGCGCGGTCGACATTATCGTGATCGACTCGGTGGCGGCGTTGGTCCCCCGGGCAGAAATCGACGGCGAAATGGGCGACAGCCAAGTGGGGCTTCAGGCGCGGCTGATGTCTAAGGCGCTCAGAAAACTGACCGCCATCCTGAACAAGTCTCATTGCTGCGCAGTCTTTATTAACCAAATTCGCGAAAAAATCGGCGTCATGTTTGGCAACCCTGAAACCACCACCGGCGGGCGCGCGCTCAAGTTTTATTCTTCGGTGCGGCTCGATATTCGCCGCACCGGAACAATTAAAGAAAAAGGCGAAGCGGTCGCCAACCGCGTCAAGGTGAAAGTGGTCAAAAACAAGGTCGCGCCGCCGTTTCGTGAAGCCGAGTTTGATCTGACCTTTGGCGAGGGAATCTCACGCACCGGCGAGCTGCTCGACCTTGGCGTCGAATACGACATCGTCGACAAGAGCGGCGCTTGGTATATGTATAAAGGAGACAAACTCGGCCAGGGCCGCGAAAACTCGAAGAACACCCTCAAAGAAAACCCCGAACTCTTTGACGACATTCACAGCCGCATCCGCATCGCCCTCGGCCTTGATAAAGACCCGGATGCAAAAGAAGAGAGCGCCGAAGCGCCTGAGGCCGCCGTCGAAGAAACCAAGCCCGCGAAAGAAGAAAAAAAGAAGTAGGTTATATGATAAGATAAAACAGAAACAGGCTCTCAAAAAAAACGCGACTATTTGTATTGGGACTACATGACTAGGCTGTGAGAATTGGCCAATGGAAAGGCATTCGCCGAAGACGGCGTCATCTTCAACGGCGCCGCCCAGGTTGAGATGATGCCCGTGGATGCAGCGATTTTTTACCACCCAATCGTGAATGGTTTGGTATACCAGGCGATGAGCTCGGGGCCGAATAGTAAACACCCATACGCGCCCAGCGCGAGATAAGGGCCGAAGGGTATCTTTCCATACTTCTCTAACTTGCCCATGATTTTCATGCTGATCCCGACGATGGAGCCGAAAAACGCGGCGAGAAAGATACACAACAGCGCTTCTTGCCAGCCGAGAAAGCCGCCTAAAAACGCCATTAATTTCACGTCGCCAAAGCCCATCGCCTCTTGTTGAAAGACCAGCGTGCCAATGGCGCGAATCGACCAGATCAACCCGCCGCCTACCACCAGCCCGAAGAGCGCGTCCGGAAATGTCTGCACCAACGCCAACGGAAACCATCCAGTGAATTGGGCGATTGTCCCTATCGCCAGCGCGATAAAACTCATAGGGATCGACAACTCGTCAGGGATGTATTGATGGTCCCAGTCGATGCCCGAAATGATCAGCAGGTCTGAAACGAGAAAAATATAGAGCAACACTGTTGGGATCGACGCCATGGTCCCGCCGAAGCGCCACACAACTCCCATAAACACCAGCGCCGAGAGCATCTCAAAAATGATGTAGCGCGGCGGAATGCGCAATCTGCAATTGGGGCAAACGCCGCCCAACAACAAATACGAAAATACCGGGACGTTATTATACCAGGGAATGGCGTTTTGGCATCGCGGGCAATGCGAGCCGGGCGAGACAATCGACTGGTCTTCGGGAATACGCACCACGCAGACATGAAAAAAACTGCCCGCCGCAGCGCCAAAGACGCCCGCGCAAAACACAAAAAACTCTAACGGAATGTTCTGAAAAAAAACGCCCATTCAGTCGTGACCCCATTGAATAAGTCATCTTACTGTATAAGCGGAGGCGCTATAAGCAAAGACAAACAACTCAAATGGAATACATTCTCAACTGAGAGGCCACCCCCTTTCACTCATTGATTGGATCAGAGAATTTTATTGACTTATTTTGGGCTAGACGAACCCGTCAAAGGCCGCCAAGATGGAGCAAACAAAGCGAGTTGAGCGCTTCGATTTGGTATGGCTGAATTTTCTTACGATAAACCCTTTGGAAAACTGGAGGTCGTTTCACTGATGGCCAAAGACCACGATCCAGAATGCATTTTCTGTAAGATCGCCGCCGGCGACATCCCGACCGAGTTTGAATATGAAGACGAAGACGTGGTCGCGTTTCACGACATCAACCCTCAAGCGCCGATTCATATTCTGATTATTCCACGAAAGCATATCCCCCGGGTGGGCGATATCACTGACGATGACGCCGGGTTGCTTCATAACATCAACAAGGCGGCGCTGGCGATAGCCAAAAAGCGCGGCGTCGACCAAGAAGGCTACCGCCTGGTGATCAATTCCGGCGACAATGGCGGCCAAACGGTCTTTCATCTACACTGCCACCTGTTGGCGGGGCGTTTCATGCGCTGGCCGCCGGGCTGAAAAAGTAGCGTTTCAATTTCAGACAACGCAGCATTGGCAACATGCGTTTAAATAGTTGTTCGATAAAAACGAATTGCGGTTGATCGGCGAAACAATCTCCGCGCGCTTTCGTTGTATCAGTGTAGAATTCACTTATGGTATGAAGGGTCATTGTAATGCGTTCGTTTGTTTGGATAGCGTTGATCTGTGTTTTCGCCATGAGCTGCACCGCGCCTGAAGAAACCAAGCGCGAACCCACAACGAAACAACTTGACCCGCGCCCCACTGTCACTCCAACCCACCAACCAACATTGACGCCAACGCCTGAGGCGCCGCCGTCCCCTACCCCAACCCCAAACTTGACTTATGACGACCGCCGCCAGTTATATGAAACCCTGCTTGAAGCGGCCATGCTCGAAGAAGAGAATAAATACGCCGAGGCGGGCGAGGCCTATCAAAAAGCGAGAGAAGTAAGGCCCAAGTCAAATTTTCTCGGCGCCCGCGCTGGCGAGGCCTTGCTCAAAAGCGGAAAAATCGACGAAGCGATTCAAGTGACCGAAGCCCAACTGGCCGAGTCGCCCAATGATATAGACCTCCATCGCGTCTTGGGGCTTTGTTACGCTGAGAAACGCGACTGGGGGCGCTCGGTTCAACATTACCAGACCATCCTCGGCCTATCGCCGCGCAACCTCGAAGCGCTGTTTTCACTGGCGAACGTCTATGAGCGCGCGCGGCGCTTTGATGAGTCGGCCCAGGTCTATCAACAGTTGGTTATATATGACCCGGCGCGCGAGTTAGAGTATCGTTACCGCGCCGCGCTGCTCTATTCGCGCACTCGCCGCTTTCAAGACGCGCTCAATGAATATCACCGTATCGCCAAGTTGCTGCCCGATTATTTTGACGCCCAGGTCAAAATCGGCGAACTGAACAGCCTGATGGGCAACGCCGACGCCGCCATCGAAGCCTTTTTGAATGCGCTAAACCTCGTCGACGGCGCCAATGAAGAATTACGCATTCGCCGCTTGTTAGGCTTGTTATACTTTCAACGTGAATCATGGCGCGAAGCGCTGTTTCAATACCAGACCATTCAAACACTTGACCCAAACGACCACGACGCCGCGCGCAACTTGGCGCTGATTGCAGTCAAGATGGGCGACACCGACCTCGCGGTAGAGCAGGCCGAGGCCGCAGTCAAACAAAAACCCGCCGACTACCGCATCAACCGCTTACAGTTGGAAGTGTTGCAATCCGTCGAACGCAACAAAGACGGCTACGGCCGCTTTCTCGATGGGTTCGAACGCGCTCTCGCTAAAGGCGACGCACAAACGATCAGTTCATTCTTACTCGACCTGGTCTATCGCGACTCGTTTAAGACGCTCGAATCACACAACCTGGTCAATCGCTTATATGAGATTCTCAACCAGGCCGTGAGTGATAAGCCTGACGATATTCGGTTGATGTTCGCTCGGGCGGCGACGGCGAATTTCATGGGGCGAACCCCTGAATTGCGTGAGTACACCCAAGCGCTTATCAAACGTCTGCAGCAGACGACAGCCGCCAGCGACCTCACTGACCTGATGGTCTGGCTCGAAGAATACCAATACCGCTCTCATTTGCGCTTCGGTTTGCTCAAACAAAATCTATCATCCGATGTTCTGAGCGCCATGATGAATGCGACATTGGCGTTTGCCGACCAACCGCTGGTCTGGCGCGGGCTGGGCCTGACTCACTCTGACCGCCAGGAATGGTCGGCGGCGGGCCAGGCCTATTTGAAAGCGCTGCCCTTGTTAGACATTACCTCGGCCCAACACCGCCAAGTCAGTTTTCAACTCGCGTATGTCTATGACAAACAAGACCGCCTGGGCGATGTCGAACTCATCATGAAAGAACTGATGGAGCGCTTTCCTGACCACCCCGAAGCCTACAATTACCTGGGCTACACCTACGCAGACCGCGACATCAATGTCGAACAAGGCTTGGCGCTGATCGAAAAAGCGCTGCGCATCCAACCCAACAACGGCAATTACATCGACAGCCTCGGATGGGCCTATTTTCGACTGGAAAAGTATGACGAAGCGATTGACCAACTCAAACGCGCCGCCACAATAGAGACAGGCCATCCCATCATTCTCGACCACCTTGGCGACGCTTACGCGAAAAAGGGAATGAACCAAAAGGCCCTAGACGCATGGCGCCGGGCGCTTGACGCCGGCCGCGATCACCCATTTGAGTTTACGCCGGAATTTAAGCAGACCTTAGCAGACAAAATTCGCCGTTTGGAGTCATCCCTTCGCCGTGATTGACTTATTGCCGTCCGACGCCATCGACCAACTGAAACACTATTTATCAGAAAAACGATTTGAGCATTGCTTGGGCGTGATGAAGACCGCCTTTGAATTGGCCGACGCCTGGAGCCAATATGATATCGATCGCACTCACCTGGCTTGGGCGGCGCTCTTTCACGATTGCGCCAAAGAGCTCAACCCGAATCAGCGGTCGGCGCTGCCGACAAATGGGCGAGTGGTGTACGGTAAAGAATTGATGCGTCTGCCAACGCTAGTTCATGCGCCCCACGGCGCGTTGATGCTCAAAGAGACATTCAGTGTTGACGCTTACGATGTCTTGATGGCGGTGGCCTATCACCCCACCGGCCACCCAAACCTGACCCCAATGGGGTGGATTGTCTATATTGCTGACTATTTAGAGCCGGGCCGCTCATATTTTGATTTTCGGGAAGACTTTCTCGCCGCGGCCAAAAACGACCCGCTCGAAGGCGCCATCCGGGTGTCCAACTCAAAGATCAAAACCGTTCAAGACAAAGGCCGCCTGGTTCACCCAATTGCCTATGAAGTCAAGACTTACCTTGATTCACTCGAAAAACTGTAGACCATAGCCTTTTGTGATTGTCGACCCAGCCATACCATTTCGGGGGCACGTTTCATTATTACAGAGACTATCAATTGGCCAGACCGTTCTAAAAATAAGTGAATCGAGAATCATTCGTTCGATTGAATCAGGGCGCTCCTGCCCTTCCCAAATAGATTTAACTGGACTTACAATACCTACAAACACAAGGGCTATGTAAAATGGCACGTGGAAAGAAAAGCCGAAAAACGACGGCAGCCCCCCAGCCGGCGCCAGAACCGCGTCCCCAAGAGAAAACCAAAAAGGGCGTAATCAACAGGCGTTTTTATTTTTACGACTACATCGTGGTCTCAGTCTTTTTTGTCGCGTTCGCATACCTTCAAAAATATGTAACGATGTGGTTTCTGGGCAATAGCGGGTTGGATGATCTGCAATACGAACAAACGGCCGTCAATTTCTTCTTCGATACCTTATGGAAAGGGTTTTTGGTCGTTGCACTGTTGGTCTTTTTGCACGATTTCTTTTATCGTGATACTGAAGACGATAATGCGACCTAATTTGCCTATCTCTATCAGGTAACCTTCTCTTTTCTCGGCCATGGGGCATCGCTCTAGCCCATGAGCTGACGATGGTTATTGCCTCATATCCGTTATGTATTGTCACAGGCCGCGCCATGGCTGAGATTGATCGAATCTCAATCGAAGAGCGCGGTGTGCCTGGTCGTCAGCTGATGAACCGCGCAGGCGAAAGCGTCGCCCGCCGCATTCTCGCAACTGTCCCCTCTGACCAGTTATTCAATTTGGCGATCGTCTGCGGCCGTGGAAACAACGGCGGCGATGGGTTTGTCATCGCCCGTGTGTTACACAAAGAAGGGTTCTCGCCCCTGACCGCCGTATTGGGCAGCGGCGATTCGCTGAAAGGCGACGCTCTTCATGAATATCAGCGCGCCAAAGACAGCGGCGTTTCGATTGCCGAATGTGAAGACGGCGCTGAGTTTGAAGCGTTTCTCAAATCAACCAAGCACTCTCATGTCTGGGTCGACGCGCTGTTGGGTACGGGCGCATCGGGCGCGCCGCGCGGACTGTTCGACAAAGCGGTCAAGGCCATTAACGCCCGCGCGACCCGCGTTTGGATCGCCGCCGTGGACGTCTGTTCGGGCGTTGACGCCGACACCGGGGCGGTCGAAGGCGGCGCCGTACACGCCGATGTTGTCTACACCATGGGGCTGCCCAAAGTAGGCCATGTCTTACCGCCAGGATTAGATTATTACGCCCATCTTGAAATTTTAGATATCGGCTTTCCGAATGACCTGCTTGAAAGCGCCGAACACCGCGCACTCTTGCTTCAAGCGAACCATGTCAACGATTGGTTGCCCGCTCCAGAACGTTCCGCCCATAAGGGAAGCAAGGGCCGCTTGCTTATTATCGCTGGGTCGCGCGGCATGACCGGCGCGGCGCTGCTCTGCGCCAATGCGGCGGTGAAGATGGGCGCGGGGCTGATCACGATGGCGTGTCCTGAGTCGCTATTGCCCATTTATGCGGCCAATGTGTGGGAAACGATGACGCTGCCGGTTGCTGAAACCGACGGTGGCGCCTTTTCGCAATGGGCGTTCAAGGATATTGATTTTTCCCGGTTTGACAGCGTCGTGATCGGCCCGGGTCTGGGCCGTGATGAAGACACCCAGGCGCTGGTTCAACAGGTATGCCGCGAAGTCACGGCGCCTGTCTTGTTTGACGGCGACGCGTTGTACGCCCTCGCGCTTGATGACCTTCATGCGCGAAAAGCGCCGTGGGTGATTACGCCTCATCCCGGCGAGGCGGCGCGGTTGTTGAAATCTTCATCGAGTGAAGTTCAGGCTGACCGCTGGGGCGCGGCGGCCAAACTCGCAACGGGGAATGGCGTGGCCGTGTTAAAAGGCCCCAAGACGGTCATTTCAAAAGATGACGAGCCTTTATTGGTAAACCCGACCGGCAACCCGGCGATGGCGTCGGGCGGCATGGGCGATACCCTGGCGGGCATGACCGGCGCCTTGTTGGCCAACCGGTTGGCGCCGCAGGCCGCCGCCGCATGCGGGGCCTATCTTCACGGCCTGGCCGCAGACCTCGCTGCAGAGAAGACAGGCGCCGAGTCGCTGGCGGCGGGGCAGATCGCTGATGCGATTCCCGCTGCGCTGGCGACGGTGAGAAACGTGTGTAAACAACGCGCAACCAGTTGCGCGTGATGACATAGATAGAAAGGACAGTTCAATATCATGGAAATGGCATATATTCTTGCTGGAGTGGGGCTGTTGGTCGGTTTGATTATTGGCATCGTCGTCAATAAACAACTGATGACCAAAGAAATCGGCAGCCTCGAACAATTGGGGTCCCGAATTCGGGAAGAAGCGCAAAAAGAAGCGGCGACCATTCGTCAAGAAGCAGCGGTTGAAGCCAAAGAGCAGCTGCTCAAAGACAAGACCCGCATGGAAGAGGAAGAACGCAAGCGCAACAAAGAACTCAACGAAACCGAGAAAAAACTCGACAAACTTGAAGCGCAACTCGAAGAACGAAAAGACAATATCGAAAAACGCGAGAAACAAACCGAAGACCTTTCAACCCGGCTTGAGAAAAAAGATAAAGACCTCGAAAAGAAAGAAACCGAACTCGATCAACTCATCCATGAAGAACGCACCCACTTGGAGCGCATTTCAGGATTGACCTCAGAACAAGCCAAAGACTTGCTGTTGAAATCTCTGGAATCGGACGTGCGCCGCGACGCGGCGCGCATCATCAAAGAAATTCTTGACGACGCCAAAGCCAACGCCTCGCGCGAAGCCTCGCGCATCATCATTGAAACCATGCAGCGCGGCTGCACCGAAGTCGTCAACGAAACCACCGTATCAACCGTCGCCCTGCCCTCTGATGAAATTAAAGGGCGCATCATTGGCCGCGAAGGCCGCAACATTCGCGCCTTTGAGACCATCACCGGCGTCAACCTGATTATCGACGACACGCCTGACACGGTTGTTATGTCGGCGTTTGACCCGATTCGCCGCGAGGCGGCGCGCCAGACGCTCGAGAAACTCATCGCCGACGGGCGCATCCACCCGGGCCGCATCGAAGAAGTCTACGAAAAAGTCATGAACGATATGGAAGAAGACATGCGCGAGGCGGCGGAACGGGTGCTCTTCGATCTCGGCATTCTGGATATGAACCCAGAGATCATCAAAGTCTTGGGCCGCTTGAAATACCGTTATTCCTACGGCCAAAACCAGCTCTATCACGCTCGTGAATGCGCGTTTATGGCGTCGGCGCTGGCCGAAGAGCTCGGCCTCAATACCGAAATCGCCAAGCGCGGCGCGCTGCTGCACGACCTCGGCAAGGCAGTCGACTTTGAACGCGACGGCACCCACGCCTCAATCGGCGCTGACATTTGCCGCAAGTTTGGCGAACGCCCCGAAGTCGTCAACGCGGTCGCCGCCCACCACGAAGACGTCGAGTTTGAAACCGCCGAGGCCATTATTGTGTTGGTGGCTGACGCGATATCGGCGGCGCGTCCTGGCGCCCGCCGCGAGACCATTGACCACTACGTCAAGCGCCTCGAAAAACTCGAGAGCATCGTCACATCATTCACGGGCGTCGAAAAATGCTTCGCCATTCAGGCGGGCCGCGAAGTTCGCGTCGTCGCCCTCCCCGATGAGATTGACGATCAAGGTTCCGTCAAAATGGCGTATGACATCTCAAAGAAAATTGAAGACGAGATGGATTACCCCGGCCACATTAAAGTCACTGTCATTCGCGAAACCCGCGCGGTGGCCTATGCGCGATAAGTGGAATGCTTTGTTGATGAGGTGGCGTCGTGAGCGCTGAGAAGGATAACGCCCTCCATATATTGTTTATCGGAGACGTATTTGGCCGGCCAGGGCGCGAAGCCCTGGCCCGTCGTTTGCCTCAGATGAAATCTCACTATGGCGCCCATCTATGTATCGCCAATGGAGAAAATTCGGCTGGTGGTAAGGGGCTGACTTACGACGTCGCCCAACAACTCTACGAAAGCGGCGTCGACGTCATCACGCTGGGCAATCACTCCTGGGACAACCGCTCCATCTTCTCATTCATCGACCAAGACAGTCGAATCGTGCGCCCCGCCAACTACCCCGAGGGGACGCCGGGGCGCGGCGCAACCGTAGTGAAAGCCAGCGACGGCACCCCAGTCGTTGTGACTCAACTGTTATGCCGTTTGTTTATGAACCCGGTTGACTGTCCGTTCCACAAGGCCGATGAAGTGTATGAGCAATATGAATCTAACGCGGTGTTTTTTATGGACCTGCACGGCGAATCCACCTCCGAAAAAATCGCCATGGCTTGGCGTATGGACGGGCGCTATAGCGCCATCGTCGGGACCCACACCCACGTCCAGACAGCGGATGAGCGCATCCTGCCCAACGGGACGGCGTTCATCACCGACGCAGGCATGTCGGGGGCCTATGACTCAGTCATCGGTATGGACATCGACACTGCGGTCTCCAGCTTTGTTTCAGGGATCCGCCAGCCGTTTCGTATCGCCAAAGAAAACATAAAAATCATGGGCGTGTTGGTTCAAGTCAACAAAAAGACGGGCAATGCAACAAAAATTGAACGCCTCCAGGTCAACGGCGCGTTGCCTGAGACGGAGCGCGGCTAATGGGCAATGAAGAAACTATTCGCCCGCCGCTTTCGGTCTCAGAACTGACCGATGAGATTCGCCAATCGCTTGAAGAGCGCTATGAGTGGGTCCAAGTCCAAGGCGAGATTTCCAATTTCAAAAAGGCGCCGTCAGGGCATGTCTATTTCAATTTAAAAGACCCCAAGGCGGTGCTCTCCTGCGTCGCCTGGCGCAGCACCGCTTCGCGCTGGGGCGGGCTTGATCTCAAAGACGGGCGCGAAGTGATCGCGGGGGGCTCAATCACCCTCTACCCGCCGCGCGGGCAATACCAACTTGTGGTCAATTCAATTCAACTCGCAGGCGTCGGCGCGCTTCAACAAGCGTTTGAAGCCCTCAAACGCCGCCTGGCCTCAGAAGGCCTGTTTGGCCCGGAGCGAAAACAGCCGCTGCCTGACTGGCCCCAGCGAGTGGCGGTCATCACCTCTCCAACCGGCGCGGCGGTGCGCGATTTTATACAAACGCTGCGCCTGTCGCGCTGTCCGGTCCATGCGACGGTGTGCCCGGTGAGGGTTCAGGGCAACGAAGCCGCGCCCGAGATCGCCGCCATGATAGAGAAGGTCAACCAAAGCGGGCGCTTTGATGTGATTGCGCTGGTTCGGGGCGGCGGCAGCCTCGAAGACTTATGGGCCTTTAATGAAGAGATCGTCGCCAAAGCCATCTCAGCGTCAAATCTCCCTGTCATCAGCGGCGTGGGCCATGAAATCGATTTCTCTATCGCCGACTTTACCGCTGACTATCGCGCCGCGACGCCGACCGCGGCGGCGCAGGTGATTTGCGATAGTTTTGACGTCCATCGCGGGCGGCTTCAATTGGCTTACCACCAGTTTCTGCGCGGCGCCGCCAATTGGCTTCAAAGCGAACGCAGCCGAACCGACGCGATGCGCGACGCGCTCAAGTTGCGCCACCCGCGCGCTTTGGTGTTTCAAGAGCGTCAGCGCTTAGACGACCGCGCCGAGCGGCTGCACCAATTTATGAATTCAACGATTCAACATAACCAAGCGGCCCTCATTGACCGCCGGGCCTCGCTGGCGCGTGTCGTTCGTCACGATTTTGGCTCTCGCCGCCAGGCGCTTGAGACGCTGTCCGGCTTTTTGCGCAGCTATGACCCGCATAAAATGATGGAACGCGGCTATAGTATCTGCCGTCGCGAAGATGGAACCCCCGTCTTACGCGCCCAAGACGTTAGCCCTGGCGATACCATTCGCGTTCAAATGGCTGACGGCGGGCTGGGCGCCGAAGTGAACGAGGTCGCAATCGATGAGTAAGAAAACCGAGAAACCGTTTGACTACGAAAAAGGCATGGAACGGCTCGAAAAGATCATTGAGCAGTTTGATGAAGGCGGACTCTCGCTTGAAGCGATGGAACAATCATTTATCGAAGGCATGGAACTGGTCAAGAAATGCTCGGAACGGCTCAACCAAGTCGAAACCCGCGTCAATAAATTATCTGAAGATCAGCAAGGCGAAGCCTGGAACGAAGAACTCTTTGACGAAAACGAGTAAAACCGACCAGGCGAACACCGTGGAAAGGAACGGAATTCGCAGTGAACGCCGCTAATCAAGACCCATCACAATGTAAGGCCTACCTCAAACAACGCCGTGTCGAAGTCGAAGAAATTTTGTGGCGCCTGTTGCCCAAGCCTGACGGCGTGGCTGCCAAGTTAAACGAAGCCATGCGCTATCCGCTCGAAGCAGGCGGCAAGCGCATCCGCCCGCTGTTGGTATTGATCGGCGCCGATTTCTGCCGCGGCGTGTCAGGCGCTGATTTGTATGCGAGCAAGTATTGGGACGGCGTCGACGATGCGCTCAAAGAAGCGCTGTTGGTCACCGCCTGCGCGATTGAGATGGTCCATACCTACTCGCTGGTTCATGATGACCTGCCGTGTATGGATGACGATGACCTTCGTCGCGGGCGCCCCACGTCACATAAGGTATATGGTGAGGCGATGGCGGTGTTGTCGGCTGACGCGCTGCACACGTTGGCCTTTCAGATGATAGTCAGCGTTCCAGAACAGTTCGCCAAACGGAGTTACTCTGTCGCCCGCGATTTAGCGATGGCATGCGGGTATCCCGGCATGGTGGCGGGCCAGGTGGTTGACCTGGAATATGAAAATAAACCGGGCGATGAGATGGTGCTTGAGTATATTCACATACACAAAACCGCCGCGTTGATCCGCGCGGGGTTGACCATGGGCGCCCACATGGTTGATGGAGAGCAATGTGATATCGAGATATTGAGTGAAGTTGGCGAAAAACTGGGCCTGATCTTTCAAGTCGTAGACGACATCCTTGATGTAGTCGGCGACACCAAAGCGCTCGGAAAAGAAGCCGGGGCCGATAAAAAGCATGGTAAACTGACCTACCCGGCGTTAATTGGTCTCGATAAATCGCGCCAGCGCGTTCAATCGCTAAAAAACGACATCCTGTCTCTGCTTGAGCCAGAGGGCGAACGCGCTGCGCTGTTGATCGACATCACCAATGAGTTGGTCGAACGAGAGAGTTAGCACTTTCTCTTATATGCCGAACGCGTCATACTAATGGTTTCGGCGCTAGTGTTATAGTAAAGGTTTAGGTAAGGAACGAATGGTTCTTGAACGCATCAATGGTCCAGAAGATTTGAAACAATTAGACTCCACCGAGTTGGAGCCGCTGGCGGAAGAATTGCGCCAGATGATCATTGACGTGGTCAGCCAAAAAGGCGGCCACTTTGCGCCCAATCTCGGCGCGGTTGAATTGACCATTGCGCTGCATCGCGTCTACGAAAGCCCCAAAGACAAACTCGTCTGGGACGTGGGCCATCAATCGTATCCCCATAAAATCCTCACTGGCCGAAAAGACCAGTTTCACACGATTCGCCAATATGAAGGCCTCTCCGGGTTCCCGCGGCGATGGGAAAACCCCCACGACTCCTTTGGCGTCGGCCACGCCAGTACGTCAATCTCAGCCGCGCTAGGCATGGCGACCGCCCGTGACCTACAGGGCGGCGACAACAAAGTCGTAGCGATTATCGGCGACGGCGGTCTGACCGGCGGCGTGGCCTATGAAGGCCTCGACCACGCAGGCCATCTGGATTCTGACATTCTCGTCATTCTCAACGACAATGACATGTCAATCGCCCCCAACGTGGGCGGCATCTCACACTACCTGAACCGCATCATCAGCAGCTATTACTACAACAAAATTCAGGGCGACATTGATAAGGTCATCGAAAAAAGCCTGGGCGACGCCATTCGCAGCCGTATCAAAAAGGTGCAGGAAAGTATCAAGTCGCTGATCGTTCCGGGCGTGTTCTTTGAAGAACTTGGCTTTCGCTATTTCGGCCCCATCAACGGCCATGACGTTCACTTATTAGAAGAAACATTGGCTGATATTAAAAAATTGCCAGGGCCAAAGTTGCTTCACGTTGTCACCGAAAAAGGCCACGGCTACAAATACGCCGCCAGCGACCCGGCCATGTGGCACGGCGCCAAGCCATTTGACATTGACACGGGCAAGCCATCAGCGAAGAAGCCGGCGCCGGAGAATGCAGCCCCGCCCGCATACACCCAAGTGTTTAGCGAAATTATTTGTAAAATGGTTGACCGCGACCCGCGCGTCGTGGGCATCACCGCGGCGATGCCGGGCGGTACCGGCCTCTCGGCGCTGCAACAACACGCCCCTGAAAAGTTCTTTGACGTGGGCATCGCCGAACAACACGCGATTCTTCTTGCGGCGGGCATGGCCTGTGAAGGCATTCGTCCGGTGGCGGCGATTTATTCGACCTTCTTACAGCGCGCCTATGACCAGATTTATCACGATGTCTGCGTACAGAATCTCCCGGTGATTTTCGCCTTAGACCGCGGCGGCGTGGTTGGCGACGACGGCGCCACACACCAGGGCCTTTATGACATCGCCTATCTACGCACGTTCCCCAATATGGTGGTTTCAGCGGCGTCGAACGAGAAAGAACTCTCTCTACTCCTGTGGACCGGCCTAAACCACGATGGGCCGTTCGCGGTTCGCTACCCGCGCGAGAACGGCCAGGGCGTCGAATGGTCATCCGAAGAAGAGCCTGTGCCTATCGGCAAGGGCGTGGTCATTCATCAGGGCGCTGATGTGGCGATTCTCGCTTATGGGTTTATGGTCAACCTGGCTGACCAGGTGGCTGACAACCTGCAAAAGATCGGAATCGACCCAACCATTGTGAACATGCGTTTCGCCAAGCCCATTGATGTCGAGTTGTTGAAAGAGCTCGCGTCAAACCATCATCACTTTGTCACATATGAAGACCACACCATCGCTGGCGGATTTGGCGCGGCGGTGTCTGAAGCGCTGCATGACCATGGAATCGAAGTCCCGCTGCTGCGGCTGGCGGTTCGCGACGAAGTGGTCGAACACGGCCCGCGCAAGGTGATCTTCGCCAACCATGAAATTTCCCCTGATTTGGCGGCAAAACGAATTGAGACGTTCGTGCAGTCAAAAGCCTCTGCGCTGATCGCGTGACATTTACAACCCGCTTCGTTTCTTGCGTGCTATCTCTTTTTCGCTGAGGCGGTATACTCAATGTTATACCACCTTGGTGAAACACTAATGCCGCCCACATTTACTTCAAAAGAGCTTCGCTTCATTGGCGCTTTTCTACTCGGCAGCGTTTTATATACACTTTTTTTATATTGGCTCTACACCAGTTTCGAGTTTCGTTACTCAGACGAATTTCTTTTTTTGTTTATTTTCCCCATATTATTCAGCGCGTATTTTTCATCCGCTCGTACATTCTATGTCGTTGTTCTGATTGTCTATGTAAACTGTCTCGGCGCCATATTCGCTATTGGATTCGGCGGCCAGTCGATCCTGCTTCATCATCTTGCCATTTTTCTCTTGCTGATAGTCGGTTCGGTTATCAATCACGCCGTCAAAAAACGAAATGAAACGGAACAAAAACTCGAAAGCGAGCGCGACAAACTTTTGTCGATTTTATCTCATGCGCCAGACCGAATCGCGGTGACCAATAGTGATTATGAAATCGTTTTTGCCAGCCAAAATGTAGAAAAACGGTATAACAGTTGCGTCGGCAAAAAATGTTATGAAGCATTTTGCGACCGCTCATCTCCCTGCTGTGCAGATTGTTCCGTCCAGGAAGTGATTCAAAAAAAGCATGAGCATTTTTATTTCAGCCGCCCGGTTGTTGAAAAGAACGTGAACGGCGATGACAGCGAACCGGTTGAAAAGATGTTTGAGTTTCATGCGTATCCCATCGAGCTAGACGGCAAGCCGTGTGTGATTGAGTTTGCGCGCGACATCAGTGACCGCCTTCATGCTGAAGAGCAACTCAAAAAGAGCCAGCAAAAACTGGTTGAGCGCGAAAAAATTTATCGCGACGCTATCGAGCTAGCTGGCGGCGTGCCCTATTTCCTTAATTATGAAAAAGATGAATATGACTTTGTCGGGCCGGGAATCAAAAAACTGACGGGATACGACGTGAATGAATTCTCAAGACAAATTTGGGATAGGTGCGAGAAAGAACTCTTTCTATTGGATAAACATAAGTTCCAAAATACCTACGAAGTCGTAGACAGAATGCTTAGCGGCGCTGAGACTCACTGGCACGCCAATTACAGAATTGAAACCAAAACCGGTGAAGAGCGTTGGGTGTCAGATTCGGCGATCCAGATCAAGAATGAACAGGGCAAAGTGATTGGTTCGATTGGCTTCATGCAAGACATTACTCAACAAATCGTAGAAGAAAAAAACCGAATCTTGCTCGAAACCGCAATCGAACAGGCCGCCGAAAGCATCGTCATCACCGACAAATCAGGCAAAATCATTTATGTAAATCCGTTCTTTGAACAACTGACGGGATACTCTCGAGAAGAGGCCATTGGACAAAATCCACGCATCTTCAAAAGCGGAAGACATGACGCTGAGTTTTATAAACAGATGTGGGACACGCTCAACGCTGGACGCGTCTGGACTGGAGAGATCACCAATAAAAAGAAAAACGGCGAACTGTTTGAAGAACAAGTAACCATGTCGCCCGTTGTCGATTCGAATGGAACCATTATCAACTTTGTCGCGGTGAAACGCGACGTTTCTGAACGAAAAGTGTTAGAACAGCGACTTCGCCAGTCGCAAAAGATGGAGGCCATTGGCTCACTCGCAGGCGGCATCGCCCATGACTTTAACAACATCTTGATGGCCGCGATGGGCTACGCCGAGCTGGTGCGCTCTCAACTGCCCGAAAACGGCGACCTGTATCAACATCAAACCCAGATCATTCAAGCAAGCATCCGGGCCAAACAGCTCATCAACCAGATTCTTTCTTTCAGCCGCCAGACAGAACAAGAAAAACACACTATAAAACTCGCCCTGATTGTAAAAGAAGCGTTGAAATTGTTGAGCGCTTCTATTCCAAAGACCATTCAAATCATCAGTAAAATCGAAGCCGTTGACGTGTATATATTGGGCGACCCCACTCAGATACACCAAGTCATCATGAACCTCTGCACCAACGCCTACCATGCCATGCGCGAAAAGGGCGGCGGCATGATGACCGTGTCTCTCGATCGCCCGATGAAGGGCCAAAACGGAATGAGTACATCAAACGACAACTATTGCGTATTAACGGTCAGCGACAACGGCGCCGGGATGGATGAGCAGACCCTGGAACGCGTGTTTGAACCCTATTTCACCACCAAGAAAAAAGGCGACGGCACCGGCCTTGGCTTGTCTGTCGTTCATGGAATCGTTCAAGACCACCGTGGGCTGATTGATGTCAAAAGTGAACTCGGGCGCGGGACGACAGTGTCTGTGTCGTTCCCTGTCCTTGATATTCAACAAGACCCATCGCCCACCGAACCCATGAGCCTGCCAACAGGCAACCGCGAACGGATATTAGTCGTGGACGATGAATGGCCGATTGTTGAAATGATGAAAATCACGTTGACCCAATTGGGCTACCAGGTCGACGGGTTTGTATCATGCCACGATGCGATTGGCGCCTTTCGAAACCAGCCTGAACGCTATGACCTGGTCATCACCGATATGTCGATGCCGCAACAAAGCGGGATTGAAGTCGCGCAAGAAATCGAAGCCGTCAGAAGCGGCGTGCCCATCGTGTTATGTACCGGGCATGTAGACCATGAACAGGAAAAATTGATTCAAAAGAGCAACATTCAAGCCGTGTTGTTTAAGCCTGTTTTGAAGAAAGACTTGGCTGAAACACTTTTCCGTTGTTTACACAAACCGACTGTGCATTAACGCTGCGTTGCGCTGCGGTAAAGACCGCCCCCCCAAATCAGGACCACTACAATTGCAAGCAGAGACATGATCGACCCAAAAACAAACATAGCAGGTTGATAGATAAGCTCGATTTGGTGAGGGCCGGGGCCGACGGCCACACCGCGGAAGAAATAATTCACGCGCTGAATCGGCTGGGGGCGGCCATCGACAAACGCCTTCCAACCGGGGTAGGCGATCTCGCCGAACAATATGGTCCCGCCTGTTTCTGAACTACCAGAGGCGGCGATTCGGTTGGGCGATTTGTCTTCAACCAGCCATGAAGCTGGCTCAACCATTTGTTTCGCCGACGGGTCAAACGTTTTCTTGGTAAGTTCCTCAATCGGGTCGGTGGGGATCGTCTGTTCGCGAGTTTGGATGAAATCGGTCCGCGTCAACGTCGGGCCGTTGGGGTAGCGGGTGAAGACAATTGAGTCAGGCCCTTGCCACTGAAATGTCTCCGAACATTGCGTTGAGCCTTGTACGAATACAAACGCATGCGAGAGATGCTTCCGCCGGTCAGGCTCAGTGTGATAGTCAAACTGCGACCCGTTATCGCGTAACAAATTGACTGTTTCTCGCAACAACAAGTCAGTGCCCTCGCCACAGAGCGCGCCAAGGACATAGGCGCCGTCTGGCGTCGAGTTGATGAATTCACGCATGCGCATGTTCTCAGCGGGAGGGTCTTTGACATACGCGTTTTGGGGATTATTGAGATCAAGGTCATTGGCCAGGTCAAAGTTGTCTGAGGCGATTACGCGTTGCGCCGCGGGGTCATACGAAACCAGGTTATAGCCGCGCTTGTTAAGTGAATAGTCGACGCCGCCAATGAGGATGCCCGCCTTGCCGACCTGCACGCCCCCCACCAGCGTCTCCCACGGCTGGATGGACGAAAACACCGCCATCGGCGCGATAATCGGCGGGGCTTCGGTGGTTTGTTCGACGTCGCCGGCGTATTTCCATTCCGCGAAGCGCTCGTCATGAATCTCGTCAAACAGTTGATACCAGTCATGGGCGAATGTGCCGGTCGCCGTCCAGCCAGGTTGGGGGGGCTGCGTCTTACTGCCGCTGAAGTATAAGTCTTGCTTTGTTTGTAACACTAGCGCTTCAGTGGTTGAAGCGATCTCAACCGCTGAGCCAATCGGGGCGCCTTTTACACCGACCACTGCGTGGGCCAGGCGAAAGGTGGTGCGAACATCCAGCGAGGCGCCGAATGCGCGAAACACGCCCAACCCCTGGGCGAGCAATTGATCACAAGCATTGTCGCGCGCGGCGGCGAACACCACCCGTCCTTCAGGGACTGATTCGATAAAACTCGCCATGCGTTCATGCTCTGGGTAACCGGGAACGCTCAGGCTAAACATCAGGTTAAAGTAACCCTTTTTCTCAATCACGCCCGTTTTGGGATGAGCCACGGCAAAATAATACCCCGCCGCCGAGTCGTCAATTGGGACGAGTTCTTCAAATACGTTTTCACCGTCGATAATTAAATAGGCCCCGTGCTTGACCGCGTTGGCCGACGCGCTAGCGAGCAGAAACGGTTTGGTGAAAACAGCGTTTGGCAGATTGGGCGAAGCGATGTCGTCTTGGTGTTGTTCCCTCAGGATGACCTGGTTGTATGGAAACGACTGCAGCGCCAACAACTCGCGTTGGATGTCGAGGTCAGCGTGAAAGACATCGCTGACCGCCCGCGCCCTGACTGGCGGCGACTGGGCGAGATACAAAAACGGCAGCCGCCATTCATACTCCAGCGGCAGCCTGCGCGAGTCGTCAATAATCGCGCCGACGCCGCACATCTCGAGCAGCGCCAGGTTGGGGTTGTCTGGGTAAATCAATGCGGTGTCTTCGCGCAACGCCAGGTTGATTTGGGGCGTCAGCGGCGAATTGCCGTCGAGTTCGTTGAAGCCTTGTGCGGCGCCGTGGTACAGATTGCGGACGCCGCCGCCGCCAAGAAACACTTTTGTCCGGTGGTTCCAGGTAAGCGAGTTGACTTCTTCGACCAACGGGTCGGTTGGATACCCGCCCTTACCGGGGGCCAGGTCGAGGTTGCGGTAATGAACGCCGAGGTCGATCCACGCCAAGGCGATCATACACACCGCAAATGCAGATGGGGGGCAGCGCTCGGCTTGCGTCAATCTGAGCAACAAGAAAAACGCGCCCGTGAAAAACGAGAGCCAGATTATTCCCGTCAACAAGCGTTGTGATATGGCGTCGTTGGTTGATTCGGCGTTGGCGGCGTTCATCAACACCACGAGTAACAGCGTGACGATCAACAAGCCGCCCGCGCCTGTTACCACGCGATAAAAGAGGCGCGACTCGGGCGAGTCTTTCAGGCGCGCCGGGTTTTCGCGAATCCAATCCAGCCCGCGCCCGGCGAAGAAGGCGATGGGCAGGCTGGCGAAGTAGATCCAACGGCTGGGTGCGCGCACCCAGGCCACCCCGGGCACCAGCACATAACTGATGTCATAGAGAAACATCCACTCGCCCATCGACAGCGCGATTGAGAGCAATCCTGAGGCCAACATGTATGTTTCAAACGCATTCAAGCCCCCGCGAAGCACGGCGAACAACGCGAGCAGCAAAGGCGCGATTCCCCAATAAAACACTTCGACTTGAGACCAGTGGCGCAACACTTCGGGCAGAACGGCGTCGATCAATTCATAGGGCGGCAGCGAGAACTCGGTGCTGCGGACGAATTGCCCCGCTTCGGCCCGTTCGCCCAGCGCGATCATCTCAAGCGTCGGCAGCCACTGCACCGCGGCGATGGAAAAACCAATAACGAACGGAACCGCAATCGGCAGACTGTGTTTGAGTAAAGTCGAAAGAGACCGCGAGGCGGCGTCTGTTTGCGTCCACACGCCGTACAACATGCGGGCAATGAGCAGCAGCGACATATACAGCGCGGCTTGGGGGTGGCCCGCGAAAAACGCCAGCGCCAGCAACAACGTCATCGGCCAGAGCGTTCGCCAGTTTGCGGTTTGCGCCCAGCGTTCGGCGTAGAGCAAGAGCCAGGGCAGCCACACCATCGCGAACAGCATATTGGTGTGTTTTTTATGGGCGCAATGAAAGCCGCAGAAGGTGAATGCCACCGCGCACATCGCCGCGCCCCAGGGCGAGAGGCCGATCGCGCGCGAAAGACGGTAAGCGCCCAGCCCCGCGATAAACAGGTGAAGCATGACGGTCAACTGCGCAACCAGGTAGGCGGTTTGGGGCCAACCCACAAACGGCGCCATCAACCAATGAAACGGATAGAAGAAGCCCGCCTCACAATTGGCCAACCCCGGCCAACCGCCAAACTGATAGGGGTCCCACAGCGGCAGGCTGCCTGACAGCGCCGTGCGAAACATGCTCATTCGCGTAGCGAAGTCTTTGATGAGAATGTCATCGGTGAAGTGCATGCGGTCGGCGGTGAACGGCGTCCAGATGCGCCACCAAAATAAGGCGATCATCGCCGCCAGTGTGAGGGCGAAAAGCCAATACTCGTTTATGCGGGGTTTTGGCTGGTCCATAATTTCTGTAAAAATCGGCCCGTTCGAATCAACGATTGACGGATCGCTCCTGTTCTGTAACCGATTAAGAATACACGAAGCTTCGCCAAGCGAAAACATTCACGACAAACGGGCGAAAATTTGTTACTCTATAGCGCAGGGCCAGTGAGTGATTGGTTAGGGCTGAATCAATGAAAAATAACCGCACGCGTTCCGCATTTAGTATGGTTGAAATATTGATTGTGATTGGGATACTGCTCATTCTGGTCACGATGTCGGTGCCCAAATTTATGATCGCCCAAGTGAGGGCCAAAATCTCACAAAACCTCACCGACATGCAGGTCATCAGCGAGGCGCTTGAAGCCTATCACGCAGACCATCAAAAATACCCGCCCTGGCGCCAGGCGCGGGCGTGGGTGAATGATGAAGACCACATGCACCCGCTGGTGGTTCGCTATTACCGTTTGACCACGCCGGTCTCGTATCTGGCGAAGGTTCCTGTCGACCCCTTTGTCAATTATGAAGACCAAGGCGAGTTGGCCCGCTGGGGCGACGCCTATGATTATGTCGAAGTCACCAACGGCGATAATGAGGTCGACCCCGACGCTTGGGGCCACCTGTTTCGCATCAATGGCTGGGGGCCAGACAACTTTAACAGTTACGCCGGCGGGCGTGAATTTGACAACGCCGCGCAGGGCTGTCCTTCCGGTTCGCCGTTGTTTGTTTATAACCCGACCAATGGGCTGATCAGTTACGGCGATATTTTGTGGGTCGGCCCCAAGGGCGGCCCTTTTATTGATTCGTATTGTGAAATCATCAATGGGTATTAGCGTTAGGCTGAAAGGGCTTCTTTCGCCACGGCAGGGCGTCGTCGAGAAGCAAGAAAAAGAACACGCCAAATTCGACCCCCTTCATCCACCACGGAAAGCTGAGGTCGTAATAATAGGTGTATGACAAAAAAACCAGCCCGGTAAATGCGATCCAACTTTTCAGCGGAAACACACACAACATCGGCGCAATCCACACCAGATACCAACAGTTGATCACAGGCGAACAGAGCAGAAGCGTCCCTAAGACGACGAAGACCGAACGAATCAGGTCCTCGACATCACGCCGCCAATAGAGCCGCAGCGCCTGCCAGGCGATGGTGAGCACCACCACGCCAAACATGAGCTTTCTCACGATTGAGTTGGTTTGGTCGTAACGAACGCCAAAGCGTTCGAGCGCCCAAGCCGCCCACTCAAACGGCCCGGCGTTAAATTGCCATTCGTTTGAATAGGTGAGAAAGCCCTCAAACGGGCCCACACCAGCCGCATAGAAGGGAGTGTAGAGAAACAAGATCGCGGCGAAAAACACGACATAAGCCCAGTAGGCCCAATGGCGGTAAAGCAGGGGCAAGAACAAGACGCCAAAAAACTTGGTCAAGGTCATCGCTGCCATAACCGCCGCGCTGGTCAGGCGTTTGCCATGCGCAAGCAATAGAAAGAAGCCGACCAACAGACAGGCGCTCACTGAGTCAGCGTGGCCTGAGTTGGCGATTTCTTTAATCACCAGCGGCGACCAGGCGTAAATCAAACACCATTCCGGCGGCTTTTTGAGTTTCTCCAGCAAGGCCAACAACAAAAAGATGGTCGCCGCGTCAAAGATCAATAAGAAAAACTTCATGCCGACCACGCTGCCGGGATATACCGCTTCAGAAAAAAAGAACACCATCTGAAGCGTCGGCGGGTAAATGGTCGGGACGTATGGGTAATTGATCTTCTCCCAATAGTCAGTGCGATAGGGCTGGGTTTCAGGGTCAGAGGGCGCGTATTTGAACGGGTTCACTCCCTGGTGTTGCATGTGCCCGTCCCACAAATAGCGATAGATGTCGTTCTCTAAAATCAAATCACTGGGCAGCATGATCGCCCGAAACAACAGGCCGAAGGCGATGCCAAACCATAAATGGCGGCGGTCGAGGCCGGGCCGCCGAATCAACGGAGCGATCAGCAGAACATACAACCCAAACACGATAAAGTAAGCGACGAGAAAATGAGTGATGAGATATGTCTGTTCGGTGCGCGGCGAGAGGTCTTCGAGCGAGAGGCGAAAGAGATACCCATACACCAGCGCGCTCAACACGCCCAAGGTGATCAGCCAGACGGCGCCGCGAAATGGAGACGGGGGCGTGGTGTTTACTTCGCCCATCGTTTGCCTTCCCGAACGTTTTTTATGCTCTCGTCAGGCGGCGCGATTTGTAAGAGTTCGTACACAGTCTGGCTATGCTGAGGCGGGACTAAATCAGGGCGCAAATCCGCCAGGGGCTGCAAGACAAAGCGTCGCTGGGCCATGCGCGGGTGTGGAACCTGTAACTCAGGGGTATCGATGATCAGGCCTCCATACAAAATGAGATCGAGGTCGATGGTGCGCGAAGACGGCTTGCCGTCGCCGCTGCGCTCTCTCCCCATAGATTGTTCCACGGACAGCAGGTGATGCAAAAGATCGGTGGGCGAAAGAGAGGTTTCCGCTTCGAAGACGCCGTTAAGAAACGACGGCGCGTTGTCGCCGATTCCGACCGCAGCGGTTTCGTAGAGTGGTGAAAGCCGCAGCGGTTTAAGAGCGTTTTTTTGAAGGAGTAATTGAATCGCTTTGTTGATCGAGTATGCGCGATCGCCCATGTTAGAACCGAGTGCTATGTAAGCCAATGTTGTCATATAATATTGAATCGAAATGATTCAGTGTGCTAATTTACGCGTTTTGCTGCTTGCTTAATTAAAGTTTCAAGGTTTTTGTCCCCTAACTCGTACTCTTTAAATTGTTGCATGTTGTCATGCTTAACATGGATCTGTCCTTCGTTACCAATATTTCCACGATGTTGCCCCTTTGAAAAGAGAGGATGGTTTTCAACTTCTTTCGAGTTCATCACCCAAATAACAATTTCATCTCTAAACACAGCTAACCATAGAAAGACATCACAACATTGTGGTTTTAATTGTGGAAAGTTCATCAAAAACGGTTTTGTCGTATTTCGTTTCAAGGCTTTTGTATAGAGAGGTTCATCGCTATCGCTGTCTACAGCGCGTGAGGCTTTTACTTCTATCTTGATTCCATCTAGCCAGAGATCATATTCACCAGTAAAATAGGGGTCTAATTCTTTTGAAGGCTTTTTCAGTTTTATACATTTACCTTGAATAAACATTTGAGCAAATTTTTCACCATATCCCCTTGGGGCTGAGATTTCAAACAACCACAAGTTCGGGTTTTGCCTTATATAATCTGAACGTATCTCAAGATATTCTTCAAACGTTAATCCATTGACATGGATTAAATGTGAAAGTAAGTGCTCATACTCGTTAAAAGGGAAAATAGAATTATCATCTTCAACCAATTCGAGTATCCGGTGTAGATCATCTTCGCCGCCAGAGAACGTTTCGCAAATTTTAGTCTTTAATTCTGTAAGTTCCATTGTCGGCCTTTTCGACGCCAAGATAATCGAGCAGTG
>CAZKYC010000006.1:4653-90329 GCA_964556895.1 uncultured bacterium | reverse complement strand
ATAAAAAAATCATCCTTGAGATCGTGTCTGAAAATTTTAATTCAATTTGAGAGAAAGTATCCAAACCCCGGATGAGCCAAAATTAAAGTAGAATTTTCAATCAATCGCGTTCAAATCCCTCCCCCAAGTTGGAGGAGGTTAGGTGGGGGTTGTTTGATAGGCAGTCTATGTCGGTGGGCTTTCACCCCTCTCTGTATCCCCCCACAATCTTGGGGGAGAGGTTCCTTTTGAAACAGCTGATCAAACTCATAAATCGCTGGTTTATCAACTTGACTCGAGTTTTCCAATCCGTTCAAAGTCATAGCCGCGCAGGGTGCGCTCAACGACGTTGTTACAGCCAAATGCGCTCACGTTTTGCTTGCCCACCCGCGCCCGTTCAAGCGCAGAAACGATAAACGGAACGCTATCAAACGCGACCGCCGCAAGTTCCGAACAATCTAACGCCAATTTTTTGGGCTTCGATTTGCCCACGGCTTCAATCTTACTGCTGAGTTCGATGGCGTCAGACTTTTTCATGACACCGACGATCTTTATGACGGCGCCTTCTTCGCTTTCAATGACCTCAACCTTCATAGTTGTCTCCAAACGATAGAATCAACAACGCCCCTCATTGAGGGGCGTTGAAAGTATACATCAATTGGGCAATGTTTGATTATTTCTTCCCAGGCGCTGCCCCGGCGGGGATCGCCAACATACGGTTGATGGCGGTCAGCGCTTTTTTGGCAATGTCAGGATCGACATGGACTTCATGTCTCTCAAATTTAAGGCTATCGCGAATTTTCTCTAGCGTGATTTTTTTCATGTGTTCACAGTGCATACTGCATGAGCGCACAAATTCCACTTCGGGAAACTCGCTGGCCAGGTTGGCCGCCATTTCACATTCGGTCGCCAAAAACACACGCTTCAATGAGCCATGGTTTTGAATGTACTGCGCCATTTGCGAGGTGCTGCCGCAGTAATCTGACTCAGCGACGACATCTGGCGGGCATTCCCAATGGACAAGAACCGCGGCGTCGCTTGCTCCTTTTGGGATGTCATATTGCTCGCGAATCTGGATGATATGTTCTGGCTTGAACTTTTCGTGTACTTCACAGCGGCCAAAACTGTCGTCGTATTTTCCTGGGTAGATCAGGTCGATGCCTTGGGCGTCCATCTCGCTGCTGATGTTCGCGCCCATCAACGAATCAGGGAAAAAGATCACCTGGTCAGAGTTAAATTCTTTGGCGGCGTGAACAACGACTTTTACACAATTCGACGAAGTGCAGCAATAATCCGAAACCGCCTTAATCTCAGCATAACTGTTAATATACGTCACTACGGGTGCGCCCGGGTAGCGTTGTTTGAACGCTAATACTTCATCAGGCCCGAACGGGTCAGCCAGGCTGCATCCCGCTTCCATATCGGCGATTAACACTTTTTTGTCAGGGCTAAGAATTTTTGCGGTCTCAGCCATAAAGCGAACGCCGTCAAACAATATGATGGGGTTTTCGGCCTTCGCCGCGCGTCGGCTTAACGCAAGCGAGTCGCCGCGTTCGTTGGCGCCAGACAGTTGATAAACCAATGGCTCCATGTAGTTGTGGCCCAGGATCAAGGCGTTCTTTTCGTCGCGCAGGCGCAAAATCTCTTCAATAAGTTCCCGCTTGGCGAGAAACTCCAGATGTTGGTCTGGCGTCGCTTTTAGCGACTGGCCGATGGCGTCCAGCTGAACTGACATCGTCTTATCTCCTAAGCCTCATGTGGATTTGACAGTGGAGTATATGAGACTTAATCATTACCTAACAATAGCATAGTTTATTAATATTTTATACTTTCTCTATGTCTATTATACCTGTTCATTATCTGCGTTATACATTTCTACTGTAGAATCAACCATACGCCAAACTTTAATGCAATAACTCTAGGGAGTATTGCGGCTCTTTTCGTTCAGTTTTGGGCGTGATTCAATCTTTCAAAATGACCCTGTGGGAAGGAAAAGAATGGGCGCAGTTGCAATGACGGTTGCAGGTTCAGACCCATCTGGCGGGGCAGGCCTTCAAGCAGATTTGAAAACGTTTCACCAGCATGGCGTGTATGGCATGAGCGTTGTCACGCTGTTGACCGTTCAAAACACTCAATCGGTTGACGCTGTCGAATTGGTCGAGCCCGAATTCGCCATTCAACAATTCAACTCCTTGATAAACGACATCCCCCCGGCGGCGATTAAGACTGGCGCGTTGGGCGCGGCCGCCATGATTGAAGCCGTCTCAGGCTGCTTGTCTGATATCAATTGCCCAGTCATTGTTGACCCAGTAATGGTCAGCAAACATGGGCATACGCTAATTCAAGCGGAGGCCATTGAGAAACTCAAAAGCCATTTGATCCCCAAAACCTTTTTGTTAACGCCAAATCTGTTTGAAGCGAGCGTGTTGACTGGAATGGATATTTCAAGCAGACCAGCCTTCTCTGATGCAGCGAAAGCCATTTTAGACATGGGCGCGAAGGCAGTCATAATCAAAGCGGGCGCTCATCGTGAGTTTGGGTTTGACCTGTTGGTTTCTGATGAGAGAGAAGAGAAATTTCTAGTTGATTATATCGACACCCAAAACACTCATGGCAGTGGATGTGTATTCAGTGCGGCGATTACCGCGAACATCGCCAAAGGCCTTGGGGTGGGTGACGCAGTCTCAAATGCGCGCGCGTTTATTGATTTGGCGATACGAAGCAATCCAAAGATAGGCAAGGGCAGAGGGCCTGTCAATCATTTTGCTCAAGTGAATTGATTGGCGGTCGAGAATCCGCCGTATTGGCTGGCGCCAAGATGACAACCAATTGAAAGCCCATTTGGTTTAACAAGTCTTTGGCGGTTTCGCTTTCGTGATACCAGGCCGACTCATCTTCGTTCCGGTAGCGTTTTTTTCGTTTTTCAACCTGTTGAGTAAACAACGCGTCAGCCGTATTGTATTGTTCGAAGGCTTTCAGTTTCTGCGCAAGATTAGGGTCTTTGTCAAAGCCCTTCTCATAGGCGGCTTTCAAGAGCGCTTCTGAGTAGGTTTCGTCTCTGCTTGGGTTATCGCTGGCGTCGATCCCGAGTAGTTTGAAGCGGTGTTGAAGGCTTTTTTCCTCAATTAGACGCACTTGAATTTGCGCCTGGCATTCTTCGAATGGAACCAACCCTTGTTCATGTTTATCAATAAGCTGAATGAAATGCCATGTGTCGCCGACTTGAATTGGGCCTGTCACTTCTTGAACCTCCAGCGCCCACAATGCGGTTTCAAACGGTTTTGAGACCGCTCCCTTTTCCAGCCAGCCTATATACCCGTCAGAATTCGCCGTTTCTGATTCTGAATAGCGCACCAGAGAGAGAAAATCTTCTCCTGCTTCAAGGCGGTGCATGAGGGTGGCCGGGCTGATTTCGGCTTCAGATGACTGGCTGTTGAGCATGATATGGCGGGCAAGGCGGTCGCCGGGTTTATAGAATTCTTGTGGATTGTGAACGTAGTAGGTCAACATCTCCTGGCGCGTGATGGACGGTGTGATGCTGTCTAATTCAGCTTCCATCATTTCTTTCAACTGCTCTTCTTTATAGTGCCAGACTGCCGCCGATACACTTTCAATTAAATGGTTGCCTTTCGATTCAGTGACTGTCTTTATGATAGCAATGTGTTGAATAATCCGTTTTAACAGCGCCTGGGCGAGGTCTTGTTCTAGCCAGTCGGCTTGTTCTTGATCGAGGCCTTCAACATCTTCTGGCGTCAATTCAAGTGCGCGTAAAATCGGGCTTTCCCCTTTCGGTGGATTATGGATATACCATCGAATGTCGCTTTCTTCAATCGTTCCTCCACTATAAATGGCTAATACGCCCTGGGTTGCCAAGTGGTTCATATACGCCGTCCGGCTGTTTTGCAGGTATGCCGAAACTGCCAATACAATGAGTATCGGGGCGAAAAAGATGAGAAACATACGAAATCTTCGAGACAATTTCATCAAATACCCTGCGATTCGCATTTGTCGGTTTGAAGACCTATAGAAATGATTAAAATAAAAATGAGATTTACATCAAAATGGATTGACTATAAATAACCTTCTTGTATGATTATAGTTAGTTACTTTTCCTTCAGTCGGCGGCTAAAGCCATGTTGTTTGCATTAAAACAACAGTATTTCTCCAACCACAATTCGCCAAACGGCGATCGAAACACTCATACCATCACTGGGAGGCATAGTTTATGTTCGAAGCATCTGTTGAAGCCGAGTTGCATGTTGGAGACGAAGTCTTAATTGACTCGTTGAACGGGCAGCGTGGTAAAATCGAGTCAATCCGCGTCATCTCCGAAGCGCAACTCGTACAAGATTACAAAGGCTCGCCGGGTGGAGTCGTTTTAACCATTCATGTTGGCGATGCGGTTGTAAACATACGCGGCGCAGATATCACATTGCCTCACGCTGTCGCATAATTAAATCGTAAACTCTCTAAGCGCCCACCCTCTTTGGCAATCGTCATCGGGGAATGGGCGAGTGTATCATTTTTAAATTCTACTGAATCCCGCCTGTATGTATTTTGTCTAACGTTAACAGGTCTTCAACCCAAGGGTTGCGCCGCCAGGCGAATTTCATCAGGCCTTTTAATTGGGCGCTCGAAAGCCGCTTGCCGTCAGACGGCGCTGTGTTGAGCTCCGCGTGGCGGGGGTTGCGAATGCCTGGAATCACCGATCCTGTTTGGTCATAACTCAAAGTATAGCGCAACGCCAGTTCAGCCATCGACATGTCCGGCGTGTTGGTTTTCGCCCACTCTTTGATTTGGTCTACCCGCTGAACAGTCGCTTTGAGATTGTCGCCGCGGAAGTAGCGCGTACGAAAATCATCTTGCGCGAAGGTTTCATCGCCCGTGAATTTGCCCGTCAATGACGCTTCGTCAAACGGCACGCGCACAATGACGAAGACATCGTTTTCCTTGCAATGGGGAAACAGCGAATAGGCCGGATGTTGTTCAAATAAATTGAAGATTACTTGCAGACTGTCGACCACGCCAGACTGCAGCGCCGGGATGACCTGTTCGGGGAAGCTTTCCGTAGTTGAGATGCCAAAGGCGCGGATCTTTCCGTCTTGTTTCAATTTTTCGGCGGCGGAGTAGATTTCGTCCACTCCGTTCCAAGTTTCACACCAGGTATGCAACTGGTAAATATCTATGCAATCGGTATCAAGGGTTTTCAGGCTGAACTCAACGCCCTTGGTAATATAGTCAGCGGGAAAGGCTTGGTTCCACGGCATGCCTGCTGGCGGGTTCCAAATGCCGTTCTTCGGCGGCAGTTTCGTTGCGACATAGATTCGGTCGCCGTGTTTTTTGATGGCTTTGGCCACCAGAGTCTCACTGCGGCCTTCACCATAGGCTTGGGCGGTGTCGATAAAGTTGCCGCCAAGTTCTATATATTTGTGCAGTGCGGCCAGTGATTCATTGTCATCCTGGTCGCCCCACATGCCGCCGATGGCCCACGCCCCGAAGCCTATTTCAGCGATGTCCCAACCCATGCGTCCAAATCGTCGATATTGCATTGATCCGTTCCTCCTCAAATATGTTGGTTCTAGTTGAATCGTTTATTGCTCTTTCGAGCCGGGCGGCGGCTCAGAATGTACGTCAGCAGGGTGATGGTCTGAGCGAGAATTAGTCGTTTTCGATCTAAACAGAACCGTGTCGGTTAGTATGTTGTGTTGAATCCACCCCTGGTTAGCGCCCCAGATTTTGACTTTGACCCAGTCGCCCTGCGGCGCGTCTTCAGCGAAATCAACTTGGCACCCCGTCGCCAGTTCGACGGTCGGCAAGGCGCTTTCTGATGGTTCTTCGCGTAAAAACACGGCCGTGCCCGCTAAAATTTTGGTTGATGCGGTAACGGAGACCACGTCTGCGCCGTAGAATTGAAAGAGCCGCTGGTCGCGAGTTTTGATGGTAACCACCAGGTCTTCAAATTGCCTGACCACCACATTGCCTTCGATGGCGCCATACTTGGTTTTGACAAACGCGGCGTCGCTGTCAAAAGCTGATAGAATGAGCGGAAAGATAAGAAATATGGAAACGAGTATTCTACGCATGGGTTCACTTTTTCTTGAAAAATATAGTGGTACTATGACGGGTTTTTGGTCATCAATCAATCCAAAACGAAGACGGCCTGCGCCAGTAACCGTCTTCGTCATAATTGTGGCGCTTTCGAGTTGCGCCAGCGTCGAAAACCAGCCAACCCCTACTACACCAGTGACTGAGACTCAGCAATCCCAATCAGAACCAGATAAAAAACCAACGCTTTATGACCTGCGCGGTTACTATTATCCGCCGCCTAGATAATTCAATCCCTTCCGTTCTGCATTGAAAGCGCTTAGGTTGATAGAACACAACCTGAAGCCGTTGCAGCCAGTTGGCTTGAATGTATGTTAAATCGTTGGTTTGATCCGCAATTATTGAGGGATTTACTCAAAATCTCATGGCCGACTGTGGTTTATTCGTTATTAGAAACCGCGGTTGGGCTGGTTGATATTTATTTTTCTGGCTTTCTGGGCCATTCCGCTGTTGCGGCGCTCGGTTTCTCCCGTCAGATATTTCTCGTACTGATGATCGGCACCATCGCGGTGACCACAGGCACAATCACCCTGGTCTCACAAAATTTTGGGGCGAAGCGATATGACGTCGCTTCATCAGTCGCTTGGCATTCTCTTCTTGTGTCAATTGTCGCGGGCATCGGCCTTGGCGTGATTGGCGCATTGACCGCACGTATCTTTCTCTTGGCCTTGGGCGCAGAGCCGGATGTGTTGTATCACGGCGAGCCGTATTTAAGGCTGCTGCTTGGCGGCGTTGTGTTTCTGATGATAAACTTCTCGACCAACGCCGTCTTTCGCGCGATGGGAGACACCAAAACCCCACTCAAAATTGCATTACTGGTCAATGTCTTAAATGTTGGCTTTAACTATATTTTCTTATTTGGATTGCCGCCTATCATTCCCGCGTTTGGTGTATCCGGCATCGCCATAGGGACGCTGCTCGCTAGAGCGATTGGCGGTATATTGGCGATAAGATTGTTGATGAAGCCCAGCCGTCCAGTCCACCTGAAAGTCTCGCCGTTTATAGATTTTTCCATCCTGCGCCAAATTTTTAACGTTGGCGTGCCGTCTGGCGTGTCAGGGTTCTTTCGCAACGGCGCGCGTGTGTTGTTTATCGGCATCATCGCCTCGACCGTCGCCGGGACGACCGCCGTCGCGGCGGCGGCGATTGGCTTTCAGATTCGCATGTTGTCAATTATGCCCGCCCTGGCGTTTCAGGTCGGCGCCGCCGCGCTGGTTGGGCAAAGCATCGGCGCCCAAAACATCGAAAAAGCCGAGGCGTATGGCTGGACGGCCATTCAATTCGTCTCGATGGTAATGGCAATGACAAGCGTTGTTCTCATCATTTGGTCGCAGACGATTGTTTCATTGTTTACCAGTGATGAAAACGTGTTGGCGCTGGCAAGAATCACTCTGGTCTGTATCGCCTGCGAGCAGTTCTGTAATTGCGTTTCAATTGTCGCGGGCGGCGCGCTGGCGGGAGCGGGAGACACGCGCCCTTCGATGCGGTACACCGTATTCGCTCAGTGGATGTTGATGGCCCCAGCGGCGTGGTGTCTTGTTGCTTACAGCCCGTGGGATGTCTACGGCGCCTGGGTCGCTTGGGGAGCGGCGCCTGCGGTCCAGAGCGCACTTACTGTATTGCGGTTTTGGCGTGGAAAGTGGAAGTCAATTCACGTTGTCTATCATCCTGAAGACGCCGGAAGCGTCGAGCCCGCATAAACGCTAAAACGTTTCGAGGCTTTGAACACTCAACTCAGAGAAAAACAGATTCTTGCTGACGGTTTCAGCGCCATGCTGAACAAATGTATTGACCCACATGTTGCTTGTACCGGGGTACGGCAGCCCCGATGGCGTCGCCGATGAAATTTGATGGTCAATGATGATGATCTTATCAACGTCCCATTTGTGAAGCGGTTCGGCTCGTTTGACGCCGATCTCGACTTTGCGGCAGGCCCAATGGTTGGAATCAATCGAAAGCATCACATAGACGTCATTCTCAGTGATCTCAGGCCTCAAGATGGCCCCCCGGAGAAAGTCCATTAACTTGGGGCTGAGGGCGGTTGGGGTAAATAAAAACACGATGTAAGGGTCGAGCGTGCTTGATCGCGCCTCGACTTGATCAAGCGATTTTGGGAACCCTAAAAATCTCGGTGACGGGTACCAATAATTCGGCAGATAGAAGAAATCAATAAATTCATTTGGAATAAACAGGTGAAGCATGTTGGATTGAATGTCTGAACCAGCGCGTTCTACCGTGAAGCGGTATTCCAGCGGCATGGCGGGGCTGCTCTCCAGGCGGCGAATGAAATCCGCCGACATGTCAAAGCGTGGGTCAACGCCGCGCAGTTCCATATACGAATTTTGCACGGTTTGCGTGCCTGTCATTTTGACGCCGTCTAACACGGTGTCCCACTTCATCATAAAGACGCTGTTAAAAAACAAGGGAAACTGTTGGTAGACTTTGTCTTCAATTGGCAGTGAGTAAATACGCTCCAATTCAGGTTTGAGGTCGTCAGTGATGGAATTTTTTAGAAAGCGGTGAAATTGAAATTTCACCCGCGCTTGAAGAGTATTGGCCAGCTGAACGTGGTTCGAATAATTTTGTATGACCTGTTGTTTATCAACGATGTGTTGCGCCTGTGGGGCTAGGGCCAGTACAAGAATTGCAATCAACAAAAACACAAATCGGTTCATGCCTGTCATCCTCTTCATTCAGGCCGGGATCGCTTCGTCAATACTATAACGTTTGAGGAGTTTATTTGTCTCGTTGATATTATCGTACCTGCTCTAATTGAAAAGGGTTGTAGTATTGTAGATTGAGTGTTTTGGAATTGAAAAAGAACGGTTATGATAGAAGTTGGTGTGGGAAACGATGAGAGTTGGGCTATTTCTCTTTGCGTTGTTTTTGCTGGTTTGCATCCAGGCGGCTGCACACATGTTTGCTTTGTAATCCCATTTCGATCTTTCGATTCCGATGGCGTGAGAAAGGTGTTCCATGCAGGCCCCAGACGCGCTAAAACCGACGGTCGCAGGACAGTTTTACCCGGCTGACCCTGTCGAACTGACAAGCGAGATACAAAAATTTCTGTCGCTTGCGGAGGTAGAACCGTCAAACCGCCGCGTGTTGGCGGTGTTGGCGCCACATGCGGGGTATCCGTTTTCCGGCCTGGTAGCGGGCTGTTCCTTCCGCCATGTTCAAAACCAAAATCCCGATACGGTTTTGTTTGTTGCCTTAGGCCATAAGGGAGTAGACGGCGCGTCTGTGTTTGACGGCGTTCGCTATGAAACCCCCTTAGGCAATATCAATATCGATCAAGAACTGAATGCCGAATTACTGAAAGATGGACAACCGGTCCAGGCCGATCCGACGCCGCATTTTGGCGAACACTCGGTTGAAGTGAATTTGCCCTTTGTACAGACGGTGTTTCCCCGTGCCAGGGTTTCGTCTCTATTGATCTCTCAGGTGGATGCTGTTTTATGTAAAACCGTGGGGGGGCGAATCGCGAGAGCAACAGAGGCCGATTCTAGCAAGAATGTGCTACTCATCGTGTCGTCTGACTTGAGCCATTACCCTAAATATGATGTGGCGAATTTGGTTGACCAGGCGATGTTAAAAACGGTTCAATCACTATCGCCGCATAACATTCGTCATGACTTAGACGCACTCAAAAAGAATGGCGGCCCAAATTTGCACTGTGTGATGTGCGGCGGCGCAGCCATGTTGACAACGGTTGAAGCGGCCTGCGCCTTAGGAGCGACCGAGGCCAAGACGCTTCATTACCAAAACAGCGGCGACAGCGAGTGGGGCGACCATGACCGTGTGGTCGGCTATGGCTCACTGGCAATCTATTGGCCTGACCGCTCAAAAACGCTGGAAGAATTTCGTTTGAGTGAAGACGAACAAAAAGAGCTACTACATCTGGCGCGCTTAGGCGTGCTGGCTGAATTGACCAATAAGTCCATCAAACCGACCACTGAATCTGCGTCGCTCAAAGTCAATGCCGGGTTGTTTGTTACGTTAAAAAACCGCGGCGAATTAAGAGGTTGTTTGGGACGTTTCGCTCCCGTCGAAGAACCACTTTACCAGCTCGCGCCATACATGGCGGGGCAATCAGCGATGAACGACCACCGGTTTTTGAGCCTGCTTGAAGAGGAACTGCTTTGGACGGACATTCAGATATCAGTGTTATCGCCGTTGCGGCCGATTGATGATGTCAACGAAATACGAATTGGGCGCGATGGGTTGCAAATTGAGGGAACTGGCCCAACTGGATATCAGCGCTCAGGTACGCTGCTCCCTCAAGTCGCCTCCGAGCGAAACTGGAGCGTCGAAGAATTTTTAGAAGCGGTATGCGCCAAAGCGGGTATGGCGCCTGGATCCTGGAACAACCCCGACGCCAAACTGTGGGCGTATTCGGCCCACGTGTTTGGCGACCTCGACTTTCAATCACCGCCGTTCTGTGTAGAATCTCAACCATTGTGAGTGATATCTACGAATTACTTCCTGGTTACCAAAAACTGGCCCAACAGTGCAGCGCGCTTGGGATTGAATTAGAGCCTGAACCAGGCGAATTGGCGCTGTATCAAGGCCAGTCTCACCGGGTGATCGGTGAATACGGCGGTCAGTTGGTTATGCTTGCCACGCCTGTCTTGCCCCCAATTGATGCCGAAAGTCTGGTTCGTGTGGATGGGTGGGCTGAAAATTCAGAGTTTGTTTATATGCCAGGCGTATCCAGTTTGATTGAGATGGTACGTTCGGTGAGTAGTATGTTCCCGACCATTACGCCTGGCGTACAAACCACCCGCGAAGTCTGGCAGATCAAACACCCAGATATTGAGCCAGTGGTTGCCAATTCATTAGAAGAAGCCTTGTTACAATCAGCCATACAAATTCTCGACGGAAAATTATCACAACAATGAGCATTGAACCAAAGCGAATTCTCGTATACGGCGCCGGCGGCCACGGCAAAGTGGTCATTGAGTTGCTTCAAGCGGTTGGCGCCGAGATTGCCGCAGTGATCGATGATCGTATAACTAATTCCGCTGAGCGCCTGTTAGGCGCCGCAGTCATTTCGCCGCGTGATGCGGTCGAAAACTACATCCAGCCGGGAGACGTTTCAGGCTTAGTCGCCATTGGCCATAGCCTAACCCGGCTCGAGAAAGCGGCGTGGTTTGCGACCCAGGGGGTGCGGTTGATAACCGTGGTTCATTCGAGCGCGGTAGTGTCGCCAACAGCAGAATTGGGGCAGGGAACCCAAGTCATCGCAGGCGCGGTTATCAATGCTGAAGCCAAAATTGGCGAGAATTGTATTATCAACACCAACAGCGTTGTTGAGCATGATTGTATACTTGGAGACGGAGTCCACATCGCCCCTGGCGCTACAATCGGCGGCAACGCCAAAATCGGCGACCGAAGCCAGATCAGCATCGGCGCTAGCGTCCTTCCCGGCATCGAAATCGGCTCTGATGTAATGGTCGGGGCGGGTGCAGTCGTCACGAAAGCCATCCCCGATGGCGCGACTGTTGTTGGAATTCCCGCTAAGCCGATAGAATAGTAAATTTATATATCCATCTCAAAATATTAGGTTTAACTGAATCTGATTCTGAATCTAGATAAACCTCATAAATCCATAAAGTACACTTAACAACAGATGTTAAGTAAACTATGGTTGACACATGAACCCAATTTCTTTTCAGTTTCGGGGAGAAAAATTGATAAGATGATAAGTACTGACATATCAGCGCAAAAAATAGGGATGCCCATCAAAGAACGCTATACTACACCCATTACAATACGAACGATTGACTTATGTGGAGACGTGTGAATGGCTGATAACCAGTGGGACAGGACCACCATTCGGGCCAAGTTGTTTTTCTTATTGCTTTTCATCGGAATCACCCCCATTGCGTTGATGGGGACGATGACCTATTACCGTTCAATCGGACACCTAGAAAAAGCGGCCCACAATCAGCTGAAGTCGATTCGCGACACCAAGAAACACCAAATCGAAGATTACTTCTCCCGCATCACAGACCAGATCATCACCATATCTGAAGACCTGATGACGGTCGAAGCCATGATGGCCTTTACCCAAGGGTTTGAGTTTATAACGAGTTCGCCCCCAGCCAATTTTCAAGAGAACAAAGAAGCGCTGGAAGCCAACCTGAAAAATTGGTATGAAGAGCAGTCGATGCAAACTCCGGGCGCGCCCGAAGCTTCGGCTGAACGCTGGTATCCCCAAAATACCGCTTCCAGAATGCTGCAATGTTTATACATCTCAGAAAACCCAAATCCATATGGCGAAAAACAAGCCTTAGTCAGCGCCGATGAAGACTCGCTATATAGCCACCATCATGAGCGGTTTCACCCCTTGTATCGAAACTATTCCAACCGCTTTGGCTTTCATGACCTGCTGTTGGTCTCTCCTGCCGGCGACATTGTCTATTCAGTCGCCAAAGAGTTTGATTATGCGACCAATTTATTGACAGGCCCTTACAAAGACACCAACCTGGCGCGCGCCTTCAAGAAAGCCATGTCGTCAGACTCGTCAGATAGCGTCCATATCGTTGATTTTGAATATTATGAACCGTCTCAAAACATTCCCGCTTCATTTGTCGTGTCTCCTATTTTTAATGGCGAAGAACTCATCGGAGCAGCTGTCTTTCAACTCTCAATTTGGGAAATCAATAACATCGTAACCGTCATGGGGCAGTGGGAAGAGATCGGACTGGGTGAAACCGGACAACTATTGCTTGTCGCATCTGACCGCACGCTGCGAAGTGATGACCGCCAGTTAAGCAATGAAGTAGACAAAGCGAAGTTTTTAGAAAAACTCGAGCGCGGAGGCCTCCCAGACTCTTCATTAGAAATGATCAAGCAAATCAACACGACGATCTTGTTGAAAATGTTAGATAGTGAGTTTGAACGCGCGGCCGCCTCAATGACGACTGGCGTTGGGGAATATCGCAACGGCTTAGGCGACCACCTATTGGTCGCGCATACGCCGCTCTACATGACAGGACTTGATTGGTCGATTGTCGCCATCATGCACCGCATAGAAGCGTTCGCCCTCTCAAACACCATCGGGCGCGGCATCTTGATCAATTTTGGCATCGTGTTGCTCATCGTCTTCTTGTTCGGCGCGCCGATTATTCGGTCAATCTCTCAATCCATCAAAATCGTTTCACGGGAGCTCGAAGACCTTGCTACTGGCGACGCCGACTTGACCCGCAGAATCCCAGAAAAATGTTCCGGTGAGATGGGCCACTTGGCGTGCAGTTTTAACACCTTCGTTGACAATCTCTCTCAAACGGTCAAGCAGGTTCAACGGGTTGGCATTCAAGTGACAACCTCCACCACCCAAATCGCCGCCTCCGCCCGCCAGCTTGAATCAACCGTGGCCGAACAGGCCTCTTCGACCAACCAGGTAGTCGCGACGGCGAAAGAAATTTCGGCCACCTCGCGCGAATTGCTCAGCACCATGCAAGACGTCGGCGAACTTGGCAACGAAGGCCTTCAGTTGGTGCATACTGGACGAAAAGGGTTGGATGAAATTGACAATACCATGCACCGGTTGGTGGAATCGACGTCTTCGTTCTCATCCAAATTTGGCGCGATTAACGACAAGGCCAATAATATCAACAGCATTATCACAACGATCACAAAGGTGGCCGACCAGACCAACCTGCTTTCACTAAACGCGGCGATCGAAGCCGAAAAAGCAGGGGAATACGGCCAGGGCTTTTCGGTAGTCGCCCGTGAGATTCGCCGCCTGGCTGACCAGACCGCGGTCGCAACGCTAGACATCGAAAAGATGGTCAAAGAAATGCTGTCCGCCGTCTCGGCAGGCGTGATGGAGATGGACCGCTTCAGCAAAGAAGTGGAAAGCGCAGTGAATATTATCAGCCAAAACGGCGAGCAACTCAGCCGCTCCATCGAAGTGCAGGAGAGCATCGCGCCTCAGTTCCAGAGCGTGACTGAAGGCATGAACTTACAATCGCAAGGGGCGCTGCAGATTACACAGGCCATGGTCCAACTGAGTGAGGGGGCGGAACAGACCGCAAATTCATTACGAGAATTTAACAACGCGACCACACAGTTAAACGAAGCCGCTCAGCGCCTTCAAACCGAGTTCTCACGATTTAAGGTGTTAGACTGACCGACTATGTTGATGCTGCTGTTTACCCTGGGCGCCAACCGCTACGCCGTCTCCGCGAAGGATGTGATTGAGGTCGTCCCCCTCGTTCCATTTCGTTCGGCGCCCAAAGCGCCTACCGGCGTGGTTGGCGTGTTTAATTATCGCGGCGCGGTCGCTCCGGCCATTGATCTGCGCTTGGCGTTAGAAGGGGCGCCGGCTCAAGCATTGTTCAGCACGCGCATTTTAGTCGTCAACGCCGCATCAGATGAACATCAACCGTTAGGCCTGATTGTTGAGCGCGCCACAGACGCCTTGAACCTATCGCGGCCTGATTCTCAGCCGCCTGGCGTTACCACCATTGAAGCGCCTTACTTGGTTGAGATCTATCAACATGACGGCGAGATGGTGCAGCGAATTGACCCCTATTTAATTTTGCCCGAAACCATTCGCGATGTCTTGTATCAATCGCTTCAAAAGAATGTCGCCTTATGATGAACCGCGTCAAAGATTGGTTGGCCAAAGAGATTGGCCTTGATCCTGATTCGATTGGCGTCGAGCTGGTCGACCGCGCCATACAACGGCGTTTGAGCGCGCGTGAGATTTCAGACGAAGGCGAATATTTGGCCCGGCTGCACTCATCCGAAGATGAACGCCAGCGTTTGATTGAAGAAGCGGTCGTGCCTGAAACCTGGTTCTTTCGCGACCAGGCGCCATTTCAATACTTGAAAACGTGGACGCAAAAGCGCCCCAAAGGGTCTGTCTTGCGAGTCGCTTCCGTCCCATGCTCTCAAGGGGAAGAACCCTACTCGATTGCAATCGCATTGTTGGAGAATCAGTACAAACCAAGCGAATTTCACATTGATGGATTCGACATTAGCCTGCGCGCGCTTCAGAGAGCGAAAGAAGCGGTATACCGCCCGAACTCATTTCGACACGCTGTCCCCAATCATGACCGGTATTTTGAGCAGAACGGTGGGAGTTACGGCCTGCGTGAACCCTACCGCCCGCTGGTTCATTTCGAGTGGGGCAACCTGCTTGACCCAACCTTTGGCGAGAACAAACAACCCTATGACGTGATCTTTTGCCGAAACCTATTGATCTATTTAGACGCGCCCTCGCGCAAGCAGGTTGTGCAAACTCTTGACCGCATGTTAGCGCCGGGCGGGTTGGTGTTTGTCGGCGCCGTCGAAGCGCTTCACTCGATCACAGACCGTTTTGAACCCATTCGCGAACCATTGGCGTTTGTCTACCGCCGAAGAGAAGCCAACCCTCCGGTTCAGCCACTACCGACCATGGCCCCCAAAACCGCTTCGACTGTTTGCCAGTCAAAGCCAATGCCCGCGAAACCATCGACACGGCATGTCCCAAAAGCAGCGAGTGTGATTGGTCCATTCGCGCCGACGCTTGAAACCATCCAGTCGCTTTCTAACCGGGGCTGGCTCAATGAAGCGCGAATCGCCGCCGAAAACTTCATCCTGTCTCAAACGCCAAACGCCGAAGCCTATTACATGTATGGCCTTGTTCAACAGGCGTTAAATGAGACTCAAGCCGCCGAAGCGTCTTACCAAAAAGCGCTGTTTTTAGAGCCGGGGCATGAAGGCGCGCTAGCGCAAATGGCGTTGTTGAGCCAACAGAATGGCGACGAGAGTTCTGCGTTGCGTTTTCGCCGCCGCCTGAAACGTGTTGACGCTTCGAAATCAGATTCAATAGAAACGGCGGTGTTGAAATGAGCCGCATTCATCAAGCCGACGTTCAAGGCTGTTGGGGCCGAATCGGCGTTATGGGCGACCGTTCATGCCCAGAACTCGCTGAATACAATCATTGTCACAACTGCCCTATCTATTCATCCTCAGGACGCAGCTTGTTGAATCGCGAATTGCCTCAAGACTATATCGAAGAAGCAGGGCGGTTTATCGAATTCGAAAAAGGCTCCACCGTACAGAAACCCAGTTCGGTGGTGGTCTTTCGGCTGGGCCATGAAAAACTTGCTATCAGCGCCCAGGCGTTTCACCAGGTATACGAGTCACAACCGTTTCACCGAATTCCTCATATGCGAAGCCCAGGAGTGTTAGGGTTGGCCAATCTCGCGGGCGAAATCCAACTCTGCGTCTCATTGGCGCAGATATTGGGGATCACTCAAGACCGTTGCGATGGAATGAAAACTTCGCGGTCAATCTATTCTCGAATCGCGGTCATCGTTCAACAGGATCAACGCTGGGCGTTCCCGGCGGACGAAATTCTTGGCGTCCATCGTTATTCATCCACGTTGATACAGGCGCCGCCGTCAACGGTGGCCAAGTCATCCAAACCGTTCACCACAGGGTTAATCAATTACCACGGCGATATTGTTGGGCTGTTGGATGAAAGCAAACTTTTCGAAGCCTTGAAACGGAGCGTCTATTGAACGCCGACGACCTCAGCCAATTTTCAATGCTTGACCTGTTTCGCCAAGAAGTCGAAACCCACGCCTCTTCGCTCAGCGACGGCCTGCTCAAAATCGAAGACGGGTCTGACGATCCTGATTTGTTGCGGTTATTGATGCGAGCGTCTCATTCGCTCAAAGGCGCGGCGCGCATCGTCCAGGTCGGTCTTGCTGAGAAACTGGCTCACGCGATGGAAGACATGTTTAGCGCCGCCATCGAACAAGACGCGATGCCCGCCGCCGCCGCCAGCGACCTGTTGTTGACTTGTGTTGACCAGCTGGCCCAGATCGCCAAAGCAACAGCCGGCGATTTTGAGCAATGGAAACAGGCGCACGCTCATGAAATTGAAGAAAGCATCACCAAACTGCGCGACCCAAAATTTCAAATCACTCAACCCAAAAATGAACCGGCTGGTTCTGATGGGCCGCAAGAGACCGATCCAAACCGAGATGACAACACAGTGGATTCCGAAACAACCCGCAGCGGCCAAGACCGGTTCGTTCGCGTATCAGAACAACATTTGACCCGGCTGTTAGGCCTTGCGGGTGAAACACTTGTCGAAACCCGGTGGTTACGGCCCTTTTCTGACTCACTGCTCAAGTTGCGCTCCACTCAAGTCGACATCGCCGCCCAGGTAGAGCGTCTAGGCGAGTCAATCCAATCAAGCCCCAACGCCGAGTTGTATTCGTATTCATTGCAATCAATTTCTGACCAACTGAGTGAATGCCATGAAGCGATTACTGAATTGTATAACGACTTCGAACTCCACGCCCGCCGTACTGTAAACACGTCGAACAATCTCTACCGCGGCGTGGTCGCGAGCAAACTGCGGCCATTTACTGACGGCATCCGCCCGTTCCCTCGAATGGTGAGAGACATATCCCGAAGTTTGGGCAAGAAAGTCAAGTTCAAAATTATTGGCCATCACACTCAAGTTGATCGCGACATACTAGAAAAAATCGAATCGCCGCTTAACCATTTAATCCGTAATGCAGTCGATCATGGCATTGAACCTCCACATGAGCGCTTGGCCGCGGGCAAACCCGAAGAGGGAACCGTTCAACTAACCGCCTCTCACCGCTCAGGGTTTTTGAACATAGAAATTCAAGACGACGGGCGCGGAATCGGGTATGGTTCCATCCGCCGCAAGGTGGTGAAAAAAAGCCTCGCGCCCGAAGAAATGGCCAACAAACTGACAGAGGCGGAACTGATGGAGTTTCTGTTTCTGCCTGGGTTTTCAACCTCTGACAAAGTGACCGAAATCTCAGGACGCGGTTTTGGGTTGGATGTCGTCCATAACGCCATCCGTGAAGTTGGCGGGTTGGTTCGCGCATTTTCCACGCCGGGGCAGGGCATGCGCTTTGAGCTTCAGTTGCCGCTGACCTTGTCTATCGTCAGGGCGTTATTGGTAGAAATCGCTGGCGAGCCTTACGCCTTTCCGGTCGCCCGTATCAACCGGGTCATTAACGTCGAGCGCAAACAGATACGGCGTGTAGAAGACCAGCCGTTCGTCACGTTTCATGATCAACATATCGGTTTGGTTTCAGCCCGGCAGGCGTTAGAACTCGATGAGTCGTGTGAGTATGAAGACCAATGGCCGGTTGTGTTATTGAGCGACCGTTTTCATTCCTATGGGATGGTGGTTGACCGGGTGATTGGGGTTCGCCAGCTGGTAATTCGCCCGCTCGACCCACGCTTAGGCAAGGTGGCTGACATCAGCGCCGTGTCGCTGTTAGACGACGGTGCGCCGACATTGGTTCTTGATGTCGATGACTTGCTCCGCACGATAGACGACATCCTAAGCGGGGGACGGTTGAAGAAGATTGACCAGGGCGACCAACCGCTATCTGAAAAAGTGCAAAAGAGAGTGTTGGTTGTCGATGATTCATTGACCGTCCGCGAAGTTGAGCGGCAACTCTTGCAGAACAATGGCTATTTTGTCGAAACCGCGGTCGATGGAATCGACGGCTGGAACGCCCTGCGGCGCAGCGACTTTGACCTGGTTGTCACCGATGTCGACATGCCGCGTTTAAATGGTTTTGAACTAGTCGAGCGAATGAAACAGGATGAGCGTTTAAAATCGCTGCCAGTTATGATTGTGTCGTACAAAGACCGTGAACAAGACCGTAGGCGAGGCCTGGAGGCCGGCGCCGATTATTATCTGACGAAAAGCAGTTTCCATGATGAAACCCTCCTTCAGGCGGTGGATGATTTGATTGGCGAGGTAGAGTAATGCGCATTGGCATTGTGAACGATTCGATGATCGCTGTTGAAGCGCTGCGGCGGTTAATTCAATCCAAACCAGATTATGAAGTGGCTTGGATCGCCGCCGACGGCAACGAAGCGGTGCTTCGGACCAAAGAAGATAAACCCGACATCGTTTTGATGGACCTAATCATGCCCGTGTTAGACGGCGCCGCAGCGACGCGTGAGATTATGCGCGACTCGCCCTGCGCCATTATTGTGGTAACCTCGTCGGTCGACAGCCATGTATCCAAAGTCTTTGAAGCCCTGGGCAACGGCGCCCTCGACGCAGTCGCGACCCCGGTCATTGGGGCGGACGGCGATTCAAGCGGCAGCGAAGAATTCTATAGCAAGTTAGAACGCATTCGCAAAATCATCAAAGGCGCTCCAGCCAAAACCGCGTTTAAACAACGTTCCGACTCGATTACGCTTTACTCCGATGCGCCGGGCCTGCTATTGATTGGCGCGTCAACCGGCGGGCCCAAGGCGATCGCGAAAGTCCTCTCTGGATTGTCAACGGATTTGAATATCGCGGTGGTTATCGTTCAGCATGTCGATTCACAATTTAGCGAAGGCTTGGCGAAATGGCTGGATGACCAGACGGGCCTAACAGTTTCAACGGCCAAAGACGGCGACAGCATTGAACCAAACCGCGTCTATCTCGCGGGCAGCGATCGCCATGCCGCCATTAGTCCCGACCATAAACTGGTCTTTCAACACGAACCGGCTGAGACGCCCTATCGGCCTTCTGTTGATGTATTATTTATGAGCGCTGCTCTAGAGTGGGATGTCCCTGGCGCTGCTGTGCTATTGTCTGGAATGGGGAAAGACGGCGCCGCCGGGTTACTCGCGCTGCGCGAGGCGGGGTGGCATACCGTGGCGCAGGATGAAGCGACCTGCGTTGTGTATGGAATGCCCAAGGCTGCTGTCGCGATCCGCGCTGTGGTCGAAGAGTTGCCAATCGATATAATCGCAGACTCAATTACGAAACAGTTTCAACCAAAGGTGAATGAATGAGCCATACTAAAGACCGCCATTCGGCGTTACTTGAAGACCACCCGATCACTGTCCTGTTGGTGGATGACCAGCCAATGGTAGGCGAGGCGGTCCGCCGTATGTTAGAAGGCGAAAAGAAGATTCAATTTCATTATTGTTCAAACCCGTCTGAAGCGATCCCAACCGCGGAGACCATTTCGCCGACCGTGATCTTACAAGATTTGGTCATGCCTGACATTGACGGCTTAACCCTGTTGAAATTTTACCGGGCCAATGTCTCAACCCAAGATGTTCCTGTTATCGTGCTTTCAACAAAAGAAGAGCCCAAAGTGAAGGCCGAGGCGTTTGGCTATGGCGCCAACGATTATCTGGTCAAATTGCCCGATAAAATTGAACTGATCGCCCGAATTCGCTCTCACTCAAACGCTTACATTCACATGCTTCAGCGCAACGAGGCCTATCAAAAATTAGAAGAAGAATTGTCTGACGCCGCTGGCTATGTGACATCACTTCTCCCTTCGCCGCTTGAAGACGGTTTGATCCAAGCGAACTGGCGGTTTATTCCATCAACTCAGTTGGGAGGAGACGCGTTTGGCTACCATTGGATCGATGACGACCATTTTGCGATCTATTTATTAGACGTGGTCGGTCACGGCGTTAGCGCTGCGCTGTTGTCAGTGTCAATTATGAATGCGTTGCGTTCAGGCACGCTGCCCAATGTGGATTTTCATCACCCCGGTGAAGTATTAGGCGCGCTAAACCAGACGTTTCAGATGGACCAACAGAATGGCTTGATCTTCACCATATGGTATGGGGTCTATGACAAATCGACCCGGCAATTGCTGTATGCGAGTGGGGGCCACCCGCCCGCCTTGTTGTATAGCCCATCCACCCAAGCCGCCGACCGCTTGGAGTCTACCGGAGTGATCGTTGGCGCTCTGGCCCGCTCAGAATTTGAGACCAACCAGAAAACCGTTGAGCCTGGTTCAAGATTGCTCTTATTCAGTGACGGCGTGTATGAAGTGTTTAAACCCAATGGAACGATGATGAGTTTTTCTGATTTTGTTGAAATCGTCGACCAGTCGGTCGCGCCGGGAAAAAGCGGTCTCGAAGCAATCCAGAATAAAATTGTGGCGATACGCGGCCTCGATTATTTTGATGATGATTATTCTATGGTAGAGTTTGTCTTTGCAGACAATTAACTCGTTTGGCGCGCAGTGGAGGACAACCATGAGGAATAAAAACCAGCCGAACCGGCGCTCTTTCTTAAAACAAACGGCTGCAACCGCAGCCGTTGCGGCGCCAGCCGTTCAAAAGTCTATTGGCGCCAACGATAAAATCCGCGTCGGCTTGATTGGCGTTGGTAATCGCGGCACTCAACTGCTGCATGGCTTTATGAAACAGCCAGACGTTGAAATCGCCGCACTTTGTGATGTCTTTGAGGCGTATCGGCTTCGAGACCGGAGCTTAATTGATAACGAGCTGCTCAATGGTTTAGGGGGGCGCGTCCCGATGATGGGCGAGACCTTTGACCCTGACCCGGCCCGTTACGCCGACTTTCGCCGTGTTCTTGAACAAAAAGATATTGACGCGGTCGTCATCGCCTCGCCCGACCACTGGCACGCCATACAGATGATTCAGGCCTGTGAATCAGGCAAGGATGTCTATGTGGAGAAGCCGCTATCCGTAACCGTAGTCGAAGGCCGCAAGATGGTTGAAGCCGCCCGCCGCACCAAACGGGTGACTCAAGTAGGGTTGCACCGAAGATCATCAAACCTGTATCATGCCGCGCATAAACGCCTCCAGCAAGGCGAAATCGGAAAGATCACAGTCGCGCGCGCCTACCGAATCAGCAATATGTACCCCTTCGGAATCGGCGAATCAAAGCCGTCAGCGCCTCCCAAAGGGCTAGATTGGGACTTGTGGCTAGGGCCGCGCCCCGTGCGCGCCTATCAAAACAACCTGCCGCTTTATAAATTTCGATGGTGGCAGAATTACTCGTCTCAGGTCGCCAACTGGGGTGTCCACTACTTTGACGCAATTCGCTGGATGGTCGATGAGACGGCGCCAGTGTCAATATCCGCTCACGGCGGCAGATTCGCTATTGATGACGACCGCACAGTGCCCGACACTCTTGAAGTCATACACGAGCTGCCATCGGGGATGTTGATGGTGTTTGGCCAATACGAAGCCAGCGGCGGTTCGGCGCTTGAGTACGGTGAAATTGAGCTGCGCGGCACAAAGGCCAACTTTTACGCGAATGAATCGAGTTACAAGATTTTCCCGTCCAAACCAGGCCAGTTCCAGGAAGACCCAGACGTGGCCAAAGAGGATGAAGTCAAAGCAACCGACGGCAACCTCACTGAGCAACACATACGAAACTTCTTAGATTGTGTGAAAAGCCGGGAAACATGTAACTGCGATATCGAAGTTGGCCACCGTTCAACTACATTCTCACATCTGGCGAACATCGCCTGGGCCGCCAAATCAAGAATCAACTGGGATGAAGCCAACGAAGTTATCCTGAACAATCCCGAAGCCAATGATTTATTGCATTACGAATATCGCAAGCCATGGACGCTAGGTTGATTAGACGCCATCACAAAAATACTGATTGCTTTTCAATAAGGTTTCAACTTACCAAATTTTGAAAAACCAACTAAGGCGTGGGTGTAACTCTGTGAACGCCTGTGCTTTACAGCAGAGCAGCACTAAAGCGAGCAGAGCTATACACACGCCCCCCTGCTGCCATTCGATCGTATTTTTGAGATGGCTTATAGATCGTTGATTAGACAAATAAACATTCGGATGATTTTTTAGCCGGTTGAAAAATTGATTAAGCCGGCTTTTTGCTCTTTTCTTTGGGTAAATATGAGCAAGAATATGGCTGTGGTTTAAACTTCCATCACACGTTTTAGAAGAATTAGAATTCAAAGCCTCCAAGTGGCAAGGATTTCGCCTTGTATCTAATTGCGCCCATTGCCGGGCTTATTCTATTCGGTTTAGTTTTTTTTCTCTTCGTGCGGTCCGTCGGAGGAAAAAATCTGTCGCAAGGCATCCAAGTAGACCTGGGCCTGGCCACGTCATGGTCAAAAGAACAAGAGTCTCCGTTCTATAAGTGGGGATGGAGAAAAAGCGTCAATGACCGCGTATGGGGCGAGCGAATCGTCAAACAGGCCTTCGAAAAACAGGGCGTTTGGCTAGGCGTTGACGACCTCCGTTATTTTGAAGATGTTTGCAACCGCCACGCCGCTGGCGAAAAAGTTGATGAAAACGCCATCCGCACTCAAATAAAAAATATTCTCGACCGCCGTGGACGCATGGCCAATTGCGCCACAATCATCATTAAAAAAATGCTGTCAGAAATTGTGAACACCTCTGACAGTCAGGCGCGAAAAGTGTTGGTTGAGTTTGGGGTGAAAGTGAACCCAGGCAACCCGCTGGGCCAATATGGCCTCTTTCGCTTCCGTCAATTGATGACCAATGTTGGCAAAACTGTTCTAGCGGCCAATTCAAACGGTTTTCCGGTGAAAAACGAGCAAGGCGAAGTCTTATACACCCTTCAAGGGTTTGAAGGGTGGCGGCACTGGGTGTTCGCCTGTCGTGATGAGTTTAAAAAGTATTCCCCAGCGGGTCGGGGCGATGTTAAAAAATCGATGCAGACAATCAAAAACCGCGCCCTGAATACAATCCTCAAAGAAGCGATGGAAGACCTGCAGGGCGCCGCTGATTTTACTAATAAGATGGAAACAGAGATTTATAAAAGCGGGATTAAGTTCGATGTCCAACAAATAGAAGCCCTGGTCTCCTATTTCTATAGTTGGCAGTTTACTGACAGGATCTCGTTTAACCGGACAGACCACAGGAAAATTAGGGAATTTTTGTTGCGCAACGAAATCTCGCCCGTGTTTCGCTCAAAGGTCTTGGGCAAGATTGGCCCGCGATATGAGTCGCTTCGCGTTTCGTTAGACCAGTTCCCCAAGCGTGTGATTTTTTATGGTGACCATGCCAATGCGCGCCATTATGTCTGTCAACAATATCTGGCCCATCTGGTCGAATTTTTCAGCGCAGTGTCTTCAGTGATGGGGCGGGGGTACATGCCGCCAAGCCATCTGTTGGTGAAAGGCGACGATATACAAGAAGCCCGCCAGTATTGGAAAAAGATGGAAGGGCGCACCGACCTGGAGCGGCATTCTGACAAAAATACCGAAACACATTTTCGCAAAGATTATATTGTTGAATTATTCGAAAAACAGATTGAGTTTAGTTTGTTTGAGCGCAACATTGATGAAGAAAATGGCGACAGATACGGCTACTTAGTTGACGTGGGAATCGATGAATTCACGATTAAAGAAACCGCCCATCTCGATAAAGGAAAGTTTCGGTGGTATCTTCGAATTCATTGCAAGCCGCCAGACTCACTTGATTTTGATGATGAAAGCGAAAAGGGCAAAAACGCCAGAAAAGAATTTTTCTCGACCGTATTGCTTTCCATTGAAGACAATCCACTCTTGCGGGCGTCATCATCAACCAAAGATGAAGGCGATGGCGACGCTGAAGACCAACAGCCCACAGAAGAGGCAACCCAATAAGCCTGCTGTTCAATATAAGTTGCCAACAACCATTATTCGATGGTAGAATCTTTTTTATCAATGATTGATTCATTTTCCGCCGTATTACAAACAGAATAAGAATGCGTGAATTTGTTAGAATTGAATTGCAATGCCTGGAAACCTAGAGATCATTTTGTCTGGTTAGGTTGAATCAATGAGTTGCCGATATTTTGTGAAATTGCCTTTTTGGGTTCTACTGTTTCATGCCGTCTTGATTGAACCAGGGGTTTCAGTCCAAATCGACGATAGACAAGGGCCTCAAACATCTATCCAAGCCATTCAAGCCGCGAGTGGCCCCGATCAAGATTTATCTGAGCCCGTTAGCCATACAGCCGTTCAGCGAGCAGTTATATTTGTTGTGGTGGTGTTGTTTGCCGCGACTTCGTTGGCCTTGCTGATTCTTTTGCTCAAAGAAAAACAAAAAACCACTCAACTCGCCAACCAAGGCGCTTCGAGCCAAAACCAACTAAGCGAACAATTAACCAGCCTGCCCATAATGGTCGCCGCATTTGACCAAAAAGGAACCATTACCGCCTGGTCATCTGAATGCGAACGGATCACCGGATATTCGTCAAATGAATTGCCCAACGGATGGGACGATCTTTTTTCAAAACTAAACCATGAACAACAAGCGCGAGTTGATAACGTCAATCAGCTGATTCATCTCTCAAAATGGCAATTCAAAAGTAAGAACGGGATTGAAAGAGAGATTGCCTGGCGGCGAATGACCGATGTGTTCAATGTACCTGGATGGCGTGAATGGGGCGTCGGATATGACGTTACGCCAAAATCGATTCAATCGAGCGACGCCGCGCAACAAGAGGTTTACTATAGAGACGCGATCGAAATGGGGGACGCGGTCCCCTATTACATGAACTACATTACCAATACCTATGATTTTGTTGGTGAACAAATTACGAAATTGATCGGGTATTACCCCGATGAATTCACGCCGTCGCTGTGGCAGTCGCGCGTTCAAGAAATTATTTTGCTTGGCCCATTGGCGGGGATGACGCTTGACGAAGCGGTCGAACGGGCGCGAAGCCAAGAGGGCAGAAGCTGGCGCGCTGACTTTCGTATCCTGACAAAAACCGGCGAAGACAAATGGCTGATGAATGCGGCGGTGCAAGTTCGTGATTCAAATGGAAACGTCATTGGTTCCACCGGCATCTTACAAGACATAACAGAACGAAAGAAAACCGAAAAAGCCCTGAGAGAGAGTGAAGCGCGATACCGCACGATCGTCGAAGACCAGGTTGAGTTTATTGTCCGCTGGAAGCCAGACTTCACAATTGTCTATGCCAACGATGCATACTGCCGGTTTTTTGACCGCAACCGAAATGAACTCATTGGGTTCAATTTATTAAAATTTACTCCTGAATCAGACCGAGAAGGCGTCATCCAAAAAATCAATTCGTTAACTTTAGACGAACCGTCAAAGGTTGATGAACACCGGGCCTTTCGCCCTGATGGCTCAATCTGTTGGTTGAGTTGGACTGACCATGCGCTTTTTGACAGTGAAGGCAAGGTGACTGAATATCAGTCGGTCGGGCGAGACATAACCAAACGAAAATTGGCCGAAATGGCCTTAAAGACTAGCCAAGAGAGGCTTGAACTGGCCCTTCAAGGGGCCAATTTGGGTATCTGGGATTATAACTTTAATACAGGCCTGGTTTATATTAATGAACGCTGGGCCAACTTGATGGGATATTCAGCAAACGAACTGCCGTCAACCATTCGAACCTGGCGGCGCATTATTCACCCCGACGACCGAAGGCGTGTGGTGCGCGCTTGGTCGGCCCACTTGCGCGGATTGTTCAGTTCCTATCAGGCCGAATACCGAATGTGCACCAAAAACGGCGATTGGCGTTGGATTTTAGATCGCGGTCAAATTGTTGAGACGGACCACACCGGGCGGCCTCTTCGCGCCAGCGGCACTCACTTAGAAATCACCGAGCGAAAACGCTATGAAGACGAATTAGCAAAACGCAATGAATTTATTGAATCAGTGTTAAACCAGCTGCCAATCGGGGTGTTTGTTGTCGACATTCAAACCGATGTGGCGGTTTATCTCAATGAAGAGTACATTGAAATATTTGCTTGGCCAGAAGCGACGCTTCGCAATCGAGAATTGTTCTACAAGAGCGTTTTTCCTGACCCTGACTATCGCGCAACCGTACAAAACCAAATTACCGCTGATTTAGAAAACCGAGAATCAGAACAAATCAACTGGAAAGGGCTGAATATCACAACCAGTGATGGTCAACAAAAAATTGTCAATTTTTCGTGTCTCTTTTTATGGACGCAACAACTCGCGATCTATATTGTTGTTGATGTTACCGATGAAGTCACCGCCAAAGAAGAAAATGAAAAATTAGAAGAACAATTGAGGCAGTCGCAGCGGATTGAGTCAATCGGCCGCCTGGCGGGGGGGATCGCGCATGATTTCAACAATCTGTTGGTTGCGATCTTGGGGTATAGCGATATGGCGCTGAGCGACTTGGATGAAAACCAGCCAGTTCGCCGCCAGATTATGGAAATCAAAAAAGCCGGCGACCGCGCTGAACTCTTGACGCGACAACTTTTGGCATTCAGCCGAAAGCAAGTCCTTCAACCGATTGTATTGAACCTTAACGAACTGCTTATTGACATGAATGACATGCTGCAGCGGTTGATTGGAGAAGATATTCAATTGGTGACCGTTCCAGCCGAAGGGTTAGCGCCAGTGGTCGCCGACCCGGGCCAACTTCAGCAAGTAATCGTCAACCTCGCCATTAACGCCAGAGATGCAATGATCAGGGGCGGGTCGCTTATATTAGAAACCCAGAATGTCGACTTCACTCATGAATATGTTTCACACCACCAAGGCGCCAAGCCAGGCCGGCATGTCATGCTTGCGGTTAGCGACACCGGGTGTGGAATGGACTCAGAGACGCTTAATAACATCTTTGAGCCGTTTTTTACCACCAAAGACAAAGACAAGGGGACGGGTCTCGGTTTATCAACCGTGTATGGAATCGTCAAACAAAGCGGTGGAAATATTTGGGTCTACAGTGAAGTCGGGCAGGGTACGACGGTGAAAATCTATTTGCCCAAAGCCGAAGGCGATGTCGAGCCCATCGTGAATGAATCCCACAAGAAAGAAACCCTAGAAGGAACGGAAACTATCTTGGTCGTCGAAGATGATGAAATCGTACGGGATTTGATCGTAATGTCATTACAGCGCACTCACTATTCTGTGATTGTTGCGGCGAACGGGGCCGACGCTCTCGAAAAAAAACAGCAACACCTTGGCCCAATTGATTTGGTAGTCACGGATGTGGTCATGCCGGGAATGAGCGGGCGTGAACTGGCCAAACAAATGCAACAGATCCAGGAAAACTTGAAGGTATTGTTTATTTCGGGCTATACCGAAAATTCGATTGTTCAACACGGAGTATTAGATACAGGCCTCAATTTCTTACAGAAGCCGTTTACGCCAGACGTATTATTGAAGAAAATTCGCACACTGCTTGATCGGTCATCAGCCTAACGTCGCCGCCGCCGTCATGTTCGAGCGGTCCGTTTCGATTTGTTGTTGATATCCACTGTCGCGAAATGCTTGGATTGGGTCTGATTGAACGCCTGTCTTGGCTCGAACGTGTTGTAAGAGAGGCTCCACATCGGTTTCATAAGCGACTGTCAGGGTTTGCTCTGCTTTGACAAGATCGCCTTCTTGCTGAGCGACGCGCAATGCACGGCGGTCAACGAGAAGCGCTTTGGCGTAGGCTTTCTGACAGTTCACCACCGATTGAATCATCGCTTCGACTTTGGGCTTCAGGTTATGGCTCTGATCAATCATGTAGGCGATGTTGGTGTTGATGTTTGGGTCGAGTTCTGCGTCGACCAGTTCGTTATAAATTAAGAAGAGCTCATATGGATTGATAGAGCCTACGGTCAAATCGTCGTCCGCGCATTTTCGATTATTAAAATGGAACCCGCCCAGTTTGCCTTCGCTGATCAACACGGCGACGATATGTTCGATGTTGACGCCGTGAGCGTGATGGCCAAGATCGACCAACACCTGCGCCCGTTCGCCCAAGTGTTGGCATACCATGTAAGAGACGCCCCAATCCATCAGGTCGGTATGATAAAACCCCGGCTCAAATAACTTATACTCAACCAAGCATCGCATGGCGTCATCGGTTGCGTTATACACTTCCTGCAAACATTCAATCATCCATTGCTTCCGCCGCCTGAAGTGGCCCTGGCCGGGGTAGTTCGTCCCGTCGGCAAACCAGAGGCTTAAAATATCAGAGCCGGTCTCTCGCATAATCTCGACGCATTCAAGCATGTGCTCGACCGCTTTTTGCCTGACGGCCCTATCTTCATGGGTGATGCTGCCGAGTTTGTAATCTTGGTCTTGAAAGGTGTTGGTATTGATGGCGCCGATGCGAATGTCTAAGGCCGCAGCCTGTTGGCCAAGTTCGCTCCAGTCGTCTACTTTGTCCCAGGGGATATGCAGGGCGATGGATGGAGCGATGCCGGTAAAGCGATGGACGGCGGCGGCGTCTTGCAGCTTGTGTTCAAGCGTCTTGGCGGCGGACGGCTGTTTAAACACGCCAAAGCGCGTGCCTGAATCGGCGTATCCCCACGATGGAGTCTCAATCGCCTGCGCTTTGAGCTGGGCTTCAATCTGGTCTAGGCCCAGGCCGGAGGCTTCAATTTGGTTTTGCAGCCGTTCAGGATATACGCTCATGATTCCGAATTGTCCTCATCGTTTGGTTTTGGGGTAAACAAGTCGGGCGCCATCCAATAGGGCGCGCTCAAAAACCAGAGCAATGTCGCCCCGTTAAATAGCGTTTTGAATGAACTAAAATCTTGTTCATAGTCGCCGCTCGGCATCCCGAAAAACACACGCAAAGGGCTGATGATACAAACCAGAATTGCGGCGACCGCTACCGATCCACAGACCGCTCTCATGACGCTCCTCCTGTTGAAGCGGCTGGTTTTTGACCAACGCCCCAAATCATACACAATACAATATAAAGCCCTAACGCAAGGATGTATCCGGGCAGCCACCGGAAAAACAGGTGCAAGCCCAGCCAACCCATCGGCAACCAGCAGGCGAGAAGGACGCTAATCCAGGTGAGTAACGCGGGCCAGTTGATGAGTACGCCCCGCTCTTCGGCCCAATATTGCTCTAGACCTAACAGAGGGAACAGCCAGTGTTCAGCGAACACGATGGCGCCAATCGGCATGAGGATGATGCCATAGATCGCGACAAAGTCGAGAAGGTTCATCACAAACCCCGGAAAGCAGGCAAGCCCGGTGGCGACGACAAACGCGATCACTGTTGTCACCCAGCGCGGCCAGTTGGGCGTGACGATCTGTAGGGCCAGCCCCGAGCGGTAAATCGTCGGGTTGGCGGTGGTCCATCCCGCGATGACTACGGCGATAGCGCCAGCCAGCCCACAGGCTGAATAGGCCATCAACCCCGGTTCGATTTTATGTCCATAGGCGGCGACCATGATGCCTGAACAGATCCAGGCGAGATAATGGCCGAGGTACATGCCCAACGCCGAATACAATCCTACCGTCCAATTTTTTGCATAGCGAAACAGCGCCATGTCTGACAGGCCGATGTGCATGGCGAGATTACAAAACCAGGCGAAAAAGATGATGTGCATCATCCCTAGTTGTTCTTGGCCCTCGACGGGAGCGCCTGTCCAGACTTTGGTTTTCGCAATCGTCCAGAAGTCGCTTACGCTGTTGATCTCGCCTAATTGCGGCAACACCGCAATCGCCCCGGCGATAAACACCATGAACATCCAAGGGACGCAGATGCTCGAAAACTGGCTGACGCGCTTGAAGCCCATGACCGCGACAACACCGACAACGGAGCCGACGCCGATAACAACCAACACCCAGCCCAGGCTGTTTGGGTACACATCGCTCAGGCTGGGCATCTCAATATTGAATGGGATGCCGACCGCGGTCGCGGCGACTGAGATCATCGCGCCCGCAAGAATACAATACAAAAACGCATTGGCGAGGTTGTAGAGAACCATGACGCCCGGCCCGGCGATTTTTCGCAGGTACCAATAGAGGGTTAGCCGAACCTGGGTCGCGATGGGAGCGCAGACCAGAGTCCATGAAAGCACAGCAAGAAGGTTGCCGATTAAGAGGCCGACCAGCAAGTCAAACGCGTTGACGCCGTGAAGAACAAAAAAGGCGCCAATGACAAACTCCGTACCGGCGACGTGCTCGCCTGAAAAAACGGCGGCGAAACGGCCCCCGCTGTGTAATTTGTCTTCGCTGACGGGTTCTCGATCAAATTCATACAATTGATCAAGCCGCGAAGACATTGTCTCCAATGCGCCGCTGTCTGACATGCTGGATTCTCCCCGAAGAAGAAATCACAAACAACATCTTGCTAACTACTATAAAAGAAAGGCCTATAACGATTCAAGGCGAAGCCGATTGGCTTCGCCTTGATAGAATTTGTAAGACGCAAGAAATCATTACGCCAATGCGGGTTCCATTTTAGGCTTAGGGCAAAGCGCATTGATTACATCTTCAGCCGAGTACGACAGTTGGCCCGGTCGAATGAACTGCTTGATGACGGATAAATCTTTTCCTGAAGTCAGTAGAGGCTTCTCTGTGTAACCGGTCCGCTGTAACTGGCTTTGGCCGATGTTAGCGAAGAGGCCGTTGCAGAGGCATTTACGGCCTTTTGTTACTTCAGCGTCGCCTTCTTTGCGCACATAGTCTTCAACAGGTTCGGACGGGCAACGATAGCCAATGTCGCCCGACTTACTCTTGAAGGGCGTTCGTAGATAGCCCAAATCACAAATTCGAGGCCGTTCTTCGTACATGTCTTGTTTCGCGAGCGTCCCTTCGGCTTGAACAACTTTGAAGGGAAAACCGGTGGGAGACGCTTTGGCATCGGTCAAAACGTCGATGTCGTCGTTTAATATCTTTTCGATTACTTGAGTTCGCATGACTTCTTCGAGGCCTGATTCACGGCAAAAGGCGAACGGCGTTCCCAGTTGGACGCCAGCGGCGCCTTCATCTAAGGCCTGTTGAATCCGTTCCGGCGAACCGTACGAGCCTGCCAGCCAGAAGGGCAAACCGAGATTGCCGATTTTATTTAGATCAATTTCATCTTTTTCACCGTATATCGGTTCGCCGTTATCATCGATCTTGAGTTGGCCGCGCGGCGGCGCGTTATGACCGCCAGCGTCATAGCCTTCAACGACAAACCCGTTTACTTTGCCGGATGATTTTCTGGCGAGAGTAATCGCCAAGGTCGCGGAAGAGATTATCGCCAAAAAGTCAGGGCGTTTCAGCGATTCGGTGAGAGGGCCAACAATGGTTTGCGGATCAAACTTCATGGAGTACGATTCGTCCGTGTTGTCGACTTTGACTTTGAGTTCGGCTGGCTCATGAGTGACGTATTTGTCTAACACCCCTGGAATTTCACGGGGGATGCCAGCGCCCATCAAGACATAATCAACGCCCGCTAACATGGCGCCATAGATTGAGGCCAAGTTGGGCATTTGAATCTTTTCTAAATAGTTAATACCGACTTTGCCGTCATGGCCTTCTTTGGCGAGAAACACTTCGACAAAATTCGCACAGATCGTAATCTCTTGAAGCAGCTTGCTCGGCGTCAGCGACTGCATCGGGATCCGCTTAAACGCCTGGTCGATGGCCTTGCCGCATGGAATAAAGTATTTGTTGTAAACTCGATGGGCGATCTCAGATACAGGGAAGTGGTCGAGAGCTCTCTTGATGTGGCCGTCTGGGTCGCCGTGTTGGAGCCTGCGGGCGAATACCGAGTCGAGCGCTGTTCCAGAGACTACGCCGAGATGGCCCATCTTTGAAACCGTTTTTGCGAGATTCCAATTTGAGACGCCGACGCCCATGCCCCCTTGGATTATCGTTGGCAGTTTCATAAACAAAAAAAACCTCATATACACTCAAAAAGATTGTGCCGCTGTGTGAACTCACAGGATGTTGGGCTGACAGCGGGGCGACAAGAATGAAACCAACTCACTCGCGGCGTTGACGCCTGCTGATTAACGACTTGTATTATAGGGACGAAATGTTGTGGGTGGAATGGGGTGTGGCAATTAATTCGACCAGTAAATACGTCACGTCTAAACAGTTGAGTGGTGTGTGAAACGTGGTTGTTGATGAATGGAACGAGAGGGTTTAAAACAAGATCATCCGAGATTTGGATATGTTCTCACAAATTGAATTAAAATTTCCAGACACGCTCTCAAGGAAGATTTTTTTATCGTCGTATTTGGTATGGGTACAACTCTGCTCGCTTCGGCGCCGCTCCGCTTTGTTGCACAGGCGCTCACAGAGTTGCACCCATGCCTGAGTTAGATTGTCTATTATTGATAGGACGAATATCGTTTTTTGACCAAATTTCAGGTCATCCAGCAAGGGAAGTACTCAAATATCCGAAGAACCTTAAAACACGCGGAGGTCTCACAGAGGAAGGAGCCACCTGGTTTGGACGGATGGCCCCTTCGCTACGCATCCGGCGGCGTTTCTCCAATCATGAACGCCTAACCTTTCTATGGTCCGCCTGGCGGCGGATGTATGCGACGAGGTGTTCCCGATCAGGGGGAGCCGCCTCATGGGGCGATACCAGTCGCCCTCCCGGTTGAGACCTTGGTTGAGTTCGCTGAGAACCAAACCGCTTTGTCTCATCTGACTAAAAAGCTACTATGATTTAATCTCATTGTCAACAATTTTTTTTTGAATTTTTTCAATGGATGAATGAGCATAGCAATCAATGTTTACAAGGCTATTCTGGTATGAAATATGGTTGTTTGTAACTGAAGCGATGTCTCTCCCTTCATATTATTTAATATTTCGTATTACTATATGCGAACCATATTTCAACGAGTTGAGGATCGACATGAAACAATTCATCACAACTTTTTTCGTGGTCGCATTCGTTGTTGCATCGGCGCATTCCCACAGTTTAGACATCGCCTATTCGCTGGACCACGATCATCTCAAAATCGAAGCCTGGATGGGCGACGATGAGCCGACCGCTGGCGCCGAGGTGTCGCTGTTAACGCCTGATGGCGGCGTTTTTCATCAAGGCAAGATGGATGATCATGGCCATTACATGACCGACTTGCCTGGCCATGATGTGTTTACTATTCGTGTGTTTGCGGGCCGCGGCCATCAGAATGAAATTACGGTGACTCATGAAGACATTGACGCTTTGAAAGCGTCAATGTCTCAGCGAATTCATGTGCATGGCGATCAAGACCACGACCATGATCAAGACCATGAACATAACGAAGAAGGCGGGAAAAGCGAAGTTCGAGTGGCCAAATCAACCCAAAGCCCATTGAGCCAACCAGTGAGAATTCTCATTGCCTTTATATTTTTGACAAGTTTGGTATCAGCCTGGTTCGCCTATCGCGCCAACCAGCGGTTGAAAGCCATTGAGAAACGGTTAGAGGCTCTTGGATCTAAGAATTGAACAATGCGCCCAACTTGGTTCGGTCATCCATCGCTGGGACGCCCGTTGGAAGTTTGCCGCATTTGTTCTTCTTACTGGCGTTAGCGCGACGGTTGGTTCGTTAACCGCTGCGGCAACGGCGTCGCTTGTTTCATTGGCGTCACTCTCCATAGCCAGGCTGCCGGTCAACGTTATAGCGACACGGTTAGGGGCAGTGCATCTTTTCCTGGTTCCATGCTTTATCGTGTTGCCATTCAGCGCGCCTGGGCAAGAGATTCTTCCTGGATACTACGCCACCCGCGAGGGCGTCAATCTCGCCTTGTTGCTCTATCTTCGCGCGGTGGCAGTGGTGTCGTTCTCCATTGCATTGGTCTATACCACCCCCATGAACCGCCTGCTGCAGGCGATTGAAGCGTTGTATTGCCCCAAGACGCTAGTCCAGATCGCTTTGTTGACGTTTCGATATATTCACACGTTGTGGGTGGAATTTGTGCGAATTCGTTGTGCGCTGGCGGTGCGCGCGTTTGAAAACCGGGCGACCATGCGCGTCTATCAAACCTGGGCGAATGTGATTGGCATGACGCTCGTGCGCAGCCTCGAACGAACCGAGCGCGTCCATCATGCGATGAAGTGTCGTGGGTATGATGGCCGCATTCAGCGCCTGCATACCTTTCAAACCCAAACGGGCGATGTCGTAGCGTTCACGGTTTGCGTGATTCTGGCGTCTGTTCTTGTGTATGCAAATAGGGTTTTGGGAGCCGCATTTTGAGTTGCTTAATTGAAATTTCTGACTTGCATTTCTGTTACCCGGATGGGCGGGCCGCGCTCAATGGAGTGAATCTACACATCAAACACGGTCAGCGCGTGGGCTTGGTTGGGCCTAACGGCGCCGGCAAGACTACCTTGTTTCAAGTTCTCGCTGGAGTCAGCGACCAATTCGATGGCAGCGTGGTTGTCGCTGGCTGTGAACTGTCGACGCCTGAAGGGCGAAAACAAGTTCATCAAAAGCTCGGCATCGTATTTCAACAAACCGACGACCAGGTGTTTCACGCCAGCGTAGAAGAAGATATCGCATTCGGCCCGCTCAATTTGGGATTATCTATTGAAGAAGCGAAACAACGCGTTGATGAATCAATGAAACAAGTGGGCTTAGACGAGTCGTTCAAATCTCGTTTACCGTTTCATTTGTCAGGCGGTGAAAAACGCCGCGTAGCGATCGCGGGCATTCTCGCCATGCAGCCGGATGTCTTGTTGTTAGATGAGCCTTCGAGCGACCTGGACCCGCGTGGGCGGCGGGAACTGGTGAAAATAGTAAATTCGCTGCCAGTGACGCGAATCATCTCCAGCCATAATTTAGATCTTATCTGCGAAACCTGTGAGCGTGTTGTCTTATTAGATGAAGGCGCCATTCAGGCGTCAGGCCCGGTCGGTGAAATTCTCCGCAACCAAGAATTGATGGAAAAACACGGTCTCGAAACGCCCGGCTTTTTAATGAAGCGGCCAGTCTGATACGCTGGTTTGAATTTGGGTTGACGGCAGGTTTTCGACGTCCATCGCGACTCTAAACCCGAAGTTAAAGTTTCGACGGGTGTCTTCAGTAAAATAGCGCCAGCCCGGGCGGGTGCGGTGTGCGTTGCTTTTATAGCCGCCGCCTTTAATCACACGAAAGCGGGTATCGCGTTCAACGACGGGGTCGACTTGCGGCTCGCGTTCAAACCCGTCGCGCCAATCGTCAAAACAAATCTCAAACACGTTGCCCGTCATATCAAACAGCCCCCAAGGGTTGGGCAACTTTTGCCCAACCGGTTTATGGCGGTCGCGCGCGTTAGAGAAATACCAAGCGTAGGTGCTGATCGGGCCGCTGGTTTCGCCCCAAAAATAGGGAGTCGTCGTGCCCGCTTTACAGGCGTATTCCCACTCGGCTTCGGTGGGCAGGCGAAACGGGCCAACCCCATCTTCTGCGAGTTGTTCAAAGAAATCTTCAATGTTACGCCAGGAGACGGTCTCGACTGGATGGTTTTCATCTAACGGAAATTCATAGCGAGACGGTCTGCCGTCTTCGACGGCGTACCACTGCGCCTGGGTGACTTCATACTTGCCGATATAAAAATCGTTTGAGATGGTGACTTCGTGGGGAGGGAACTCTTCAGGCCAACGCTCTTTTTGGTCAAGCGGGGTACCCATAACAAACGACCCCGCCGGAATGCGTACAAGTTCAATGGGTCTGGCGCCTTCCGCCAATCCGGGAATTTCTATAATGACAGAATCTTGCGCAACAGAAGCCGACTGTATAACGAGAAGCGCCACCAAAACCCAAACGGCGCGAAACAATGCGTTCATAAATTGTTTCCTCAAATTAATGGTCAATGAACATAGTATATAACAAGCGCAATTCTCGCCCAAGGTGAGACTAAATAAAACGCAGGCATGATTTACCGGCGGCCGCGCGAGGTGAAGGCCATTCGGTGGGCGCTTTTCTTTGGCTTGGATGCGCCAGAAGGCGCGTCAGCAACGTCAACCTCATTTTCTGATTCGGTTTTGTCGCTGGCGAGAAGTTGTTGAATTTCATCATCGCTCAGGGCGCGGCCCGCGAGTTCTTCTTCGCTGGGCTTGCCATGAGTGAACTGATAGTCAGCTTTCTCAGCCATCGCCAGAGCGTGGATTGCTGAAGGGGATGGGCCTAATTCGGTATCGCGCGAAGAGACAAACGCCGAAAACCAGTCGGTTTCTTTTCGAATAATCCGAATCAGGCCGGTTAGCGACTCTGAGGGTTTCTCAAGAGATGATAGTGTGAGTCCCCAGCGGCTAGACAACAACAGTTGGAGAATTTCGCTTTGACGCAATTCATCACGAAACGCCAGCATGAACGCCTGAATTCGTTGGCGGAAATTTTTGATTTTGAACCCGCACCGCGATTCAAGTAAATCATACGCCTGTTTTAGCGTCGCGCGGTCATAGCCAAGTTGTTGTTCGGTTTTGAGGTGTTTTTGGAGCAGGTCAAACGTGATTCGGGCGCGTTCATACAAAACCACGTCAGGCTGGCTGGCCAGCGAAACGTGAGGCGCATGTTGTTTGATCTTGCCCAATAATTCATCAAGCGCCGTGTTGGCTTTGTTGAGCTCTTGAAGAACGGAGTTGCTTGTTCCGTTCAACAATGTTTCGATTCGCTTGAGTTCAACCCGGTCATGGCTAGTGGTAATGATCAGCCGTTTCAGGTTATCCAAAATCTGGGTGAACAGTTCAATCGACGTGTAATTCCAGAGAGGAACAGGGCCTTTGCGAGACACCCGGCCAATATGGTGGTTTAGCTCATCAATAACCGAATCAACCCCGTTTTTGTTGATCCAAAACGCGCCCTGCGCGGTCTTGACACAAGTCAAGTCGCCATCTTTATGGTTGGCGCTCAGATCGTTTTCAATTTGAAGAAATTGATTTTGGACGGAATTTATGGCGCCGTTCATGACTTCCCATGGGTGGGGGGTGCCCGTCATTTCTTCGAATGACGTGCGTGCGACGCAGACCCGGTCTAAATGTTGGCAGACCGACTCGTCATATAAGATCTCATGGGCAATCACTGTCGACATAGCTCCCGCAATCTGTCTAGGAGGCTACTCAATTCATTGCATTACAATCAGGCTTCCAAACCAAATGAATGCAAACGTTGAAATGATATAGCAATTCCTCGAAATAAAATCGTATTATAGCATACAATCTACTCGACTAAATTTAACTAAATTATAGCATCCTTGCCGAGAAAACAGTAATAGTTTTAGCCGTTTCACCCCAAAATTCGCTAAAAAATTGGATTATTGCTGTAATGATTCTTTACAGACATTGGTGTTACTAAAATTTTAATGACAACCAACAATGAAAAGTGACACTACTACGCCTGAATCGCTGATGCTAGACTCGTTCACTTATTCAATGAAAAAGGGGCGTTGATAGATGACTGATGGCTTGATCGTTCACTACCGTTTAACCTGCGGCGCGTCTGAGGTTGACCAAATTGCTAAAGATATTGCTTACGAACAAACGGTCGAGGTGCCAGAGCAACTGGTCCCTGAACATCTTCGCGAACAGGTAGTTGGCCAGATTCGTTCAATTAAACCAAACCAGTCAAGTAACGATCTGTTTGAAGCGGTTATCGAATACCCCATCGACCATACGGGCTATCAATGGCCGCAGTTTTTGAATCTGATTTACGGCAACATTTCACTGAAGAAAAACATTTTCATATCAGATATCAAATTTCCCCAATCGTTTTTAGATAAACTCAAAGGACCAAACCACGGCATTGACGGTATCCGTAAGCGCCTCGGTGTGTATGGCCGCCCGTTGTTATCGACTGCTTTGAAGCCGTATGGCTCATCACATGAGACCTTCGCCGACATGACGCGCAACTTTGCGTTAGGCGGCGGCGATTTGATTAAAGACGACCATAACTTACATGAAAGTTCGTTCGATGATTTTAAGCGCCGGGTGAGTATGTGCCACCAGGCGGCGCTCGACGCCGAGAAACAAACAGGCCGCCCGACGCTCTACTGTCCGAACGTAATGGCCCCGGTCGAAGACCTCGACAAACTGATGACATTCATCAGTCAACAGGGAATCTTCTCAATCTTAATCTGTCCATTCACGATTGGGCTTGATACCTTTCGCTACATAGTCGAGACCTACCCGTTGTGTTACCTGGCCCACCCTAGCTTCACAGGCGCACACTTCTTCGACAGCCGCCACGGCATCTCTCACGGCGTGTTTTTAGGAACGCTATTTCGTTTGTTGGGAGCGGACGTCTCAATCTTCCCCAACTACGGCGGGCGCTTTTCGTTCACACAGGACGACTGTCACGATATCTGTGACCGCTTACGCCAGCCGATGGCGCATATTAAAAGCGCGTTTCCATCGCCAGCAGGCGGCATGAAGTTTGACAACATCCCCACCATGGGCCATGAGTATGGCGAAGACACGCTCTTTTTAATCGGCGGCGCGTTAATCAGTCACTCTGACGACCTCGCCATGAGCACCAAAGCCTTCATGGACGAAGTCAGAAAGAATTTTGACGAGCGCCTTGAAGAACCCGACGCGGGTTTGGCGTCGGCCTGTGAATTGCCGACAGTAGAAAAGGGCGATGTTCAAACGCTTTTGAAATTCGCCGAAGGGTTCAAATGGCAGGGCAGGCAGCCAGAAGCGTATAAAGACTCAGCCGCCGAACTGCCCTTTAAAAACGTGTCACGCTGTGAGCTGATCGGTAAGAGCGGCGAGCAGACCGCGTATGATTTGCGCTATTTTGAAATTGGCCCCAACGGGTTAAGCAGCCTGGAGAAACACAATCATACCCATACCGTGATATGCGTTCGTGGCAGCGGCGTATTAAAACTCACCGACAAAGAGGTTCCTCTTGCTTACATGGACATCGCCTATGTCGAGCCGATGCAGGTGCATCAACTGTGTAATAATTCAGACCAGCCATTCGGTTTTTTCTGCATCGTCGACCACGATCGCGACCGCCCGGTCAAGCCGTAGTTACTTTTCTATGCTCTCTTTGGCGAACGGGTTTCCCCACACGCGAAGCATATAGAGCATTCCAATGATGCCACGCGCTCCGAGAGTTAACGCAAGCGCGAAACAGAGTTGTACCCACGCGCCGACAGATAAAAAAGTAAACGTTGATTGGTTCTGTTGTGGATTCATATAAATCACTGAGATGTATTGTATGATTTGTGGAAGCACTCTTGATATTAAATAGATTCCCAACAGGCTTAAGGCCAGCGCTTGAGTGGTTAATGTGGATGACGCCTTCTGGTCGGAATACTGAAATGTTTGAAGATAAACGATTGCCTTCGATAACGGCCACGAAAAGATGAGGAGCATCAGGCCCAAAAAGGGTAAAGACAATCCACTCAATAATGAAAATACATACCAATTCCCCAACGGGTTCGCATTCGCAAATTGGGATGTATTCGCTGCTCGAGATACCAATACAAATAGATTGTTGGAGATGGAAGTTATTGAACTGACGAGAAAATAGAATCCCATCAAACTTAGAATAAGACAAACCCATTGTTGTGCATTTAGCGCAGTTTGAATGTCTTCATCTGGATTTGCGAGCAACCTCGAAATTCGTTTGCCGCCGTCCCACCACAGATAAATCCCTATCAAGACAAAGACTGGAATCACCAACAGCTGAAAATCATTGGGCTGGGAATTTGGGTTCATGTTTGCCAAGTAGAAGGTTCTCGTGTGAATGTTGAGCGCTTCGAAAACAATGTAAACTGCGAGCAAGCGGCAGGCGATGACAGCGGCGTCTCTGGCGTTCATTATATTTGCCTTTTACGGATGATGGTTTTATGAGTATAAAACAAGTGAGAGAAAATTGTCTAGATTGATTCAACAAGTAATCCTTAGCGTAAATACAGGTTGAATATCTGTCTATTCGTATTGCCTCTTTTAGGGAGCAATGCAAATGTTGTTATTGGGTGCACATGATCCCCCCTGTCCGCCAGCGGCGGACAGCCCCCTTAAAAAGGGGGGCTTAAACAATCAGGCGATTTTCAATTTAATCTTGCGGTGCAGGCCGCAGGCCTGCAAACCAAGGCGGCAAGAGGGAGGGGAGAAAATTGCCGAAGAAACAAGCGAGAATTTCCGCCTGATGTTTGCGTATTATTGTGATAGTGTTTTGATTTAGGTATACTTAATCAAATAAAACGATCTTAGGGGTTTAGTCCATGCGATTGGGTCGTCTTTTGGGGCCTTGCGCCCTAATGATGTTAACCATAGGGATACTCACTCACTCTGAAGTCGTCATTAATGAGATTCATTATAATCCGCCCGAAGACGGCGTTCAAGAATTCATTGAGTTGTACAACACTGGCAACAACATCATTCGCCTGGATGGGTATTTATTTACTGAGGGAGTGTTGTTTGAGTTTCCACGCCGGACGCTGATTGGCGGCAATGAGTATCTCCTCATTGCCCGCGATCCCAACCATATAAATTTTCGCAACGCCAATGTTGTCAGCGCTCCATATATTGGCAAATTGGCTGACAGCGGTGAGCGCATCACTTTGCGAAATTCAAACGGTGAAATCGTTGATGAGTTTGACTATTCCGATACCGTCCCATGGCCAATCGGGCCTGACGGCTACGGCGCATCGCTTGAGAAGATCGACCCATCTCTGCTTTCAACCGACCACAGAAACTGGCGTACATCACTCAGTTCGAATGGAACTCCAGGCGCGCGAAATTCTGTCTTTGGCGAAGCGCCCGGTCTCTTTTTAGATGGCGTGACCCATTCGCCTCAAAACCCGACTTCAACAGATTTCGTCACTGTCGAAGCAACCTTCACTGGTGCGTCGCTGATCAGCAGTGTGCGAATGCACTTGCAACCCCTAAATACATCACGGTCAGGCAGCGTGACACGGTATCCTCTGGACCGCGGTAATGTTGACGGCGAAAGTGTGACGTATTCTGTGCGCGTTCCACCAAAAAGTTCACAGTGGTTGGTGCGATACAAATTTGAGGTGACGACCAATTCGGGCGAGACGGTGTTCTGGCCTCATCGCGGCGCGGCGCGTCCGTATGAATCGTATTTTATTTACGACGATGAACTCGAAACAAAGTTGCCGCTGGTTTGGGTTTACTCCCAAATCCTGGGCAACCTGCCCGACTCGCGGTCGTCATCATTTCCAGGCGCGGTGTTCAAGCCAGTAGACGGCCCCCCTGAAGTGTATGACGGCGCCAATGTGTATCCATCCCGAAACGGCCAGAAGATCAAGTTTTTGAAAGGCCAGGAATACCGCGGCAACCGCACGCTGAATGTGATTCCCGAACGGCCCTCTGGCGGCACAACCTCAGGTCCACATACCCCTCATATCGAACAAATCAGTTATCAAATATTTAGCGATTTTGGCGTCATGGCGCCGGGTTCGGCTTGGTATCGCACCATCCAGGGCGAGAGCCACCGCCAACAATTGTTCGTCCAACAGCCAAACGAAAATTTCTTAGATTTAAATGACCGCAACCGCGACGCCAATGTATATAAGGTCGCGTACAACGTACCCAACGGAGTACAAAAACAAACCAATTTAGACGAAGACGAATTAGACTTGGCCGAACTCAACCAGGCGATTCGCGTCTCAAACGCCGAACAACGCGAGGTCAACCTCAGAAAATATCTTGATGTTGAGAAAGTGATGAACTACTCGGTGGCGGGCGTGTTGATGGGCAATTGGGACGGCTTCTTTAACAATATGTTTTTATATCACGCCCCCGCACCCGCTAACAGGTGGGAGTGCATCCCCTGGGATTGTGACAAAACGTTTGGCTATTCTGAAGCCAGTATTCCCCAGTTTTTTAAGATGCCGATTGATTACCCATTAAACGGGCAGTCTCCGGTTGGCGGTAGACCTGTCGGATATCTCTCGGGCCCATTACACAGCCATCAACCGTTTCATGAAGAATACAAACGCCGAGTTCGCCGTGAAATGACGCGCAAATTTTCTGTCGAGCGTCTTCAAGAACTTTGCGACCAATATGAAGAATTGCTACTGGCCGACCTCAAATTAGAAGAAGCCATGACTGGCGCGACCCAAAATAGCCGCAGGCGGCAAATTCGCGACGCCTATGACTACATCATGAACTTTACCGTTCGGCGGCTGGATTATTTAGACGGCGTCTTGCCCGTCTCTGTTGATGATTGGAGGCTGATAGATTAAACAATTCTTTCACCTCTTTAGACTGTATGTTTCTGGAGAGGCTATTGACGCTTGATGAATTTTTCCCCGTCACTAAACAGGCGTAAGGGAGTCGTGATGAAAACCTCCTCGAACCCGTGATATGCCTGAGTCTATTTGTTTTCTTTTCTTCATACTCGCAATTCAAAATATAGAAACTTTGACTGCAAAAGTGATCCAGCGTTATCTCAATGCGCGAATAGATGAAGTCTGAGATAAATTCCTTCCACAATGAACAGTCGCATTTTCACCGCAGATGTTAATCAAACAAACCAAACGATTACTATGCCTGCAAGCGCTCCAGCACTGGGTTTGGCCTCAGTGATAGCTGAACGGTGAATAAAAAAATAACACATAATTTAATCTCAAATAGTTTTGGGTTGTTTGATGGGATGGTATACTTCTATTTCATTGATTGAATTATGTTTCTAAAGGAGAGCACCCAATGGCCAGCAAGAAAATGTTTGATGCACTCAATAAGCAGATCAACGAAGAAATGTATTCTTCGTATATCTATTTGTCGATGGCTGCGTATTTTGAATCCATCAATTTGCCAGGCTTCGCCAGTTGGATGGAAGCCCAATCGCAAGAAGAATTGGCCCACGTCATGCGGTTCTACAAATATATTCATGACCGCGACGGACGCGTTGTCTTGGGCCCGATCAACGAACCGCCAGTCAAATGGAAATCCGCCCATGACGCCTTCAATGCAGCCTATGAACATGAAAAATATATCTCTAGTTGCGTCGGCAAATTAGTTGATTTGTCCAACAAAGAAAAAGACCATGCAACCCATAATTTCTTGCAATGGTTCGTCAATGAACAGATCGAAGAAGAAGCCACTGCTAAGGGCATCGTTGACCAGTTAGAGTTTGTCGAGAGTGATAAAGTCGCGCTCTATCATATGGACAGAGAACTCGCGGCTCGTCAGGCCATGGTGATCACGCCAGCAAAGTAGCCTCACATTACATGCGGCACAACACAGCGGCGCCACTCAACAGAGTTGGCGCCGCTTAGTTCTATGGCTCGTATATTCTACAAAAAAAGGTGAAGACATCATGCCAATCCGCGATTCATTTCATGTTGATCTGGCTGGCGCCGGTTTGCTTTATAAATCAGTCCCTGGCGCCTGGAGCGAGCAGCTCCGAGCCAGCCTGATGGCGATTGAACAAGAGTTTGTCGAAGAAGACAACGAAGGCTACGAAAAGCTCGTCCAGCGGCTGCGCGCCTGGACATGGTGTCACCAGACGCCTGTTGAACATCCAGATTCTGCATCGCTCGAATCAATTGCCGACATTGCCAACCAGGTTCGAGAGAAAGCTAAAGTGTTTATCACAATCGGCATCGGCGGTTCGGACCTTGGCGCCCGCACCCTGCATGATCTGCTAAACCATCCCTATCACAACGACCTGGTCAGCGCGGGAGAGATTGATGGCCCGCCTGAAGTCTATTTTACAGGCGACACCTTCGACCCCTTGCGTCTTAGAGGCTTGTTGGATGTTTTGAAACTGCGAGGCCTGTTAGACAAAACGATCATTAACATCGTCAGTAAAAGTGGAACCACTGCTGAAACTGCGCTGGCGGCAATGGTTCTCGCTGACGCCCTTGGCGACGACTGGATGGGCCAGACCGTCGCAACAACAGGCCTGAACGACAAGAGCCTTTTGTATCAAATGCAATCAAGCCGGCAGGGTGAATTTATGGCGCTGTTGCCTGTTCCTGATGGAGTGGGCGGGCGTTTTTCGTTTGCGTCGCCTGTCGGGTTGTTATTTTTAGCGGTCAGCGCGTCAAACGATCCGCTTGCGCGCCTTCAAGATGCGATGAAGGGATATGGCGCCGCTCATCAAACGTTTTTGACCGCTCCCATTGAAAAGAACCCCGCTTATCGGCTGGCTGAGTTTCTCCATATCGCCGAATGGGGCTGCAACAAATCCTGCATGGTGTTTTATCCCTACTTTGATAATGTCAAGCTGGGCGACTGGTTCGTTCAGTTGTATGAAGAATCCGTCCAAGAGCGCGGCGAGGGGCTTAACGTCATATCGACGACAGGCCCAACCGGCAACCACTCGCTGTTGAATGGCGTGATCAACGGCCCACGTGACAAGGTGGTGATGTTTCTCACCCCAAAATCATTTGGCGAAGATATCACCGTCCCCCAAAACGCACCGCTTCAAGGCAGCCTGAGCGTCTTCAAGGGCAAGACGCTGCAACAAGCCCAGGTCGCATCAATGAGAGGCGCTTACGAAGACTTTGTCGATAAGGCGGTTCCATCAGCGATAATTGAGTTCCCGAAACGCGACACCTACGAAGTGTTTGCCTTAATGCGCGTATTGATGGACATGGTCGCTGTGAAAGGGCGCTTACAGTCGCTTCATATTGATCCGATCTCTGTCAAACGCCGGGTGGGTGATGAAGAGACCTATATCCAAACCGGCGTCGAAGGCTACAAACAGAAGATGCGCGAAAATATTGATCAGTAATCGTTTGGCCCTATAAACAATGAACCCGCTCTACGTTGAGTGTAAACTCTGTAGAGCGGATTTTGTTTTGGGATTATTCGATACTTCGTGAGGTAAATCGAATACGACTCGGTGAAATTCTTAACGCCGTACGGGGCCGGCGAAGCGATTGAGGTGTGTGGGTTGGGTAAGATTCATTTCGTTCTTCCTTCGTGTTCCGTTAACCAATCCATCGAACATCGTTATCTTTTGGCGCAAGGCGCACGGGGCAGCCGCGGCTTTCTAGATAACGCTGAAATTGTTCGAGACGCTGGTTGTTCTCACTTTGTCCCAAATGGTTCTTCGGTCTCGAACCACTAGGGACAGGCTTCGGTCTGAGACGTTCATTGCGTATCATCTTTCCTTCCTTTCCTTAGAATTGTTTTCACGGGGTTAATACGCAGGCTTTGTGCCAACTTTGAACAGGCGTTATAAATAACTTATAAATAATGGTTTATGCACAATAAGTCATGCAATGTTTCACTAGAGATAACTTATTTTGTCCGGTTTTAGAGATTTGAAATCCCAATTACGGTAAATCCTGATTTTTTTTTGCTAGAAATTGAACAGGTAAAAAATATCAATATCGTATTAAGTAGTTTTATTGTATTGTGGTAATGTTCAAATAAGACCAAATGAGCAGTTATCTTTTCCGTTAGGTTGTATCGACGTTTAATCATCTAGTTGATTTTTCTTCTTAATTGTAGTAACGAGATAAGAGCATCAAGTATGAACATCTCTAGCCTATTTCTTTATTTCTCTTCCTTTCATGCCTTTTTTCTGCTTGCCTTGGCGCTTGGTTTCTCCCTACTGTTATACCATATCAAACCGTCTTTGTGTTATTGGGTGTGGTTGATTGTGTTAGTGAAGTTGCTATTACCTGTTGGGCTTTTGGAATTACAAACCCATCCTCGAGTGTTTTCTCCTTCCTATATACTAGGCGGGCGCGTTTTTGACGATCCTATTCATCTTCAATCAACTATGGGCAACTCCGCTGAGATGGTTTTTTTTGTTTTTCAAGTTTTCCATTGCGTGGGGGGGTTGGATCCAAGTGAGGGCCTTCACCTCTGTTTAAGTGCTTTTATTCTTGTCTGGGTATTGTTGTCGGTTCAGGTTGCGGTTGTTCAATTGTATCGATTCGCCGTATTTCATAGGCGTTTACGAAAGTTGCCAATCGTTGATAGTGGGATTGCGTTTGAGAGACTTGCCCATTTATCGAGTTGTCTCGGTTTGCCCTTTGTTACGAAGTTGAAAACATTTCAAGGTTCCTTTTCACCGTGCACGATTGGCCTTTTGAATAGCCATACGATCATTCTTCCCCAGTCGTTAATTGACGAGGGAGATGAAGATACGCTTGATGTGGTAATTGCGCATGAACTGGCGCATATCCAAAACAGAGACATCTGGTTAAACCTGCTTCGGTTTCTTTGTTTGGTCATGTTTCATGCGCATCCGGTTCGAATACTTGCGGACCGCTGGTTTGACTATCACCGCGAAATCGCTCGCGACCTCGAAGCAATGCGCTTATTTGGCATTGATCGCCGAAAATATGTCAGCGTAATGATTCAACAGATGTTTCTCCAATCAGACAGCCAAATGAAAGGCTGGGCGCTCAACCATTTTGTTGAATTTCATTTTCCACGCGTTGCCCGAATGAAGTTCTTATCCACCTACTCTGAGCCTCAATCCGCAGTCAATCAATGGATTGGAATTCTTCTTCTAATTCAATTTGCGCTGATGTGTATGATCTCACCGATTCCATATTAAGTACCAGAATGATTATTTCTCCACTTGTCTTGACATAAATTTAACTTTGGTTAATGTTAAATTATACTCTAGTTAACCCAGGTGGTGTTATGTTAGGTTCTAACGGCGAAGACTATTTAAAAACCATCTATTCAATGGGGCGGGATGGCGACACCGTTACCCCTTCGATGCTTGCGGAGAATTTTTCGGTGTCGCCAGCGGCTGTAACCAAGATGGTCAAGCGGCTCCGGTCGTTAAAACTGGTGAATTACTCGCGAGCGACAGGTCTGGCGTTGACCAAAAGTGGAGAGAAGATTGCGCTAGAAATTCTTCGCCATCATCGCCTGATTGAGCTCTATCTTCAAAAAGCGCTTGGCTACAGCTGGGACCAGGTTCACGACGAAGCCGAGCGTCTTGAGCATGTCATTTCAGAAGTTTTCGAAGAGAAAATTGATGAGTTTTTGGGGCATCCCACTCACGACCCCCATGGCGACCCGATCCCATCAAAAGATGGCGCGTTGCCCGACCAATCCATTCTACCAATCATGGCGATGCAACCCGGCGAGGCTAGCCAGGTGCAGCGCGTCGATGATTCTGACGCAAGCATGTTGCAATATATGGATGTAGTCGGCCTGGTGCCGGGCGCTAAAGTCCAGATGATGAAAGAAGAGCCGTACGGCGGTTCCATCCATCTAAAAATCAATGGCGCCGAGTGCGCCATCGGACGCGACCTCGCGTCAAATGTGTTTGTCCAATCGAAGAAAAAATGAAGGAGAGGATATCCATTGTGATTCAAAAAATAGCACTCATAGTTATTGTGTTCATTGTCAGTTCTTGCGGCGGCCCGATAGACGACGGCAACCTGAGGGCGGTTTGTACGATCGCCCAAATCGCCGATGTTGTCCACAATGTCGCTGGAGAACGCATCGAAGTGATTAACATGATGGGGGAGGGAGTCGACCCCCACTTATACAAAGCTTCGCCTGCCGATTTAGGCCTATTGTCTCGCGCGAACGTGATATTCTACAATGGGCTGATTCTTGAAGGGCGTATGATTGAAATCTTTGAGAAAATGCAAAGCGGCCCCAAACCTGTCGTTGCGTTTGGCGATGCTATTGGACTATCGTTACTGCTTTCACACCCAGACTATGAAGGCCATTATGACCCCCACATTTGGATGGACGTCAGTCTGTGGTCTCAGGCGGTCGCCGCCGTGGTCGAAGCGCTGGTCAAAGTCGATCCTGAAGGCGAACAGGAATACCGCGACAATGGCGAAGCCTATCAAAACCAGCTGGCTGAACTCGATGTTTGGGTCAAAGAACAAATCGCCAGTATCCCTCAACAACAACGCGTGTTGATCACCGCCCATGATGCGTTTGGCTATTTTGGCCGCGCCTATGACATCGAAGTGATGGGCCTGCAAGGCATCAGCACCGTCAGCGAATTTGGACTGCAAGACCTTCAGCGATTGATCGAAATTATTGTTGAACGCAACGTAAAAGCAGTGTTTGTCGAAACCAGCGTCCCGGCCCGGTCAATTGAAGCATTGGTTGAAGGCTGCAAAGGCAAAGGACATGAGGTTGTTATCGGCGGGGAGTTGTTTTCTGACGCGATGGGCGCCGCCGGGACGGAAGAAGGAACCTATATCGGAATGATCCGCCACAATGTGAACACAATTGTGAACGCCTTACAGTAAGTTGGAGACTTGTTGATGACTATTACCGCTGAATCTACAAACGATATCAAGCCATCACCGTCTTATGCGGTACCTGATCCGCCGCCGCTTGAGGTCCATGACCTGACGGTCGCCTATCACCGCAAACCCGTGTTGTGGGACATTGATTTTGTTGTTCCTGAAGGGGTGTTAGTCGGAATCGTCGGCCCCAACGGGGCGGGCAAGTCGACGTTATTGAAGTCAGCGATGGGGCTTGTGCCTCCCGCGTCCGGCTGGGTGAAATGTTATGGCGAACCAATCTCTAAACAACGCCAAAAAATTGGGTATGTTCCTCAGCGCGAATCAGTCGACTGGGATTTTCCCACTGATGTGTTAGACGTTGTCTTAATGGGCGTTTATGGTCGCTTGGGGTGGTTTCGCCGTCCAGCTCGGCGTGACAGAGAGTATGCAATGGGCTGTTTGAAACAAGTCGGGATGGCTGATTTCGCCAACCGCCAAATCAGCCAGCTTTCGGGTGGCCAACAACAACGCGTGTTTCTCGCCCGCGCGCTCGCACAAAACTCCACTGTTTATTTTATGGATGAACCCTTCGCAGGCGTCGACGTCGCGACAGAAAAAGCCATTATCAAAATTTTGAAGACGCTGAAATCCCAGGGCAAGACCGTGTTTGTGGTTCACCACGACTTACAGACAGTCAGCGACTATTTTGATTGGGTGTTAATGATCAACATGCGGCTGATCACCATTGGCCCGACTGAAGAGGTGTTTAACGAAGACAACCTTCGTAAGACCTACGGCGGGCGCCTCAACATCATTTCAGAGCTGGCCGACGCGGTTTCGATTAACCAACCACACGGGGCTGATCCACAACAATGAACTTTTTGACTGACATTAATGCTCAATGGGTGTTGGCTGGGTGCGTCCTGCTTGGTATGTGCAGCGGCATCCTCAGCAGTTTCGCCATGCTGAGAAAGCGCAGCCTGTTAGGCGACGCCTTGGCCCATGCGGCGCTTCCCGGCGTGTGCGTCGCGTACATGATCGTTGGCGAACGTTCAATCCCGGCCTTTATGTTGGGCGCGCTCGCCGCCGGCATGTTGGGCGCATTTTGCATTCAATTCATTACGCGCCATTCGCGCATTAAAGAAGACGCGGCCTTAGGGCTGGTTCTCTCGGTTTTCTTCGCGATTGGCATTGTGTTGTTGACATTCATATTGAATTCCAGCGGCGGCAACAAAGCAGGCCTGAAGACCTTTATTTTTGGGCAGGCGGCGGCGATGGTCGGACGCGATGTGTATATCATGGCGTTTTGCGCCTTCGCTGTCATTGTATTCTCGTTGTTGCTTTATAAAGAAATGAAACTGCTTTGCTTTGACACAGGGTTCGCCGACAGTCTAGGGTTTTCATCCGCCTGGCTTGACGCGATGCTCAACATCTTGATCGTTCTGATTGTCGTCATTGGGCTTCAAGCGGTCGGCGTTGTATTAATGGTTGCGATGTTGATTACTCCAGCCGCCGCCGCCCGCTATTGGACGGACCGCCTTCACCGTATGACCTTGCTATCCGCCCTGTTCGGCGGCATGTCAGGAGCGCTGGGCGTGTATTTGAGCGCGCTGGCCCCGCGAATGCCAACCGGCCCGTGGATCGTATTGTCGGCGACGTTGATGTTTGTGCTATCGCTGCTTTTCGCTCCAGCGCGTGGATTGGTCGCCAAAGGCATTCGGGTTTGGAAACTTCGCCGCCGCGTCGCTCGAGAGAATGCACTTCGCTCGTTGTATGAATGGTCTGAACGACACGGTTCCTGGGACGGATGGGCGCCTTTAAACGATATCGCCGCACTGCGGTCGCAAACGCCAGCCCAAGCGCTGAGAAACCTGCACAGATTAATGAACGAACAATGTGTCGAAGAACAAAACGGCTCATTTCGTTTGACGCAAAGCGGCATGGAACAGGCCTATCAAGTGACCCGCAACCACCGTTTATGGGAAATGTATCTGATGCACGAAGAAGAATTTGAATCTGACCATGTCGACCGCGACGCCGATTTGATCGAACACTTCTTGGCGCCTGAGACGGTCAAACAACTCGAGCGTCTATTAAACACCCATGGGCTTAACCTGGAACGACCACCTACTGCGCACCCGATCGCAACTGCCTAACAGAGGAAACACGCAATGGATTTCTTAAGTGGATTTTGGATCATCTTAACCGGGGCCTTCGCTGCGTCCGCCTGTGGGATGCTGGGCTGCTTTTTGGTGCTGCGCCGTATGGCGATGTTGGGTGACGCCATCAGCCACGCGGTTCTTCCGGGAATCGTCATCGCATTTTTGTTGAGCAACTCAATGTCGATCTTCTGGATGTTTCTTGGAGCGGCCCTGATTGGAATTTTAACGACATTCATTATTCAAACCCTCAATAGCGGCGGCGTTCAACATGACGCGGCGCTTGGCGTCACGTTCACCGCGCTGTTCGCCCTTGGCGTGATTGGCGTTTCTCTGTTTGGCGAAGGCGTCCACTTGGATACCGATTGCGTATTAGAGGGCGAGATTGCGCTGACTCCGCTTGATTCATTTGTGCTGGGTGAGTTCTATCTCGGCCCCAGAGCGTTATGGGTCAACGGCGGTTTGTTGTTGCTCAATAGTGTCGTCGTGAGTTTGTTTTACAAAGAATTCAAATTGTGCGCGTTTGACCCGGCGATGGCGGCGGCGGTGGGGATTCCCGTCACAGTGATGCACTATCTGTTGATGACGTTGGTTGCGGTCACCACGGTGGGCGCGTTTGAAAGCGTCGGCGTCATACTTGTCGTGGCGATGTTGATCGCGCCTGCCGCGACAGCCTATTTATTGACTGACCGCTTGTCGTTGATGTTGCTCTATTCGGTTCTGGCGGGTTCGCTGACTTCGATCCTGGGTTTCTTCTCAGCGATTTGGCTTGATAGTTCGATCGCCGGAGCAATGGGCGCTGTGTCAGGGCTGTTGTTTGCTGTGGCATTGGTTTTCTCTCCAACACACGGCGTGTTTACCCGCTGGTTGTCGAGACGAAACCTGTCAAACCGGGTCGCTGAAGAAGACGTATTGCTTTGGGCGGGGCGCCAGGTTGAAGCGGGCTTTGCTCTTCCATTCAGCGTGATGGATATCAGCGAGGCCCAGCAATGGCTGTTGCCCGATGCGGAGAAGACCGCCCGGCGGTTGGTGCGAAAAGGATTATTAGAAGAAGGCAATTTGAAATTTGAACTGACCAAGTCAGGCAATAACGACGCCATCGAACTCATCAAACGCCACCGTTTGTATGAATCATACCTCGAAGGCATTGGCTACGCCGCTGACCATACACACGATCCGGCTGACCGCGTCGAACACCATATCACCCCAGACTTAACTGAAAAGTTAGACCGTGAGATGGAACACCCAGAAGTCGACCCACATGGCAAGACAATCCCGCGCTGATCAATTTGGTGGTAGAATGACGATTCAATTATGGAAATCGACCAGCTGCCGCCAGCCGTTTTTATTATTGGTAAAAACGACTCTCCGTCCGCCCAAGTAAGTCCGCTCTATTTTGATTTGCCGGGCGGTGATATCGCTGTGCCTGTCTGGTCGAGCAAGGCGCGCGCGTACTCATGGCTTGAGCAAACCTTCTTTCGGGCGGAATACGATATTGTCGAAGTGGCGGCAAAAGAGTTTGTGCCCAATCTAATCGGGACACGCTGTAAATGCCTCTTATTTGACCCGTTGGCCGAAGAAAAAAGTTTTGCGCCTGAGCGGGTAGTGAACATCCCTCGACCGCCCGCCATACAGTAATCAAAACGGAACAAAAAAAGGCGTACTGAATCCAGTACGCCTTTTTCATAACGGTTCGTGGAATTCGTTAGGCTACATTCATGAGCGCTGCAACGTTTTGATCTTCGAGAGAAAAATCGATTTTCTTTTTTGCCTCAAACCAGTGGTCGCTGACAAACTCGGCGCAGATGCTGAACGCTTCAGAAAGAACCGACTCATTTCGTTGCTCCATCAACAATGAATAGTTGTTGAGCAGCAGAGTCAACTTTTCAGCATCCATGCTTGGATTTTCGACAAAACACTTTAGTGCTTTGTGAAAGAAGAGATCAGACTTCTTGTATTCATTGAGTTCGAAGTAAACGACCGCCAGGTTGTGAAACTTGCTAACCATAAATTCTGCGTCGTCGTCTTCTGATTCGCCATGCTCCACTGCGGAAAGAAGCATAATCTTTGCATCTTCTAAGTCGCCAAGATTATAACAGTTAATTCCTGTGTGTTCATAAACGTCTGCAATTGTCCATCGGCTAATCAATGGATTCATCATGGTGAAACCTCCCTGTTTCGTCGCCCTCTAAGAATAAAATAACTACACCATAGTTATCGGTTAGAAGGGGGGGGAGTTAAACGAATTGATGAAAATAGTATTAAATAATTTGCAGAGATTTCACATAGAGTAACATTAGTTTACGCTTCTGTTGGAGCCGGGCTCGACGTGCTTAGGTTTGATTGGCGGATGGTTTCGCTGCGTTTGATGAAGTAGATACAACTTACGATCAACAAGATTGTCCCTAAGAAACACATAAAGTAGGTGAAGGCGTGGAAAAACTCGAAATGTTTGATTTCATGGAATATATAGTAGTCGGCGATCATGGTGGCGATTGACCCGGTGTAGCCGCAGGCGTCAGCGACATAGATGGCAAAAACAGATGTGCCCACCACGCGAGTGTGGGCAATGGTACGGTCGAACAATACGGAACCATACGGGACGTAGGCCAAGTATGAACCAAGCCCAGTCAGCGTCATCCAGGTGAGTCCTGTAATCATGCCAAAGTCATAAAGCAGGGTGCCGACGCCTAATAATGTCGTACCGCCCGCCATGATGGCGTAAGCGCCGATGAGGCCCCATTTGTTATTTTTGATTGCGTTCAAAGCGCCTAAGCAGACCAATACGCCAAACGCGACGGGAAGATCGGCGCGTGTGAAAAGGCCCGATTCGTTCTCATAGCCCATTGTGACGAATACTTCGATACCGAAGGTGTCACGGTAGTCGCGGTAGGCCGTCAGGAAGAAATATGCAACCAACAGCATGATCATGCCGGGCAGGAATGATTTGAAGAACTCAATGCGTTGTTGGGCGTTCATCGGCTCGCGGCGGGTGCGTTCATCCTCATCATTGTAGTTTGGTTCGGGCAGCTGGCTTAACATCCAGACGAAGAAAATCAGCGGGGCCAAGAAGCACAAGCCCGTGACAAAGGGCATCCAGTAATCGGTGACGTCCCAAGACATTATCAGCCAGCGGCCAAAGTCTTTGACCATGCCGCTTGAGACAATAAATGAACAACTCAATCCGGCGAGCAGAATTTCAGATGTGCGTCGGCCTTCGAGAAAACTGACCACTAACCCCCAGATCATCCCAAGGGGGATGCCATTTAAAAAGATAGCGGCGATTTTGAGATTCTCTGGAACGACGGCGAACAGCAATAAAGCGAACTCAGCAACAAAAATGAAACCAATGATGGCGATGGCGCGTTTGGCGTGGCTGATTTCGGAGCAGATTTTGATGCCGACAAATTTTGACAGCGCATAGCCCAGAATCTGACTAACGCCCGCCCAGTATTTAAACGCTTCCCAGCTGGCGCCGTCGAAGGTGGCGGCTGACCAGGGTTTTCTGTATGCGTACATACAAAAATAGACACAGAAAGCCGCTGTGATGGCATAAATGACGAAAACGAAATTGGGGGATCGTTCTAACCAGGCGGTTACAGCCCCTTTGGGCTTATTCATACCAAGAAATCCTAAGAATTCTAAAAGAACATAATTCTTGTAATTGCGGTGTTTTCTTATCTCTTACAATAGAAAGTGAATATTAGAGGCGTATTAAAGCACGCTTTTTAACTGAAGCAAAAACAAAAATTTACATAAAAAACGCCCGATAGACTTAGCGGGCGCAGTGAATCGAAATTGTCTGAAAAATTACTCGGCGGCGGACCCAATAACATTGACTGCCTTTGGGCCTTTTTCACCCTCGGTCACCTCAAATTTGACCAACTGGCCTTCATATAGGTTTTTAAACCCGTCGCCAGTGATGCCAGTGTAATGGACGAAGATGTCCTGCCCGCCTTCCTGTTCGATGAATCCATATCCCTTTTGCTCATTAAACCATTTGACTCTTCCAGTTGCCGTCATTACTCCATCTCCTTGTGTCGATAAATATCAAGAATGCGTATAGAGGCGAGACTACAGACAAAGCCAAGGATGAATGGTCTAAAAATGCTACAATTTTGTAGGGTCTCGCAAAAAACGCTGATATTGTAAAGGAAATGCTTTATAATATCTAGAACTTTTTTATAGACTCGATAGAAATTGGTTGAACCCATAGGTTCTATTTGGTAATGTCGAAAATAGCATAAGCGCAATAATAAGAACCTGTCGCGTTTCAAGTTCGCAGCCGAGGGAGAGTTCACCATGAAAGAATTAAGCAAAGCCCAGAAATTATTCGCCTTTCTTCTCATAATTACCACACTATTCGCTTTGTATTTGATGAGCGCTTACTCGGCTCAAAGTGAAGGAGTCGCTGAAGCCAGGGTTGAACGCTTATCAAGAGGGATCAATATTCCTCGCTGGCTATGGCTGGGGCCTGAGCCAGCTACTGAATTGAGTAAAAGAGTGTCGAGTGATGATCTTGATTTGATTCTGGCGGTTGGGTTTAGGCATGTTCGAATCCCCATTCAATGGAAAACCATCTATGACGCGAGTGAGCCAAGCCGGCTCAACCAGCGGTCGTTGAAACTATTGGATAAGGGCATTCAGATTTTGATCAAGCGTGAGTTGGGCGTCATCATTGATCTTCATCACATTAAACTCGAAGGCGAAAGCAGCAATTATTCTGGACCCATTGAGCATGACCCAGAGTTTGTCAACACCTTTGTCGACTTTTGGTCGTCATTCGCCAAACACCTCAGCCAGTTTGACCCTGACTATGTTTTTTTGGAACCGATGAATGAACCGACCTTCGTCGGCCATACCGAAGACTGGATCCCTATTCAAAACCGGCTGATCGCCGCCATTCGAAAGAGCGCTCCAAAGCATACCATTCTCGCGACCAGCGCGCATTGGGCGAATCTGCATACGTTTTTGAAACTCAAACCAGTCGAAGACAAAAACATCGTATACAACTTTCACTTTTATGAGCCGTTCCCGTTTACTCACCAGGGCGCCAGTTGGACCAGCGATCATGTCAGGCCGATGCGCGAGGTTCCATATCCGTCAACGCCAGAGTTGGTGAAAAAAGCGGTGGCGTTGGTCAATAACAAAAAATCAAAAGACACCTTGGTCGACTATGGCAAGAAGCAATGGAACGCGAAGACGATAAACGATGAAATCGACAAAGCGGGGCAATGGGCGAAGAAATATGATGTACCTGTCACTTGCAATGAATTTGGCGCGTACCGGAACTATGCGCCGCGTGAGAGCCTGCTCAATTGGCACCGTGATCTGATCGCCGCGCTTGAACGCCACGGCGTCGGCTGGTCAAAGTGGGAACTCGACGGCGGCTTTGGATTTTTCAATAAGAAAGACGGCAAGTTGGTTGTCGATAAAGAACTGGCCGAAGCGATGAAATTATACGTTGGGACTGAGTGATTTTTCCGCGATGGGCTGATCTCCCCTTTCCGCCTGCGGCGACCCCCCTCCTTGTAAAAAGGGGACTTTAAAATTGAGCGATTAGAGCGTTTGACAAAATTGCGTGCGGTAAGCGCACCCGTATCCGCCGCGGCGGACAGCGAAAGATACAGTTATGTAAACTCAATCCGCACAGTATTCTGGAAACCACTATAACAACCAATGGCGGGATTCATTTCATTCATCCCGCCCTACTGGGGTTTGTCAGTCCATGTATAGTGGGCGGGAGTGGCAAGGGCAAGAATGAGCGAAGCAGATTCAGTTCTTGATTGATTTTCCAAGCATCAGACAGGCGCAGCGTGTTGCGCCCCTATTCAGGGCGATACTCTTCACGTATATCTTGTAAGACGGGGAAGTCGCTTCGATATTGGTTCAACATGCCAACATCAAGTTTTGCGTTGATGATGGTTTCTTCGCTTTGTGCATCAGATAGCACATTTCCCATCGGATCAATCATCTGGCTGCGGCCTGAGTATTTCAGTTTAGGGTCGCTGCCACAGCGGTTTACGCCAACCACATATGATTGGTTTTCAATAGCGCGGGCGCGCAGCAGCGCCATCCAATGGGCGTCGCGCGCCTGAGGCCAACAGGCAATCACAAGAAAAACATTGGCGCCCATCTGCGTCGCATGACGAAAAATTTCAGGAAACCGCAAGTCATAACAAATAAACGGCGCCACGGTGAATTCGCCCCATTGAAATAGAATGATCTCATCTCCAGGGGTGTAGTGTTTGGTTTCGCCGCCGAAAGTGAATGGGTGCATCTTGGTGTAACGCGCAACTTCGCCGCCATCGGGGCCAAAACAAAGCGCCTGGTTGCGCCCTTTTTGATCGTCGCCAAGCCCGACACAACCGCCAACAACACTAGATTTGGAGTCTTGAGCGAGTGTACTTAAAAACTGCGCGGTTGGGCCGGAGTCAGGTTCGTGAATATCAGTCAGGTTCATGCTGAAGCCAGTCGCGAACATCTCAGGCAAGACAATCAAACTATTTGGCGTAATGGTTTGTTGGGCCAGCAGCGATTTTACTCTCTCATAATTCGCGGGTTTGTTTTCCCATTGCATGTTAAGTTGCACGCCGAATACGTCCACGGTTAATCGCTCCTCAATAGTGTGCGTAACCCTTGTTTGAGCCTGGAGGCGCCTTCTGCCGCCTGGGCTGCGTCCAACGCGCCATACGATAAGCGCAGGTAGCAGCCCTTATCCATGCCGAATGCGTGGCCGGGCATCAACGCAACCTTATGTTCAAGAATCAGGCGCTTGGCTAAATCCATCGGCGCCATGGATGTGTTGATCTTTAGGAAGAAATAAAATGCGCCGTCAGCTGGTGGAATTGTGATTTTGTCGTGTAACTCTTCAAACTCGTTCAACAATTGGCCTCGAACTGTATTGTAGGATCGCGAAAACTGTTTGCAATATGTTCCCCCGGCTTCAAGCGCCCCCATCGCGGCGTATTGAGAGACAATCGGCGGGCAAATGAGGTTGGTATCTTGAATTTTATGAATAGCGGTTTCGAGCCGGGCGGGAAAGGTCATATACCCGACGCGCCACCCCGCGAAGCCGTAACTCTTTGAGAACGAAAAGAGCGAAATGGTGTGTTGGTTTGCGTGATCAATTGAGCCCGGCGAGAAATGGGTAGCGTCGTTGTAGGTGAAATACTCATAGGCCTCATCGTGAATGTGATAGATGCTGCGTTCAAGACACAGTTTGTTAATCGCGCGTAGGGTTGACTCAGGATACACCGCGCCAGTCGGGTTGTTTGGCGACACCGTGAGGACCGCTTTCGTCCGCTCAGTGATTGCGTCTAAAATTGCGTCGATGTCAGGCTGAAAATTCTCATCGGTCGCGGCGAAGACTGGCCTGCAATCAGCGATTCGCACCGCCATTTCGTGGTTGAAATAGAACGGCGTGAGTACAATGATCTCATCGCCGGGGTCAGTAATCGCTGTCACCGCGTGTAAAAACGCCATATTGCCGCCTGCGGTGACGCATAGGCGCGCTTTGCCGCCCTTAGCGGTGTTCAGTTTGATGTTGTTTTCAGACTGAAGTTTGTTGATCAAGGTTTGTTTGAATTGGGGGATGCCGTCAACCGCGTGGTATCTATGGTTCGCTGGGTCGCTGAGAAATTGATTGTAGGCGTCGAGCGCTTCCTGGGGCGGAGGGTAATGGGCGACGCCCTGGCCAAAATTGATTGTACCGCGATTCTCACGCACCATTCGCCCGATGATGGGGATCACCGGATCCTGGACGGATTCCATACGCTGTGAGAGATGAAACACGGGCGCCTCTTATTGTTCGGCTGATTTGGTCGATTGCGCTGCAGCCTGGCGCACGCGCATACTCTGTTGACGGGCGATTTTTTTCTGACGGTATGAATTGACGACATACTTTGTTACAAAAAACGAAAGAAACGACATGAATACCGCCGAGACAAACGCGCCGACTAGGAGAGTGATAATCAAGTTCCAATGATTTTGGCTATCGGTGAGTAGCACCCACAATTCAGGGATCGTAGTCGGCGCTTTGAAGTTGAGGGGGATGCCGGAGAACTTGCTGCCTAGCCACACCTGGAATGGATAAATGAACGGAATCGTGACCGGGTTGGTGATCCACACGCCGAGCGCTGATGAGATTCGGTTCATGCCTGCGAATGCGGCGATAATGACGGCGATGATCATTTGCGGGCCAGGCGGCGTGATCAGGCCAATAAACACGCCAAGCGCCATCCCGGCGGATATCTGGTCGGGCGAGCCTTCTTGGCGAATCAATTTAAGATAAAAGTATCGCGCCGGGCGCTGAATAACCGGAACCATAGTCTAATAAGTAATGCTCGAATCCAAGCCAAAACTTTTATTGTGATTCAAAGCCAAATACATATCTACGCATCATAGCCTCAGTCTCCGTTCTGCCAATAGATGTCAATATTTGGTTTCTGTTAGGACGAGCGCAACGGGTGGCCTCGCTTTTTCAATGGATACTTGATCCGGCCTTGTTTGAAATGAGATGCGTAGACCGACGAGACCATCTCGACTGTCCAGCGCCCGTCATACATACTGCATAGCGGCTGTGAGTCAGTTTCAATAGCGTGAATCAAGTTTTTGATTGGGTGTAACTCATGTTCTGGGAGATCCCAATTTTGAGGTTCAGGCAAGTCTTTCCAAGTGACGCTGCCGTCTGTATGGGCGGGGAAGGGCGAGTTCCAGATCGCGGCTTCGAGGCCTGATTGGTATGCGAGCATGGCTTTAGTCCCATTGATGTCAAATCGCCATTTCTCCCGCTTTGAGAAATTGGTGTTCCAATGGTCGCTGGTTTTTACTGACGTCCAATGACAGAAAATGTTGTTGGGAAACGCAATCGTTGCGCATATCGTGTCGCCCGCGACCAACAGCGGCTCGCGGCCCCTACGGGCGTCATTGATAGTAACATCGCGGCCATCTTTTAGGACCGTCGCGCTGCACCAGAGCGGGTCGCCAAAATAAAGGCGCATCAAGTCGAAATCATGTGTGCCCAATACGATCAGGTCTTCTCCGCCCGCGCGTGAGTCTTGCTTTCCATAGACGCGCATTTCAAGGACAGTCCCAATTGACCCGTCTTGAACTAACTGGCCAATCTGTCGAAACAATCGTGTGTGCCGGCGGTTGTGGGCGACCGCGACGATTCGATTGTGTTTTTCGGCGGCGCTGATAATCGCGTCACTGTCTTCGAGGGTTTCGGTGAAGGGTTTTTCCATAAAGACGTGGGCGCCATTCTCGATGGCTGCGACGGCCATGTCTTTGTGACAATCAGGCTGGCGCGGCGCCACACTAACTAGGTCGGGTTTTTCTTTTTCCAGCATCTCACGATAGTCGGCGTATTGCCGCTTGGCGCCTGAGCGTTCTGCCGCTTTGGCGCGGCCATTTTCATCCTGGTCGGCGACTGCGGCCACGCTTACGTTATTTAGGCCGTTGAATATCTTGTCGTAGCCATGGCCATAATCGCCGCCGCCGGTGCGGCCTATGACCGCGGCCTTATAGTCTTTCGCAGCGGACGCCCGCTGAATCGAAAATGCCGAAACTGCTGTGAGGGTTGCGCTTGATGATAGAAAGCGTCTGCGTGATTGCATGGTTCTCTCCTCAAAACCGTGGTCTTACTGTAGAAACTCGCCTAGTTGAATGTAGGATATAAGCAATGGATTTTATAGGAGAGAGTGAGTATGCCGCTTCAAACTGTTGGCGTAATTATGGCGGGCGGGTCTGGCGAGCGTTTCTGGCCTGTCAGTCGGCGTTTGCGTCCCAAACAATTGTTGCATTTAACGAGTGACGAAAAAACCATGTTGCAGGAGGCAGTCGACCGCCTTGCTCCGGTGTTGCCCGCAGAGCGGGTGTTGATCGCCACCAGCCAGGACCTGATTGAACCGATCCGCGAGGCGCTGCCTAACCATCCGGCTGAGAACATCATTGGCGAGCCGTTACGGCGAAATACCTCTGGCTGTCTCGCGTTCGCCGCCGCTCACGCCAAGGCGCGGTTTGCTGACGAAAACGGCGACCTGCTTATGTCGGTCACGACCGCCGACCATCTCATCGGCGATGAAGAGCGCTTTTGTGAAACCATTACAGCCGCCTTGCGGTTTGCTGAACAAGAAGACGCGCTGCTCACCATCGGTACGCACCCCACCCGCCCCGAAACCGGTTACGGGTATATTGAGATTTCTGAACTGAACAAACCCATCACCGATGAAGACGGCATCCCCATCTACCGAGTGTCGCGCTTTTTAGAGAAACCCAACTTAGACGACGCTGAAAAATATCAGGCGTCGCGCTTTTATTATTGGAACAGCGGCATGTTTTTCTGGCGCCTGTCATCTTTTGTTAACAGTTTACAAATACACATGCCCGAATTGGCGCAAAGCATTGAATCAATGTCGTTGGTTCTCCAGAATCATAACTGTGACGTTGATGCGAAGTTATTGGCTTTCTTTGAAGCGCTGCCCAATATATCCATCGACTATGGCCTGATGGAGAAAGCCGACAACGTCTATGTAACGCTGGGCGACTTTCGTTGGGACGACCTTGGTTCATGGGACGCTCTATCCCGCATACGCCCACGCGACGAGCGGCGAAACACGCCTGTTGGCGGGCCGGTGTTAATTGATTGCGACAATGTGGTCGCTTACAACGAGCCAGGCGCCAAAGAGTTGGCTGTTTGTGTGGTCGGTATGAAAGACGCCATTGTTGTGACCACTCATGACGCGGTGTTGGTGTGTCCTAAAGACCGCGCTCAAGACGTCAAACAAGCGGTCGCGGCGTTAAAAGAACAAAACGCAGACCAATTGTAATTTATCCTTCCTACCTCGGCGGTTGTCTTGTATGGGCCGTGTGAACCGGGATGCGGTTGTGGTCTATTGTTTGTTTTTGATAACTGGCGCGATTGCGCTTGTCTATCAATCGGCCTGGAACCGCGAACTCACGCTTGTTTTTGGCGCCAGCCGCGCCGCGACCAGTATTGTCTTGGCCGCGTTTATGATCGGTTTGGCGCTGGGCGGCGCCCTCGGCGGGCGATGGAGCAGCCGGGTAAAAAACCCGCTCAAATTATACGGCTGGCTAGAAATCGCCGTCGCTGTGTTTGCCGTCCTGTTTCCCTATTTTCTCCAGGTTGTCGATCTCCTTTACATTTCTATTGCAAAGTCTGTGGGCGACGTGACGGTCATGTTAAGCATCGCCAGGTTTTGCTTTGCGTTTGGGTTGTTGCTGCTGCCGACGGTTTGTATGGGCGCTACCTTGCCCGTGCTGGTTCAGTTTCTGGTATCAAACCAGTCTCAGATGGCGCAGCGCATGCCGTTGTTGTATGGCGTGAATACTCTTGGCGCGGCGGGCGGCGCCTTGCTCGCCGGGTTTGTTATTCTTCCTGCGCTTGGCTTGTTTCAAACCCAACTCTATTCAGCGCTATTGAATGGTTTAGTTGGAATTGCGGCGATTGGTTATTCGCATACCATGCAATCCGCTTCAACTACATCAGATACTACTCCGGATAAAAATTTAAGGCCAACAGACGACGCTCTCGCCTTGCGTTTGGTGTTTTGGGGAGCGGCGGTATGCGGCTTCTGTTCGCTGGGCATGGAAGTGATGTGGACGCGTGCATTGGCGGTGGCGTTGGGCGCAACCTCATACAATTTCACGTTAATGCTCGCGGCGTTTTTGTCAGGCATCGCTCTGGGTGGGCTATTTGAAAGCCTTCAATTATTCAAGGAATACCGTTTATCAACACGGTTTGGATTTGTTCTACTTTTTATTGGCGCTTCGGCGGGCGTTGCTTGTCAATTGGTTCCAGAAGTTCCAGCAGCGTCGCTTCAATTAAACCAATGGATATACGGTCATTTCTCTGGCGTACGTCCGATGGCGGGGTTTGCTCTGAGTTTTTTATTGATGGCGGCCCCGGCGTTTTTGTTTGGTATGGCGTTTCCCATGGCAGCTGAAGCGCGCTCATTATTGCAACGCCGATTTGGCGCTTCGACGGGTGAAAGCGCTTTCATCAATACGGTCGGCGCTGCGTTGGGTGCGCTGGCAGCGGGATATGTATTAGTTCCACAACTCGGGTTGCAAACTAGTTTGCTCTTGGTATCAACCATCCCAGCGCTTTACGGATTTTTGGTTCTATGTTGGGCGTTTAAAACCGTATCTTCAAAAGGCTGGCTGGCATTCTGTTTGGCGATTGTTGGCGCTCTTGGAATCATTAGCGTTGGCTTTCAACTTCCTCAATGGGATTACCATCGCCTCAGCGCATTTCGCAACAATGTTGGCGCCGCCTATCTGAACGATGACGGGGCCATTCAGTTAGACGCGGCGTTGGCCGATTCAACCATTGTGTATTATGAAGAAGGCGCAGACGCGAATGTCTCGGTTGTTCAGAGCAGCGAGATGCGTTCACTGGTCATCAATGGCAAGACAGTCGCCACTGACAGCAAGAACGGCCTGAGTCTGCAAAAGTTAATGGGGCATCTCCCTTGCTTCGTTCACCCGGCCCCAAAGAGCGTATTGGTCATTGGCCTGGGGGCGGGATGTACAGTAGGCGCGGCGGCGATCCATCCTGGCGTGGATAGCGTAAGGCTGGTTGAGATTGAGCCTGCCGTTTTGGGCGGCGCCGCGGCGTTTGATTACGCAAACAGCGACGCGCTCAATCAACCCACTGTTACAGTCACGATACAAGATGGGCGCAACCACCTGCGTACTACGACGGAAACCTATGATGTGATTACGGCTGACCCGATCCATCCCTGGGCGGCGGGATCAACGTTTTTGTATACCTATGATTATTACAAAGATGCGGCGGCGAGGTTAAACCCTGGCGGTGTGATGGCGCAGTGGCTGCCATTGTATGAATTGTCAGAGCGCGACATCGATACGCTGGTCCGCACGTTCACCCAAGCGTTTCCAAACGCCATGCTGTGGCAGACCTATTACGACAGTATTCTGATTGGCTCGAATGAATCATTCTCAATTCAAGTTGAAGAATGGGCGCAGCGGTTTAATGACGCTCCATTGAAAGATGATTTATTAGCGATTGATCTTGATCATGCCGGCGCCTTGTTGGCGATGTATGTTGCTGATCAAGACGGCTTGAACGAATTGAGCCAAGGGGCGTTGATCAATACGGATGATAATCTGCATGTCGAGTTTTCAAGTCCATATCATGTTGGCAGCAACACCCTGGTTGAGAACATTGAACGATTGAGCCAATTGCGTTTTCAAGACCAATGCGAGGCGTGTCTGTTACGCCAATATGATCAACAATGGCTTGGGTTACGGCGGGTGGATGCGACGCTCACGCTTCGCATGGCGCGAATGACAGAAGAAGGGCGCTCAATCTCCAATCAACAGGCGATAGAGACGTACCTGGCGCTTAAACAGGAAGCCAATTCATTAAGGATACGCCGCGAAATTGCCACGACGATGACTTCAGAAGCCTTGCGGTTACTGCGCGAGGATGAGAGCTCTAAAGCCATTGAATTGTTTGAAACGGCAGCCGCTGAATACCCATTTGACGGCAAGGCGTTAAACCAACTCGCTGTGTTGATGGCCCAAGATAAGCAGTTTTCAAAAGCGAAAACGTATATCGAAGAAGCGGTGACGCGCTCGCCGCGTTCGTCTCAGGCGTGGATGAACCGGGGGTCGATTTATGAGGTCAGCGGCGACCTGCAACGCGCCGAGGCGTCGTATAAACAGGCTTTACTCGTTAGGCCCGGCTATCATTTGGCCCACAAAAACCTCGCGCAACTCTATGTGAAAATGGGGCGCCGCGATTTGGCGCTGATACACTATGAAAAGGCGGCGAAAAATACGCCGTAGGATACAAGGATTTTTATGCTGCAATTTTTTCGCTCAAAACCGCTTGACGCGGCATCGTTGACCCGGCGCACGGGCAAAGTCGATGAGCGCGTCTATAAAAAAAACCGTAAAGTATTAGAGGCGTTTATCCTCGTCTATTGCCAAAAAAACCATAACACGCCGAAAGGCGAATTATGTGGTGAGTGCAGCGATTTATACGAGTACGCCTGCGCCAGAGTTCGTCATTGCCCCTATGACCCCAAACCTAAGTGCAAACAATGCCCGACCCATTGTTATAAACCGGAGTATCGAGCCAGGATCAAAGAGGTGATGCGTTTTTCGGGTATGTACTTCGTCAAACGCGGCCGCATCGACTGGCTGGTTTTTTATTTTTTCTCACCGTCGATATAGCTGAAACATGGGGAGGGCGAGTCTCCCGACGAGCCGAAAAAGATCAAACCATTTTCTTGTTATCGCGGCTCACCAGGAGGTTCGCCCTCCCCAAAATTCATAGATCACTCACCAAGAATGGTTTTCATTAACCGCCCTACATAACCGCGAGAGCGCGCGGGGACGTTTTTGTCTTCGCGTTCCATCTTGGCCAACGCTGGCTTGATCGAACTGGCTTGATCGCCAATCTCAACCAAAGCGTTTAGCGCAACCATCGCCGCAAAGGCGCTGTGTGACTTAATGTTCGACCATTTTTCTAACACAGGCAGCGCCTTGTCTACATCACTCTTGTTTCCATAGCGGCCCAACGCTTCCGCCGCGATGGAAGCGACGTAAGGCGATGCGTCTTGTAGGGCGTTATGTAAGTGTTTCTTCGCTGCATTGACGGCGGCCTTACCGCGCATGAGTACGCCCATCGCCGCCCAATAGCGCACCGCGCTATCGTCATCAGAGAAGTGGCTGACAACTTGATCAAATTCGCCCGGGTTGGCGAGCGAGTTGAGTTGAGCCTCATACTTGCCGACAGAGGATGCGACCTCAGCGGCGTTTAGGATCTTTTCGATTGGATAGTTTTCGTCACTGCGCGACATCTCGAACGGAGTCGAGCCTTGGGCGCGTTCGTGAATCTCGCCTTCAGGCAAAAAGCCAACGTCGCGAATTTTGATCAGATGATCGCGATTGGCCTTGCGCAGTTTCGCTAATATCGCCTGGTGGGCGGGCGAGTCAGCCAGGTTATGGACTTCATCAGGGTCGTTCTCTAGGTCATACAATTCTTCCTGCGGTTTGGTTTCCCAGAAGTAGGTTTGGGGAGGGTCGAGTTTGCCCTGGTCATACATCTTCTTCCAAACCTGTGTGGTCGGGGTCTGGAACATATAGGCCAGATATTGGCCGTACACTTTATGGGGCATGTAATGGCGCAGGTAAACATAACGCTTGTCGCGAACCGTGCGCACCATGTCATAGCGCTCGTCCATGCGTCCCCGAAACGCGTAGGCGAGTTGGGGCGCGTCTTCAGTGTATTGACCCGCGAAGGCGTGGCCCTGCATGTGTTGGGGCGGTTTGAGTCCAGCCAGGCTCAACACGGTTTGAGCAAGGTCGATAAACCCGACCAGGCGGTCTGAGGCGCCGCCCGTTTGATAATCAGGCGGTCGCAGGTGTTTATATTTCTCAGGGATGTGAACAATCATCGGGACCTTAAGCCCAGAGTTATAGGGCCAGCGCTTGCCGCGCGGCATGCCCGGGCCGTGGTCGCCGTAGTAAAAGATGATGGTGTTTTCGGTGAGGCCGTCTTCTTCGAGTTGGGCGAGTATCTCGCCCGCCTGGCCGTCCATCTCGGTCATTTTGTCATAATACTGCGCCCAATCCTGGCGTACTTCAGGGACATCTGGGTGATAGGCCGGAATGGGTACTTTCTTCGGATCGTGAACTTGTTCATGCGGGCGCTTGCGTATTTGGCTTTCATGAGTGGTAGTGAAGTTAAAAATCGCGAAGAAGGGCTGTCCCTCTTTTCGGTTGCGAAAATGGGCTTTTTTGCTTGAGTCGTCCCAGACTTTGCCGGGTTTTTCGAGGTTGTAATCTTCTTTGACATTGTTGGTGCAGTAATAGCCTGCCTCGCGCAGGTATTGAGGATACATTTTATATCCAGACGGAAGCACCGATGTGCTGCGCATGTGCTCCGAGCCTGTGCAAGGCGGGTACATCCCAGAGATGATGGTGGTGCGAGCGGGAGCGCAGACCGGCGCCGTCGACCAGGCGTTCACATACAGTAGGCTCTTCTTGGCGAGCGCGTCGAGGGTAGGCGTATCGGCGAATTTGTCGCCATAACAACCCATCTGGGGGCCGTTATCTTCGCTGGTGATCCAGAGAATATTGGGCCGCTCGTGGTGGGCGGCGTGAGCGTGGTTCATTAACAGGGCGCTGCTGGTGACGGCTGCGCCCGAGTGGGCGATAAACTGGCGCCGGTTTAGCGGTTGGTTCATGGTCTTTGCTCCCCAGGTAGATGGATGTATGAATTTCATTATCAATAAATATCTTGCCTGCGTCTAGCTCTTGCCAGCCGCGCCATGCCTTGATACATAGAGAGCGAGATGGCTGAACAGAACCTGGAGACTCATAGTAAGCCGAATACCCAACCGCCTCAACCAGAGTGCTCAAGTTTACCGCTCTGGATGAGGCCGTCGCTGCATTTGGCGCTTGTGGTGGTGTTGTTCTGCGCCTTTGCATTGCCGATGGCGCGGTATGGCAACAGCGCCCCGTCGTTCACCTGGAGTTGGGTGTACGCCGAAGACGAGTTTATCGAGATTTGCCAATCGTGGGACGAAATTCAAGCGTTTTATCGCGACTTGCGCGTGCCAATCCCACCCATTATCGCCGGGCTTGAGATTCTATCGTACCGTCTGAGCGGCGGCTTTGAGCTCGTCACGATTTATCTATATCGAGCCTTGGTGTTCTTTTCGTTTTTTATTGCGATCGTTGCGTTTAAACGAGGAATGGCGGGCTACTGGTGGAGCGCCGCCCAGGCGATGGTATTTGTTTGGGCGACGGTCAAGATTCATCCGTTGAACCCACAGATTTATGATCTCTGGGTCCCGTGTTTTTTCTTGCTCTATCTGTTCACGCTGAGACAAGCGAGTGAAGAAGCCAGCGGCGCGCTCTATTCATCCCTATTGGCGCTGCTAAGCGGATTGTGCCTCGCCTTCGTTGAAACCGCGCGTCCGTTTGTATTTGTTCTTCTTCCGTTCTTGATTGTTTTTTCAGTGATCCGGTTGTCACAAAAAAAGTGGCGTCTTTGTATATTGTTCTTGATCCCTATTCTTCTATTAAGCGGCGGGTGGCACTTGAAACTGTATTTGTATAATGACGGGCAAGTTCTCGCGTCAAACAACAGCGGATTTAACCTGCGCCGTTGTTGGGAGCCAGTCTATCCGCTGCCAGAAACCGCTGTCGAACTCGAATACGGCTGGAAGCAATACAACAACCCGCGCCATATTCATGCCAGCAATCAACTCAAATCAGAAATCATCCAATTCATACTCGAAAACCCATTCATCAGCGCAAAACATACGCTTGACCGCATCGCTGAACTGTTTAAGCCGATGGTGCATGATGTGGTCATGCCACTCCAGGCGGGAATCGCGAAACCGATGCCAGCCAACCACCCCTGGCTGTCTGTCTATGTGATTACCGCCCGGCTCTCAGGCGCGATTCTGTTGATTTGTTTTGTGACGGCGTTGCGGCAATTCCTTCTCAAACCGTCGTGGCGATTTTGGGGCAGTGAGGCGTGGATTCTCATCTTCTTTACAGCGACGTCAATTCTCATTCTCGCGGTGGGAGAATCGGGCGAAGACTACCGCTTTTTGATTTCTGTATTGCCGTGCCTGGCGGCGGTTTCGCCTGTCTCGTCCAGAAACGCGAAGACACAAAAAATCCATGTCGTTGTTCCGCTATTTGTGGTTGCAGTTTTATTAACATGCTTTGTTGTGAAAGCCGATTATGACAAAAACCAAGGCCGCTTGTTCTTTCCGGATAATGTCGCCTTGCTTGCCCGGGCGGAAGTCAGTTCGACCTATGGCAACTCAAAACAGTACGCCATTAATGACGGTATCGTCGCAGGCCACCCCGGCCCGGTGGAATTTGAATGGACCAGCAACGGCGAAAAAGAAGGCGCCTGGGCCAAATTGATTTGGGACGCAACTCAAACCGTTGACTGTGTTCAGTTGTATGACCGACCCAATTCGGAAGACCAAATTTATGGCGGAATGCTGTTTTTCTCGGATTACAGTTTTACCCCGTTTTTCGTGTTGGAAAACACCGCCCAGATTGGATATGAAGTGAGGTTTGAGCCGAAACAGATCACTTCAATGAAAGTCATTGTCAACCAAGTGAAGCCTGGCAGCCCCAACATTGGCTTTGCTGAAATCGCGGTCTTTCAATCATCCGGCGATAGTAGGGTTCGCTATGACTATAGAGAAAATCGACCAAACAAAAGCGACAACCTTGCGTTAAGCGCGAGGGTGACTGCCAGTTCAAGGTTTGTTGGCTATTCGCCCCAAGCGGCGGCAGATGGTTTTATCGAAGGGGCGCCCGCCAATCCAAGCGCCGAATGGGCCAGCGCTGGCGAAGGCGCCAACGCCTGGCTGAGGCTGGAGTGGGACGAACCCCAACAGGCAAACCGGATCCAACTATTCGACCGCCCCAACCTTCAAGACCAGATATTTGGCGGCGTGGTCTTAATCAATGACCACATACAATACACATTCGGAACCTTGTTAGACGATGCGTCTCAGGGGCTTGTCATTGAGATTAACGAAACGCCAATACACTCGCTTCAAGTTGTGATAACCAGCGTCAAACCCGGCGGCCCCAACATCGGCCTGTCTGAAGTCTCGGTGTATTTAGAATGATTTTGTCGATTTGAGTGTTTTCGTTTGACATTGTTGACCGCTTCGGTACACTATGCCCCATACCAAATGGAGGGAAGTAGAATCATGTCTGATATTACTCTCGAACAAGCCCGCAACGCCGTCACCGCAGCGATTGAAAAATCCAAAGAACTCGACGCCAAGATGGACATCGCCATCGTCGACGCTGGCGCAAACCTCAAAGCCTTCGCGCGCATGGACGGCGCCTGGTTGGGCTCGATTGATATCTCAATCAAAAAAGCCAAGACCGCGCGCTTCTTTGATATGAACACCGGCGCTATTGGCGAACTGTCACAGCCGGGCGGCGCCTTGTATTGCATTGAACACTCAAACGGCGGATTGATCACTTTTCCCGGCGGCGTTCCCATCAAGAATACAGACGGTGAGATCATCGGCGCCATCGGCGTGTCAGGCGACACCGTAGAAAAAGACCATGCCGTCGCCGAAGCCGGAGCAAAGTCAGTGGCGTAAAAACAATTACTTGTTGAGAGGGGGGGAGACATGGAACTTTATCCAATGGCAATGGCAGGACTGGCCCTGGTTGTAGTTGTTGGCGTTCTTGTAATGATTCGGGCTTTTGTTGGTAACTTATTGACGATTTCTCCCGAAGGGCTAACAGGCTTAGCCTGCTTTGGTTCTATAATTGTTGGCATATTAAGTTTGGTGTTTGGCCTTTTTGCTTGTGTTGTAGGCCAGCTGATGCCCGGAGGCGTTTGCTTCCTGGCCTCAGGCGTTTCGTTTGGCCTGCTTTCCAGCGCTCTACTACGAAAATAAGAAATGAGGCGGCGTGATGAAACGACGAATATTTATAGCCACTTCATCCGCCGCCGCCTTTTCCGCCGCCCAATCAACACGCGTCATTGGCGCCAATGACCGCATTGTCATCGCAGGCATCGGCGTCGGCGGGCGCAACACCAGTTTGCTGCGCGGCTTTCTCAAGTGGGACGATATTGACATCAAGATGCTGTGCGATGTAAACCAGAACCGCAAGGCGCTGCATGACATGGCGGCATTTATAGAAAACGCCCGCGATCAAAAACCGATCCTCTCGCCTGAAATGAACGACGCGTTTGACGATAAAGACATCGACGCGGTCATCATCGCCACCCCCGACCATTGGCACGGCCCTGCGACGGTATTCGCCTGTCAGGCGGGCAAGGACGTCTACGTCGAAAAGCCGATTTCCCACAACATCTGGGAAGGCCGCAAGATGGTCGAAGCCGCGCGCAAATACAAACGCGTCGTGCAATGCGGAACCCAAAATCGCAGCGCCGCCTATAACCACAAAGCGTTGGAGTATATTCAACGCGGAAAACTGGGCGGCATCCATCTTTGCAAAGTGTTCAATATGAAACCCGGCGGCCCGTTCACCATCGGGCCCAATGGCGACCCGCCGGACGGCTTCAATTATGACTACTGGCTGGGGCCGGCGCCGATGCGTCCATATAACAAAGACGTGGTCAGCGGATGGAAAATGTTTTGGGATTTCACCGCTGACGACCTCGCCGACGACGGCGCTCATCAGCTTGACCTCGCCCGCATGTTAATCGGCAAAGATCATCCCACTGCTGTGCATAGCAGCGGCGGAAAGCTCGCGTTCAAAGACGACCGTGAAACGCCCGATACTCTGGCGACGACGTACGAATACGGCGATGACCTAGTCATGACATTTGAACTGACCCAGTGGTCTCCCTATATGAAAAAGACGCCCAGTGAAATTCGCATGGGCGACTCGTTCCCACTGTGGTTTCAAAGCGCGACCCGAATCGAACTCTACGGAACGAAGGGCATGATGATGATGGGGCGCCACGGCGGCGGCTGGCAGGTCTTCTCAAATGACGGCGAAGTGGTCGATGAGGAACCGGGGCGCTTTCCTGATTTTCAAAATCCTGACCCCCACAAGAAAAACTTTATTGATTGTATCCGCTCACGCAACAAACCCAATGCAGATATCGAAGTTGGTCATTACAGCGCGGCGTTGATTCACCTGGCCAGTGTTTCACACCGGGTTGGCAACCAAAAACTACACTTTGACTCTGTTACAGAACGCTTTATTGACAATGACGAGGCCAACCAACTTGTCAAACGCAACTATCGCGAACCGTATGTGATACCCGAAGACGTTTAATCATTCTGTTTACCCACGCATAAGTAGTACGTTCAACGATTCTCTAACTTTCCTCTATCGCATATTTCTGGCAAACTAGATGGTATCTCACATCATTGGGTTGATTTAGGGAAATTTGAATGCGCCTTTTATTCAAAACATCACTAATCATTTTGATAGTTCAACTCATCATTGCTTCGCCATTTGCGGCAAGAGAGACAGCCGTCTATGTTTCGCCTGACGGCAGCGATGACGCTTCGGGTAAGAGCGCCCGCCGCGCTTTCGCCGCAGTCAACCGCACGTTTACCATGGATTGGAACGTGTTTTATAATCCCACTCAACCGCTGAGCGATGTTAAATTCAATGGAATGTCGATTGAGGAATGGCGAAAACAAGGGAAAAACCGCAATTCAATCTACGCCGACCCGATGTGTGTTAATGTTGATAATAATGATTTTCGCTTGATAGAAAATTCACCAGCGTTTTGGCTTGGGTTTAAGCCAATTGATGTTGAATCCATCGGGCCGCGTACCATGCCAGGCGTAAAGGACAAATGACGATGAAAGCGCTATTTCTCAAAGAATACAATCAGTTCGAAATCCAAGACATACCCAAGCCCGAGTTGGCTGAAGACGACGTGTTGATCGCCGTCAAAGCCTGCGGAATCTGCGGCAGCGACATCCACGGTATGGACGGCTCGACCGGGCGTCGCCGCCCGCCGATCGTGATGGGACATGAAGCCTCTGGCGTGATTGAAGGCGTTGGCCCGAAAGTGACATCGTGGAAACCTGGCGACCGGGTGACCTTTGACTCGACCGTCTATTGCGGCGCCTGCTGGCATTGCCGACGCGGCGAGATCAACCTCTGCGACGACAGGCGGGTGTTGGGCGTTTCGTGTGAAGACTACCGCCGTCATGGCGCCTTCGCCGATTATTTGGCCGTACCAGAACGCATCGTCTACCGTTTGCCGGATACGATCTCATTTGAGCAGGCGGCTTTTGTGGAACCTGTCTCTATCGCTGTTCACGCAGTTGAGATCACGCCAGTCTCTTTGAATGATACGGCGGTGGTGGTGGGAGTTGGTATGATCGGGCTATTGGTGGTCCAGGCGCTGCGCGCTGCTGGGTGCGGTTTGGTGATTGCTGTCGACTTGGATGAAACCAAACTCCATCTCGCCAAGTCTCTGGGCGCCAGTGAAGGTCTGCTGGCGAGTGATGATTCTGTCGTGCAGAAAATCCAAGGCATGACCGAAGGCCGCGGCGCTGACGTCGCCATCGAAGCCGTCGGCGCCACAGAGCCAGTGAAGACCGCCATTCAATCGGTGCGAAAGGGCGGGGCGGTAACCATCGTGGGCAACCTGTCTCCGACCATTGAACTGCCGTTGCAATCGGTCGTTACGCGCGAGATTCGGCTGCAAGGGTCGTGCGCGTCTAAGGGCGAGTATCCCGCTTGCTTAGACCTGATCGCCAGCGGCGCTATCCAGGTCGAACCGCTGATGAGCGCCGTAGCGCCGCTCAATGAAGGCGCGTCATGGTTTAATCGTCTCCATGCCAATGAACCCGGGTTGATGAAAGTCATCTTACACCCCTAATCGACAAGGAAACCAACATGTCAACTTCATTATTTGATCTGACCAGAAAAGTCGCCCTCGTGACCGGAACCAGCCGTGGATTGGGGCAATACATGGGACGCGCTCTAGCGAAAGCAGGAGCGGACTTAGTCATCACCAGCCGAACGCTTGATTCGTTAAAGCCGTTTCAAGAAGAAATCGAGTCGCTGGGGCGTAAGGCCTTTGCGGTCGAACTCGATGTGACCAATCAGGAGAGCATCACATCGGCAGTTGACTCGGCGGTCAGCCATTACGGCAAGATTGATATTCTCGTGAATAATGCGGGATGCAACCGTCGCAAGCCCGCTTTGGAGGTCACCTGGGACGATTGGAACTTCGTGCTCGACGCCAACCTGCGCGGCACGTTTTTTGTTTCGCAGGCGGTCGCAAAACACATGATTGAAAAACAGTATGGGCGAATCATCAACATTGGCTCGGTGACCTGCGTGGCGGGGTATGCTGGCCTGGCGCCATATTGCGCCAGCCGCGGCGGCGTGAAACAACTGACCATGAGCCTGGCCGACGATTGGGGCGAACACGGCCTCACCGTAAACTGTCTCGCGCCGGGATGGTTTAAGACAGCCCAAAACGCAGTGATGTATGAAAACGAAGAATGGGTTGAGTATTTATGCGACCGTATACCACTCAAACGGCCTGGCAAACCAAACGACCTCGACGGCACGGTGGTCTTTCTCGCGTCTGACGCCAGCGAATATGTCACAGGCCAGACGATCTTGGTCGACGGCGGCATCTCAACAGGCGCGACCCGGGCGTTGCCAAAAAAGTAGAAATCATCTCAAAAACAGAGATGGCTTCTAGGCGTCAGTTCAATGATGTCGTTAATTCGTCAACTTCATTGACGATGGTTTGTTCGACCGTTTCCGCCCAGGGGCCGTGAAGGCCATAGTAAATCATGGATGTGTCAGATTCATACCCGCCCTCGCGCAATATTCTCAAAGAAGGTATATAGGCGAACACGTCATTGGCGTATGAGATAACCCAAGTTGTATCGCGCCCATACTCATGCTTGAAGAGCAGGGCATAATCAATTACCACCTCGCCCGCCAGCGATATCCAGGTTAATTCGCCAAGTTTCCACACTTGAATGGGGTAGGGATAGGTTTCTGGAATTGCCCCCTGTTTCGTCAACGTGTTCAGCAATGATTGGGCGCGGCGCTGAATGTATTTGTTGGCGTCGGTTTTCTGCTTTTCAATCTCTTGCTTACTGGGCGCTGGCGTAAGAGTGAGGTCAATTGTTGAGGCTGCGGTCTGAATGGCGCCGCTAAGCGGCTCCATTTTTGAGTTCAATACGTTTGCGACCGCGACCGCGAGCTCGCGGCCATGCGACTTGGCATGGTCAAGTTCTCTTCGTGGGTTTGGGTTGATGTCGCCGCCGCACCCGCTCCAAAACAGGGCGGTCGCGTCAGGATAAAGCCGTTCCAGTTCAATTTGCGCGAATCCGGCGTAGTCGCCGCAGAATTTGTAATAGTCGAGCGTGGTGTTGTGACAGGCATACCCGAACAACACCGCAATCACTTTGTCATCGCTATCGCGAACCGCCAACACCGGGACGTCATGGTCGACCGGGCCAATTGGGTTCAGGCCAATGCGAACTCCATTAAATGTATATTCACGGCGATTGATAGCAAAACCCGCGTTTCCTGTTCCATACGACATCGAAACCGGTTGGAGCCTTTTGTGAGATTCTTTGATGACACCGATGATTTTCTCAATCAAGGTTGTCGTATATTCATCGATCAGGAGGGATTGTTCATCGGTGTGGTCGTACATATCGGTCAGGTTTTTTCGAATCACCGGCCCGCTGTGTGTGTGAGACGAGGTGATCATCAGGTTGGATTGGGGCAGCCCCAAATCGTTTTGGGTTCGTTGAGAAATGGCTTCGGTCATCTCCGCCGTCACGCCAATCAAGTCGAGTGTAACCATCGTGACGGTCTGGCCTTGGTTGTCTTTGATGGTTAGCGCTTTGGCGTGCAGGTCGTGTTCGACGCCTTCGGCGGGGTGCTTACGCGCGGCATACCCCGATAACCAGAGCTTTTCTTGGGGCGTAATCACAACCGAAGCGACGCCCGCCTGGTAATCGGCGTAAGAGATAGTGAATGAGCTACAGATCAGAATGACGGCGTAAATGAAATGTTGAAATTTCATGACGATGCTCCTAAAAAATCTATAGAGTCTAACCACACTCTCTGATAGCATATATCGAGCGTATTTGCAATTTGTCTTTTTGAATGAGGAGAATAAATCATGCAACAGAAAACAAACCGCCGCGCGTTCATGCGCCGATCAGCGGTCAGCGCCGCATTGGCGGCTGGCGCCGCGCCAATCGCTTTAGCCAGTTCAAACAAAAACACACCCGCCGCGTTGGGCGGCTCGCCTGTCAGAAAGGCGAAGTTTGACGCTTGGCCTCAGATTCACGCCAACGACAAAGCGGTGTGGAAGAACGTATTAGAACAAAAAGGCTGGTGCCGCCTTAACGGCGACTCTGTTAACCAGTTTGAGACATCGTTCGCCCAGCTGTTAGGCGTCGACGATTGTATCGCCACTTCAAGCGGGACGACCGCGCTTTTCTGTTCACTGAATGCGCTGGGCGTCGGTCCTGGCGATGAAGTGATTGTTCCGCCCTATACCTTCGTCGCGACAGTCAACGTGATTTTGCTTCAACACGCCGTCCCGGTATTTGTTGATACCGACCGTGAGACCTTTCAGATCGATGCGCAAAAAATCGAGGCGGCGATCACTGAACGAACCAAATGTATTATGCCAGTCCATCTGGGTGGGTATCCCGCTGATATGGATTCGATTCTTGCGATTGGTAAGAAACATAACATCCCCGTGTTAGAAGACGCCTGCCAGGCCCACCTGGCCGAATGGCGCGGGACCAAAGTAGGAGCGGTCGGCGACTTGGGGTGTTTCAGTTTTCAAGTGACCAAAAACCTCTCCGGCGGCGAAGGCGGCGCAATAACAGGCGCCAATGAACCGCTGATGGACCGCTGTTATTCGTTCCATAGCAATGGCCGCGAGCGCAAGAATACTTATGGGTTTCGCTATCTTCACAACGGCGTCAATGCGCGTATGACCGAGTTTCAGGGCGCGCTGTTGACCGCGCAAATGACCCGTATCGAAGACCAAGCCAAGCGCCGCAACGAGAACGCCGCCTATCTAACATCCTTGCTGGAGCCGATTTCAGGAATCCATCCCGCAAAATTGTATGACGGCGTGACTCAGGGCGCCTATCATTTGTACATGCTGCGCTATGACCCCGATGAATTTTCAGGGCTGTCGCGCGATAAGTTTAAGGCCGCGCTTCAGAAAGAAGGCATCCCGTGTTCAACAGGCTATTCGCCGTTAAATCAAGAGCCGTTTTTGGATGAGACGCTTCATTCTACGGGCTATCAAACCATTTACGGCAAACAGTATATTGACGATTGGTTTCAGAACAACCAACTGCCAGAGAATGACAAACTTTGCGGGGAAGCTATCTGGTTTTTACAGTTTATGATGCTTGGCCCTAAATCAGACATGGAGCAAATCGCAGTAGCAATTCGAAAAATCCAACAACATTCCGCCGCATTGGCAAACGCCTAGTTTAAGCCATCGGTTCCTGCGAAAACGCCCAGTGATGCTGGGCGTTTTTCGTTAGAGGGAAAGTGGCGCCAGGTTCGTTTCGAGAGTATACTCGTTGGTATTTATAACTAGAAAACCATTGATTTGTTCGAAGCCATAAAGGGAAAACGATGATGTATTTTCGTGCTGTCATTTTATTGATTTTATCACTGGTGATCTCAAGCGAAGCGTTGATTGCGCAGTATGACCAAACGCGAGTGACCGACGAACTTGTGTCAGCGATTGAAGCCAAAAATTTTGTTCAAGGCCAGTCAGCGCTAGAGAAAATTCAGGCGCCGCTGAGCGATGACGATATTATCAGGATCGATGCTTCGCTGCAGCGATTTGTCTATGCCGACAACTGGGTTGAGTTTATGAAACAACTCTATGAGGCGGTCTATCAACATCCTCTGATTGGATCTCAATTGGCGCGGTGCTTATGCCAGACTGACCGGGTAAAAGACGGCATGGCGTTGATGAGGCAAATTGTCTCAGAGAATGAAACCAACGTGTTGCTTCTTCATCGAGCGAGTATCATCGGCTACTCAAATAACCAGTTTGATGACGCGAAACAATGGATTAAGGCATTGCTGGAGCAACGGCCCGGCCACATCGACGCTTTGTTTCTCAAAGGGGCGATTTTCTCTAAAGAAGGCAACTACAGCGAAGCCCGAAAAGTCCTGCTCGAGGTCGTGCGGCTCAATCCAAACCACCGGCTGGTGTATTACGAACTGGGATTACTAGAAAACCTTGATAACAATCCACAGAAAGCCGAACAGTATCTTCGCAAGGTCATCCAAAACCAACCGTTTCAACAAAAGGCTTACAACCAACTGTTGATGAGCCTTTCTAGGCAACAAAAGAAAGAAGAATTAGATCGAGTGCGTACAATTGGCGCGCATCTGAATAGTTGGGGCAATACCAAACTGGTGCGCATGTTTGAATTGTATAACCGAAAAAATTCACTTTCTCCACAAGAGACCCTCGAACTGTCATTCGAATATTGCCAGGTTGACCGAAACGATCTCGCGTATAAGTTGTTAAAACAATTGGATGAAGATGGCCAAGCGAACAGCCAGGCCTATCTTTTGTTAGGACAGATTGAGTATTCCCAAAAACGCTATGAACAAAGCCTTGAATCTCTGAAACAGATAGCTGATAAGCGAATGCGTTCGACTGAATATTACATGAAACTGGTGGCGGGGTCGTTATTTGCGTTAGGCCGGATAGAAGAGAGCAAACAGATCGTTGATGCGGCGATCACCATTTATCCTAATTCTCAATCGCTCAAAACTCTTAAAGGAATGATTTCTGAACGACAATCGGCCCCTACGGCAGAACCTGGGGCGTTAGAAGAGAATAAAAACCAAGAGGTCGCTCGTAAAACCGTTGATGAAGAGAACCCAAAAACGGTTCCCATCGCTTCAACGTCTGGAGATGAAACGCTTGAGGAGGTTGAACCAGGCAAGTTCCACTTTGTCGACGTGTCAGAATCAAGTGGATTGATGGCGTTTGAACACCGCCTGGGGCATCCCGATAAGCGGTGGATTCTCGACGCGATGGGATCAGGCCTAACAGTCGGCGACTATGATAACGACGGCGATGATGATATCTACTTTGCTAATGGCCGCCCCGACGCGATGAAACCTGACGACAATTTCAGAAATTATCTGTTTCGAAATGATGAAGGCAAGTTTGTCGATGTAACGCTTGAGGCGGGCGTCGGCGATTTGGGCTACTCAATGGGCGCTGTATTTGGCGACGTCAACAATGACGGCTGGATCGACTTGTATGTAGGAAACTTTGGCCGCAACACGCTGTATGTGAATAACCGAGACGGCACATTTACTGACGCGACCGAGAAGGCGGGGGTCGGTGATGGAGGGTACTGCGCCGCTCTGGCTATGGCTGATTTCAACAACGACGGATTGCTTGATATCTACTCAGGCAACTACGTTGATTTTAACCCGGTGCGCGATGCTGACCGCCGCGGCGATTTTTACGGCGTATCGGTCTTTGTTCATCCACTCGATTTTGACGCCCAGCCAGACCGCATGTACTTCAACCAGGGCGACGGTTCATTCAAAGACATGATGGACGAGTTCGGCCTCGATTCATCCACTGGACGCGCCATGGGCGCAGTCGCGTTTGATATGGAAAACGACGGCGATCTCGATTTGTATATCACCAACGACACCACATACAATTTTATTTTTCAAAACAACCACGGCGTTTTTGAAGACATTAGTTATTTCTCCGGCGGCGCCTTTACCGCCAACGGCCAAGAACACGCCAGCATGGGGATGGCCCCAGGCGATTATAACAACGACGGCCTAATAGACCTGTTTGTCACGTCGTATGTCAACCAAACCGACCTCGTCTATCGTAATGACGGTAAAGGCATGTTGCATGACGTGACCGGCATTGTTGGCTTGTTAAACCCCAGTTTTTTAAAAGTGACCTGGGGAGCCAACTGGTGTGACTTTAACGCCGATGGCTGGCTCGATGTCTTCACCGCCAACGGACATATTTATCCACAAGTCGATGAGATGGACCTGACCCATACCTACAGACAAGGCGTTTCGTTCTATCAAAATTTGGGCGAAAAATTCATTGACGTGACTGAGCCAAGCCTGCCCGATAGTATTCGCATGGAATCGGGCCGCGGTTCGGCGTTGCTAGACTACGACCAAGACGGCGATATGGATATCGTAGTGAACAACATCGACGCCAACCCTGTCTTGCTTGAAAATAACACGCCTAGCCAAAACTGGTTGAATGTGAAATTAAATGGAACCAGCGCTCAGACCTTCGGCGTCAGAGTCGAAGCCAGAAAAGGCAAAAACCGCTGGACGCGCATCGTCGACGGCGGGTCGAGTTATATTTCTCAATCAACGTCAACCTTACATTTTGGCTTCGGTGAATATGACGAGATCGAACAACTGATTGTCTTTTGGAACCACGCCGAACCAACCGTGATCCAATCGCCAACACTCAATACAAAAATGACAATTGATTTCCCTGGTTAAACGCTATTCATCTTTCTGCTGCGTCTTTACGAGGGAGTGTGATTTTCGAAAAAGGGGAGGGCGGGTCTCCCGACGAGCCGCTTTATATTGATTCGTTTACAATCAATCGCGGCTCACTTCAATGTACTTACAATGAAACGGTTATTCGTGGGTTTGGTATGACTAGAGCGTTTGACAAAATTGCGTGCGGTAAGCGCGCCCGTATCCGCCGCGGCGGACAGCGATAGATACAGTTATGTAAACTCAATCCGCACAGTATTCTGGCAACCACTATGAAATACCCTCGGTTAAAGCCTAGGTATTTGATTGCCGGATAACTCCGACTTAAAGCCGCGTGGATACGTGACAATAAAAAAAGCCCGGGAATTGCTCCCGGGCTTTTTGATTGTATTGCGCAAGAAGAATTAGTAATTCTTCCAAGTGTCAGAATCAATGCCGGATGAATACAAAACCAACTCGCCCCATTTGAACGGATCGTTCCAGGACGCGTCGTCGGCGCCAACGATACGATACTGAGTATCGCGGTTGGCTTCGGCGCCATCGTCGTTGTCATTGATCGCAAGGTCAAAACCTATGACAGGAGCCATCACGCTCATGCTGGCGCGGAACTCAAGAATAAAGCCTGAGCCGTCTGGCTTGAGCACTGTTACGCCGTTATAGGTGTCAGTGGAGCCGTCAGCGTCAAGGCTGCCATCACCGATGTAGGTCGGGAAGATGTCAACGCCGTCTTCACGATCATCCGTTTTATCAAAGTCGGGGTCTATGCGAACTTCGATGCCGTCGTTGCGAAAGTCGCCATCTGTACGGCTAAAGTCTAAGACGTCGTCGGTGACGTCTACCGCCATATAGAACCATTCTTCGTCGTTCATGAGGTAAGCTACGGCGTGTGAGTCTTCGTAGGTTTGCTTGCCATTGCCAAACTGACCGCCAACTAAGCCGGCGTCTTCAGTGGTGACGCCAGGACGAATTTCGTCGTTGGCGTCCCAAGCAACCATGGTAGCGCCAGCCCATTCGCCGTCTTCGAGTGTACCGTCTAAAGTCGGGGTGGTTGTCGCTTGGCCTGAGACCATGCGGCCAAAGACGCCATTGCCTGGGCCGGTGGCCAAGGTCAGGTCGCCCCATTTGAATGGGTCGTTCCACGCGGCGTCATCAGCGCCTGTCCAACGATACTGGGTGTCGCGGTTTTGCTCTGCGGGGTCGTCGCTGTCATTGATGGCGACGTCAAAGCCGATAATATCGGCAAACGTCTGGGCGCTTACGCGATATTCAGCCATAAAGCCTGTTCCGTCGGCTTTTTCGCTTGTCGCCGCTTCTTCAAATTCAGCAACAAAGTCGCCGGTTTTTCCATCACGCAGAATGGTGGGGAAGAAGTCGACGCCAGTTTCTCGGTCATCTGACTTATTGTTGTCAGAATCGATACGAATTTCGATACCATCGTTGCGGAAATTGTCCGAAAGACTGACATCAAGCACATCATCAGTGATGTCGAAAGCGAGATAGAAATTATCGCCGTCGTTCATGATATAGACTAGCGCGCTTGAGTCTTCAATTGACTGCTTGCCGTCGCTGTTTGGCCCGCCGACAAGAGTAGAATCTTCTGTGGTGACGCCTGGCGGGATTTCATCTAACGCATTGATACTGATTCGAGCAGCGGTTGCGTACTCATCCAAGTTTACAACGCCGTCGATGGTTGGCGCTGCGTTCGCCCAACCAGCGCTAAGTGAAAGCGGCGCGTCTTGCGCCATTACGCCGGATGCAGCAAACACGCATACACCGAGCATGACCATACCTAATTTTTTCATACTGTGTTACCTCCCCATGTATTTAGTTATGAAAATAACTTTCTATAATTGTCTATTGAACAAAAAAACCGATTAAATGTCAAGACACTCTATTATTAAAGTTGAGAAAATATGCTCATTATTCGTCTGTTGTTTTAGGGAAGCATCTGTGTGTAAATATTGAATCGATCTAAACTAAAACGCCTGGCAGGTGGCCCGTGCTGTCAGCGAAACGCTCAACCGGGCAGCCAAAGGCGTCAAGCATGGAGACATACAGGTTTGCGAGCGGCGTGTCTTTTCCGTAAATATTATGAAATCCAGTACGGATGCGTCCACCGCCGCGCCCGCCTATAATGATCGGCAGGTTGTGTGGGTCATGGCGGTCGCCATCGCTGAGACCCGACCCAAACAAGACCATTGAATTGTCTAGCAGCGTCGTTTCGCCTTCTTTGATGGATTTCAAACGGTTGAGCAGATAGCCGTATTGTTCGACGTGCCATTGGTTGATCAGTTGGTATTGGCGAAGTTTTTCTTTGTCTTTCTGATGGTGTGAAATCGAGTGATGGGCCCCGTCAACGCCATCGACAAATGAGAAGTTTTTGTTGCTCACCGAGTTTCCGAACATAAAGGTGCAAACCCTAGTCGTATCAGTCTGAAACGCCAGAACCATCAGGTCCATCATCAAGCGCACATGCTCAGCATGGCTCTTGGGGATTCCCTCTGGCGGTCTGTCTACAGGGTCAAATTCGGCGCGAAGTTCCCAAGGCTCATCGTTAGGGTTGTTAGCGCGTTCGATTCGCTCTTCGAGCGTACGGACAGAGTGGAGATATTCGTCCATTCGGTTTTTGTCTGTAGAGCCTAGGCGCCCTTTAAGCTGGTGAGCGTCTTCGAGAACCAGATCAAGCAAGGGTTTATCATCGCGTGCGTCTTTGGGGCCGAGTTGGCTTGCGCGGAACATACGCTCATAAACAAGCCTGGGTTTGATCTCTTTAGCGAGCGGGTTTGTCGGCGTGCGCCAAGCGATGTGGCCGCCATAGACGCGGGTATACCCCACATTTGCGTCTACGCCAGTATGTACGGGTTCTGTGCCAAGTTCTAAGGATGAAATCGGTGTTTTCGCGCGCGCGTGTTGTGCGGCGAGTTGATCCATTGAAACGCCGTTGCTGTTTAAATCAATTCCAACGGTTTTGTTGATGGTGCGGCAGGTCAAAAACCCCGCTGCTTTGACATAATGGCCGTCGCCGGTGTTGCTGCCTTGGTTCCAGAGGTTGGTTAATACCAGAATATCATTTTGTAAATCGTTTAATGGAGTTAGCGAAGGAGACAGTTCGAAGTTGCCGCCGTCTGTGTATGGCGTCCACATTTTGGGATGAACACCGTTGGGCATAAACAACGCCGCCATACGAACCGGGGCGCCAGGTGGGTTGTGTTGGTTTTTTGTGTCGGCGAAACCCGATTGCGGCGCCATCGCCTCAAGCCATGGTAAGGCCAGCGCGGCGCCAGTGCCTTTGAGTAATGTACGGCGTGAAAGCCTCGTTGATCGCGTCCCCATTCAATCACTCCAAATTGGTGCATTACGCATTATAGAAAAGTTTACTGAAATAATCAAATCAAAAGCCACGATTGACAAATTTTATATCTAGGTCTGGGCTCAACTCTGTTCGTTTCGGCGCTGCTCTGCTATTTAGCACAGGCGCTCCCAGAGTTGCACCCATGCCTGAGTTGTGTCTATTATTGATAGGACGAATATCGTTTTTTGACCAAATTTCAGGTCATCCAGCAAGGGAAGTACTCTAATATCGGAAGAACCTTAGAACAATATAATTAATGCTTTAGTTTGCCAATCCCACCTGCGTTGGGGCTGGTTCGGTTGGGCGGTGATAGCGAAACGGCACGCTCTGTATGATTCCCCAAATCAGAGTCTGGGCTTTGTAATCGTTCTGTTTGAGCTGTTCGACGATCTGGTCGACGGTGCAGTAATCTTCCATCACTAGCCCACGGCCCAGAGCGTACCCCAGCATCTTCGCGGTCAAGTGTCGAATGAAATCGTCTTTGCGTTTGAGCAAGATTTGCTTTAACCCGTCGGGACCGTCAAACTGGTCGCCGTTTGACAGTTGGCCGCTGGCGTCGATGAATTGGCCTTCGTCTTTGTCTCGCCAGCGTCCGATCGCGTCAAAGTTTTCCAAGCCGAACCCAAGCGGGTCGATGCGGTCATGGCATGAAGCGCAGGCGGGGTTTTCGCGATGAATCTCTAACCGTTCGCGCAGCGTTTTTGGTTTTTCATCTGAGAGGGTTTCGGGCAATTCAGGCACATTGGGCGGCGGCGGTGGAGGCGGCGTTCCTAAGACCGCGTCCATAATCCAGGCGCCGCGTAGCACCGGGCTGGTGCGGTGGGGCAGTGAGTTGACCGCTAACACGCCTGCCATGGTCAAAATGCCGCCGCGTTTGCTGCCTTCAGGCAAGGCAACGCGGGTCAGCTGTTGGTTGGGCACGTTTACTTGGTCTTGGATTTCATAATGTTGGGCCAATTGGCGGCTGACAAAGGTGAAGTCTGATTCGATGAGGTGTAGCAGAGACAAATCGTTCGCCAACAATTCTTGGAACATATAGACGGGTTCATACTTCATTGCAGATTCAAGAATGCTGTTATACCGTGGAAATTTTTTTGTGTCCGGTTGGCTGCCGACGCCAAGCTCGCGCGTGCCCAGCCACTGGCTGATGAAGTGGGTGGCAAACTCGTGAAATTTTCGGTCTTCATAATTGATAGAACTTCGCTCGCGGTATTCTTCTTGTTTGGGTTCGTTGAGCATGCGTTCAATTTGTTTTTTAAGAACGCGTTTGACGTGTAACTTTCGTTCTGCGGCGAGTTCATAGAGTTCGTCGTCGGGCATGCTCGTCCACAAAAAATACGACAATCGGCTGGCGAGCTCATAATCGGTAATGGGACGCACCATGTCGCTCTGGTTTGGCTCTTCGATGAGAAACAAAAAGTGGGGCGAGATCAATATCGCTTGCATGGCGTAAAACACCGAGGTCTCAAACGCTTCGCTACGCTTATACATCGTTTGAAACAGTGTCATATAGCGTTCGAGCTCGGCTTCTTTCACTGGGCGCCGAAAAGCGCGGGACGCGAAACGTTGTAATGTCTTCTCAGCGGCTTCGTATGCGCTGGTGGTTTCATCCGGCGAAGAGATCAACAACCTCTGTCGCGCTTTATCTTCTTTGGCGGCGTAGTCAAGCGCCTTTTTGGCTGACTCAAGATAACGCTCAGCATGAACAGGCGACAAAAAGAGCGTCTCCGCCGCATTGTCGAACCCCTCTCCGCCCGAACCGTCGGCTGGCAGGCTGCTGCCTGAATCAAAATGGATGCCCAAGAGGTCGCGAATGGTCGCTGAGTATTCGTTTCGGTTTAGGCGGCGCACGGTATGCGGGCCTGGAGAGATTCCATCGCTGCATAGCGACTCTTGAATCGCAGTCTGAAGCCAATTGACGATTTGGTTCTGTTGGTTTTCGTCAAGCGGTAGTGAATTTTTTGGCGGCATCTCTCCTGCTTTGACGCGGGAGATGACGTTTGTCCAAACATGAAGGTCGCCTAACATTTTTTCGAGAGTATCGTATTGTTCTAAGTCGAGGCCGCCGACTTTGTCTTGAGCGCTGTGACAGAAGGTGCAGTGAGCGGCAAACGTCTCTTGGAGCGTTACAAAATTAAATTCTTGTGCGTTGTTGGGATGGATGGCCAAGCAAATTGTCAGAAAGGCTGCCAGCCTGAAGGCGCCATTCACAAAAAGGCTTACTTTTTGCATTTCAAACTCCCATTTAATTACACGGTCAAATTTCTTTTAGGCCATCCCAAAAATCTTTGTCATACCATCGCGCTTTGGGGCGTGTACATCTCTGTTCGCTTCGGTGTGGGCTTCCGCCCATTTGCACAGGCGCTCGCCGAGTTGCACCCGCCCCTGTAAGAGTCTGCTTAAAAAAGATTACGATTGTACAGTTAAGCAAATTTTTGAGATGGCTTTCTTTGTCATACCATCGCGCTTTGGGGCGTGTACATCTCTGTTCGCTTCGGTGTG